>CAVGED010000001.1:0-14548 GCA_963628035.1 Paludibacteraceae bacterium
CGTGGGACTGGCTCAGTTTGACCGTGCAAGTGGTTCACTTAGAACGAAATATACACTCTTCATATAAGTATCTGACACCATTGACCGAGTGATATTCAACTACATAATCAAGAAACGTTTTACCAAATTCATCTGTTTGTGTAAGAATAGATTTACCATCTTTTGCAAGTAACAAATTAAATTCATTTTTATATAATTCAGGGTCATCTAAATAAGCATAATATCTGAAACCTTTATTGAATGGTACATTTGTCTTTTCAACAGGTAATTTGTAAGCTTCTTCATCCGTCAATCGTGCTAGTGAAACGCCGAATATTTTTTCCAAAGGAATAATAAATTCATATTTAAGAGGTCTTTCCCCTTTTAACATTTTTGAGAAATTGGATTTTTCTTTCCTTGCAAACTCATATGCTTCTTGTCCCTTAATTCCTAATTCGTGTGCAATATCTACCAATAAGTGACTGTACTTCTTTATCCCTTTTAAATTCATATAATGGTCGATGTTGTTCTTTAAATTTTTCACGCCTTTTACCTCCTTGCTTTTTATATTATAACATAATATTCTGAAAATGGTAGTCATATTGGACAACTTTTGTTGTCTTTTTTGACTTTGCCTAAAAAGTAACCCCAAAAACCATATAGTCATATTTGACAACTATGCAAAAGTTGAATATACCTATACAGAATGTTAAAGAATCTATATAAACATATGTTCTAAATTGTGATACACGCTCCCGACAAAAGCAGCGGTCACAGAAAACAAAAGATTGAAATTTACTACAAGGCTGTTGGAATTATAAATATAGTCAATGTGGATTGCATTGCCCTCGACGGCAGACTCGGTATGCAAAACCGAAAGAAGAAAACAGCCTGACAACACAAAGCGGCGGCATGTCTTATGCTGAATGCAGCGGCGGAATGATAAGGAATATAACTATTTCCGCCTATGAGGGACTTTCATGTATATTAAACGTATAATATACATGAGGAATATCTGTAACTATATGAAAAAATCACTATATTTGGAATAAAAAAGAAATCGTAGTGTGTCAGATTTGCATATAATCGTGGGAAATTTATATTGCATGTCTTATTTTCGAATGATAACATATTGATAGACGATGTGAATAATTCAAATAGTATATGATTGTTTTTTTTGGAGAATGAGCTATGCAAAGCAGTACCATGTTTTACAAATTAATAGAGAATAAGCGTCTGGGTGACATGGGTATCAGTGTCGAGTTCCATGACAGCGATACCTACCCGATGAATACCGCCATGCATTGGCACAATTATAATGAGTTTGAATTGGTGGTTTCCGGGAAGGGAAATCAGATTGTAAACGGATACGACAGTCCTCTTTTCAGAGGAGTCGCCTATTACTTGTCATATACCGATTTTCACGAAGTAAATTACGATGAAAAGAATGGGGAAGTATTTGCCATAATAAATGTGAATTTCGATGACAGCCTGATCGATCCGGTGATCTTTACCAAGCTCAAAAATCTGGGGAGTTATCCGGTATGTGAGTTTTCCGATGAGGAATGCCGGGAACTGGAAAAGGAACTCAGATTTATTAATAACGAGCTTGAAAATCCTGCGGAGTACTCCAAAGAAATGGTACGGTTTTCCCTGAATCGTGTGCTGGTTACATATCTTCGCAAGTTTAATGCGGAGAAAAAGATGAATGTAAAAAATCTGCATTCGCCCAAGGTTCAGAAAGCAGTTTATTTCATTCATAACAATTTCAGCCGAAATATATCCTTGCTTGATGTTGCCGAGTACGTTGAGTGCTCTCAAAATTATATTGGCAGTCTCTTAAAAGAGGAATTGGGGATGAATTTCGGAAAATATCTGAAAGAAATACGATTAAAATATGCGCATAGTCTTATCAGTGACGGCAATACCACGGTAAGCGGTGTCGCAAAGCTTTCGGGATTTGAATCTGTTTCATACTTTATTGAAAATTATAAAAAATATTACGGTGAAACACCAGGGAATCGGAAGGAGTAATGAATGATATTAAAGAACAGGATGAACAATTTGTTGCAGTCACCCATTTTTTTTGAAAAAAACAGAGTTTGGCGCGTTTATACAGGCGGCGCGTTGTTTGCGGAGTTTTTCGGGGACGATTCCACGGATGGATACGAACCGGAGGAATGGGTCGCTTCCGCTGTGAAAGCACGCAATAAGATCAGCAAAGGGGAGAAGGAAGGGGTCTCCCGTATCCGGGGAACCGACCTCTACTTTGATGATCTTCTGAAACAGTATTCCAAGGAATTGCTTGGAGACCGGACCGATTTTGATGTTCTGATCAAGTTCCTGGACAGTGCGATCCGGCTTCCGGTGCAGGCACATCCGGACAAAGCATTTTCCAGAAAATATTTTCACAGCGATTATGGAAAAACAGAATCCTGGGTGGTGTTGGCAACCAGAGAGGATGCCTGCTTATACGTGGGATTTAAGGAACACATGACAAAGGAGGCCTTTGCGGAAGCTGTTGCACAGAGCGAACAGGATAAAGATGCCATGGAAAGGCTGGTGTACCGGGTAAATGTGAAGCCGGGAGATGTATTTTTGATTCCGGCGCTATTGGTACATGCCATCGGGAAGGGCTGCCTGATTCTGGAGATTCAGGAGCCGACGGATTTTACCATCCAGCCGGAAGCATGGTGCGGCGAGTATCATCTAAACGATGATGAGATGTATATCGGCCTTGCACCGGAGGATGCGCTTGACTGCTTTGACTATGACGCCGTGGGTAGCGAGATCATGGATAAGGTAAAGTGTGTCCCACAGATTCTCCGTGAGACCGGGTGCTGTCTGGAAGAAGAGCTCATCGGTTACAAGGATACCCCCTGCTTTGCAGTACAGAGATATACCCTGACACAGGGAGAAGAGGTGCTGACACAGGCTCCGGCAGTCTATGTGGTTACAGACGGGAAAGGACAGGTCATCTGTAACGGAAACCGATGGAATCTGAAAAAGGGAGATTATTTCTTCCTGCCATATGCAGCGAAGGATAATGCGGTTTTAAGTACAGACGACAGACTGCAGGCAGTGCTCTGCCTGCCGCCGGAGCGGTAAGCAAGAGGAAGAAAAAAGGAAGATCAACATGAAGCTTGCGGTTTTTCACAAAGGTTTTAATTATTCACAGGATGGCACGGGAAACCGTCTGGTCTATCACTTGCAACAGTGTAATCTGCGTTGTCCATGGTGTGCCAACCCGGAGGGGATGGATGTGAGCGGACCGGACACCTTTTTTATGACGCTTGAGGAATTGGTGGAGGAGGCCGTTCGGTGTAAGCCCATGTTTTTTGATGGCGGCGGTGTGACCTTCACAGGGGGCGAGGCTACCTGTCAGTTCCCCGCCCTCAAGGAAGCACTGCTTCGTTTGCGTGAAGCGGGGATATCGACAGCCATAGAGACAAACGGAACATCATTACGGCTTTCGGAGCTTTTCCCATTATTGGATGAGCTGATCATGGATTTTAAGCATTATGATCCAAAGGTACATGCGAAGTTCACCGGATCCGGGAATGCGGTTATATGCGAAAACCTGCGGGCTGCCATGAAGGATCATCCCAGACTTCTGATACGCATCCCGCTGATCGGCGGGTTTAATGCGTCTTTGGAGGATATGAAGGCATTCCTTGCTTTTTTTGCCGCACAGAATACCGCCGGAGTGCGGTTCGAGCTTCTGACTTACCATGAATACGGGAAAGAAAAGTGGCTAAGATGTGGAAAAGCGTATACGGTAACGGATGCTTTTGTACCGGAGGTGACACGGGATTTGTACGAAAAGATGATGCGTGAACAAGGCCTGGATGTGGTAAGAACGTAAAACAGGTCTTAGGCGTTGTATGAATATAAGGAAGGAGCAAGATCATGTATCAAGTGTATGAAGCAGAAAAGGTAACAGAGATGGCAAAGGAGCTGTTTAAGGAGGAACGTGCAAAGAAGCGTCTGGACGGGTGGTTCCTGGCCCGGGAGATCGTTTGTAACCATGCGAAGGAATGGGCAAAGGAGAGCAGAGAGATGCGTGCAGCAAAGGAGCTTGGGGCAATCCTTCGTGAACTGCCCATATCCATCAGCGATCATGCAATCTTTGCAGGAAGCCAGTCCGATGCCTTTGCACGCAGCTATGCACTTATCAATCCGGCGTTTCAGTTAGAGACATTTTCGGGATATTGCGATCCGACTGCGGTCTTTGGCGATATTGAACCCAATGAAGAATTCACAAAGGAAAGGATTGCGCGTGTCTGCAGCTTTACGAAACAGACAGATTATGTCAAAACACTGACAAGTGTTTATAACAAATATGAAGATTATACGGCGGAGGTTGCTTTCTTCATGGAACAGGTTACCGGGCATGTTATTCCTGATTTTCGGCCGGTTCTGGCACATGGATTGCAGGCGATCATAGGCACGCTGGACGAGAAAATAGCGGCAGAAACCGACAGCGGAAAGAAAGATAATTTCGCGGCAATGAGATTAACGCTCCAAAGCACGGTGGAGTTGGCAGGTCGTTACGCGGATCTTGCGGCAGAAAAGCAAAAGCATGCATCTTCGGAAAGAGCTGCGCAATTAGGTCTGATGGAGCGTACCCTACGCAAGGTGCCGGAGCATGGCAGTGATACATTGTTCGAAGCGATTCAGGCTTACATACTGTTGTGGGAAGTGATGTGTTTGGAACAGGCACCGAATCCCTTTGCTCTATCGGTAGGGAATGCCGACCGCATCTTTGAGCCTTATCGTGCGAAGGAACAGCTATCCAGGGCGGATGCGGCAGCACTGTTAAAACACTTATTGGTATTTTATAATGTGGGGGACCGTAGCTGGGCTATTTCACAAAACTTATTGATCAGCGGAATGGATAGGGACGGAAATGATCTGACCAATGAGACGACCTATGCATTGATGGATGCATACTTTGATATGAACCTCCCGCAACCGATCTTGTCAACAAAATTACATACAAATACGCCGGAGCAGTTATATGCAGCTATGGGGAGGTTTTTCTTCTCTCCGGGGGTACTTACGCCATCGCTGTTTAACGATGAATCGGTATTTCAAACCCTGAAAAAGCATGGTGTGTCGGATGATGATCTGGCGGATTATGCAGTTGCAGGCTGTCAGGAGCCGCTGATTATGGGAAAAGACAATGGAAATACCACAAACAGTTGGTTGAACATGCCAAAGATCTTAGAATTGACCCTCAATGGTGGAAGATCCATGATAACCGGGAAGGTGATCGAGCGGACAGAAGCGGTTCCTGCAGAGGAATTGCTGCGGAATATTCGGGAGCGTTTTTATGAGAATGTGGAGCATTATATTGATCTGATGTGCGAGGCCGCCAACGGTGCGTCTAAGGCGATCAGTTATCTGCCGGTTCCGTTCCTAAGCACTTTTATGGGCGGTATGGAAAGCGGATATGATATGCGAGACACTGAGCACCAGGGGACGCCATATAACGGAAGCGGCTGTCTGATCCACGGCTTAAGTGTGATTGCGGATTCCTTTGTTGCCATCGATAAGCTGTTGGAAGAACGGCCGGAGGATGCAGAGAATCTTTTGCAAGCGTTGAGAAGCAACTTTGAGGGATATGAAGAATTGCACAGGTTCTTGAAAGCTGCTCCAAAGTTCGGAAATAATATCCCGAAGGTGGACGAAGAAGCCGCCATAGTGGCAGCAAGGGTGTCTGACATGGTGACTGCTCATAAGAATTATCTGGGGAATCCGTTCCGTGCAGACTGGGCCAGCCCAACGACCCATCTGACGTATGGCTACTGGGTAGCTGCAACCCCGGATGGCAGAAAAGCAAGAGAACAGCTAAATTATGGCGTTGATCCGCTGTTTGGCGATGCAGACCAGGGAATGGGATTCCGCATGTTATCCAATATGTGTCTGCCCTTTGATAAAATGGACGGGGGATATGCTTCGCATTTCGGCATCGATCCAAAGCTGTTTCAGGCGCCGACTTTGGAGGGAAAGGGGATCGATTTTGCCAATCGCGTGATCCGGCCGTTGTTCTTTAATCCAAAGAATCCGGCAAAGGTAGCGCCGTTTTACCTGTATGTGAATGTAACCACACCGGATACCCTGCGCAAAGTATTGGCGGAGCCGGATAAATATGCGCCGTCGGGAGTATATATCGTGCGGATTCACGGGACCTTTGTGAATTTCCTGGATCTCTCTTCGGATATCCAGCAGGATATCATAAAACGTCTGGATCTTGGTTCAACCCATATGTAAGAAGCGCAGACAGGAAGGAATGGGAGTTTATGTATAGAATAGGTTTGGATATTGGAACGACATCCGTGTGCGGCATTTGCTGTGATGGGAAAACAGGGGAGATCCGACAGACGATCACCCGTCCGAATCCGGGGTTTATCGCAGGGAACCATTCGTGGGAAAGACTGCAGGATGCAGAAGCACTGATAAAAGAGGTGAGAGAAATTGCATCCGAGCTTCTGGAGGGCTGGCATGAGGTGGACAGCATCGGGGTCACGGGGCAGATGCACGGGATTGTTTACATTGATGCTTCCGGGAATCCTGTAAGTCCCCTGTACACCTGGCAGGACGGCCGTGGTGACCGTCCGTATAAGGAGGGGCATACCTATACAGAATGGCTGAGCCGGCTGACCGGGTACCCGCTTGCAACCGGATATGGGGCGGTTACCCATTTCTATAATATGATAAATGGTTTGGTTCCTGATACTGCACAGACATTCTGCACCATACATGACCTTGCGGCAATGGCATTAAGCGGTGTCACAAAACCAGTGCTGCATCCATCCGATGCTGCCAGCTTCGGCATGTATGATTTGAAAACCAATCGGTTTGATGAAAGGGCCATTGCATCGACGGGCATGGATGCATCTTTTTTTCCAAAGGTGCAGACCGGATATCGTATCTTGGGAAAAACCACAGAAGAGATCCCGGTGTCTGTGGCAATCGGTGATAATCAGGCAAGTGTACTTGGATCCATTCGGGATATGGAAAACAGTCTGCTCATCAATATCGGGACAGGAAGCCAGATTTCCTGTGTGGTGCCGGATGTACCGGAAACGTCAAATCTGGATTGCCGTCCTCTGGCGGATGGAAGCTATCTTTTGGCAGGATCTTCCCTATGCGGTGGGAGAGCCTATGCCATCCTGGAGAAGTTCTTAAGAGAAACGGCTTCTGTCGTTGCGGACTTGAAAGTAGAGAGCGCTTATGGAGCGATGGAAAGGGTCATGGAGGATTATCATCCGGCATCGCGCCATGGATTAAAGGTGGATACCACGTTTGGCGGAACCAGAGAAGAACCTGAGAAGCGCGGAGCAATCTATGGCATTGATACCGATAACCTGACTATGGCGAATCTTTGTGACGGCGTGATGAATGGCATGGTGGAAGAATTATATGAGATGTATCAGCAGATGAAACCATTCTTAAAGAAAGAGCCAGATCGGATTGTGGGTTCCGGAAATGGGATCCGTTTGAACCGACACCTGGCACAACGTTTCCGGGACATTTTTGGCTTGCCGTTGTTTATCCCGGTTCATAAGGAGGAAGCGGCCTTCGGGGCGGCACTGTTCGGAATGTGTGCAGCCGGGCTTAGTGACAGCATGGAGGAAGCACAACGGCTGATTCGTTATTGTGGATGAGAAAGGGCTGCGAGAGATAAGGAGGACATAAGGAATGAATTATATAACAGAACCGGCAAAGCGATTGCCGGTATGCTATGAAGCCGACGTGTTTGTTGCAGGGGGGAGCTGCACCGGAGTTTTTGCCGCCGTAAGAGCAGCAAGACTCGGACTGCACGTGGTTCTGGTTGAGCGGCAAAATTGTCTCGGCGGAACTGCGACGGCAGCCCTTGTCAATGTATGGCACAGTCTTAAGGATACTGATTATAAAGATCAGATTATTGCCGGCCTTACAGAAGAAGTGGTTGAGCGCCTTGTGAAAGCAGATGCGGCAATTGTAAAAGATGATCCGTCCCTTGCAATACAATTTAATCCCAACAGACTTCAGTATGAGCTTGACTGTCTCATAGCGGAAGAAAAAATAAAGCTGTATCTTCATACCATGTGTGTCGGCGCCATTACTGACAATAAAAATATTACGGCTGCTGTCATAGAAAATAAAGACGGTCGAAGCGCGGTAAAAGCGAAGTTTTATATTGATGCTACCGGAGACGGCGATCTTGCCGGATATCTCGGTGTTCCCAAATACCGCCATAATATCGTGCAGCCGCCCACACCGTGTTTTCTGATGAAGGGGAGTACCGATGGTATAAACATTGAAAAGCTTATCCGGGTTTACGGTGCAGAGTTTGGGCTTCCAGATGATTTCGGATGGTACGGTCCTGTGCCGGGGATCGAGGATATCTATCTAAGAGCCGATTGCCATGTTTTTAACGTAGATTGTGCTTCTGCCGATGGACTTACGCACACGGAGATCGAGGGGAGACGAAAAGCCTTCGCTATGGTCGATCTGATAAATAAATATACGGACCGTAAGGTTTCGGTGGCTGCGCTCAGCGCGCTTGCAGGTATCAGGGAAAGCAACCATTATGAAACGGAATTTAAGGTGCGTGGGGAAGAACTGCTCCTGGGTGCCAGATATGAAGATGCTGTTCTTAACGGAACCTACCGCGTGGATATGCATGATTTTGACGGCGCTGTCACGTTCCGCTATCTGAATGGGTATGCCGTTCGCATGGAGGGAGCGGAGCGGCGTTTGACGGAATGGAACTGGCGCGAGAAGCTGGGCCTTACTGGCGAACCCGCGAAATACTATCAGGCACCCTTCCGAATGCTGGTTCAGAAAAAATATAATAATTTTATTGCGGTAGGGCGTATGCTCAACGCCGATGACATGGGCTTTGGCGCGCTTCGGGTGATGGTTAATCTGAATCAGCTTGGAGAGGCGGCGGGAGTGGCAGCGTATTTGTCCGTCAATAGCTCAAAAACGGTAAAACAGCTTGATGGAACTGAGGTAAGAAAGCTTCTGATACGAGGTGGATCGGCACTTTAACAGGAGACGGAACAAAAATTAGGCGTTGTAACATGTTTTTGAAAAAATATGTTACAACCCTCTTGACGCAAGCCTCTAAAAGTGCTACTATACAATAGTATGCCGCACAGCGGGGTTACAAGTCTGCATAAGCAGCACCGAAGCTGGCGAGTAATGATAATAGGAGGTGCCATATGTACGCAATTATAGCAACAGGTGGTAAGCAGTACAAAGTATCCGAAGGCGATATCATTACCATTGAGAAGCTTGGTGTGGAAGCTGGCGATAAGGTTACTTTTGATGACGTGTTAGCTGTCAGTGACGGTTCTTTAAAGGTTGGAGCTGATGTCGCAGACGCAACAGTGGAAGCTTCTGTCGTGAAGAACGGCCGGGGCAAGAAGGTCATCGTTTACAAGTACAAGAGGAAATCCGGCTACCACAAGAAGAACGGCCACAGACAGTCGTTTACCCAGGTTAAGATTGATAAGATTAATGGTTAATCGACAGGAAATGTTATGATCTATGTAACGTTTTATGAGAACCGGAATCAGGAATATACCGCATTCAACTGTATCGGACATGCCGAGTACGGAGAATATGGCGAAGATATCATCTGCGCCGCAGTTTCCGCACTGGTGACCAATACAGTGAATTCCATCGAGGTCCTTGTGAAGGATGACTATCGGGTTACCACGAATGAGGAGGAGGGTCTTCTGGACTTTGCTCTGAAGGAAGGGTATCGGAAGGAATCGGTGTTGCTGCTCCGGTCGCTGGTATTAGGATTGCAGGAAATACAGCGAACCTATGGAAATGAATTTATTTCACTGAAATTTAAGGAGGTGTAAGAGAATGTTGAATATGAACCTTCAATTTTTCGCTCATAAGAAGGGAGTTGGATCTACCAAGAACGGCAGAGATTCCGAGTCCAAGCGTTTAGGAGCGAAGAGAGCTGACGGACAGTTTGTTAAGGCTGGAAATATTTTATATCGGCAGCGTGGAACCAAGATCCATCCGGGTATCAACGTTGGTATCGGCGGAGATGACACGTTATTCGCATTGGTTGACGGCGTATTGAGATTTGAAAGAAAAGGAAGAGACAAGAAGCAGGCTTCCGTATATCCAGTAGCAAGCAACGAATAAGACGACTGAGAGACTCGGCTGTGAAAGGCCGGGTTTCTTTCATTATTAAATGAGGTAAATCATGTTTGCAGACAGTGCAAGAATTATTATTAAGTCCGGGAAGGGCGGAGACGGCCATGTTTCCTTCCGCCGGGAGAAGTATGTACCGGACGGCGGCCCGGACGGCGGAGACGGCGGGAAGGGCGGAGATATCATCTTTGTGGTAGACGAGGGCTTAAACACCCTGACAGATTTTCGTCACCGTCGGAAATATGCCGCGGAGAACGGCGAGGAAGGCGGAAAGCGCAACTGCCATGGAAAGAATGGTGCGGATCTTATCATTAAGGTCCCGGCCGGAACGATTATACGGGAAGCGGAGACGGACAAGGTCATTGCTGATATGTCCGGTGAAAATACAAGACAGATCATATTAAAGGGCGGCAGAGGCGGCCAGGGAAATCAGCATTACGCGACCTCCACCATGCAGGCACCCAAGTATGCACAGCCCGGGCAGCCGGCTATGGAGCTTGAAGTGCGACTGGAGCTTAAGGTCATCGCTGACGTAGGTCTGGTCGGCTTTCCCAATGTGGGGAAATCCACCTTTTTATCCAGAGTTACCAATGCGCGGCCTAAGATTGCCAATTATCATTTTACCACGCTGAATCCGAATCTCGGTGTAGTTGACTTATCGGATGGCCAGGGCTTTGTGATCGCAGATATTCCGGGACTGATCGAAGGTGCTTCGGAGGGTGTCGGTCTGGGACATGAATTCTTAAAGCATATTGAGCGTACCAAGGTGATGATCCATATGGTTGACGCGGCATCTACGGAAGGGCGTGATCCCATTGCTGATATCTATGCCATTAACCGGGAACTGGAGGCTTACAATCCGGAGCTGCTGAAGAAGCCACAGGTAATCGCAGCGAATAAGATCGATGCTATTTACGACGAAGAGGAAAGTCCCATAAAGAGACTGAAGGAGGAGTTTGAACCCCAGGGAATCCGGGTGTTTCCGATCTCCGCTGTCAGCGGACAGAATCTCAAGGAGCTCTTGTTCCATGTAAATGCGCTTTTGTCAGAGGTGGACGATGCACCTATCGTCTATGAACAGGAATATTTTCCGGAGCTTGCCATGTTTAAGGACGAGCCCTACACGGTTTCCTATAACGCAGATGAAGATGTGTACGTGGTGGAAGGACCCAAGATTGAGAAGATGCTGGGCTATACCAATATCGACTCGGAGAAGGGATTCCTGTTCTTCCAGCGTTTCTTAAAGGATCAGGGCATTCTCGAAGAGCTTACCAAGGCTGGCATCTCGGAGGGCGATACCGTCCGCATGTACAGTCTGGAGTTTGACTACTACAAGGAGTAAGGAGATTATTATGACAAGTAAGCAGCGTGCATATTTAAAGAGTCTTTCCAGCAACATCAATGCCATCTTTCAGATAGGGAAGGCAAGTCTGACACCGGAGTTGGTGACGGCGGTGGACGAGGCTCTGGAAAAACGGGAGTTGATAAAGCTTTCCGTGTTAAAGAATTGCTTTGACGATCCCAATGAGATCGCAGAGATGCTGGCGGGACGTACACGTTCCACGGTGGTACATGTGATCGGCAAGAAGATCGTGTTATATCGTCCTTCCAAGAAGGATCCGAAGATTCAGCTGCCGAAGTGATATCTGCCATGGCGTTGGAAATCCTTTTGCGAAGGAATCAATATAGCATGGATAGGGAATAGACAAGCTTGGAGAGCAAGCATGTGGTCCGAGCATATGCCGGATCTGGAGGTATCATAAATTGGAAGAGCAACGAAAGATCGGAATTATGGGCGGAGCATTTGATCCGATCCATTACGGACATTTGCTGATCGCAGAAAACGCAGCAGATCAATATGGACTGGATGAGGTGTTCTTCATGCCCACCGGACAGTCCCCGCTGAAAAATAAGCAGCACATCACCGACGCGTCTCATCGCTGTGCGATGATTCGTCTGGCTATTGCGGATAATCCGCGCTTTCATCTGTCTACACTGGAGGTGGAAGAGCAGGGGATTAGCTACACATACCGTACCCTGGAGCTTTTAAAGGAACAGCACCGGGAGGATCAGCTCTTCTTTATCATGGGGGGTGACTCTCTGAAGGATTTTGACAGATGGCGGTATCCGGAGCGTATTGTGAAGGCAGCCAGTGTGCTGGCAGCCATTCGGGATGACGTGGATGGCCGCATATTTCAGGATAAGATCGCGTATTTGCGGGAGCGCTATGGCGAAACGGCTGTTTTTCCCTTAAGAACACCGAATTACGAGCTGTCCTCTAACCGGATACGTACACGGGCAGAGCAGGGGCAGACCATCCGCTATATGGTGCCTGAGCCGGTGCGGGCATATATACAGGAGCATAGCTTATACAAAGACCGGACTTGATGAAGAACAGGACTTGATAGAATGAAGCGATCAGAGATTGAGAAAGCGCTCCGCAAGGAGCTTGACAAAGAACGTTTTCGCCATACCATGGGCGTTATGTACACGGCGGCCAGCCTGGCCATGGCCCACGGGGAGAATATGGAAAAGGCGTTGTTGGCGGGACTGCTGCATGACTGTGCAAAGTGCATTCCCAACGATAAGAAGTTGAAACTGTGTGAAAAATATCAGATAGAGGTTACAGAGTCGGAAAAAAAGAGTCCCTTTTTGCTCCATGCAAAATTAGGGGCATATCTGGCGGAAGCTGTATATGGTGTCAGTGACCCGGAAGTTCTGCATGCGATAACGGTGCATACCACCGGGGCGCCCGGTATGAATCGCTTAGACAAGATCATCTTTATTGCGGATTATATGGAGCCGAACCGGGATAAAGCAGCAGATCTTCCGGCGGTTCGAGCTCTGGCATTTCAAGATCTGGATGCGACGATGCGCCTGATCTTAAAGGACACCCTTATCTATCTGGAACAATCCAGGGATGTTATCGATCCTATGACGGAACAGACGTATAAATTTTTTAATCAGGAGGGATTTCAATGAAAGAATCCAGAGAATTGGCAAAGCTTGCCTGCAAGGCGTTAAGTGAGAAAAAGGCAGAAGATATTCGCGTTATTGACATCAGCGAGATCTCTGTTCTGGCAGATTATTTTATCATCGCCAACGGAACCAATCCCAATCAGCTTCAAGCCATGGTAGATGCTGTGGACGAGGAGCTTACAAAGAGCGGACACAGTGCCAGACAGATCGAGGGAAATCAGCATTCCAGTTGGATCCTCATGGACTATGGCGATATCATCGTACATGTATTTTCCAAGGAGGATCGCCTGTTCTATGATCTGGAAAGGATCTGGCGGGACGGGAAGATGATCCCAGCGGAAGAACTGTAAATGTTTTTGAAAAGTAAATAGTTACAATAATTTTTAAAACAGCCCCTGGCATATCAAGATTCTGATATACCAGGGGCTTATTATAACACACATTACAACTCAAAGATTAAGATAATCGGATTGTGATGAAATCACGGGATATGTTACCGGAAGAAACGCATCACGCCAAATACCTTGCCAAGAATCTCGACATGATCCACAATGATCGGATCCATGGAAGAGTTCTCCGGCTGCAGACGGAAATGACCGTTCTCCTTATAGAATGTCTTCACGGTGGCAGAATCATCTACCAGTGCAACTACCATATCGCCGTTATTGGCAGTAGACTGCTGCTTCACCAGAATGTTATCGCCGTCGAATATTCCGGCTTCCACCATGCTCTCGCCATGAACCTCCAACAGGAAGCAGTCCTGGTTCGGCATAAGCTCCGCAGGAATGGGGAAGTACATCTCAACATTCTCTACAGCAAGAATGGGTTCTCCGGCAGCTACACGTCCGATCAGCGGAACATTCACAACCTCGCGTCTTACCATGTTAAAGCTGTCGTCCATGATCTCGATGGCTCTGGGCTTGGTGGGGTCTCTGCGGATATAACCGTTCTTCTCCAGAGTTTCCAGATGGGAATGGACAGAAGAGGTAGACTTCAGATGAACTGCCTCACAGATATCCCGGACAGCCGGCGGATATCCCTTATTCACAATCTCGCTCTTAATATATTCCAGAATCTCTCTCTGCTTCTCACTGATCTTCCCATATGCCATAGAAAAATCCTCCCTTGCGTATTTTTTATAAGTATAGCATAATCCATTGCAAAAAGCAAACAAATATTCACGAAAATTTGTTCCGAAAATTTGTTCGAAAAAAGTGTTGACAAACGCTTGTTCGTGTATTATAATCAACATAAACAAACGTTCGAAACATTCGTTCGATATAGCATGGAGGTTTTGTTATGAGCAGAAGAGAAGCCCGTCTTCCGTCGAAGTACTATGAAAATTCCGGAGCTTCGGCACGGCCCAACCCCTGATACGAAACATCTATCGTTCAATTCTGCTTGATTTTACAACAAA
>CAVGED010000002.1:0-70569 GCA_963628035.1 Paludibacteraceae bacterium
CATTGCTTGCATACCGGACCATCACACTGCTATCCCCAGTAAGCGCCACCGTGTCCGGGTTGATATCCTCCACGCTGGCCGTAAGGGTAGGCTGTGCATTTACAATAGTAAGGGTTCTGTCTTCATACGACACAAATTGACGGCTGTTAGAATACAACAAATATCTAAGCGTTCCGCTGTTGGCATTTTTCAGATAACTTCGAAGCGTTTTACGCTCATCCTCCGTCAACTCAAACGTATAGGATCCCGTGTTCGCTATCGTTCTACTGAACAAATGCGTGTTATTAGGATTAATCTCTAATTCTGCAACCAGGCCAAATCCGCCCGGATTAGAAAAAGTAAAAGAAGGATTCTGCTCATCCGTTATGTCGTTAGCAGAAGTAATCGACGCCTGCCGTGGAATCGGGTCTAAAGCAAAGCTATCGCTCCCGATACAGTTTACAGATGAAACATAGACTGCTGCCTGCACGCTGACTGTAAATCCAAACGTACCGTCGCTGGCATGGTATGCCGTGAAGCTCCCCTCAGCAACCCGCCCTGGGTTTCTCATTACCCTGTCTTCCTTGTTGACCACGACATTCCCCGCAATGACCGCATATAATGTACGTTCTGCAATATTATATGGATAGCTTCCTGTGGCATCCAGCCACCATGTGACCGTCGACTGGTTATTTGCGATGTCCGGTGAGCTGCTCCACGATAGCGTATAATTCCGCGTCTGCCCACCGCTACTTGTCCATGAACTCGTTGTAACACTTCCGCTTGCCATTAACTATTCCCTCCAATCCAGAAGCAACCCGTGCGCTTGCCGCCATCATAATCCTCAAATCGGCTGTTTTGGCCGACAATCAGATACGTTGTAGCATGCAGGTTCCGGGCATCCACACCATCTTTATTCGCTTCCAGAACTTTATCCGCTCCTTTGTACACCCGCATACCATCCTCGGATATCCTGGTCTTCACATCGGATCCGGACTTTTCAATCGTGAAATCCTCCGTTCCAAACCTATAAGACATCCGTTTCAGTTCTTCTTCTGTTTCCTTCTGCAGCTTGTCAACAGTCGCCACCTTCTGTTCAATGTCTATCTGGAAGGAATCCACGTTCTTCCGGATCTCTGTGACCGTCCCGCGAACGATTGTCAGCTCATCCCCGACCTGCTTCGCCAGGGTGTCATCCGTGTACTTTGTCGCCAATATGAAATCATTCTCCACATAAGCTTCATCTTCGCCCTTCGAGATCTGGCAGATATAGATCTCCCCTTCGTAGATCCATAGGTCTCCATTGTCATAAGGCGGAAACGGCTGCTCCATGAACACCCTTCGCTTGCTGTCCGCCGTGTCACTGGCAGCATTTGCTTTCGCCAAGGCTTCTGCTGTATCCTGATCCTGCACCTGTTCCCAGCTATAGACATCTCCCTCCAGCTTGAAGCGATAGCAATATCCGGTGTCCTGATCATAGTACATGTCGCCCACATGGCTCACATAGCTTTCCGCATCCCAACCGCTCGCGGGTTCGTTCTCCAGCGTTGGCACCCCCTGGTAGAACCAGATCTCGGCTTTCGCGTCGATCCGGTCCTCCAATGCTTCCTGGTTTCCGTCCATCTGCTCCTGCATCTCGAGGAAATTCTTCGTGGTGGTTTTTGCGAAATCCTCCAGGGTCTTATTGGTCTTGTAGATCCCGGTCTCACTCTGCTTCGCGGCCTTCTTCAGACCGCTGATGGCTCCCAGGTCATACTTGCGCTCAATGTCTGTAGGGCTTCTTACGCCCTGCCGGTCCTGTCTGTCCATGTTATCGTCTCCCTTCCTACCAGCGTACCGTGCCGTCTGCCTCAACCGTAAACCCAAGCTCCCTCAGGATGGTTTCCATCCCGTGGTAAGAGATATCTTCCCGGCTGTTTAAATAATCCACGATCTCCTGGTTATATGTGTTGTCATTGGTATAGACATTCTTGTACAGCAATAGCTTCTGGCCGTAATCCAGATCCAGGCCATTGATGTACTCCGTGACCTTTTTCTTCCTGCTCCCGGAGACAGCCTTCCCGCTGCTGTCCTGGTCGGCCTTGATACCATCTATGGCTTTGGCATACTTACGGTACGCCACCGCTCCTCCGGCAGCCGCCTTCGCCACCTCGAACTTATCCTGGTTCTGATATGCCCAGTCATAAGCCTCCTTGTGGCTCTTGTATGTGCTATACTTCTCATAAGAGATATCGTTGTCCTTCAGGAACTCATACTTGGCCGGATTCTTGATGGAGAAATCAAATTCTTCAAAATCCTTAAAGTTCTCATACCCTGTCAGATCTATGTGCTCCTTCCGGCTGGATGCATTGTTGATCAGGATGTTCTTCTTGCTGATGGGAAGATCCAGACCAGCGATATACTCCGTCTTGTCCTCCATCTTATTCAGTCCCTTAAGTCCTTCCCGGTATTTCCAATAATCCTGAATGGGGATGTCCAGGTCCTTATACTCCTGGATCTGCTTTTCATTCAGCGGGCTGTGTTCCCCATCGAAGTAATCCCTGGCGTTCTCATTTGCGTACTGGCCGAATATGCCCGCCTGGATCCGGTTTGCCACGGTGTCCTTCACCGGGAAACGAAGATTCCCACTGTTGGTATAAGAACCGCTCACCGGAAGGTCGTCCCTAAACATGGACAATCCCTGCACCGTCTTCCGCAGTTGGCCTCCGCCCATCGGCATAGCCAGGTAATAGACAGGATTCAGCCACTCTTTTGTCAACCCCTTCCAGTCTCCTTTCGAAATATCCGAAAAGGTTCCCTTCACCATAGAGACAGGATCATCATAAGGTAATGCAGCGCTGATTGGTACTCGGCCGCCTCCCAGAAGTCCGCCTACAAAAGGCGTCTCATCCAGCAGGTTCTCTGTAAGGTTTCCCATCGCACCAAGAAAATCCTTTTCCTTGTCGTCATCATCCCCTATCACTCCCAGATCCCTTAGCAGATCCTCGATGATCCCAATCGGATCGAACGCGGCATCGCGTCCGGTCAGCGACGAATACAGGGCATTATATAGATACGCGCCAATGAACATGGACGCATATCCCTTGGTGAGCTGGAACATCGACCTACTCCCCACATTCTGCGGCATATCCTTAAACATATAGCCGTACTGGTTGGCTACCTCCAGCTGGAATGCTGTAAACAGTTTCGTTACCGGATTCTTGGAATTGAAGATCGTCGGCATATTGCCACGGCTCCGCCCTGCCATAAGGCCTTCTGCGAAATAGTCTGCATTCTTTATGGCCTCCTGCTGGTTCATCCCGCTCTTAACGTTCTCTATGTACTTGGAGCGCCACACCACCTGCGTAGTGAAACCGTCGATACAATCCATCATGATACCCACTGCCTTATTGGCCTTGTCCCAGCCATTCTGATACAGGTTCTCCGGCTGATTCAAACGGTTGGTCATGAAATCGGACTGACCCACCATGCCATCGTCCCGAATATAGGACTTTATGGTATCCCGCATAGCCTTTAATGAGCTAACTGGGCTCACCTCCCCCCAGGACTGTGTGATCGGTATAAAGTTCGTCAGTGCCGACGAAATACTCCCGCCTACCATGTTCGCACTTACCCGGTTGGAAAGGTTCGTCATGGTTGAATAGATCTTCCGGTTGGTGGCATATTCCAGGCCACGATCTGCCGTGCTCTTCTTTCCTGCAAGGTTGTTCGTGGCATTCCGGAAGTCCGTGACAAAGTTATTTAGCGGGTGATTCTTCACCTTATCATATACCTTATCAATTCGCTCCTGCACCTCATCCGCATCCAGCATCTCATCATTCAAAATTTTCTGGATCTCCTCCTGCACACCAGTCTCGCTGTATTGATACCGGATTTCATTCTCAAAAGCCCTTCTTTTCTGAATATCTTCAATATGATATATCCAGTCCAATGCACCGCGCACGTAGGAATCAAGCCCCTTCTTAAAGCTGTAATCTGTGGTGTCACCTGTCCGATGCTTATTGAAGGACTGCCAGCTCCGATCCGGGTTGAAATTTTCCGTAAGCCCTGCTATATCCGTTGGAATGCTATCATTCCTGGTCTTCCAGTTAAACAGCTTTGCCAGAAATCCCTGCTTATCCTCGGTAAAATGCGGAAAGTAGCCCTCGCGATAGGGAATCTCCTTCATGCCCTGCTCCCGCAGCACACTGTTCAAGCGTTCAAACAGAGAGTCGTAAAGCTGCCTCGCCTCCTCGATGACCTGATCCACTTTAGCCGTGTCGATCTTATCCTTATGCTTTTCATAGAACTTTGTCAGCTTCTCAGGCGTGAGCGTACAGTCCGGGTTGTACTTATGCTCCCCCAACATCTGGATATAGGCATCCTCGTACTTATTGATTTTAAATTCCTGGAACTTCTCATTGATACCGTTTATTTCACGATTTAAAAAAGCTTCACTGTGATTGTGCCCTTCCGAACCTTGAAGCGCGTCGTAGATTTCTCTTGCCTTTGCATAGTTCGGCTTTCCGTCTGCATCCCTTACAACATACGCCAGGTTTCTCTGAAGCGTATTCACCTGGTATGAAATTCCAAGCTTCTTATCCTTCCACTTGGAATTATCGCCTATCAGGTTGCGCGCCCACTCCGTATACTTATTCCAAACGGTCATCCGCTGCTCTGCCCGCTTGAATTCTTCGGTATTCATCTTCGCGATCCGATCCTGGAGTTTGTTCATCCTTCGTTCAAAATCTGCATCGGAATTATCCCGTCTGGTCTTAAGGCTGTCGATCCTGCGCTGTAGATCTCTGGCAACCTTGGTGTTCTTATCCTTCTTTCGGTCATATTCCGCCTGTTTCTCCGCAATATCCCGGTTGAATTCCTGATGGGCTTTCTTTGCCTCCTTCTGAAGACGTTCCAGTTCGATCTGATAGTTGTCTCGCTTGATCTGATTAAGCTCCTTCACAGTCTTAGGTGATTCTGAAGGTCTGATCTCTTTCTGGGCGATATCATTATTTTTTATATTTTTCGTGACATCTTCAGCAGATTGTGGTATTCTATCATCATAAGATGACACATTGGACTGGGGTTCGTTTCGGGCGTTCGGGTTAAGGGTCTTTGACACACCCACCTCAGGGAATGTGTCATTTTTATTTATGTATGCACTCACCACATGCAAGGTTTTTCTCTTTGCGTCTGGTACAGCTTCTACAACATAGTAATAACCGTTATCGATCTTTTTCTGAATTACAACCGTCTTTGACGGACTTCCATCGCTATTCTTGTATTCATAGTTCAGATCCCCTTCAACCATCCTGTCGTATGTATTGATCACATACCCCATTTTGGCCACATCATGCAAATTCTGCATACTATGATCTGCTTCACCGTTCGCCCCATGCCGATCCTCAATATGCTGTATATGATTCGGAGATATTTCATTTCCATAGCCCTTTACAGAAAATCCCACAATTCGCTCTATGTCATTTGCCATCCTATCCGATATGGAGTTGCTTAACTTATGATAGGATTTCTTTGACAATTTTCCGGCAATCGCATCCAAAATGTATTGATATAATTTTTTGTCCTCCGAATGTTCATAATTTTCACGAATCACAGATTGCGCTACTGGTGGCATATCCTGCTCCACACGGCTTTCCTGTCCGCTCTTTTGCGCCGGCGCAATTTCCTTTCCGGCAATATCCTTGCGGATCGGTGCTATGTCCTGATCCTGCTCCAGTGTGATATCTTTTCCATAGGTATAGCGGCTGTCAATCGGGGCGATATCATCCTTATTGGAAAGGGAATAGCGGATATCAGGATTACTTCCATCAAAGGTTCCGATGTTGTCGGTGGCGGACTTGATCTGGGTGGAGTCAAAAACGACATAGAGGGTTGACTTCTCTCCCATAACAATTATTCCGTCACATCCGTTTATTTCCGCTTCGTTCAGATATTCCGCTCGATGGTCATCGTACTTCTCTGCCGGAGCCTGCACATAATCACCGTAAGCCTGAATTTCATAAGGCTTTTTTATTGACAAATACGCTTCCACAACACGATTATTTCCATCCTTGCTTGCCAGTCTTGCATATCTTTCAGCGCTTTGTCTGCTTGTGGTGAAAAAGAATCCCCCTTCTCCCTGCATATAGTTTTCTCCCTGACGTGCCTCGTCAAAGGTGTAAAACTCGCTCCCTGTCCCATGGTATACTACCTTCGGAGTTCCATCTTCATTAACCACCTTGCTTGCGCTCTCCGGATGGTTCTGCCAGTCACCAAACCAGCGTTTGAACTGTTGGGATTGGGTGACATCCGAAATATTCATGTTGACTTTTTCGGAAAACTTGTGTACAATACCATCAGAAGTTATTGACTGTTGAAGCCGTACGGGGAATTGGACCCCGGCGCCTATCAGAGTCATAGCTTCTTTTTTTGCATAATATATTCCAACATTGCCTGTGTTTTCCATAGCAATAGCTTCTTTTACAAGGTTCGTAATTGACTTTTCATAGACACTGGAAAGAGCATTTACATCCATTCTCTCGCCATTCACGCTTCTATCTGCTGTGATCTCAACAGGAAGAAGCAAGGACTTTTGAGAATCTCCAATATCCACAATCGCCACAACGCTATGTGTGCTCCGCAAAGGCGTAGCATTTTTATTGACATCCTTAGAAGCAATCACCATAACCGGATCCTTCAATGCCTCATAAATATTCTTAATAACATTCGCGCCAAGTCCGTGATAATGGACTCCTTTTCGATAGTTTCCGTCCTGCTTCGCTTCCACTTCTGTCTTAGCAGCCGAATAGACATGCCCTGTTCCAATCACAAACGGAAGCGACGGCATGCCAAGTAAAGCATAAACATCTGGTGTATAGCCGATAACAAGATGATCCTGTTTTGTATTCTGCATATTCAAAACTTTGTCAACATCAGCTTGATACCGTGTGGTTACATCTGCCTGAGCCGTTTGCTGACTAAGGCTATCTTTTCCATAGGTATAGCGGCTGTCAATCGGGGCGATATCATCCTTATTGGAAAGGGAATAGCGGATATCAGGATTACTTCCGTCGAAGGTTCCGATATTGTCGGTGGCGGACTTGATCTGATTACTGTCAAATGTAACCGCTATCCCAAGTGAGCCGTCCCGCCTATACTCGATGACACCGTCATAGCCAAGTTCACGCATTTTATCTTGCAGCGCATCGTGACTCAGCCCCCTTGTGTCTGCCCCTGTCTTTTGTGCTACTTGTTCCGCAAGAGATATTGCATCTCCACTTGAAGCATCGTAAACAAATGGTTTTTTGATACTGAGATATGCTTTGATAACGCGGCTGCCGAACCTTTCGCTTCCATCGAGCGGTTTGCTTGTGAAATAATTTCCTTTTCCCAACGCCTTCATCCCAATCCCGCCCCTTTTCACGGCTTTGCTGTAGTCAAACACGGTAAAGTCACCGTTTTCCGCTTTTGTTCCATGATACATCACCATCGGTGTCCCGTCCGCATTAACCACCTTGCTTGCGCTCTCCGGATGGTTTTGCCAGTCACCAAACCAGCGTTTGAACTGTTGGGATTGGGTGACATCTGCATTCTCGCTCAAGGAATACGTAACTCCACCGGATTTTTTTGAATTTCCGCTTGCATTTTGCTGATTTTGTGGTACACTATCTTTAGAGGAATCACTAATGTCTGGGTATTGGACCCTTTCATTTAAGGTGGTTCCTTTTTCAGTGTCCACCTTTTCAAAACTATTATTCGAAAGATAGTTTTGTAGATTCTTTTTTCCATAAACGCTTGTTATGTGATTTTCATCAATGAACACATTGTTATATGTCCCTTTGCCGTTGATCCGTACTGGAACAATAATGGAATTTCCATCATTATCTACAAGCTCCGTCACAATAATAAAATTGTTGTCGTCCTTTTTATAGACTTCCAATGGACTGTCCATATTATCAATGGCATTTATCAAAAGCTCCTTTCCCAGCCCATGATAATTAATGTTCTTCCCTGTCTGCAATCCCTGCTTTTTTGCTTCTGTTTCTGTGTATACAACAGTTCTTACATGATTCTGCGTAATTAACATAGGCAGGTTTCTTGCGCCTTCTTCTACCAGATATTTCGGCGTATAATCCCTCGCCTTCACTTGATTTGAAGAATCCATCTGGTTATTAAGTGCCTTGTCAATTTCTTCCGAAAATGTTGAGCTTACGTGGTATTTTGTACCATCATTGCTACTTGTTTTCGCATTCTCCCTATACGCCTCCTCAAACAAATGCTTCACCTTCTCCAACTGCCGGGCTTCCTTACTCCCGGCCGTGGCAACTTTCAGCATATACTTGATCTCGTTGTATATCTTCTGGAAGAGGTTCTGGTGCTTTACAGATAGATTCTTCACGAACTCTTCATCCGTGAACAGGTACTCGCCGACCAGATCTGCCGTCAGCTCATTCTCTACGTTGGCATTCTCAACGCCCTTGTACAGTTCGGTAAGTGCCTGGAGGCGGGTGTCATACTCTCCCTTGGTCGTTGCATATTCCTTCACGGCCTGCTGCAAGGCCGGATCTAGCTTTGTCCCTTCCAGGACATACATGATCTCATGTCCCACAACTTTCTCAAACATCTGATTGGATTCAAGGTTCAGAACGATAGTCCCATCCTTCACGAATCCGTTCACAGTCTTTCCTTCCAGGACAAAGCCGGATTCCTTCAATTTCGCATTGTTGGTAAAGTCAAAGGAGACTTCTTTCTCCGCTGCCAGCTTCGCGATCATATCAACAAATTCATGCGTCCGTCTTGTATTGTTCAGGATCCCGCTGTCTGCCGCCTTCTGGACAATCTCACGCTGCTTCTCGCTATACTTTGCGTTCTCGGCGATCTGATAGGCCTCCCTGCGTCTTCCGCGCTCATTATAGCTCTCACGCAGGAAATCATCATTAACGGCCAGCTTCTCCACTTCCTGGCTAAGCTGCTCCTTCAGCTGCGTCTTGTTGGAGTTCTTCTTCAGTTCCGCAAGCTGCTCCTTCAGCTCTGCCCTCCGGTCGATCTGCTCTCCGGTCATCTCCCCCTGTTTCAT
Organism: Paludibacteraceae bacterium; assembly: GCA_963628035.1. Lineage (GTDB taxonomy): Bacteria > Bacillota > Clostridia > Lachnospirales > Lachnospiraceae > 14-2. Next base: position 9,035 of record CAVGED010000002.1, read on the forward strand.
CTTATTCAGGGTATCGAACTCCTTCGCAAGCGTCTCCTCCTGCTCCACAGCAGCTCTGTACTTTTCGTATGTCTCCCCGCCCAGGACCTTCTCTATCGTATCAATGCTGATACGGCCTTTTGCAAGATCAGACTCCACCTGCTCCCGGATGGCCGCCTTCTCCTTCATCTTCAGCTTCTTTCCGTTCTTCTCCTTCTCCGCTATCCGGCTGTCAAATTCTGCATCCATGACCGCCTGTGATTCCTTCGACGGACCGGTAGACATAATCGTACCAAGTCCGCCGCCCATAAGTCCGGCCATAGAACCTACAGCAAAGGATTCCAATGTCTGAAGCCAGAAGTCCTGCTCTGCCTTGGTTGTAGCTTCCTTTTTGTCCAGTCCCTGCTCCATGTACTGCTGCACATTCTGGTTGTACTGGGAGTCCTTACCATTGATACAGTTATCCGTGATACGGTTCAGGATCTCGGACGCGCCTTCTTCAGATCCTTCAATCCCTGCCTGTGCCAACAGGTTCACGATAACCTTCTTTCCGGCCGCGCTTCCACTCTTCTGGATGATATCCCACAGATGATCCAGGCTTACCTTCTCTGTGAGATATTCAATGGCACCGGACGTTACTCCACTGGCCAGCGCTCTCCCGGTATTACCGGTACGTTCAAACGCTTCCTGCGTGCCGGAAGAAGCTGCGCCTGCACTCATTGTTGCAAGAGAAAGCACTTCCCCTGCCTTCGCGCCGCCGCCAAGCGTTCCGCCAAGTGCCGAAGCTGTAAAGGTATCCGCCGTTGACATGCCCGCATTGTAGGCCATCGACAGCACTTTCTTCAGCACTTTATTGTCCACAGAGTTTTCGATGTTCTGTGAGGTGGTCTGACGCACGATATCCCGGAACTCTCCCGGACGATACAGGGGATCGTTCGTATCGATGGGAGTATACTCACCCGTAACCACTCCCTTTATCCACGCCTCGGCAGCCGGCACTACACCAGCTCCGGAAACAAGATTCGCTCCCACGCTGGCCGCGTTAGCAAGTATTGCCACACCCGCATTCGCATTGACATTCTTTTCCGTACGATTGCGAAACTCTTCCGCGTCCTCTGCATTCTCTGCACGTTCAAGCGTATCCGCCAGGCTGGCAATCTCTTTATCCGAATACCCTTTCTCCTTCAGACTCTTCTTTGCTGCCTTCTTTCGGCCGGATTCAACGGATCCGCCCGCGCGGCCGGTCTTTTTCACCTGCTCCTCATCCTCGCCATCCTTTGTGTGGCCATACAGATATACTTCCAGCATCTCCCTGGTGACATCATCCATGTCACGGATCTTTTCCAGGTTCTCCCGCTGCTTGGTCGTCCACTCCTGTTTCTTTTGGCTCTCCTTAGCACCGCCCTCGCTGTAATACTCCATGTATTCCAGCTTCTCTTTTTCCTCTTCGATCTGCGCCGTCAGGTTCTTTGCCTTATCTGCATCCTTCACACTGACACGGTGATTACTTCCTCCGTTCATGATCTGGGAATATTGCTGCTCTAATTTCCGCACCGTATTTCTCTGGATGGCAACCTCTTCACCCGTATACAGCTTCTGTCCCTGCGCTGCCTGTGCCTGTTTCTGTGCCTGTGCCTCTATGTTGTCCACATACTGGCCGTATGCACTGTATCCCGCGTTCAGAAGCCTGTCCGTCTCGTCCTGGATCAGTTTCTCATATGCCCCCTGCTCCATCTTCTCCATTGCGTCGGAGGACGTAACGGGTGCCATCAGGGGCTGCACCGTTTTGTTGTTGACTGCGTTCTTCTGCCGGAACTGCTCATAGGTGCCGTATTTCTTTAAGATATTTTCCTCGGCCGTCAAGCGTGCCTGCTGCTCTCTGGTAATGCCTGCGGAAGAGGTCGGAGCGTTGACAGATACACCTGTGAGGCCGGAAGATTTATTCCCCTGACTTTCTGACGTTACAAGGCTTGTCCTGTATCCGGAAATACCCGTAATCGCAGACTGTTTCTTGTTTTCCGGAAGAGAGATATTCAGTTTGCGCTCCCTTGCATACTCTTCTACTGTCTTTATGCTGTTTTTAACCGGGATCATTCCGTTTCCTGTATTTTCCTGCTTCTGCTTTTTCTTTCGATATTCCTCAATCGTCATGATAGCCATTGTATTTCCTCCTGGTATAATAATGCTGTTTGTGCTATCTCGTCATCGCTCTGGCGAAAGAACCACCTCCTCCGCCATGTGCCTTTTTTTCAATATAAGCAGCATAACTGGATACATCTATATAACCCTTGCTGCTCCCATCCCATATATAATATTTCCCATCAGCGGTTTTCCAGATATTCTGGGATTGGTTAATTCCAAGAGAATCGCCAAACACATCTCCGATTTTTTTCCCGGTCTTGCTTAGTTTCTGGTCGTTCACGTACCTCGGCTGGTATCCGTTATCAAAGTAGTAATCATCTTTGTTAAATGTACTCGCACTGTTGCCGTATTTGGTATAACCGTTATTTCCATCAATAAAGAGATTTTCATCGCCGCTTCCAGCTCCGCTGCCTCCTGTTCCGCTGCTGCTTTTCGCCGACAGACTCGCGTTGAACTGCCTCCGGTCTTCCTCCAGTTGTTTGAGCTGAAGCTGATAGTTCCGTTCATCCTGCTCCTTCTGATACTTCATGCTCTCGTTATACTGGCGTATCTGCTCCTGCAAGGAATTTTCCGTGTTCATCTGGTTCAGCACGTCCTGGTACCTGCCATAATAGGTGTTATCCAGCTCCTGCTTCTTATTGGCCCGCTCCAGGATCAGTTGGTTCTTATACTGGAATCCCTGCAAGGACAGTTCAAGCTGCTGTTGCAATGCCTCATAGGCGATCTGTGCCAGGGCGCTGTTGTTGGCAAGCTGCGCGTCCTTGATAGCGTTATCGTAATTGAGGATTGCCTTGTTAAAGCTCTCCCTGGCCGTTGCCACACGGTTCTGATAGGTGTTGTACATGCTCACCTGGGAGCTTTCGCTGTATCCTGTATTTCCAAGGCCGCTGGCCGCCATCTGCTCCGCATTTGCGCCATAGCGGTCACTTTCCTTCCGCCAGTCCTTATATGCCCCGGACTGCTCCCTTAAGTAATCCTTATGGGCCTGCTCCCTCTGCTGCCCGATCTTCTCAAGAGTAAGGTCTGTATTCGCCTGCTGAAGCTCCTGCTGCTTATTCGCCCACTCCTTGGATGCGTCGATCTGCGCCTGATAATATTTATCCGACTCGCTGATCATGCCGTCATACGTCTTCTCCGCTTCGGTTAACGCCGCCTGCTTATCCGACTCCACCTGCTTAAAACGATCATCATCGTAATTGATCTCATAGGCCATCCCGGTCTACCTCCTAACGCTTTATGTATCCCCCGATGTAGCACTCCAGCGTTGCACGATACAGGGCAAACCTGGTGTCAGAGGAAAATTCCATCTGTATATCCTTGAACTTCTTTCTCTTGATCCTGCTGGTGAAATAGTCCGTGATCCCCGTATATTCACCAATCTGTTCCCACCCGGTAAGGTTCGTTTTTACACTCACTGTGACATCACCGGTTGCTTCCGCCACGCACCCGCGCTTGTTGGTGGTCTTTAGATACTGCGGACTCTCGAAGCAGTCAATCGGTGTCACCCAATGGCTTGCCACCGCACCCTCGTAATCTGTCAGCGTATAGACACCATCCGCTGTCCCCAGATACAGGACACCGTTATGTACACTGGTACATGTGATCGCCTTACTCATCTCCCAGTAAAACCATTCATACTCCAGGTGCCCTTCGTTGGAGAAAGCTTTCCGGCTGTCTGCCAGGTACACGGCCTGCCCCGTGAACACCAGAAGATACCCTTCCCACTCTTCCAGAAGCATGTCTCTATAATCTTTCTCTTCTATGAGCTTACGATCAACCATAGAGCTTCTGTGCGCGATCACCTGCTCCGTTGTTACGTCTCCATTGATTCCTTCCATCCCGCGCGGGCTGAAGAACACGATATCATCGTTGAAGTTGATCGCTCCGCCAATGCATCCCGTTGAGATACTGGAGTGTGTACTCGGATAGATTTTTCCATATTCGCTGTCAATGGTGGGGGTATGGTAGAACACGGCGGTCTGTGCCTGTGACGGCTCCTTGAACACCCACAGGGCATTGTTCCCGGCCACCATCCCGGTGACAGCCGCCAGGTCAAGTCCCTCATTGTAGTAATCAAGGTCACTGCAATAGGACGGATCATTCAGGCTGCAGTGCCAGATCACGTTTGGATAATCCGGGTTCCCGCTGAAGAACACCCGGTTATCAAACACGGTGAGAAGCGTGCACCGATCGATCCTGCTCCGGTATCCGGCTACCGTTTTCTTGAACTTCACAGATACATTGTCCTGTCCGTCCGTATCCGGCGCCAGTGGCGCTTCCGTGAAGGTGATCTTTCCATTCGCCGTATCCACCGTATAATCATCCACCACGGAGTCATTTACCTTCACAATGAGTGTAAAATCCGTATCGATCCCCTGCGCATCCAGGCAGAACTCTGTACTCTCTCCATCCGCCAGAAAGGTGTTGATCCGGATCCCGGTGAGCATATTGACGTCCTCATAGACGGTTCCCCCACCTGCCGGCTTCCGGCCGATGGATGTTGTCGGTACATAGCCAACCACCGGTCCGATGGTCTCCCCATCGTAGGTAAGGTAATTGATCCCATCCTTGAAATACCAGATATTGTTATAGACAAAGGCCTGGCTCCTTGCCGGGTTCAGTCCCGTGTAAAGCTCTGTTCTTTCTCCTGTTACGATCCGGTACAGCTTCGTGCCACTATGTATGAGCTGCATCCTGGTGTCTCCCACCTGGTAGAAGAAGATGCCCCATACCGGCTCTGTGAACGCTTCCACAAGTTCCATGTCCGGGCGCGTCCGTATGCTTTCCGTCTCCATATAGTCATTCCACATGTTCCGGCTGTCTGGGCTTCTTTTGAGGTTTACTTCTTCCCCGCGAAAGTCCACGCCCCGGAAAGGACCATACACTCTTGACACAAGATCTCCTGCTACCATCAGATATCCACCCCGCCTTCCACCGATATACTCCCGACAGAGTAGCGCGGATCAAGCCGCTGGAGCATAGTCTCATACCTCTGGGAATAGATTGCTCCGTATTCTGTGGATACATCACTCTTTAAGAGATCTGCCGCAACACCATACGGGATCACCTCCAATGCGTCTTTGGCAAGCTCAAACTTATAGTCATCCGTAGTGGTGTCCGTGATGGTCTTCGGGAATTTGTAATAGAAGATTTTAGCGTTCCCATCCGTAGAAAACAGGACCATATTATCAATGATTTCAAATCCTGCTGCATTCCCGGAAGCATCCTGAAAGCGGATCAGGCGAAGCTGGTAGAAATTGTCCAGCATATCCAGTTCGAATATCTCCGAAGCCGTCACCTCTTCCTCGGAAACCGCCGGGATCTTCTTGATACGTGCCACCTCAAACTGCACCTGGTTAATCACAGAGTTTATCTTCGTAGCAATATCCGGATCACTGGTTAAGCTTGTCTGGCTCGTATCGATCTCCTCGATCAGCTGCAATACCTTCTTTTTCATTTCCAACAGTGTCATACTGCACCTCCTGCTCTTATCTTTTCGTCAACGTAGGACGCTCTCCTGCGCTCACGAAAAGGAAGGGGCTTCCCCCTTCCCGTTTCTTAGTTCCCTGTGCCGGAGCTTGCCGATGTAGCTGCTACCAGCGGCACCTTGATAACCTCGATCCGGTTAGGATCGATCACCTTCGCGCCGAAGGTATCAAGGCCACGTGCGATGTCCTTGAAGCGCTTCTCCGCCCGCAGCGCCTCCACCTCATTGATCTGTCCTGCAAACGCAATGGCCTTCTTGCCTCTCACGTCGCAGTATGCATACTTTGAGGTACCCGTGGTATCCTTGGCAAGGTTGTTGGACATGATGACCTGGAAGTCATCATACACACCTACAATGCCTTTCTTGATATACTCCGGGTTATTGGTGGACAGCGTGATCAGGTAGTTCTTGAACACATTATAGACTGCCGGTGTGATCTCGATAACGCCCTCCTCGTCGAAGTTACGCTCACGCAGCTTCACGATAGCCGCATCGATTGCCTTCTTAACGGCTGCCTCCGCCAGATCCTCCGCCGTGGTTACGTTGGTCACACCCTTGATGAGTGATGCCACGTAGCTGTCACGCTTGATCGCCAGGCCATGCACCGCCTTCGCCTGATACCGCTCCATGAGCCCCGGTACAGACTGTGCCTTATTGATATCATCCACATAGAACGCGAAATAATTCGCCTGGTCGATGGTGAGGATCTGACCTTTATCCGTCATCTCCTCGATGGTGATATCCTGGCCGCTGTTATAGGTGCCGATCGTCGGATCACCCACTCCCAGGATCTTCACGGACTGCGCCTGCTTGACGTCGCCCTCATAATCACGCAAGCAGTTATCCACCAGCTTGCACTTCAGCTCCAGATCATCCTGGATCTTCTTAGACCATATTGTTTGGATAAAATTTGTTACTGCCATGTCTTATCATCCTCTCTTTCCTTGAGGGGTGTTACCACTTCCGCATGGACTTCTCCACAGCCTTAAAGAGCTCCGGATTCGCGTCGAAATCCTTCCGGCTGAACTTCATCGCTTCGTCCCGCGTGTAGAATTCCTTCACCCCTGTGTCTTTCGGGCTTGTATTCTTCATACTGCCCATCGTCTTTACTTCCTTCCTCGGCTGGAGCTTGTTGTACATCTCATAGATCTCCTTCACTGGCGTATCCGAATTGAACTTTCCGGCGAAGTCCTGAAACTCCTTACCGGAATACACATCTTCGCTTACACCCAGCTTTGAGAGCTCCTTTGCACGCTCCGCCGTCTTGCGGTACTCGGCAAGCGCCTTAAACACAAGCTTTTCCCTGGGAGTCATGTTATTTACTCCCACTCCTGCCAGCCGGTCTACTTCTTCAACAACATCGTCAAGCCCTGCCTGTATGATGTCATCCGCCTCCGCACGAGCCAGCACCTCGGTATCCCGCTGGGAATATGTACCCTCCTCCGGGATCTTCACGCCCCTCTCCGAATAGAACTGGCGGAAATCATCTGCGATCTCCCCCACGTCGTTCTTGCCCGTGCCTGCTTTAAGCACGGTTTCCAGGGAACCATACTTCTTCTCATACTCCTTCCGGATCTTGGCATTATTCCGCGCGATCTTCCTGGAAAGGACTTCATCCATCTTCCGGTTGAACTCTTCCTCCGTGTAGACCTTTTCCGGCTGCTCCCGGGCTTCTTCGGCATGTTCCTCTACAGGCTCCTGCCCTTCTGCCCCAATCACTTCTTCTGTGGTGATCCCATCCACGTTTTCAGCAGTTTCCACTGCAAGGTTTTCGTTTTCGTTCATACGAATCTCCTTCCGATTTTTTTCCGGTGTTTGCTTCACCTATTCCGTACAGTTTTTCGTCTTACACGCCTGGACATATAAAAAGACCAGCACGGCGATCACACCGCATTGGTCTAGTTATCATCTGGATTATCCTCTACCGTTTCCACGGCATCGTCCTCTACAGCCATGCCGCTATCTTCCACGCCTCCCTGATCCGCAATCTGGCTCGCCTGCGTCTGCGGGTCTCCCATCAGGAACTGGCCGGCGCGCTGCTGCATTGCCTGCGCCTGTGCCTGGATCTGGGCGATCTTAGCCTGTTCCTCCTTGATATGGTCAATGGCTTCCTGGATCCGGAGCTTTGGTGCCACGCTGTCATCATCCAACACACTGACGTAGGTTTCCAACTCTCCTACCCGCTGAGCGGAGAAGAAGCCCTTTATCAACAGATTTTCAATGGTCTGCTCCTGGGCGAACTTGTCATAGGCGCTCCTGGGCGTGATATCCACCTTTACGGCTGCCTGAAGCTCCCGAAGTGTCACCTGCGGCACATTCACCACCTGCACCGTCTTCTCTCCGGTTGCTTGGTCTGTAACCTCTTCTTCCAGGTCTATGCCATCCGCCGAGTACACGATCAGGTATTCCAGCCAGATTCTGGCCAGATCCTCCACCATGTTCTTATAACTTTCCTTCTGCTCCGTCATGGGGCTTTGGGAGGCCTGCTGCACCGCAAGGATTGCCCGGCCGGATGCGTCTGCCGGATCCACCTGCCCCGTGGCGATCTCTCCGGCACCTGCAAGCTCTCTGGTTACCTGGATCAGATCTTCCTGAAGCTGTTTTACGTCTGGAGACATTTGCGCCGGCGCAATCGTTCCTACCACGTTACGCACATCATCCACGGTCTGATTATTCGTTTTGATGATCGCACCCACCTTGTTCAGATCCCCTACATTCGCCACCTTGGTAGTGTCTACCACCTTCTGGGGATACGCCTGGTATTTGACAGTCAGCACCCTTCGAACTTCTGTTCGGTTTACCTCAATCTGGTTCGGGATAAGGTAGCGTACCTCGCCCTCTCCGCGGGCGCTGCCTTCCTTCTCTTCCCACACAAAATGCGCCACCGGGTACAAGGAAAGTCCTGTGTCTGTATCCTCTATGATCTCCACCCACCGTGTGGCTGCAGAGAAGTGTACGGTGCCATCCTGCTTGTACAGCTTATAGATCAGCGTCACCATGTTATCGAGTTCCACCTTTGCCGCTTCTCCGCTCTCCTCGAAGGTGTCATTATCCCCGATGATGTAGGTAAGCTTCTCTTCCGGCACTCCCTCCGCTTCGGCCAGGAGCATGGCATTCACCACCGGCATACGTTTCCGGATCAGGATATATGGCTGCGCCTGGATGTCATCGTCATTCTCGTTGCCATAGTAGATATCACTCTTCTTGATGATCTCATTCACCGGCAGCTTCTTTTCTTCGTCGAAATCCACATAGAATATGCCCTCATCATTGATGGCGCTGTCCTTGGTCACCCGGCGGCCCTTGAAGTCCATCTTGTCCTTCTCCCAGACCCTTGCAGCATAACGATTCAGCATCTTGCAATATCGGTCTGCCTCGCGGTAAAACTCTGTGTTTCCCACGTTCTGGGAAGAATAATTGATGGCATAGAGATTGTCATGGATGACCGATACCTTATACTTGACAATCGGCTTTATGAAATTCTTCTGCACCGGCTCCACGTCTCCCAGCTTCGCACCGCCCCACTGGTCCCCGTTATACATCCGGTAGTTTCTGTCTGTATCCACATAGATGCCTGTCATCCTGTGGTAGTTCCGTCCTTTTTCGTACAGCGTCCAGATGGGCGTCTGTTTGATCTCCTGGATGTCCATCCTTTACCTCCCTGTCCCAGGCACGTCTTCCTGCCCGTTGGATGTCCCGTCGTACTTGTCTATGTTTCGCATGATGGCAGCCATCCTGTCCTGCTCCATCTCCGCTTCCTTCTGGGTTCTGTGCTCCCTGCATGCCTGCACCGGACTCTTGAGTTTCGGAAGCTGTATCTCTTCGCCGCGGCCGGTCTCCTGACCGACTTTTGCTCCAACAAAAAAGCACACGATATTCAGTGTGCCGATCGCTATGATCATCAAGATCTCCATATGGTCTCCTTCCTGCATCAGACCACGGTCATATCCTCTCCGTAGTCATACTGCGTCTCGTTCTTTCGCTCTGCGCCGAAATGGTATTGCGGAGGTACGTACTCTGTCTCCTGGTTAAACACTACCTGCTCACGGATATAATGTGCTATTGCCAGCCCCATCATCTGATCGTCATGGCCGCCCTCCGGCGCTTCGATACGTCCTTTCTCATTTCGTATGATCGTCAGAAGCTCCTCCAGGGTGTCCTTGTCGTTTAAAAGCACGGTATGCTCCCGAACGATCTCTATCAGCCTTGACAGGATCGTCGGCCTTGTCAGCTGCGTGGTTTTGAAGCCGAAGCGTTTCTCAGTCTTTCCGGTGTATGTATCCTGCTGCTCCCGCACGTACTGGTTCATGTAACCCAGCCGCTGAAGCTCCATGATCGGGAATGAATCGAAGTTTGCTTCAATCCCGATGAGCGCCATCTTATAGTACACGCCAAGGCAATACATCTGTTTCGTGTACTGATCGGCGTCAAACTGCTGTTTCAGGACTGCCACCTGCTCCCCGGTCTTCGCGTCCAGTACATGCCCGGTGAAATAGTCGCTTCCTTCTCCGGCCGTGTCCCCGCCGATACAATACTTCGTGATCTCCGGCGTGTTCGGGAGCCGGTAGATACGGATATACCCGTTCCTGTCCGGCACCCACTTAATGTTTCTGATCTTCAGGCCGTCATAGTCGTAAACGAAGTTTCCTGTCTTTAGCGGCTTTGGCAACACTTCAAGCCGCGCCTGGATGGCTCTGGCGTCAAACACCGTCTTCCCCAGGATTCCCCAATGCCCCAGGCAGTACACTTCATAGGTGTATTCGTCCGCATACTTAAGATCTTCCAGGGCTTTCCGGTCAGCATCCGTCAGGAACTTATTGTCCTTATAGGTGGAGAAGCACACCGTGGCAAGCCCGGAGTCAATGAAATGCCGCTTGATCCAGTGCTGGATATTGATGGGGTTGAAGGAAAGCACCATCTGCTTATTGCTCTTGCCGCCACGGAGACGCACCTTTAATTGGTTGATATCTGCTTCCAGACACTCCGTAGCTTCCTCCACCCAGATATCGGTCAGCTCACCGTTCTCAAATGTGATGGACTTGATCTTCTCCACGTCATCCAGACCAGCGAATGCAACCTTATTCCCGGTGAGCAGGCACCGGATACGCATGTCCGACTCGTTGATCTTAAAATGCTCTGACAGGTTCCAGTTTTTTATGACCTGCTTCAGCAGCGGAAAGGTACTCTTCCGGTTGGTGTCTCCTGTCTGTCTCGTTACAAGCAGGTTACAGCGCTGCGGGTGTATCAGCTTGTAGATATACCGCTGCGCGATAAAATAACTCTTTCCAGAACTGCCGCCTCCGAAAAAGATCAGGTAACGGTCTGTGTTTTCCAGGTAGGGCAGATAGATCTCGTTAAATACCTTCTTCGATACCTTGATGTTTACATCCATCAGTCATCACTCAGTTCTATGTTGATATTCACGTCGCGGCTCACATCCGCCTCTATCTGCTGCTTTTCCTTCCACCCTTCAAAGTTATTCGCAAGTGAGAATTTCGCTCCTGCCGCCCCGTCCTTATCGAACAGCCGCTCCTCCGTGTACTGCTCCACGCGCGCATACGCCCGCGTTATCGTGTCCAAAAATTCCTTTTTGGCTTTATAGTTCAGCAGCGACTGTCTGCTGGAAAACCCCAGCGCAAGGGCAAGGCCTGTGATGGTCAATGGTCTCTTCCCGATGATCACAGGCTTGTCGTTTTTGTCCAAAATCGGCCTTCCGTTTTCATCTTTCACTACTTTTCCTTCACAATCCTTAAAATATGCGTCGATTTTTTCCTGTATCTCTTCTTTGCTCTTATACTTCGGCGGCCTCCCGGCCGTCCTTCCATCTGCCATCCAGCTCACCTTCCTTCCATGGACGCAAAAAGAGCACTGGATGTTGTTCCAGCGCTCTTTTCGCTAAGGAGAAATATCTAATGGGGAAACTCACTTGCCTCTACGGCTTATACACATTATAGCACAAAAAATTATGCGTTTTATGCGTTTTTCATTTTTCATGAAAAATATTTTAAAATCCGCCTGCTCACCCGGCTCTGATCGATATGCAGTTTCCGTGAGATCTCCTCCTGGGACATCTTGTCCAGGTAGTAGTATGTAAAGATCAGGTTGTCCGTCCGGTCGGTGATGGCGTTGATAAAGTCCTCTATCTCCAGACGCTTTTCCTCTTCCTTCCGGATCTCTTTCTCTAGTTGCATCTTTAGATCCTGGATCTTCGAACGCTTCTTCTCGTCGTCCCGGATGTTATAGCCGGAAACATGAAAACTCATTGGCTGGTATGGGAAATCCGGATTTGATCCTCGGACTGCTCCATACTCATATCTGGCAGCCATATCTTCCAGTTTTGAGATCCTGTCTCGCAAAGAACTGATTCGGAGTCCTATTCTTTGATAGTCTTCAAAATCTTTTCGGTTCAGCGTCTTCAATGCTATCTCACCTCCTTCAGGAACTCTCTAATTCCCTCCATCTTAGCTTCTGACCACAATACCATCCGCGTATCCGTCTCCCTCGTAATCCGGTCGTTTCGCCGTCTGCTTCTCAACGGCTATCCCTCCATTTCTTTTAGCTTCGCTTCGGCGGCCTCGCGGGTAAGGAAAACGATTTTGCCAAAATCATGCAGTCTAAATGCAGGAGCGGGGATGAGGGACTTAAAAAACCACCCGTTTATGTTCTGTGTAACCTCAACAATCCTCGACTCCCTTATCACGTTCCTATCTCTTTCATAATCGCACATGATGGCGTAAATCACATCATCTACTTTGCATGGCAACCGCGTGGGCTTTCCCTGTTCATCTTCTGCCAACTTGGCAATTTTCCAAGGTGACCTATAGCCATTTGAGCTCCAAGAATCTGCACCGTCGTTCCACGCATATACATATCCGTATTCATACTTTGCAAAGTATCTCTTTTTCCATGCGTAACACTCTTTATCTCGTACCAGTATCGGCGTATCAACCGCAACCTTGCTCCAATCGATCTCAATGTATTCTGATTCGCACCATTCTTTGCGCCCTTCGGCACAGGGCCTGCTTATTGTGCGGTGATTTTCGCAGTGAAGATCACAAACTTTACAATTAGTTCCCTTACACGGAACAGGTTCCCCATTCACCACAGCAACGACGTCTCCGGTACACGCAATCTCCAAAATCTTTTCTCTGAATCTGTCTTTGTTCTTCATGCGCTTACCTCCCCTCTACATCCACAATCTCCCGGCCCTGGCCGTCCACATCCTGCTCCAGCCACTTCTGCAGCTCCGCCGTGTCTTCCAGGAAGCTGTACCGAAAGTTTTTCCGCTTGTATTCCTCGTGCAGATACCGCGCCGCTTCATTGGCCGTCAGGCTATCCAGATATTCCTTCCTGGTGTTTCCGTCCTGGTGCTGCAGTGTCTCTGTGTGCTGCTCCATGGTGGGCTGCTCCATGGTCGGCTTTTTCTGCTCCGGTTCTTCCTTTTTCTTCTCCGGTTCCGGCTCTTTTTGCGCCGGCGCAATTTCCGTTTTCTCCGTATTTTCCGGGGCTTCCGGCTGCTCCACCGCGGGTTCTTCGGACTGCTCTGTTTCGGTGGTGCCGAAATAGTTCTTCCAGGTATCCTTTCCGGCTGCTGCTCCCCCGAAGATCTCTTCCGCGATCCGGCCGAACTCCTCCCACGTCATCTCCTGTGGTGTGGTTCCAAACTTCTTGATTGATATCTTGGTTTCATACATCATCAAGAAATACAGCCCCTTCCGGTAGGACTTATTCCCGCCCGGGTTCACCGCCTCTGAAATCCGCTTGGGATCCCGGTGTTCTTCCTCCGGCAGACTGAACATCTCATTGAGAGCGTCAGGGTTATCCCGGAAGAACATCTCGACGAGCTGGCGGAGATCATCCGCCACGCCCTCTTCTGGCTCTGCCTTATTAAACCGCTTCAGTTCCCGGATATCCTCTCTCTGGGTTTCCGGCCCGATCATCTGACGGTCAGCATCCGGCAGTTTTAACATTTCCTCCAACTGGCTCCGGCCCAGCTCTGCATATTCCGGCCGGAGATGCTCTGAATATCCGTCAATGGAATATTCCCGATTGATACTCATGAATCGGCTCACCGTGGATGCCTCCAGGCCATATTCTGCCTTGGCAAACTCTGCGATACCTTTGTATCCGTCCTGTTCATAGAGCTTGCCGTCCTCGATCTGGCGCAGAACATATCCGATCCGCACGAAGCTCTGCTTTACGCCTAACAGCTCCCGTCTTAATTTCTGCTTCATCTCCACCCAGTCATTGAGTGTCATCTGTACATATCCTTCCATGGTCTTTCCTCCCTACGCTATGGCTGCTACCGGAATCCTTACGGTAGTCTTTTTGTTACCTGCCTTATTTTCTGTCTTCATGGATTCGCTCCTCAACCATTCCACATACCCATCCAACCACTGCTGCATGATCTTTTCCTGCGGTTTGCGGTCGTGCTCCCCGTACCACTGGCATATATGCGACCTCCCACTTTCAATTTCTACTGTGATATAGGGTGTCTCCTGATTGCCTTTCAATCTCAACATCAAGATATAGGTTACACCATCGTTATGCTTTTTCAGATATCCATCCCCGCCCACGCAGTGATGGAGGATCCTTCCCTCCATAACGATCTCCTCTGCCGACCGTGCCGGCCGGATGATATAATCGTCATCCTCGTAGTAGTACTTCTTTCTGAGATCCCTGTAGTTTTTCCGGATATTCGGGAACTTCATTTTGACCTCCAGCAATCGTGCATCCACTTTTTCCTTGTCCATCTCCAGAACCATCTGTTCATGCGCTCTCGTCAGGTCGCGCGGCTGTTGGTATACCGTATTGTTGAGATCGTATCCAAGTCCCTCCCGCATGTTGAGATAATCCGTATACGTTATGGCAGTCTGGCTGATCCGCTGCGCCGCACTGATGCAACCTGTTCCATATTTGCACCCTGCATATTTCTCTATCCGGTTCAGCAACTGTTGTAAGCTCATATGTGCAGTTGCATGCTCAATAGCTCCCCTTTTGAGTCCTGTCTCCATTAGATGTTCAATCTGTTCATCCGTCCACGCCTGCTTCATCCCCTGCTCCATCTGCATTATTCCCAGGATTTTTACATCTCCCTTTTGGGCGATCAGCTGCTTCACCCGCTCCTTCCGGATCCCAAGGAATACGTCCGGGCTTTTTGCAAATTCGCAGGCCACAATCCCATATCTGTAATGCATAAGTTCTTTCACAACATCGGTCAGTCCCAGCTTGACCAGCATCTCGATCTGTGGTGTTCGCTGGTAACGCTCAAAGTATTCGATCGGATTAACGTCTTTCACTTCTTCCGCATACTCCCGCAGAGCGCTGTACCGGAACATGGTTCCCGCCATCTCCCGGTAGGTCTCCGGCATGATCGGAGCGCTGGATATGATAATGTTGCCATTGCCATACAGGTTGCAATCATCCCAGTAATCTTCCCCGCTGTAACCGCTGTGTTTCTGATAGTCAATCTGTTTCTCCTTCCCCGGTTCAAAGTACGCCCTCGCAATCTCCACGCCGTAGAGTTTTTCGATCGCATTTTCCATCTCCACTCCGTTATCGGTGCATATAAGACCCAATTCCCAGACCTTTTCCACCTGGATATAGCGCAGCACCATTCCGGCTTCCTTGTATTTCTGTCCAAGAAACAGATGGATTGTCTTGCTGTGCACTCCTTTCGTCTTGCCTTGACACTTATACTGTCCGTGCGCTCCGCACATCGGGCAACTTCCATACTGACCTTCCCGTGGCTCTTCTATCCTGCGTTGGAACTGGCTTTCGTATGATATCCCGCTTTTCCATCTTGCGTCCGTGACTCCTCCGCACTTGCTACAGGCAATCTGTGCCCAGCTGCCACGCTTTTTGTAATACAAATAGTGCTGGTGATGGAAATATTGTTCATCCGCCCGCTCTAAGATCTCCTGCTCCGGAAGTTCCTTCGTGTGTGCGATACGGTCATCGAGTGCCCGTTGCCGTCTCTCACGTTTTCTCTGCTCTGTTTTACGTCTTTCAACATCAATGATCCTGCCTTCATAGTACGTGATATATTCCCACCAGCGCTCCTCTTTCCAGATTTTTGTTTTGCAAAAGCTCTTTATCCGCTCCAGATCCTCTCCGCCCGCAAGGATATTCCCTGCTTCCGTCTGCTGCACGGTTTCCCTTTGTCTCCCGCTGTCATTCCATATCACGTCAGGCTTATAGCCTGTGCCGACCACAATCTTCTGCCTGGTCCATTCCCCCGTTTCCGGAAAATAATTTCCAAAATCTTTCTTTGTGAGCACAACCCGCACCACAGGAACATCCTTTCCCGTCTTTCTGTTCCTGTACACTTCCAGAAAGAGATGCTTTTCATGATCTATGATCTTGACGGCCGTTACTCCTATGTATCTCACCTTTTTCTTTTTGCTGACCTCCGGAAGGGTCAGATACGGGATTTTTTCAATCGCTTTCTTTTTCATCCGCTCCACCTACTTCCCCATGTAATATTCCCGGATGATCTGCTTCGCCCGTGCCATCCCCGGTATTCCAAGAGTAACCCTGCCCGCATTCACACCGGCCGCCTTTATGATATCCTTATCCACCGCCTGCTGGTTCTTGAAGGACCAGGACAGCAAAGCGGCTATGCACCCCTTCAGGCTCTTCCCTTCCTTCCGGACGCTGCGTGCCAGCAGTTCATTCTCCATCACCTGGCCGCGCAGGTACTCCACCCAGTCTTCCATGATCTCCTTCGGTTTCAGTTCCCGGCACTCCACATCGATCTTACCAAGTGCCGCCGTCTCTGCGTCACACAGCTCCGGTGTCTGGCCGTCAAGGTACATCTCCACAAATTCCTTCGGGATCCCGTTCTCCGCTGCCATGGCCTTCAGGCTGTCGATATCGCCCTCGTTAAAGAGATTTTCTGCCAGTTCGTTGATATCCTTGTAGTTTCCCATTTCTCCAAAGCGTTCCCACATTTTTTCTGCTCCTTTCATTCCTCTTCCAGCCAGTTCCGGCCGAAGATATCCATAAACTCTTTTCTCGTATGCGTCTCCTCAAACTTTCTCTGGGCGGCGGCCTTCAGCAGATCCGAAGTCTCGCGGCTGTTATGTACTGCTTCCCGGCCAATCCGGTGGTGTCCGACGCACAGATAGACCTTCAGGCCATGCTTTTCCGACAGCTTCCGGTTCGCGATCCCGTCAAACACATGATGTTCCTCGACGTACTCCCACGGTGTGGGATCTCCCAAAAGCATCTCACACAGATAGCATGTCCCGTCTTTCCGTTGCATGATGCTCTTCATCCTTTGCCTCCTTCGTATGTGATGGTGATCTTCTTTTCCAGTGCGTGAGCCACCTCGGCATTGCTTCCGTTGCTGTGCTGCCAGCCTTCCATCAGGAAGATCATCTCGCACATATCCAGCAGGTGCATACACAGTCGCATGATCTCCTGGTATGTCACTCCCTCCGGCAGCTTCCGCACAATCTTCACCGGGTTCACCACCTCGAAGCCCTCTTTGGCCAGTGTTGCTTCCGCCTTCCGAAAGCGCTCCCTGTAATCCTCTGTCCCGGTTACGGGACCACACAAGTAAATTCTCATTCTGTTTCTCTCCTTCCGCATGATTTTTGTTGATGTTATCCACATGATCTTGTTTTTATCCACTGCGCGGGTGTCCTCGCCCGGCAGGCTTGTCCTCTTTTCGGATCCGGTATTCTATGTAATGCAGGTAATCCTTTCCAGAAAACGGATTAGTGCCACGAACAACGGACTCCGGATCGATGTAATATCCCTTCGATGGTTTCGGGTCGTCCACGTTCAGCTTTCGGTACTCCCGCACCTCCGGCTGTGGGATGATCAGATTCCTGGAAGCGGAATACCGGATCTCTACCCCATCCGCCTCCGGCTCCTTGGCTATGTACTCCGCCAGCCGCTGGAACCCTCCTTCCTCATACGTGAACTTGAAGGACGGTCTCCCCTGCTGCCAGAGCTCCTTAATCTTCATGTCGCACCCTTCTATACGGTTCACCAGGAAGTGTACATGCACGGCTCCGCGTATCCCGATCTCCACACGGTAGATGAATTTCAGCGGCTGCCCCATCTTCTTGTACCACCGGCGAAGCCTCTTCAGGAAATCTCCCACATCCTTCTTCACTCCGTCCACCGGTTTCCGGCTCTCCACCCTGTACGTCAGCGTCACCCAGTAATCATTCTCTGCAAAATTCGCCTTGATCTTCCTTCGCAGTGCATTTACCCGATTCCTCTGGTTCTGCTTCTGCACCTCCTCCGGTGTCCGCTTCCTCCGTGGCTGTCTTTTCTCTCCTGGGGGACGCTCCCCCATCCACCCCACTTCCACCTCATTGCTGTCCCGGAACCGGTATATCCTTTTTACCTTCCTCATAAGATCTCCTTTGGGCCTAAGTCTAATATCCTTAATCAAGTCGGAAAAGGGTATGAAATTCTCCCTTTTCCCTTGCTTTTCCCTCACGAAAATGCTACAATGAAGATAACCTCATTGATGTCCTCATAAGGGCTATCAAGCGGGCGTCTGGCCCTCATCCAGGCGCCTATTTTTTTGTCCGTTTTTTCCTCGGCCGAAGCTCCTTCTTATCACACCATCCGTAAGGGCACCCGCGCCTGCATCTGGTTATTCGCAGATAATCGCAGGCCACTTCCTTCCGGTTTGTTGACATCTTTATGGAGAATCGGCAGGTGCTGCAGTACGCTTGGCTTGTCCGTACAGCACCCTCCGGCACGGGTATATCACTACTTACCATCCCGCTCCCCACCTTCCCAGTCTGGCGGGCATTACCCTTGCAAACTCGACCCCGTTCTCACTCCGTGTCCTAGTCTCATACTCCCGCTCTTTCTTTTTCCGCTGTACTGTGTAATAATATTGCTCCCGGTCTTTATAGTACCGGAACCGGCACCAGCGATTTTCTGCCATTCCGATGAACTCCCAGCTCTCCGGCACCTCGTCTTCCCATAGCAGCGCTTCATCCCGGATTTCTCTTGTCAGCATCCTTTTACCTCCTTCAGATTAATTTCTCGATATTCCCCCGGACCACGGCAAGCTCCTGCTCCAGCCTTTCAGCCCTTCCCTTCAACTGCTGGATCAGTTTCTTCTTCGCGGCCGGCGTCGCAGCCACCCACTGCATCCACCCGTTCTCAATGATCACCGCCTCTGGGAACTCCTTCATAACGGCTGCACGGACCGCCTTCACGAGTCCACTATTCGCCGCAGGCTGCGGGCTATCCGGCCGTTCCCTTATGTCTTCCAGAAACATTGTGATCATTTCCTCGTCACGCATCATTTCTTCCATCTGCTTGTCCTTTCCCCGCCTCCTGGCGGTATCAATGTGTTTTATCCTGCCTTTTGGGTCTTTCTTGCTTTTTTCGCCCTTTGGGCCTTTTTCTCTTTCTTCTGGCGCTCCCTTTCCGCCTCGTCCCGCTCCATCTTTTCCAGGAGAAGTTTTATCTCGCCATACAGGTACCTGCTCAGCTGCCCGCGGAGGAATGTATCCCTTCCATGTTCATCCCGGTATTCAAGTTCCTTCCTCAGATCCTCTGCCTTGATGTAGTACATCGCCAGAAACTCTTCCATACCTTCCGGGATCTCTGAATGTCCTTCAGCTTCTGCCTTCCTTCTCTCCTCGATCCTGCTTGCCTTCTCACTTAGGTAGATGTTCAGTTGGATCTTCTTTGACAGGTTCCGCATGATCTCTTCCGCCTGTTCGCGGGTGACGTTCTTACATACCCTGTCATCGATCAGTATGTGGGTTGGCCCCAAATAGAAATCTCTTACTATAGCCATGGTTCCCGCCTCCTTTCCTATATCTTATGTAGCTATATATCTTATGTAGCTATGGTTGTACGCTGTTCCGATCCTGGCGGATGATTCTCTACTTCAGATCACGTTCTTCCTTTCGATCGATACGTTTGTTGCTTATGGCATAATGCTTACCGTTCACCGTGACTTCGGCATAAACAACCAATATATATCCTGGCATTCTTACATACTCTTCTTCCATAACAATGATCTTGTTTGTCTCAGGAGCAAAACCATACTCCTCTTTCAGTCTCTTTTGGGCAAACCGTTTGGCTTCCATGACAAATGCTTTTTCACTCATATTACTGTCGCACCTCCCTTATCGGTTTGTTCACAATGCCTTCTTGATTTTCCATACACTTCCACCTATAATGTACTTACAAGCTCCCGCCAGAGCTGAGTCTATATGAAAGGAGTCGCACTATGGATATCAAAATTACATGGACCATTACAGCAATAATCGCTGTTAGTTCCTTTTTATCTCCGATTTTCGTTGCTATCATAAACAATTTTCATCAGCGCAAATTGCGTAAGCTGGAACTTGAATATGATATGTCGCTGAAAAAGTTGACCGTTTTCTACGAAAACAAGAAAAACGCTTTTTCAAATTTTCTCTGCGAAGCCGGAAAAGCTTGTACCGATATGGGACTACCTCCTACAGAATTAGATTTCTATGCCCATGCTCAAACCGCTATACTTTTTGCTTCCAAAGAGAATCAGCTGCTTATATCTTCGTTCATACAAACGGCCGCTGAAGAACTCGACGGTACGGCATCTGACTTTGCATGTCATAAATTACAGTCCCAACTTTCTTCCATTGCCATTGCATTAAACAAAGAACTAACCCTTATACAAGCAGACATAACAAACCACAAAAATCGTATATAAAATGCACACTATCATTCCATAGACCGGATACCAGTTATTATCCGGTTCTATTTTTTTCATGATCGGAATACAGACGATCGCTAAAATATATACGACTGCTGTTAAAATCAGGTTTATAGAATCAATCACCTCTTCTCACCTCCTACTGTGGTATATTTTCGCATTTATGCGACTACGTTGGTAAAAAAAATTTCCATAGCTTCATCTTTGCTTAATTTCAAGATACCTGAAATCTTGTTGGCCTCTCCAATTGTGAAGCTATTTCCGGCTTTCATTTTTCTATACAAAGTACTTCTGTTAATACCTGCCTCTCTAGCAAGTGTACCTTGGCTAAAGCCTTTCTCAACTATCTTGCCCTTCAATTTTGCAATGTCACACATACTAAACTCTCCTTTCCATGTCGCGTTTTTGCGACTTTTATGCTTACAGATTACCACCACACCTATGCTTTGTCAATACCTTTTTCTCATTTTTGATATTTTTTTATCGTTTTTCCATTTTGTTGTTGCATTTTTGATATTCTCGTGATATATTTCTATACGGAAGGTGGTGATAAAATCATGGAGATATACGAGCGAATCAAACAGCGGCGTAAAGAGCTCGACCTATCCGCCGATGATGTAGCGGAAGCACTTGGCGTTTCCCGTGCTACAATTTACCGATATGAAAGCGCTGAGATTGAAAAACTCCCCATCTCAATAGTGGAACCTCTTTCTCAGGTTCTCCGTTGCTCTATTGCCTATCTCATGGGTTGGGAAGAACCAGATGCTACGCAGCCTGATGATTGTCATCTTTCTAATATAGAAAAGAAGATCATCACTAAATATCGGGAATCAGATGCCATTACACAAGCTATGGTGCTCCGGGCTTTATCTATTGATGAACCTGCTGCCCCTCAAAGAAAAGAAGGGCTGCTGGCATAAGATACAGCAAGGCTTCTAATATTATTTACATCGATTTCTAAGGAATAACTATTCACAGGAGGAAATAAGAAATGGAAAATGAGAAGCGTCCAAACTTTTCAAACAATGGCGATGAAAGCGAACGAGCTTTTAATGTTGTGAAAAAACGAATATCTATTGTTTCTTTTATATCTCTCGCAATCAGTATTGTTGCCTTCATTTTATATGTTATATTACTTGGTGGAACAAATGTATACATATTATGGATTATATCCAGTATTATAGCTCTCTTTTTCCCACTACTACCGAAATATATTCGTAGTAGGAATAATATAAGAGGAGAATGGCTAGAAATTGTAGCCTTAGTAATTGGTTCATTTGATTTTTACTTTGTTATTTCTTCCGCTACAAAGTGGAATATTTATATAGCTTTTGCGATAATCATAATTGCCTGCATTTTATATATATTCTTATTTAATGATTGTGATGAAGACAACGATTATAATTATGAACCAATGTCAGATTCAGAGGAAAACAAAATCGGAGGTAGCAATATGGAAAAGAACGAACAAGCACTATTAACTGAAGATTATGCGCCGCCCACTGAAAATAACGATACAAACAGCTCTTCGGAGTGCCCAGATAGTGATATTAAATTTAGTCTATCAGAAGAAAATTATACCGATACGGACAAGCGAAGTAATCTCACATATGGCAGCGACATCGTACTTGAAAAACCGGAGCATACCTTAGGGGAAAGCATAACGGAGAAAGCAGCATGTATAGCAGAACCTCCAATGCCACAATCTACTACCGCCACTGAATCATCTTCTCCTAAAAAACGAAGATACTGCAGCCGCTGTGGTAGTTTACTAGACAAAACCTCCGCACGGTGTCCAGGGTGTAACAGGCGACTTCTGCGGATCAACAAATTCAAAGTTACGATATTTTTGCTTCTGCTTGTAATTGTCGGACTGGCTACTCTGAATATTGTTCAATATTTAGAAAACGTGTCCTTGAAAGACTATGTTTGGTGGCTTGAGTACAACTTGTGGGGTTGAATCCTAATTTTACCCCCCTTGAATTCGATGAGTTTATTGACTTTTGGATATACTGAGGTATATAATGAATGCGTAGACATCGCTGCTAGCCAGCACTATAGAAGGCAGTGCCCCTTGCGGGCAGCATTCATTAAAAGACCTCGTAGAAATACGAGGTCTTTTACGTTAACATCATACAATCAAATTTCTAACTGCATGGAATTCCAGACGCTTGAATAATGCGTCATTTATAAAATTTGCGCCGGCGCAATATTTACTTTATAATGACAGTACAATAATATGAATTGCAAAGGTCGGAAAGGCTCCCGACGCACTCGCAAGAATACCTGAGATGATGGATACGCCGCCCATCTTGCGGTTCAGATCAAAACCAATCGTGAATTGGTAGAAAACATACCTAGAGGGAGATTTTATGAACCACGTTACCAGTTTAGAACCTAACCCTTTTTCTGACACAATAAAATGTGTTTCCATTGGTCGTCTTTCCCCGGAAATGGTAGATTTTATTGTGAGCAGAAAACCCGAATATGAAAATAGGCTTTCTTCCAATAAGGACATATTATTTTGGGCAGATAGAATTTCTCATACAGAACTACACAAAAATGATTTTATGTCAGATATTGAGTTTGAAACGTGTTTCGCTGATATTCCAGATATCGTTTCTGATCCTGATTATATCAGTGTGCACCCGAAAGACAACAGCATATCGTTCATCAAAGACTATTCCGGACATGTGTCTGTTGCAATTAGGGTTTCTATTACCGGAAATATGGCATACCGCACTATGTATCCAATAACCGATGCACAGCTCACCCATTACATAGACAGCGGCTTTGCCTGGAAGTATCCTGGTGATCAGCCCTGACAATCTTTTCTTAATTTGAAAAAAAATGTTGACAAATATTCTGAAATCAGTATAATTAAGTTACACGGACATACAATATTTTGAGTGGAATCTGAGGACGGAACAGGCAGCCGTCACGCCCCATGGGTCTTAAAAGAGATGCGGGAATGTCACCCCGCCTATTTCACTCAATATATGTAGCGGGTAACTTCGGTTACCCGCTTTTGTTATGTTCCGTTAAAACATTTTTCCTGCTTCAAAGGTGTCGAAATCGACTCCTTCAAAAACAGCCCAAGGAGTGATCACATGAATTTCCAACATTTAAACCCAAACGGGACTTATTATGCCTACCTCCGAAAGAGCCGGAAGGATCTGGATCTGGAAGCCCTTGGTGAGGGTGAGACTCTGGCACGCCACCAGAAGATGCTTACCGATCTTGCAGCTTCCCTTGGGATCAGCATATCCAGATTCTATAAGGAAATTGTTTCTGGTGAGACCATATCTGATCGGCCCGTGGTCCAGGAGCTGCTGCGTGATATCAGCTCCGGCGCCTGTGATGGTGTGCTGGTGACAGAGGTGGAACGTCTGGCAAGAGGGGACACCAGCGATCAGGGTACTATAGCCAATTATTTCCGGCTGTCCAATACGCTGATCATCACACCCTTGAAGGTTTATGATCCGAACGATGAGTACGACGAAGAATATTTTGAATTTGGACTATTCATGTCACGGCGGGAATATAAGATTATCAATCGCCGGATCCAGCGCGGGCGCGTCGCATCCGCCAAAGAAGGAAAATGGGTAACCAGCTCCGCGCCATTCGGTTATGAGCGCGTCCGCATCGCAGGTGGCAAAGGCTATACTCTTAAGATCGTACCGGAACAGGCAGAAATCGTACATCTTATCTACGACCTGTATACCAAGGGAGAGCTTCAGGAAGACGGTTCTTATCAGCGGCTTGGTTTCCATCGGATCAGCAAGCGGCTGGACAGCATGGGAATAAAGCCTGTGTGCAGCACCCGATGGTCTCCCAGTACCATCAAGGATATGATTACCAACCCATCCTATATCGGCATGGTGACTTTTGGGAAGGAACGTGACAAGGAAATCATTGAGGACGGAAAAAGGAAAAAGGTTCGTGTACACATGAAGGATTATGAACTGTACAAGGGGCTGCATCCGGCCATCATCTCCCAGGAGCAATACGACCTTGCCCAGAAGCTGATTGCCGCCAGGCCCACTTACCCGGTTGTCAGTAACAAGGTTCTGAAGAACCCTCTGGCCGGACTGATCTACTGCTCCCAGTGCGGATCCCGAATGACACGGCTTGGGGAGAACTCCAAGACTCCCTATCCGGCTCTGAAATGTCCAAACCGTTACTGCACATCCGTATCCTCTCCTCTCTATCTGGTGGAGGATAAGCTGATAAACGCGATCAGGGAATGGCTTACAGCATATCAGCTCACCTGGACAGATGATAAGGTTGTCTCTAATCAGATAGCTGTACGTCAGAATGCTATTGCGGCACGCCAGGCAGAAGCTGACACCTTGAAAGAGCAGAAGAATAAAGCCTATGACTATCTTGAGCAAGGTATATATACCCCAGAGGTATTCGCGGCACGTATGTCCACACTGGATAAACGTCTTCAGGAAATAGCGCTGGATCTCGACCGACTGGAAACGGAGCTGAAGAAAGATCAGAAAAAGAATTATGAGATTAACACATTCATTCCCCGCGTAGAGCATGTGTTGGAGACGTACTGGTCCACCAATGACGCAACCACCCGGAATAATATGCTGAAGGATGTTCTGGAACGCGCAGAGTATACAAAGACAGAACAAAACCGGAAGGGGAATCGCGATAATGCTAATTTTACGTTGACTCTTACCCCGAATCTTCCGGATGATTAATTATATCTATTACCTATATCATCTATGGGGCTATACTTTCGGGCCAGCGATGGCTGTAGCTCCCATCAACAAGGTCCGGGAGGTGGTGGATTACGCCATCACCAGGATCCCGCCTGAGAAGCTGAGTCTTGGCATTCCCAACTACGGCTATGACTGGACGCTCCCCTTCGTCCGCGGCGAATCCCGCGCCAGAACCCTCGGAAACGTAGAGGCTGTCCAGCTTGCCATTGCCAACAATGCCGCCATCCAGTTCGACACGTTGGCCATGTCGCCCTATTTTCATTATTATCATGAGGGCAGACAGCATGAGGTATGGTTTGAGGATGTGCGAAGCCTGCAGGCCAAGTTCGCACTGGTGGAGGAGTACGGCCTCCGGGGCATGGGCTACTGGCAGATCATGCAGCTGTTTCGCGCCAACTGGCTGCTGCTGGCGAGTACGTTCTTCATACAATGAAAACCCAGCCTCGATATGCATGGTGCAGGATTGCGGCGCGTAGACAGCACGAAGTGCGGAGCAATCCGGGAACTTTCACCGCCCCTCCTGCTCCTTGCTATACCGCTCCACCTCCGGATCCTTCATGCCAAGCACCCGCCGCCACTCCTTCGTTTCCGGCACCTTGGCGGCCTCCGACTGATGACTCCGCAGGAAACGCACCAGATTGTATGGGTTGATCCAGATCTCACCGTTTCCTTCCTTCTGGGATTCGTCAAAGATCAGTTGAATGCCGAAGTGCAGATGTACCTGGGTGATATTATTCACATTTTCCGTAGCGCTGTAGCCGGTGTGTCCCATGTAGCCAACCACATCCCCGGCAGTCACTACACTCCCTTCCGCGAGCCCCTCCGCGTAAGGGTAATTCTGCCGAAGATGCGCATAGTAATAGTAGCGCTTGGAATCAAAGCTGCGGATTCCCAGCCGCCAACCACCATATTGATTCCAGCCGATGGCCTCCACATAGCCGGACTCCACTGCGATGATGGGACTGCCAATCTGTCCCATCATGTCGTGGCCCAGGTGCTGGCGGCGGTAGCCATAGCTGCGGGACACCCCGAAATCATCATAATCACTGTAGGGAAAGCCCTTGGCAATAGGAAGATAAGCCTTAAGTCCGTAGGTATTTTCGTACACACCGCTGCCCGGCGCAGTCTCGTATTGTGCCTCTCCCAGATAACCATTTAAGACTGCGCCGTAGGCTTCCAGATAATAATTGTAATACTTAAGATCCTTTGTAAACTCTGTCATCGTAACCTCTCCGGTGGACAGCTTCCCTGCCACACCGGCAATCTCCTTTACGGATTTGCCTGAGAAGCTGCCGCCGTTTTTGGCTGCGAGATAAGACAACAGCTCCACCCAATCGATGTGATGCTCTGTCCCATAAGTGTCTACGTCCCACTGATAAGCCGCGCACAGCGCTTCATAAGAGACATTGAAATCCACCCACTTGATAAAATCCTGTTCCGATACTTCTGCCGATGCGGCACGGGAAGCGTTCTGCTGCCACAGCAGGCCGCCGATAAAGATAATACAGATTGCTTCTATGATGATAGCTGACTTTATTTTATTCATGGGGCATATCCCTTGAGATTCTTCTCAAAAGTATATGCCCCATGTTGTCTCTTTTATTACTCTGCTTTCACAGTCTCAATAGCCTTCTGAAGCTGATTGTCCTGCTCCACCGGGATAACCAGAAGTCTGGACACTGCCTCGTCAAGCTCCACCTCGACGTCCGGGATGACACCAACACCGTTGATATTCTTATCGTTGTGATAGTAGTAATCCGCCACCGTAAGCTTCACCGCTGCCGTTTTCTCCACATTCGTGTAGAAC
Organism: Paludibacteraceae bacterium; assembly: GCA_963628035.1. GTDB lineage: Bacteria > Bacillota > Clostridia > Lachnospirales > Lachnospiraceae > 14-2. Next base: position 35,878 of record CAVGED010000002.1, read on the forward strand.
ATCTGCTGCATGACGCCCTTCCCGTAGGTTGTGGTTCCGACTACTTTTCCCAGGCCAAATTCCTGGATGTTTCCGGAAAATATCTCCGCCGCGCTGGCCGTATTTCCATTCACCATCACCACCATAGGAATGTCAAGAGCCGCCTGCGCATCAGAAGTGTATTCCATGGACTTGTTGCCGTTCTTATCCATGGCATAGAAGATCACACCCTCCGGCAGCAGATAATCCAGCATAGATGTCACTGTGTCCACCAGACCGCCGCCGTTGTTGCGCAGATCTACAATGACACGTTTCATGCCCTGGCTCTTCAGATCCTCATAGGCTGCGATAAACTGGTCCGACGTCACACCCTCAAAGCCGGTGACCTCGATATAACCGATGTTATCCTCCAGCATCTTATGGGAAACGGTAGGCAGCTCCACCTTCCTCCGGTTCACCTTGATGTCAAGATATTCCTCCTGATCCTCCCGGTAGATATGTAGCGTCACCGAGGTTCCTTCCTCGCCCTTGATCAGCGTCACCACGCGGTTCAATTCCATACCGGTCACTTCCGTGCCATCCACCGAAACAATCACATCACCCGGCAAAAGCCCTGCCTCCGCAGAGGGTGTTCCCTCATATGGCTTGGAGATCCGCACGATGCCTGTCTTCAGCTCCTGCGTCACTGCAGCACCGATCCCCACATATTCTCCCTGCGTGGAATCATTGAAGCTGGCCAGCTCATCCTCGTCGTAATATTGCGAGTACGGATCGCCCAGAGCTGCGATCATTCCCTGGAGCATGCCGATCCTAAGCTTCTCCACATCCACATCATGGAGATAATACTCGCTGAGATAGGAATTCAGCATAGACACCTGGCTGATAAGATCTGCATTTAAAACCTTATCATTGGAGATATTCAGGCTTATGTCGCTGCTATTGCTATTATCCTTAGAATCAGGCTGCAATGTGTGGTTCGGCCCCTTCTCCCCTGCGGTGATCTTATAGATTCCCATGGCAGCACCGCCAAGAACGATCACCACCGCCAGTGTGCTCAGGATTCCTACCAGAACTCCCTTGCCAAAGCCCGGCTTTTTCTCCGGCTCTCTGACCGTCATCTCCTCATTTTCAAAATTCTCATCCATCCTCGTTACCTCTCTTCTTTTATCTAATCAAAAGAATACCACACACGGCGGCTATCGTAAAGAGAACAAAATATGAAAATAATGTGTTCTTTCACAGTTCAATTTTTATCCCCGCGTTTCTGCGAAATCTTCTGTATCAACATAATAACCAGCATAATGATCAGAATTGCCGCAAAGATCCCCAGCATGCCCTGACCCATGATTTTTAATGCAATGATAATTTTATCTGCCATAATAGACTCCTTCCTTATAACTATAACTGTCCGCTTTTACAGATACGCACTTACCAGCCCGATGATCAGGCCGCCGGCGATCACCGATGCAATCTGTCCGGCCACATTGGCGCCCGCTGCCTGCATGATAATGATATTGGTGGGATCCTCTTTCTGAGCCATCTTCTGCACCACTCTTGTTGCCATGGGAAATGCCGAGATCCCTGCTGCTCCGATCATGGGATTGACCTTCTTCTTCAGGAACAGATTCATGACTTTGGCAAAGCATACGCCGCCAATGGTATCAAATACAAAAGCAAAGAGACCAATAAGCATGATAAGGATCGTGTCCACCTTGATGAAGTTCTCTGCCTGCATGCTGAAGGAAATCGTCAACCCTAAAAACAGAGTGATCAGATTTGCCAGTATGTTCTGCGCCGTGTCTGACAAGCCGGACAGCACACCGCATTCCCGCAGCAGGTTTCCGAACATGAGAAAGCCCACCAGCGCCACGGCAGACGGTGCAATCATCCCAACGATAAAGGTTACCACGATAGGAAAGGCAATGCGTACACTTTTCGACACCTGTCCCGGATAGTATTCCATATGAATTTTGCGCTCCTTCCTGGTTGTGACCAGACGGATAGCCGCGGGCTGGACAATCGGCACCAGCGCCATATACGAATACGCCGCCACCGCAATTGGACCCACATAATCAGAATGGAGGATCTGGGATACCAACAGGGAGGTTGGGCCGTCCGCAGCCCCGATGATACCGATGGCTGCCGCATCCTTCAAGTCAAATCCAAGTATCACCGCAAACAGCAGTGCCGCGAAGATGCCGAACTGCGCTGCGGCTCCGAACAGGAAGAGTATCGGGCGAGCCAGCAGCGGTCCGAAATCAATCATCGCTCCGATTCCGATAAACAGAATGATCGGCAGAGCCTCAGACGCCTCGATTCCCACGTGATACATCCACTCAATGATACCGTTGGTCTCGCCCACACCTTCCACCAGCTGATTCAGCACGCCGCTGGCCGGAAGATTGACCAGAATCGCTCCAAAGCCCATGGGCAGCAGCAGGGAAGGCTCGTACTCCTTTTTGATTGCAAGATAGATCATCACGACTCCGATGAGATACATGATGACCTGCTTCCAGGTGACGGTTAAAATACCTGAGATCAGAAATTCCATAAATGATTCCCCTTTCTAATGTATGAATCTGTAGGGAGGCTTCCGGCGACTTAATGGGAATAAGCAGACCACGAATCGCTTCGCAATCCGTGGTTCGCGTTGCTCGTCAGATGTGTGGTCAGCAATCGTAAAGCAAGCTTTCCGCCCTCTGTCCCCACATCTTTCGTAGCTTTTCGCGAAAAAAGAGACTTTCACTGCACACAAATAAATGCAGCAAAAGTCTCACCATTTTAATTTCCAGCGGATGAAACCGCAGTCTCATCGTACTGACGCCAAAAATCCACTTGTTTCCAAGTGCCGGTTACTCCCTCTTACTTTGTTACACCCAGTATATAAAATCCTTGTTGAAAAGGCAAGAACTTTTTTGAAGTTCTTAGCGGCATCTTAGCGGATATGCAAAAACTGCTGTTTAATATAGCTCATTTCCTTCTCGCCAAGCAGCGCATTCTCCGCGCAGGCTTCCCAGCCGTTCAGTGCATTTTCTACCTCTTCCAAAATTCTTCTGATCTTTGCTTTTGACAGATTCATCCTGCTTCCACAGGAAAAGAAATCCTCCTTTGAGAAATTCTCCGTTTTTCCATTCATACTCATCTGATGTCTTGCAAGCCATCGATTTGCAGAGTCATTCGCATATGTAATATCATAGGCAGGCGCCAGCATCCATTGCCCGGATTTATCCATCAAAAAAGAAATGTTCTTTACATGGTCATCCTGGTTTCTTGCCAATATATTAAAAACCATCCTCCGAAATAACTGCTCCACTTCCTTTTGTCCCAGACCAAGGCGATTCATAATCTCGAAAGCCTGTTCATAGCTGTATACTCCGGGCATATTATAATCAAAATGCGCCATGGCTCCCAGGGACTGCATGTGAAGTTTTTCTCCCGTATCGCTTCGGTCAAAGCGCTTTGTCATAAAGTGATAACACCCGGATTCCTGGCGTAACCTGCATTCGTTCATAACAATTCCGGCACGCTCTGCCATCTGATAATATGCATACTCTATCCGTGTATACGACTTTCCATCCTCTTTCTCGCCTTTGTCCTTATTATTTCTGACTCCATCAAATTTTATCAGCCAATATTCATATCCGTCACCAGCTTGTATCTGCCCGGAACGAACATCACCGGTTTCCCGATTCCATGCCACAACCGCCTTTGCTCTCGCGCCGCCAGCCGAGGTTCCAACATTAATGATCTGCTCCATGGTATGATCGCTGTCCATGATATGCAGCTTTTCTCTGTCAGTCAATATCGCAGTTGCCAGTTCTACCAATGCACGGATGTCAATCACATCATTTTTCGTAACTACATAATCCATGGCCGGAACATATTCAAGCGCTCCCATTCCCCGCTTTCCTGTATACAATAATCGCTCCACTGCCGTCAGTGTATCGATACTTCTCCCCTGCTCCGCAAGATATCGTTCAATCAATTTGCTTCCATATTTGTCAGGCAGAGAATCAGCCAGCATCCCCGGCAGTCCGTGAAATGCGGCATTCCCCAGTCCGGGAAATGTATAAATCCGATCTTTTAACGGCATCATAATTGGCGCAACCTCAATACCGCTTCCAACAAAATCCTTATCATAGTTAAAAACAGGAATACTATCTATGCCCTCCTGGGAAACAGCCCCAATCCGCGTTCCCCACAAAAAAACCTCCGCTACATTCATCGCTTATCCTCCCCCCAGACCCAAGCACCGGCTTCACTGTTCATCCTCGGCTTTGTCACTCGCTTTCTTTTCGGCTTTTGATCTGCAAGATCAGTCGGTTTGACTGTCTGCTCCGGAAGAAGCAATTCCAGATTCGACAGCACTCCCAATACCCGGAGCACATTTAATATACTTTCAAAATTAACACTCTCACCTTTTTCGATTCTTAAAATCGTTCTTAACGCAACCCCTGACTGCTCCTCCATTTCTGTCTGCGTATAATTCATTGCAATTCTTGTATCCTTGATGCGCTGTCCCAATTCTGCCATAATCCCCGTATTATTCTCATACCCTGTTATCTTCATTGTCTCTCCTCTCACCTTTCGGAATAATAATACGCCATATTTGGCATTTATTATAACATATTTCATTATAAAATGTCAAATATGGCGTATTATTTGATGTTTTTTCGCTGTTTAATGTTTTTTTCGCATCTGTGCATAACACTTATCGCACACCCGGCCGATCGTCCCCAGCAGCAGCGGGCTGCCGCAATATCGGCATTTCAGGATATAGTCCTTCTTATTCTTCGCCAGAAGGCGCATGATCGTGCCCTCTGTCTTCTCCCGTTCAAGATCCAGACGCTCCTGATCGATATTCTTTCCCAGACGGACCGAGAACTGATAATACAGGTCCAGCATCTTATAGAAGGTCTCGTAACGGCCAAGTCCCGAATCCCTGCACATCATCAGCGCCGGAAAGAGCAGGGAGACATCGGCAGTATATGTCTTGCAGTAATACAGCCACAGATCCACCAGGTCATTGTTCTTGATATCGATGGAACAGGTCAGCATACGGTAGAGGATATGCTTGTCCTCGAAGCCGTCGATCTCCTTGCGGTCGCGGTAAGCCCGTTCGTATAAGAACAATGGCTCTGTAATACTGATCTTCTCAAAAGGCGGCTCTGTCTCCACAGACTTCCAGATCTTTAGGACTGCATCCAGCGGCTCCTCCATATCAAGAAGTATCTGTGGAAAGCCAAGGCTCACCTGGGACACCTCCGGCTCCTGCTCATCGAAATGTTCCCGGATATAGGAAAGTGCATCCTCTCCCATGGCGTTCACGTACCCGGCATCGTGGATGCCGTACCGTCCGGCACGTCCGGCAATCTGCTTAATCTCCGGGACGATCAGCGGCCGCGTTGTCTTTCCGTCATACTTGTCCGTCTGCATGAATACGATCCGCTGTACCGGGAGATTTAATCCCATGCCGATGGCATCGGTAGAAACCACCACCTTCGTCTGCCGTTCTGTGAAGAGATGGATCTGGCGGCGACGGATCTCCGGGGGCAGGCTGCCATAGATAACGCTGGCCTTGACACCGGAACGCTCCAGCCGACCGGCAATGTCCAGCACCGCGCGCTTGCTGAAGGCGATCAGGGCATCCCCCTCCCGGACCCCCTCCGGGAAGCAGAAGGCTTCCGTCTCGCACAGCAGCGGTGTTTTTCGCTCATATCGTCGTATCTCATAGGTATCGCCGCACAATGTGATAAGATGACAGAGTACCCGCTCTGCCGCCGGGCTCATACACACATGGATCTCCTGTGCCCGCACACCTAATACGGCACGTGTCCAGGAATGCCCCCGATCCGGATCCGAGATCATCTGTGCCTCATCGATCACTGCAATGTCATATTCCTGATCCAGATCAAGCATCTCCACGGTGGATGATGTGACCTTGCTGCCATCCTCATAGATACGTTCCTCTCCGGTGAGCATGGTGCAGGGCAGACCGAAATCCTTCATTTTCTCATAGACCTCCAGCGCCAGCAGACGCAATGGGCCCAAATATACGCCGTGTTCGGCCGTTTTTAACCGCTGAAGTGCCTCATAGGTCTTGCCGCAGTTGGTGGGGCCGATGTGCAGAATAAACCTGCGCTGCATCGCAAGCGCCTCCGGGAACTCTGTCTCCGGGCGGGTGGGAACCATGTTAATGATCTGTGGACGTATCCCATTCTCTCCATAGCTTCTGCACAATGCCCGCAGGGTCTTCTGACAGATATCATAGGGCATTTCTTCCCGCAGGAAATCCAGGAACTTCTGCGTCACCAGCTCGGTCTCCGCCTCTGTCATGCCGCCCAGATCCAGTCGCACCAGCTCCGGCATCATCATATCCCGGATCCTCATGATGGCGATCTGGTTATTTGCCTTTATCGCAAAATAGACCAGATTTCGGATCTGACGATGATACTCCTCCAGATGCGCCTGGCTGATCTTGGATGCCTTGGTTCTTCTCATCTCACCAAGGATCGTGCTGATCCGCTGCTCGTAAGTCTTCTTTCCGTCGTTATTTTTCTTTTTTAAATGCTGGGCACAGGTTTTATACTGCGTAAAATAAAACTGCGCGAGTTTTTCCTTCTGTATCATTGGTCTTGAAAGCCTTTCCCTTATTCTACCACATTTAGGTAACTGCTGACGCAATACAATACCTGTCCGTTATATTCCACCCTGGACCAGCCAAGCTCTGTATTGATACCTGTCCGCACGAATACCTCTCCCGCATGGAGCGTAGCCACCACCACGGAATTCGGATTTGTCACGCTGGGGATACTCCGCAGGTTGATCTCAATCTTGGGCGTTACCTGCTCCTGGCAATCGCTGAACTTCGTCTTGATTCCATCGTCCTCCGGCTTCTCCGGACTTCCGCCGCCGGTTTGAGCCCCGGTGCCTTCCTGACTTCCGTCGCCGGGCTGGCCGTCAGTGTTTTCCTGGCTCTTGCTGTCCTCCCGGTTCCCGGCACTCTCGTCCCCGGTCGGCTGACCATCAACGTTTCCCTCTATCCCCGGGGTTTCGTCTCCCCCGTCTTTTCCTCCGAAGGTCTTAAAGATCAGCACAACTGCCACAGCCAGAACCGCTACAAAGCATACTGACGCAACAATGATCCTGATTATAATCTTCTTGCTTTCACGTTCTTCAAACTCATCATCAAACATTCTTTTCCTTCTTTCCCTCTAAACAGGCTGCTTCACTGCCCGGTTCAGACTTTCCGTCATGAAGAGCAGGAGCAGAATAAATATAATAAGAAACAACGGCATCAATCGGATACTGATATGGTTGGCAATCAGGCCGAATAACGGCGGCATAAAGGTAGATCCCACATAGGCGCAGGCCATCTGGATGCCAATAATGGCCTGGGAATGCTCCTTACCGAAATTGTAAGGCGTGGAATGGACAATCGATGGGTAAACCGGCGCACAACCAAGACCGGTAACGATCAGTCCTCCCAGGGCAAGCCAGTCTGCAGTCACCGGAAGGGCAATGCACAGAATGCCAAAAGCAGCGATCACCGCGCCAATACGGATCAGCCACCGATCACCCAAACGCTCCGTCACAAGTCCGGACAGAAAACGCCCTGCCGTGATACCGATAAAGAAGAACGAGGCAAAGGCTGCTGCCATCCGGGGCGTTATGTTCCTGACCTGAACCAGATAACTGCTGGCCCAGAGCATAACGGTGCTCTCTGCGGCACAGTATGCAAAGAAGCCCACAAGAACCTGCGGGACACCCTTGATCTTCAATACGCCCAAAATCCCATTGGAAGCCGGGGCGCTGTCATCACTATCGGAAGCCTCCGCAACCTGAAGCCTCTTCCATAAGGGAAGCGTGCAAAACAGAAGGACTGTGATACCGAACTGGATCGCTGACACAGTCCGATATCCGCTGTTCCAACCGGCAGACCCGGCCAGCGCCCAGCTCATAATGTAGGGACTTGCAATGGTTCCGACACCCCAGAAGCAATGAAGCCAGCTCATATGGCGCGAGGAATAGTGAAGCGCCACATAATTGTTCAGCGCCGCGTCCACTGCCCCGGCTCCAAGTCCATAAGGAACGGCCCACACGCACAGCATCCAGAACTGCGAAGATACGGAAAACCCCATCAGTGCAGCTGCTGTCAGGAAGACACTGAAAGCCGTCACCCGTCCGGTTCCAAGCTTGCGTGTCAGACGGTCCGACATCAGGCTGGAAAGGATGGTTCCACCGGATATGATCATAGATACCATTCCGGCGTAGGACAGAGGCACACCAAATTCCTGGCGCATAACAGGCCAGGCAGATCCCAACAGAGAATCCGGGAGTCCCAGACTGATAAACGCGATATAAATGATTAAAAGCAATATTGTATACATAAACTCACACCTGTTTCAACCTTCTCGCATGCGCCATGGCTGCAATATAGCAATCGTTCAGCCCACGCCCATTCGCAATATGATAAAGAATAGCACGAAAATCCGCTAAAATCAAGTATCATCTCCTCCTTGACAAATGCAGCGCAGATTCATTATACTAAATAATGAAATTACCACCGTTATAAAGCTTAGGCATACCCGAAATAAAAACATTAAAGGAATCGCCATGAATAATATAAAATCAATTATCGCCCAAAATATCACAGATTTACGCCGTGCCAAAGGGCTTACACAGCTTGAGCTCGCCGAGCAGCTTAATTACTCCGATAAAGCTGTCTCCAAATGGGAGCGCGCAGAATCGATGCCGGATGTTTCTGTCTTAGTAGACATCGCGGATTTATTTGATGTGCCGCTGGATTACCTGGTGCGCGCAGAACATCCCCCAAAGGAAATACCGCCTTCAGAGAAAGCTTTATCCCCAGATGAAGCACCATACCGGAAAGAATATATCAGCGGCGTATCCATACTGTTGGTATGGCTTATTGCCGTATTGGTTTTTGTAATCATTACCCTTTCCGCCAAAGACGCACATTCCCAATGGCTGTCATTTATCTACGCCATCCCGGTCTCTGCGATCGTATGGCTGGTGTTTAACAGTATCTGGTTCAATCCGCGCCTGAATTATTTCATTGTCTCACTTTTAATGTGGTCGGTTTTTTTGAGCATACAATTAACGCTGTTTTCCCTGGGTATCAATGCCTGGCTGATTTATCTTCTTGGTATTCCGGGACAGATTATTATCATCCTTTGGGCGCTGATAAAAAAGCCCCGGAAGCAAGAAGAAATCTCCTGACACACCTTCTTAAAGTCCGCAAGTCTTGAAAATGCGGGCTTTTTCTATGCAACTCTCCCGCTGGTAGAGCGGTAGAGTCCCTTACTCTACCAGTAGATTCAAAGGATTATAGTGTAGAAAAGCAGCCGTAGATTGAGTTATCCCGGATGATCGCATATACTAAAGCAAATTTCGATCCAAAGGAGAGAGCTCATGTCTTATGCTATTGTAACAGACTCAACTGCAAACCTGACCGCAAAACAATTAGAAGAAAATAATGTGATCGCAATTCCATTTTCTTACTTTTTAAAAGAACAGGAATATAGCTGCCGGGATCTCGACAGCTTTGACGACAAACAATATTATGACGCCATTCGAAGCGGCGCGAAAGTCACCACCTCCCAGATAAATCCCCAGCGCTATATCGACAGTATGCAGCCGTTGCTGGAGTCCGGCGAAGATATCCTTTTTATCGGGATATCCTCCGGGATAAGCGGTGCCTATGCCTCTGCAGAAATGGCAAGAAAGCAATTACTGGAAGAATTTCCGGAACGCAGGATCGAACTGATCGACAGCCTGTGTGCCGGGCTGGGAGAAGGCCTGCTGGTCTTAAAGGCTGCAAAGTGCCGTCTGAACGGAATGGAATTACAGGAAACCGCCCAGAGACTGCTTTCCGTCCGCGAGCGGATATATCAGGTATTCATCGTGAATGACCTGATGCATCTGAGGCGAACCGGAAGACTGTCTAATATGGGCGCTATCGTTGGCTCTGTGTTGGGAATAAAGCCATTGTTAAAAGGAAATGAGAACGGCAAGATCATTGCGTTTGAAAAAATCAGAGGAAGAAAGAAAGCCATAAAGGCAATGGCTGAAAAATATTTTACCCTGGCCCAAAATCCGACGCACCAGACCATCGCCATCTCACATGCCGACTGCGAAGAGGACGCCAAATATCTGGCAAGTCTGCTGCAGGAAAAGCTTGCACCAAAAGAAATCATTCTGGCAAAACACGAGCCTGCCACCGGCTCACATATCGGTCCCGGCGCGCTAGCCCTCTTCTTTGAAGGGGACAATGATGTGCGTTACAAATAACAGGAGGTTATCATATGAACACAAAATTTATCTTATCATGCGAGTCCACAGTTGATCTTCCGTTTTCTTATGTAAACGAGCGGAACATCCCGGTCATTTTCTATTCCTATCTGGTAGATGATAAGGAATATGTTGACGATATGCTGCGTGACCCGGAGGCTTTACCGCGATTCTATCAATTACTCGCAGAGGGAAAGATGCCCGCAACTTCTCAGCTTACCGAATTTCAGTATGAGGAATTTTTTGAGGAACAACTGCAGCGCGGCGATTTGCTTCACATTGTATTTGGCACCGGCATGACGCAGTCCTTTCAAAACGCAGAGCGTGCAGCAGACGTGTTAAGAGAGAAATATCCGAACCGCAAGCTTATCGTGGTTGACTCTCTGTGCAGTTCCTCCGGCTACGGATTGCTGGTCGATTATGCTGCTGATATGCGTGACCGCGGATGTTCTATGGAAGAGACGGAAAAATGGCTCATAGACAATCGAAAAAAGGTTCATCATCAATTCTTTTCTACCGAATTAGACCATTACCGCCGCAGCGGCAGAATGTCAGGAGCTACCGCTATGATCGCCACCATCTTGGGAATCTGCCCGATCATGCGTCTGGACGATAAAGGACGTATCATCGCATACAGCAAGGTTCGCGGTAAGGTCAATGCCATAAAAACTACCGTAGACACCATGGAGCAGCACGCCAGGGACGGCGCACAATACTCCGGGAAATGCTTTATCTGCCATTCAAACTGTCCACAGGAAGCCGAAAAGACCAAACAAGCCATACTGGCCCGCTTCCCGAACCTGCATGACATCCGAATCTGTGATATCGGAACGATCATTGCCGCCCATTGCGGCCCCGGAACAGTGGCCACGTTTTTCCTTGGTGATGAGAGAGCACCGGAATAATTAAATAGGTCTGACCTCGGTATCCCCACTTCACGTGAGACGAGAAAGTCTGATACAGGATATTCCCCCTCACGCGGGACGGGAGGGTCTGACCCAGGAATCCGCTCCCCTTATAAGAGCGGATTCCGAGGTCACTCGAAGCTTCGAGGCCCGGCTGGGCCTCGTTAAAAAGAAAAGATACCATGCACCGCATGATATCTTTTCTTTTTAAAGTAAGCGCGAGACGGGACTCGAACCCGCGGCCTCGACCTTGGCAAGGTCGCGCTCCACCAACTGAGCCACTCGCGCATAAGCGGGTGATGGGAATCGAACCCACGTGTCCAGCTTGGAAGGCTGGTGTTCTACCATTGAACTACACCCGCAAGTGTCATTTGGAAATGACAGTGCCCAGTTCCGGAATCGAACCAGAGACACGAGGATTTTCAGTCCTCTGCTCTACCAACTGAGCTAACTGGGCTCGTGCTGTTATCAGCAACGGTATTATTTTAGCGTCTTTCTTTGCAGATGTCAAGAAGTTTTTTCTTTTATGCTCAAAAAATTTTTTTATAGGAAATTTTTTATGTTATGTTACAATTCAGTCATCGCGTATATTACGGGCAAATCATGGTCCTGGCTGAATAGTATCAATTTTTTACCATCTCCCGCACCGCCCGCCGTACCGCAAGGATATTCCGGGGTGAAACGGACAGCTCATCGATTCCCATAGCCAGGAATTCCCCGGTAAGGCTCACGTCCGCAGCCAGCTCTCCGCAGATTCCCACCCAGATTCCTGCCTTATGGGCATTCTTAACTGTCATGGCAATGAGTTCAAGCACTGCCGGATGATGGGCGTCATAATAATCTGCCAGACCGGCATTCTGCCGATCGGCAGCCAGGGTATACTGGGTCAGGTCGTTGGTTCCGATACTGAAAAAATCCACTTCCCGTGCCAACTCCTCGCTGATCAGGGCCGCCGCAGGTGTCTCGATCATGATCCCCTGCTCCGGCCTGCGATAGTCCACGCCTGCTTCCCTAAGTTCCGTCTCCACCTGGCGAACGATCTCCCGGATCCTGTGTATCTCTTCCGCGCTGATGATCATGGGATACATCACCGCCACCTGTCCGAAGGCCGCTGCCCGGAATATGGCCCGTAGCTGAATCTTGAACACTTCCGGCCGGGCGAGGCTCACGCGGATTCCCCGGCAGCCCATGGCCGGATTCTCCTCCGGCTTAAGTCCGAAGTATTCGCAAGCTTTATCCGCTCCGATGTCCATGGTCCGAATGATCACCCGTTTTCCTTCCATGGCCTGCACAATTCTTTTGTATACAGCAAACTGCTCCTCTTCATCGGGCCAGTCGTTTCTTCCCAGATACAGGAATTCACTGCGAAAAAGACCAATCCCTTCCGCATCGTTATCAATCGCTGCGGCGAGATCCTCCTCCCCGCCGATATTGGCATACAACAGAACCTTCTGCCCGTCCGGCGTACAGGTTTCCTTTCCTTTTAATGCATACAGCTCCTCTTCCTGCGCCCGCATATCACGAGCGCGCCGCTGCATATCTGCAAGGGTCCTCTCATCCGGATTCAGATAGAATGTCCCGTTGGTGCCATCTACGATTCCGATCGTTTGTTCTGCGATCCCGCTGTCCCCATCGACAGGTTCGATTCCGGCATTTACGCCCCCATTATCCGCATGTGCGCTCTCTCTGTCTTCTATCTCCTTCAGCGGGATATCTGCGTTAACCACCGCCGGAATCCCCATGGCTCTGGCAAGGATCGCCACATGGGAATTGGGGGAGCCTCCGGCTGTAACAAAGGCCAGCAGCTTGCTCTTGTCGAGCTGTACGGTCTCCGACGGCAAAAGATTCTCTGCAAGCAAAATGTAGGGCTCTTCCGCCCCATCCAACGTCGCATCGGTGCTCTTTCCGCCCGCTTCTTCCAACGCTTCACTGGTACCCTTCTCGTCCGTTTCATCCAGCGCTTCCAGCACCCGTTCTGACACATCGATAATATCCGCCGCGCGTTCCTTCATATATGCATCATCCATCCCTGCAAACAACGCCGCAAGCTGATCGCGTGTCTTTGCCACAGCATATGCGGCGTCAGCATGTTCCTTCCGAATGATACTTCTCACAGAATCGCCAAACTGACTATCCTCCAGCATCATCTGATACACCTCGAAGATAGCCGCCTGCTCCGACCCTGCCTCCCGCGTGGCTCTCTCCCCAAGCTGCTCCAGTTGCCTTTTTGCTTTCCCGACCGCACGTTCATAACGGGCAAGCTCTGTGTCACTGTCCGCAGTCCCCGCATAAGGGTGATCCGTTACCTCCGAATCCGCCGTGTCCGCATAAGGGCCGTTTTCTCTTCGATATACTTTTATTCTCCCAATCGCAATTCCAGGCGACACGCCTGTGCCATGATATCTCTCCATGCTTCTCCCCCTGGGACACTTCCTTGATTCTTTGATTGCATTCATGCTAACATTATATATTTACATTTTCTAACAGTCAATTATTTTGTGGATATCGGGAAACACGTCCATCCCAAACAGTGACAAAAAAACCGGGGAACCAGCTTACGTCGATTCCCCGGTCTATTCCTTTTAAACTTCGATACCCGCTATCCATCTCCTTTCCTGTCCCTGCATCCATTTTCATAAATATATCCCTACCTCTGGATATACAAGGTCACCACTTGCTTAGCTCCTACCTCCATCTTAATACAGTTGCTTCCCAGATATTCCTTCTCGTTCTCTGCCATGTTGGTTCTGTAAATCTCGCCCTCTGCAGTAACAGAAGCAATCTCTTTCTCCACCCCATAATTATAAAACCGGAAAATAACCCCGCTGCGGTCCTCGCCAAGCTTTAAAGCAGATACCGTAAGATTTCTGCCATCCAACAAAACCTGTGGCTGATTCTGTCTTAGCCACACATCCGGGTAAGCCTCCGGCAGATAGAAAAGCTCGCTGAGCCGCGTATCCTGTACTGCTGTTCTTCCGCCTGTAAACCGCTTTCGGTCTGCCGGAACACACATCGCCTTTAAAGGGGTACGAAATGCCTTCACATATTGTGGCAGTTGTGCCTCATATACAGAGCCATTGTATCCCACAAATGCAAGCCGACCACTGATTTCCCGTAGGCATTGATTGGCGGGGCAATTCCACTGTCGGCCCCCGCCGGGTTTCAAATTCCATTCCCGGTTGATCACTCCGGTACTCCGCACCAAAGTCAGTGCAAGAGTGCCCGGCTTCAAATGCTCTGCCTCGTGCGCTCCCTCCGTAAGAACCGCAATTCCTTTCCCTTTCTCTTCCAGAGAAACAAAGGAAGTATTTGGAAATGCCTGACTGATGGGATCAACCCACCAGTGAGCATCCTCACGCTCCATGATATCAAAGGGTGTATCGGCCATACAGGATGCCTTTAAAAATCCACTGTTCACCAACAGACGCAGTCGATGATCCTTACAGGTATTTAAAATCCGATAATTCAGTATCAGCATTTCATCTGTAGACTTTAATTCCAGAATGATTTCTGCTGTTACGGCACTCGTCTCACCGCTCCTCTTTTCATCCTGAAAATCATAGCAAACAGGCAATTTCAATTCCCAGGTAATCTTCACACGGCCAACGAGCACATTCTGCTCTATGATTTCTACTTTTGGTGCAAAATCTCTGGAGGAAACTGCTGTATCATGGGCATCGTAATAATTGTAGCTGTCACCCCGGTCTGCCTTATCCTCAAAAGCAAGAACATCTTCAAAGGAAAGTCCCCTTTGCTTGAAGCAGACATCCACCCGGCCTCTCTCATTTACAACTGCCCGAATGAAATCATTTTCTAGTATCGCGCAGACATTCTCCTTTTCTTTTGACCTAAGAACAATATCTTTTGCATAAGAAACCTCGCTCTTCGCCGGAAGAACCATGATTCCCTTTACCGAATAAGGCTGTACATCATTCACCTTAACATATACAAGGTATCGATCCACCCAGATTCTTCCGGGCAGATTTAACGGCGAGAACACATCACGTTCCACAGTCTCCTTTGAAATAACAGCATATTCCACCGACTTTCCATCCGCATCCTCCAGCCGGAAATTCTCTATCTTATCCTCCGCGATAAAGTCCAGCTCCAGCTTTACAACGCCCGACAGTTGTACATCTGTAGTATTGACCACATTGATATAATATTTGCCGTCAGGGAATTTTTTCAAAATGTCATTGTGGTAACATAACTCCGTCATTCCTCGTTCATACATTTCCTCTATGAACTCACCCAGCCGTTCAAAATTGTCCTCCATATGTTTGTGTACTTCATCTCTGGAGCAACCACAGATGGAATCATGCGGATGATTCTGTATCAGCTTCTTCCATCCGTAGCGAAGCTGGTCATATGGATATACTCCCTTGCAGCCCGCAAGCTCAAGCATCGCGTAGAGCGGCTCCAGATTCTGTTCAAACGCATTCTGCAGGCGCACATTGGCCACCTTCAGATAATGACGTGAGGACAAGGTTCCGGAAAGAATATCCCAGTGGTGTCCCCGCCGAAGCTCCCCCTTATACACCGGGAGC
Source organism: Paludibacteraceae bacterium (assembly GCA_963628035.1). Taxonomy (GTDB): domain Bacteria; phylum Bacillota; class Clostridia; order Lachnospirales; family Lachnospiraceae; genus 14-2. Next base: position 51,623 of record CAVGED010000002.1, read on the forward strand.
TCTTTTTGCTGTCGGTAAAGACTTTCCTTTACCTCCTGCATATACTGCTCCATGGTACACTGCTTCATGACTGCCGAATCACCATATGCCTCATTATAGTCTTTGATAGCTTCCAAAACAGTATCCTGGGGTTCCAGATGATCCACCCCATTCATCAGAAGATAAACCTCCGTTGCGATCATACCGTCATATTCCCGTTCGATCAGGTCTGTCAGAATCCTGGCCTTTTCCACATCCTCCGGGATGCGCTGCGCGTTGTTGTAAAACAGGCGCATATTGACCGCCAATACTCTGGATCCATCTGCTCCTTCCCATTGAAGCTCTATAGGGGAAGCGCATCGATATACATTTCCTCCCTCATCCTTTGCATAAGTAGACAAACCTCTGGCAAACAGGAAATTATCTATACCGAAATTATTCAGTATCTGCGGCATCTGGGAAATGTGTCCGAACTGATCCGGCGCATACCCTACCATGGCGCAGGCTCCAAACTGGTTTGCCAGCTTAATGCCTTCAAGAAGATTCCGTATTGTTGCCTCGCCGCTGGTCAGGAAGAAATCATTCTGCAGATACCATGGACCAACAATAATATTTCCGTCAGAAATCAGTTTTTCCAAAATTCCCCTGTTCTGGGGACGAATATCTAGATAATCCTCCAGCACGATCGTCTGCGCATCCAAGTGAAACACATACTCCGGATACCGGTCGATCAATAAGATCAACCGGTCGATTAAATCCACAAGCCTTAAGCGGAATTTTTCAAAAGGAAAATACCACTCTCTGTCCCAATGGGTATGGGATATTACACAAAATACCCGTTTCTTTTCTTTTTTCATACCTTCCATATCAGAAGAACCCTCCCCACTCACGACTATCCTCTTCGGTCTCATTTCCAATGTCGTTCAACCCTGATACCGTGACAATATCGTTTTCATCAAAGCAAATATATTCCATTTGTGGTTCCTCATACTTTATCATCTTCATTTGTTCCCTCCAATCCCCATCTGAACAGTCTTGCATGCCATCGTTCCTTCTACAAGAGTTCCATCCAATGTGATCCAGTACGGTGTAACGCTAATCTCTGTTGCAAAACTATTCTTTGGAACATTCTTGATGGTATATGTCTTAAAAAAGGTAGACTGCGGCGAGAACTCCTCTTCCGGCACATACGTCATCAATTCACTCGTACCTATTGCATATAGCTTTGTATACACAGTCCGACTGCCGGTTACCACTTCCTTCGTGCTTCCCGCCACCTGAATCTTAAAACCAATTTCTCTATATTTAAGGGAATCTGCTGTTGTAACGAAACGAATGTCCGTTTTCTCACTTTCTGCCGTAGTTCCTGCCTTAATCTGCGCCTTTACCGTCAATATCTCTGCGTCCACAAACTTGGCATAAGCTGTCTTGACCGTTCCCTCAGTCAGTGCATTTTCACAGTCTTCATCTGTGAACCAGCCGGCAAATACATATCCCTTCGGCACATCCTCCGGTGCTGTGCCCAACGCAAAATCATTTTCCATATACGCTTTCACGATCGGTGCACATGTCTCTACTCTGTTCTCCAGTGCAATGTCATTGGACTTTCTCTCACCATTCAGATCGATCGGACTAAAGGATCGATTTCCATACTGAGGTGAAAAATATTGCACGTCCACCTTCGTTCCATCCTTACTAAAGCGCAGGATACTGAGCATTCCGAGCGCCTTTCCCGTGAAGTAGCCACTATCCAGATCTTCCAGATCCTGTGCGTTGATCATCAAGGCCGGAACCGTATCCCCGTTGCTATTTATCTCGTTTTTCTGTACAATAGCACCGGTTCCATTGGTGCTGTGGCCGCAAAGGATCAACTTTATATTCGAATAATCCTTTAGCTGCTCCCAGATATAAGCCGTATTATCGCCAAGTCGGTCTTCCCCGTCTCCATCCTTGAAGCAGGACCTGTCTTCCCCGCAATAAGCCCCACTCCCATTGATATATCCATGTGTCGTGAAGATCACATTGTCAAGCGGATACTGTTCCAGAATTGTTTTGGCCCAGGCGACCACGCTCCTTCGCGGATAATACTCCAACTGCAGAACCATCCACTTCTCACCGTTGACATCAAAGCGGTAATACGAATTCTCCGTAGTACTTATCCCAGCCGGATCCTCGTAGGAACCTGCATAGGTATCTGCCGCCTTTGTCCTCATGATATAGTCCTTGCCAAAATAACTCTGGTACATGCTGGAGTCACGACTTGTCTTACTCCAGTCATAATCATGGTTTCCCGCCATATTGCTCCATGACACCAGACTTGTAAACTTATCAAAGCCCAACATGGAATTGTCAAGCTGCCACGCAACATTGTTCCAGGTCGTATCACCCGCACCGATCACATGCTTGATATTCTCCGTCTCGACGTTCTCTGCGATCCATTCCGACACCTTAAGCCACGTAGCATTATAATTGTTTGTCAGATTCTGTATATCCGGGATAAATACCAACGACCAATACTCCTCCCCGACATTTGTTATGTCCTTCTCTTTCTCGGATTCAAAAGAAGTCCAGTCTTCTGCACGTGTCCCGCGAAATACCGCAGTATTTTCCTTTCCAGAACCATCCGGCATCTCTGCAAAGATATCCTCGCTGTCGCCCTTCAGATCCCAGCTTCCAATGCAGCTTTTTTCGTCATATCCACTGTAAATGCGGATATTTGCAATTCGTCCGTCAAACAGTTGTCCGCCGACTCCGTCGGCTCCGATCCGATGTGCCGTCTGGAATGTAAGCCCGGCTGTCTCGCCCGTATCGCTCACCGCTTCGCATGTCTCATTAATATAAAAAGCAATTTTCCCGTCCTCGCTGCGTGCAGCCTTGATATCCATCCATTTTCCAGTGCGAATATCATAATCCAGCGTATATTGCCTGTTTCCCCAGATCAGTGCCGGATATCCCTCAGGCGTTATGAACAGTGCATACGGATCCGTCTCTCCCTCTGCATTTATATTAGAAAAGATCATCTTATTTCCCGCAAGCTCTGCTATGTCTGTAAGCTCGCTTACGGTCACCTGGTGGGGCTCTGTAACCGGGTTCTCGTTCAGAACGATCAGCTTTGCATCTGTAATGCGGAATGTGGTCTCCTCCTCGATCAGATATGGCAGATTCGAGCTCGACGTATCGGAATACCATCTCAGGTAATTCAGATTCGACATATCCAGCACCTTCGAAGCATTTCCATCAGAATTCAATCGATCCTTCAGCTTCAATTCCACATAATGCCAGCCCGGTGTTTCCAGTTCTGTCACACCTCTTGGATTAAGCATATAAAAAGTTGTCCCGCTGCTTGTCTTGTTTCCCAACTGGATACGTCCTACCGGTATCTTCGTACCTGTGGAATTATAAAACCAAAATCCGAGCGCAAGATCTGTCAGTTCACAATTTTCAAGCTGTATCGGAACAGAAACCGTATTTTCGAACCCAAAACAGCCGCTGCCAGACACTGTCTCGTCGTAGGCCGGCACAACCACCTCTGCATAAGTCATCCCTGCAGCTCCCGGTGTATCCTCCTCGGTCGTCCTTCCCAATGTATGCTTCAACCCATAGAAAAAACTGCTGGTCGCAGTACGGATGGTACGATTGTTGTCCCACGCAACCAGCCATATGTCTGACATGCCTATTGTGGTATTTTCTCCAAAGCTATTTCCAAACCAACGCAAATAATTCATTGCATGAGCATCAAAGTTGTCTCCGAGATTCGTTGCCTCATTTAACCTTAATTCTATGTAATTCCAGCCTTTCTTTACGGTAATATCAGCCGGATTCCACCAGATTTCCCTGCTGTCAACGCTCGCAGTACCGGGACTGCTCAGACCGATCCTTCCCCCTCCCGGCAACTGTCCGTCATAGGAGCTGTAGAACCAGAATGCGATAGCCAGGCTGTCCAGGCTCTGTTCCTGTGGGATCTCTGCGGTAAAGCTATGGTTAAAGGAATACTTTTTATCGCTTCCCATGTCCATCTTCACCCACGTCACTCCGACTCCCGGACCCCGGTCTGCTTCCGTTGTCCGCATCAACGTTTGTGTTGGTATATTATTCGCATACCAATACCCGGAACGCGAAGTGGCATAACGGATCGTATCCACCACAGACGTATCCAGCGCTTCCTTTAAAACTACCAGCTTCACATCCGTGATACGAAAAACATTAGCCTCTGCCAGCGTGACATTATCGTCCGTATACAGACGTGCAAACCGGATATTGCGATAGTCCAGGCTTCCGTTAATTTCTTTGGAGTAATCGTCCAGACGCAATTCTACGTAATTCCAGCCCTTCTGTAGCTTCAGATAGTTCTGGCTATACCATACTCTGTCATTTGTTCCCTGCCATCCATTACTGGACAGGCTAAAGCCACCGCTCGGAAGTGCCGCACCAGTCTCGTTATATATCCAGAAGGAAACACCAAGATCCTTTTCCTGATATTTTTCTGAAATGCCAGGTGGTGTCACGCCCCTGTTTGCCGTCCGAAATCCAAATGCATTTCCCGCATTGACGGAAATCTCCGTATAAACAGTCCCGGCTCCCGGTTCCTCTCCCTCTGCAGTCACACCGGTTGTCCCTGTATTGCCATAATTTATATTTGAGACTGCCTGATTCAATGGATCCCCCGCCGCAAGGAGTGTCCACTCCGTATCCTTGACTTCCTCCTCGTCCAAGACAATCAATTTGATGTCCGTAATCTTGTAACTCTCATCCTGCACCAACTGAGCCTCACACCAACGCACATAGTTCACATTGGAAAGCTCGAATCCCGGATCGCTCTCCCCGGAATAGGTATTCAGCGGAAGCGTGATATGATTCCATCCTTCTTTCACCTGAACCTTATTGGACATATCCCAATAAATTCTCTTCGTCCCATACTGTCCACTGCTTGACAGCTCTAAAATTCCAAGATCTTCGCCACCGTACTCTCCACAGAACCAGAAGTCAATCGCAATATCGCTTCTTTTATAGGTATCCGGTATTTTGATATCAAATTTCTTTTGCAATCCGAAGTTCTCTCCCTTCAGCATTGCCATATCGACATACGCGGTTCCCACGGACGGTATCTCATCCCCACTCTGGGCCTCACTTTCCTCTATCGTATGGTACGTCGCTCTGCTGCCAATATCATACCAGCCCCAATAAGTATCCTGTGCAGACCGAATCACCCATTCACTGACAGGCGCATCCATCTTGACACTCGCTTCAATCGTGTCCGGTGCGGCTGTAAGCTTCTCGTTCAGTTGCAGATGCGTATCATTCTTTCCCAGCAAGACACCGGCACTGTCTGTGTTTTTCAGTAACACCGAATAAAGCTTGATATCATTCTCTGCCACAACATCCGCCGTACTATTATAGATCCGAAAATATTGAATCGTTTCAGACAGATCAAAGGCTCCGGAGCCCTCTCCACTTCCCTCATAGTCGGTTGCACTCGACAGTCTCAGAACAATCTCATTTTCTCCCGGTTTTACAGACTGGCTTCCCAGATACCAGTTGATCTCTTTCTTATCACAGATCACATTCGTCAGTTCCACAAAGCTTTTCTTCAGGACAGACACTGCCGTTTCATCCTTCACCCACACCTTGATGGACAACTCCAGGTTATTTCTATCCTGAGAGCTCTCCGGCAGATTGATCCCCGCATCATTTTTGACAAAATAGATTCCTGATGTTCCTGAAATACTCTGTCCTCCGTCTGCGTGGAATATCTCCCACTCATCCTTAAGTACACTGTCGCTGCCTGCCGCCTCGCTTACGGCCTCCGCAGCTTTTACCATTTTGGTTTCCCCATGGTTCATGCTTCCCAGGCACCCCGCTACCATAGATAACGCACAAACCAGCGCTATTGCTTTTCTTCGGCAACTTTGTTTCGCCATAACGTATCCTCCTTAGATATTAGAAATCATTTTTTGAAGCTTGCATACACATCGTCCAGAATAAACTCCAGCTTTGTATCCGGCTTTGTTGTAAACAACCGAAAATAATTGATTCCGGTCAGATCAGGCGTGCCTGTCACAAATGCTTTCCGTATAGGAAGCCACAACTCATTCCAGCCGGATTTTAAGCTTTTTCTGGAAATCACCCACTCGTATTCATCCTGATCACTGCGTCCCGAACTGGACAATTCAAAGTTCATATCTGCTGTCAGATAATCCACATCATTGACATACAGCCATATATGAACCGTCCCATTTCTATAAGACGAGATATCTATCGGTGTTTTCAGCGTCCCGAAAATTCCGGCTGCCGGATTTTTAGCCGCATATGCATAGGAACCCTCCTTGCATTTAGCGGTAAGCTGAAGATTGAAAAAGCTTTTTAAATAACATGTGCAGTTGCCTCTCAGGATATCTCCGGCATACAGCAGCTCACCACATGCACTCTTTTTCCCATTATCTTTACCGGCAGTGGCATACAGATCATCAAATAGCGTCTCCAGCCCTTTCTTCTGCTGCAATGTAAAGATACGAAAATAATTAACACCTCTAAGATTCAGTGTACCTGTCACATTATCCACCTTTTTCATTGGCAGATAGAGTTCATTCCACCCCTTTGCAAGCTTCGTGGGTGAAATAAACCATTCGTACTCATCCCTGTCACTCTCTCCGGAACTGGACAGTTCGAAATGGACATCCTGGGTAAGAAGAGACGGATCGTTTACATAGAAGGACAAATGTATATATCCTTCTGCATAAGCCGAAATATCCACCGGTTCTGCAAGTGCGCCTCTTCCCAGGGATTCCTGGAAGCCAACCGTTCGAAATGCCCCGGTTCCTTCCACACATTTCTCCTGTGTCACCTCCATATTTTCATACAGCCTAAAAATCGATACTGTATTTCCGCTGGCGATCATTTTGCCATATGGCGATGTTGTTTCCACTCCCTGCGTTTCTCCATCGCCTTTCTCCCCGCTGTCCCCATTCGTGGCATATACATTATCAAAAATCGTTACCAGATCCTTATTCCGTCCTACCGTAAAAAAGCGAAAATAGTTCAGTGCCTTCCGTTCCGGCACCCCGGTCACGTTATCTGCCCGTCCGATTGGCAGATAAATCTCGTTCCAGCCATTTTTCAAGCGTGAAGCTTCAATAAACCATTCATACTCGTCCTTGTCGCTCTCTCCAGAACTGGATAGTTCAAAGTTAATACTGCTCTGTAGAAGAGAAACATCATTCACATACATGGATATATGCAGTTGACCGTCCGCATACCCGGATAAATCCACCGACTTACGGAAACGACCTCTCGCCAGGCATTCCTCTGTCCCTGTTGTCTTGAAAGCGCCCGTCCCTTCTACATACTCTCCAGCTTCCGTAGTGACACATGCAAACTCCAATATAGAAAACAGGTTTGCCGTATTACAGCTCATGATCATCTTCCCATAAGGCGAAGCCGTCTCTTCGTAAGAATCCCCTGTGCTCTGCAGTGTTGCATAGACATTATCGATGATCGTCACAGTTTTTTCACTCTGTCCCTGCGTATAATATCGAAAATGATTAATGGCTGCCGGATCAGGAGTTCCTGTCAGCGCTGCGCTTGTAAAGGGCAGATAGATTTCGTTCCATCCGTTCCTTAGGGAAGACACAGCAATTTCCCACTGATACTCATCCACATCTCTGATCCCGGAGCTGGACAATTCCAATACAATATTACTGGAAAGATTCGTTACCGCATTGACATACAGCGATAGATGGACAAACCCCTTCGTGTAAGCAGCAACATCCACCGGGCTTGCAAATACAGCCTCTCCCAGACAATCTGAAAAGCCCACTGACTTGAAAGCCCCGGTTCCTTCCACATATTCACCCTTGACAGTGGTGACCTCCATATTTCCCATAGCCGCAAACAGGTTCACTGTATTGCAACTCATGATCATCTTCCCATAAGGTGAAGCGGTTTCTGTATAAGCGTCCTTTTCTATTGCCTTCAGATCACTGTTATCCGGTTCAAATACAATTCCTTCGGTAGCACTGGCATAAACATTATCCAATGCCACATTTACCCCCATTGCCGGTTCCAGGCTGAACATTCGGAAGAAATTGATCATTGCAAGATCCGGCATACCGGATAATGTTGCGCCCGGTATGGATAAATATATCTCATTCCATCCATTCGCCAACACGGAAATCGGGATTTCCCATTGCATTTCATCTGCATCAAAGCTTCCTGAACTGGACAACTCAAGATTTATGCTGCCCATCAGCTTTGTCTTATCACCTACGTACAGAGAGATATGTATGCTTCCTTCGGCATACTCGGAAATGTCTATGGGTGCAGCAAGAACTCCGCTTATCAGATCCGTCTGGAACTTCATATTCGCATAGGCCCCGGTGCCTTGGACATACCGCCCTATTCTGTTGATCACTTTCAGATTAGAGGATGTTTTTAATACATCCTTACTATCACAATCCAGGATCATAACGCCAACATCCGTCCCAGGCTCTCCCAGATTCTCCAGCTTTGATACATATACTGTCCGCTGCAGAAATTCCTTTTCGCCTTCTCCCGCCCCAGTGCCACTACGCCGCAAAAGGAACCATACCAATAAGCCGGCCAGTATTGCCAATATGACCGCAGCAAAGATAATAGCCATTTTACATTTTGTATTTCTTATCTTCTCTTTCATATGCTATTTCTCCCTGTCTATAATCTCGATCTTTTCATTGATATCATTGATCGTGATCCGATTATACAATTCCAACGAGCCGTTTTCGTTATCATAGGAATGTCCCTCATAACGCATGGAATTGATCACTGTCATATCTGCATTCCGGTTGACAAGCTGGGCTTCTTTTTTATTCATCCAGTCCGAACCTATATTGACAGCAAGCGTATTCCTTGAATTTTCATTTACAATAAGATTTTTCTGTCCATAGCTGAACACATCTAAAATCAACTGATTCACCGCGCCATCCAACACGATCACACGCGTATTCTCACACGTGACAGGTTCCGTCAGCTTCTCAGATTGTTCATCCAAACCTATCCAGTCCACAAGACCTGCCTGTACCGTCCGTGCGATCATATTCGGATTTGTCAGGCATCCACGGATGATCCCATCCTTTCCTCCAAGTCGATAGACGGTATAATAGCAGCTAATGTAATTTTCCCTGAGATAATGCTCATCGCAATCCCGAAAGTCGATTCCATATCCGGCAGCCGCAATAAAACTGTTCACTACATACACCCCGGTACCTTGTCCACGAATGACATAGGTACTGTTTAAATCCACATCATTCGGCCCGTTCTCTGGGTACAGGAATCGTATGCCATTGACACCAGCATAATCTCCTGCAAGGGTAACCAGTGCTTCATCCGTGTCCGCGTCATAGCTGCTTTCATCTCCGTAATAGCACATAAACAATGTTCCTGTTACGTTTTTAATCCACTCCTTTCCGGCAACTGTTGCCGTTCCGCGCAGCTCTACGCCTGCCGGAATACGGATCGGATGATCCAGCCGATAGGTTCCACCGGGAACATACACCACCCCACCGGTCGCTCCCATCTCGTCCAACGCTGCCTGCAGTTCTTCACTGACGTCAGTAGTAATACTTTTTGCCAGATTTGCGACAAGCAGTTTCTCCTTTGGCTTCACATAACTGGCCTTATAATCTATCTCATACTGTTTTAGATCCACATCATTTCTTTCTACCGAGCCCGGCTTCATTTCTGTAATTTCTCCGTTTACAGTAACATCTGCCATACGTATCAGACTGATCCAGCCATGAGCAATCCCACCGTCTATACTGCTCCTTGCAATGACCATTCCCCAGCGCTCATCTCCATCTGTCGAAACGATGCCTTTCCCACAATCCACGATGTTTATATCGATCATGGAGCCGGAAAATTTATACCGATACCCCGCAACAAAGCTGATCCCCACCGAATATCCATCAATCGTAATATTGGCATAAGTAGGCCATTCACAATCTCCAAGGATCATTCCGGTAGCATTTTTCTTTAAATATTCCTCCAGGTATCGGGCCACTGGCCGGTTCATACAATCCGCCGCTGCTTCCTTCCAATACTTCCCGCTGATTACAACATCGTCGAAGGTTCCTACCTCAGCCTCATTGTATTCCTCTACTCCGCAATACAGAAAGGTCCCTTTAAAATGATCCAGGTTCAGGCTGTCATGCGGTATCTCATAGGAACTGCTGACGCCCCGATACCCGTTAATAACCGTAATATTTTTCAAAGTTACCATCTTTGCGTCATCTTCCACATAGAAGGTTGCTGGATAGGGTAGCACTTCATAGAGCGTCTGGAAGGGATAATATACCGTCATGCCAAGAATACCTGCAGAACCGGCTACCATAAATGCTCCACCGTCCTTTGCCTCACTGCTGTCCATCCATACGCTGACAATGGTTCCATATTCTGTCCCTTCATCCGGATCCTGCCAATCTCCCCGCAGAGTCACATGAGGCGGCACATATATCGTATCGGTTATGGCGTAATTCCCGGCCGGAAGGTATACCGTGCCTCCGCCTGCGTTATAGCAGTCATAAAGGGCATCCTGTATTCCATCCGTACTGTCATACTTGCCTGTATTGTCTACTGCGTACCCCATTTCCGTTGGAATGATGTCGGCGATCACCACATCATCCGTCTCATAGAGTGTACTCACAATCTGAGGATTGCTCTCCCCTGTTGCACTGCCTTCCGGCAGATAGACTCCCCGTGGATCAGTAATATCCTTCCAGTCCACCATAACATCAATTAATTTATCGTTTTTTCCCGATGAATTCTTCCGGCTGCTGCACGCATCGCAGCAGAATATCGCTGCAACCAAAAATGTCATCAAAACTATGATTGCTTTTCTTTTTTCCTTCATCACATCACCCCTACTCCTTCACGCTTCCCGCTAACGCTGACACAAAATATTTCTGGCAGAAACAGTACACAACAATTATCGGAATAGATGTCATAACAACACCTGCAAATACCTTCTCGTACTCTACGGATACCTGCTTTGTAAAGTTCAGGATCAAGGCCATTGGTATGGTATATAGACGCTTGTCCCGCAAGGTAATCATCGCTCCGGTCGTGTTGTTCCAAACACCTGTAAAATTCAGAATCCCCACAGTAAGCAGCGCCGGTTTGATCAGTGGTGTAATAATCTTTATCATAATCTGATAGTCCTTGGCTCCGTCCATCAAAGCTGCCTCCTTTAAGGAGCGGGGTATTGTCCTTAAGAAACCGCTGGTGATAAAAATACCAAAGGCAATCCCGGTTGCGCCACACAGAATCTCTCCGATCAGATTGTTATATAGTCCCATTGCCCGCCGCATCATCAGGCTGGTAACACCACTGACACTCGGCACAACCATAGAGCCGATAATGATCATATACAATACATTTCCAATCCTGGTCTCACGGATAGCATCCAAATGATAGGTCACAAACACGATGCTTGCCATCTGCAGTGCAACTGTAGATACTGCAATAATAATGCTGTTCTTTGCTGCATTGAGCAGATTTCCCTTCACCCAGGCCTCCACGAAATTGTCAAACCGAAGCTCCGAGGGTAATCCCAGCGGATCCAAAACACGCTCCGTCCCTGTCTTAAACGCCGTAATAAGAACAAATGTCAATGGCACCACCAGAACTAATGCATACAGATACACCACTATATTTCCTGCCGTTCCAAGTAAATTCCAATGCAGACGCGGCTTTTTCTTTAAATCTTTCATATATCTCCCTCACTTTACCCCAGAATGGAATTCTCCACTTTGCGCATCACCACAAACTGCAGGATAGCAAGACCGCCTAATACAAAGAAGAATACCACTGACATAGCACAAACCGGGCCATAATCGGTGGCCATAGTCAGATTCTTATATAGGATCGTTGCCCAGGTGTCATAGTCCATCATCTGTGCGCGATTGCCAAGAAGAACCTGATAATCACTGGCAGCTGCACCTGTTGTCATCGTCAACAAGGTATTCCGCAGAATTGTTGGCATCAACAGCGGTACCGTGATCTTCCAGAATCTTTGCCATCTTGTGGCGCCATCCATCTGTGCGGCTTCTCCAAGATCCTCCGAAATTGTGTTAAGGCCGGAGGTCAGAATCGTAATGGTATAGCCGATGTTCGCCCAAATATGCACCAGAACCACCACCAGTACAGCCATCCAGTTCTTTGTAAAGAAGCTGAACCCCGGATATTTTTCCGGTTGGAAAATGGCCAGAAAATTATTGATAATTCCAATATTCGGGTCATACATATAGGACCAGGTCAAGCTTACCATGGATGTCGAGAACACCATTGGCAAGAAGAAAAACGCCCGAAAGAAGGAATTCCGCCTCGTGTTTTTCTGCAGGGCAAGAGACAATATCAATGCAAGTGTGGTCTGTATCACAAACAGATAGAAAACATACAGAACCGTATTCCATGCATTCTGCATTGTGTCCTCCAGGCTGCGTGTAAACATAAGCTTAAAATAATACAATCCTACATATGTTCTTTCTGATGTCACCGGATTCCATTTAAACAATGACATGGGGAAGATTTCCAGTCTCGGGTAAATAGCTATAATAAACCACCAGATAAGAATCGGCATAACATAGATCACATGCTTCCATTTTGTCTGGTAAGCCTTTCTCATCCTGCTTTTCTGCCCTCTCTTTTTTGCATAATCGCCCTTCATCCTTATTTCCCTGCTCCCTATTTCTTCTTATTCGCAATATCTGCGGATTTCAGCTGCGCATTGACAATATCAATGTGGCTCTGATAGCTGTCCTTGTTCCAAAATATTCCCTCCAGCATATCTTCCCACTCAGCGCTCCACCACTCAGCATTTTCATAATAATTGGACTTGATCAATGCATAGTTGCTGGAGGAGGAACGAATCATTTTCGCTTCTTCAAACTGCGGCTCCACGCCACGAATGGCCGAAAACATTTTTGCATTTGTGCAATAGTATTCCGAAATTTCTGACTGTGCAACAAAGTTTACCCAAAGCTTCGCTTCCGCAATGTGATCCCCATTTGCATAAATACATGTACACTGTCCGGGTTCTGCATAACATACCCCATTTCCCGCATAGGTGGGCGTTGGGAAAAAGCCTGCATTGACATCCGGAAAATAGATATCCTTTTCACCGAAGAAGTATGTCCCGCCCCACAGGATAGCTGCTTTTTTTGTTGCAAACAGCGAGAGCGCCGGTTCATAGTCCACTGACTGGCTTGCCGTATAGAAAATATCATTATCCGCATACAACTGCACCGTTGCCAGCGCGTCCTTAAGACCATCAACAGTGGTAATATCCGTGACTGTTCCCTGATCCATGCCGAGCATAAGCTTATCGTAAGCCTCTGTGCCAAGAGAGCTGATGATGCACCCCTTCGCAAAAGTGGTTCCCCAACGACTTCCCGGATAAGCTATACCGCCATAGCCTGCTTCCTTCAACCTGGCGACTATCTGCACTAACTCCTCCGGCGTAGTCGGTATCTCCAGGCCAAGCTCATCAAATACATCCATGTTATACAAGCAGCCAAAATAATTATAATCAAACATGTAGGCGTAGTTCTTTCCATCCCATGAATTAATAGCCTTGGCATTCTCATCATAATTGTTCATATATTCCATGTCTGACTGATCCAGAATAAAACCATACTGTCCATACATCTGCATCGTACCGTTATGATGGATATCAAACACATCCGCCACAACGCCGGTCGTTATATCTGTCTGGATATTCGCGTTATAGGAATTCTCATCGGCATTGAACTCCAGTTGTACATCAATATAATCATACTTTTCCTCAAAACGCCTTTTTATCTCCTCATAATATTCCTTATCAAATTCCCGCCAGGTTGCCACCCGCAATGTGACCTTCTTCCCATCCTTGCCCGTATTTCCGTCTTTCCCGGCACCGCATCCGATCAGGCTGCTCATTAAAAATATCGCTATCAAAACACAAATTATTCTTCTCTTTTTCATCTTTATCTTGGTCTCCTTTCACCATACTTTTTCTTTAAAACAGACAAACACACAAGCAGAGACATTGTTGCCGTCAGCATAATTGCAATCCAGAATATCGGTTCCGCCGCATCTCCGGTGGGCGGTTTCTTCCCGATTTCAGCATTGCCGGTGCTGTCATTACCTTCTGCCTTCTCCCCTGGAACAGCAGGGATTACTGTTCCCATGGCAATAATCTTGCCACAGGCTGTACAGTAGTAATCTCCGGTATACCCCTCCTTTCCTACTGCCGCATCATTTCGGTTCACCAGGATAGTTGTTCCGTTGTGCGTACATTCATCGGTTTCGAATTTTCCTTCATCTATTCTCACTGCTTCTGTCATTCCAAAATAGAATGCATCCATGTTAATAGTTCCGGCTTCCTTTGTTCCAATCCGGAAAGCCACGCCGGAAAGCTCTGCCAGTATTGCCTCGTGGTTCTCCGCCAAAATTCCATTTTGTTTCAGACAATCCAAATCAAATGTTACGATGCTGGTGCTCTTCCCGCCAGGAAGAATCTTACTGTCCCCTCCCTCTGTCAAAGGAACAAGGTATGTCTTTTCTCCGCTTGTCAGCTCCATGGTCAAGGTCACATCCGTCTCATTCGGATTATATACGCTGACTGTAAGCGTGTGAAATCTACTCCAGTCCTGACGTATACTCTCATACGAGAGGATAGGAGAAACTGTACAGCTTCCCGTATAACTCACCTTCAAGGAAGCTCTTCCTTCCATCTTTACCTTCTCGTCATATGTATAGGAGCCACCTTCCACCTGAAAAGAGGGTCGAAATCCAACACACCGGTTGTCATTCTCTGTATTTGCGGAGTCATACACCCACACATCATGATCCGCATACATCCAGTCCTGTGCGGTAAAATAGAATCCTGCAGGATCCGGCGTTTGTGCGGTATCCCCCGTCTTCGCCGTGCGGAACGGAGAAGCCGGAATCCCGGATGAATTGCACAGATTGGCTCCCTGGTTCATATTGTTCCATGCATATGTGACATGTTTCGGATCAGAAACCCGGTCATTCCACACCATCACCGTATTCTTATCCACAATTTTAGCTTTCGCGTTGACATATACTCCATCTGCCCCTGCAACAGCGAATCCATGAACATCCGCAGTTCCATCTGTGGTCTTCAGACCATTTCCCACACAGTCCAGCGTAACATAGACCGCGTGCTCCCGGATCTCCATCGCTTCATATACGGGTGCCGTATACACTTCGCCGCCGCCATAAACCATGTTTTTTGCCGCCTGAAAAAAGCGTTCTCCCACCTGCGTCTTTTCTCTTGGATGTATGGGATCAGAAGAGACCCCATCCCTCACATGCGCAAGCGGCAGATCATATATCGTAAGCATGGCGGTAGCACGATCCCTATTCATAGACCAGGCCCGCTCCATGGACTCCGCAAGATACGGATAATATTCATTATTTGGCACTGTCGCGCTCTGATATGGTGCCCGCTGCGTGAAGATAAAAGGCATATCTCCAGCTTCAAAGTGAAACACCCGGCTCCAGCTCTCCTTTAAAAGGTTCAGCTCTATATCATAGATTTCTGCGCGATCTTCATTGCTCTCACCCTGATACCAGATGACACCGGCGATATTCATTCCTTCCAGCGGACCGATCTTCTGGTTATACAACGTAGACATCTCTCCTCCGGTAACCGCAGGCCATTCCTGATCCGACCGATATAGTCCATACTGCTTCAGTGCATCCTTTACCCTTGAATCTTCTTCAATCGCTTCTTTTGATATCCAGGCTTCGATGATCGTTCCACCCACTGCAGTGTTGATGATACCAATCGGTACATTCAACTCCTTTCGCAGCTTTTTCGCAAAGGTATAAGCAACGGAGGATACTTTTCCCACTTGCGCCCCGTTATCTCCGTACCCCCAATAGGCGCCGGGCACATCCTTTGCCGGCTCATACGGTTGATCCCCTCCCCTTCCATAGGGCCAGGTAGGTTCCAGAAACATCCGCAGATAATTATCATCCGCACCGGTTATCATAGCCTCCGCATCCATATCCGTGGATACTGTCAGTTCCATATTAGACTGCCCGCCGGCAATCCAAAGTTCACCAATGAGCACATCGTCAATAACCATCTGTGTTTCTTCCAGCGTTACAACGATCCGATAGACATCATAGCTGCCTTTTCTGGCAGAAAAGGCCAATTTCCATTCTCCCTGCGAATCTGCTTCAGTCGTTTTCTCCTCCAGCAGCCGCCCAGTAGACTTACTGTACAGTCCGGCAGTTACTACATCCCCTGCTGCCCCGTATCCCCATACGTTCATTTCCTTGTTCTGCTGGAATAACATTCCATCGCTAAACAGTGTCGAGAGTCTAAGCCTCTCATTGGAGATATCCACCAGACGGACATTTGATATGGAAACCGATACCGTATCTGTGAACCCCGCCCTAAATTCATTCATATAGATACGCATATAATTAATGCCTTTTTGATCGAAGCTGCCACCCCACGCGCTCATGGAAGAGAGCGGCACTGCATATTCATGGCTGCCGCTGCGCCAGTTAAGGGAAGAAACCGAAATATCAAGTTCCTCCCGGTCACAGGCTCCCCCACTGGTCAACTCCAGTTGTCCGGTAAACAGTGCAAATGCAGACACATCTCCCGGATTGGTCTTATTCTCTACTTCAACGTCCATCAAAAGCACCAGATTTCTCAGATCATGATAGGCTGTGCTGACAGCGTCAAACTTCATCTCTCCAAGCGCTGTCGGCGTTTCTGTTCCCTTTCCTGCAATCGTTGTCTGCCATGTAAAAGGAATCTCGGCTGCCAGATAGCACGGCCTGCCACGGAATACTGCCTTCGATCCGGCCTCATTTCCAAGCAAAGGTTGTTTTGTGTCTGAAACATCTTCATTCAATGTCCAGCTCTCCCTGACGGAGTCTTCATCATATAGGGCGATTCGCTTCAATTCCTCTTCAAACAGTTGTCCACCGCTTCCGTCTGCTCCGATACAATGCTTTGCCTTAAAATCATCCAATTTCCGTGAGATTGCCGCCGCGCTGATTCCCATCAGCCTGCCGTTTATGTAAAAAGCTACCCTTTTGTCCTCTGTCAACTGTACCTTGATATTCGTCCATAACCCGGTGCGCATATCACAGTCCAAGGTATACTGTGTCGTACCGATCAGCAGAGACGGCTTCCCGTCCCCGGTGATAAACAAAGCATATGCATCTCCGTTGCCGGAATTCGCCGGATCGTCATCGCGAATATTCGTATTGGAAAAGATCATCTGATTTCCATTCAGTTCAGATTGAAGGACACCTTCCCTTATAGAAACAGCCGCATTGTCATACGTTCCCTCACTCTGGCTGCCCTTTATAACAAGCTGGATATCCGTAATCTTTATGGTCTTCTCTTCTGTCCATCTTGCCCCGTCGGAGTACCACCGCACATAGTTGATGTTTGTATAGTTGAATGGACCGGTTACCTCCTGTACCGCACTGTACTCAGACAGATCCAACTCCACATATCGCCAACCAGCGGCTTCGCTTCCCTTTATATAGGCATTCGCATACCAGTTGATTTCCTCATTTCCACACCAGTTGGCACTGGACAAGCCAACCGCTCCACCCGGCCAGAAGCTATCGCTGCCCGTTCCGTCTGTCCAAACCCAGAATGCAAGCGCCAGATTATTTCTATCTGCTCCCGCCGGAAGTGTAACCTTAAGATTCTGCTTCCAAAAGCCAAAGTATCCTCCCTTTGTATTGTTCAAAGAATCATAAGGATATACCGTGACGGAGGTATAAACCGTACCCGGGTTCAATACCTTCCCCGGCTTGTCTGTCATCGCAGCCTGGGCTTCCTCTTCCGTCACAATGCCATTTCCACTGACAACCTGTGAATACTCCGTTCCCGCAAGAGAACCTGCCGCGTTCTTTACTGCCTCATTAAAGGCGATACCCGCGCCAAGCACCTCCCTCTCCTTCCTGACAATGAGCTTCATATCCGTGAGATAAAAGGTCTTTTCTGTCTGCAGCGCTGCATAAGCTTCGGAATACCATGCTACACAGTTGATGCTATGACAGTCAAAGCCATCTCCCGCTCCATCCTGACCATAGGAAAACTGATAATCATTCAGCCCCAGTTCGATATAATTCCAGCCCTTCACCAGTCCTTTATTCACACTTACATCTGTTGTCCACCGAATCTCATCGCGCCCCATAGCATTCGCGCTGGACATCCCGATTCCACCACTGGGCAGAGACTCACCATCCGGGCTGTACAGCCAAAAAGCCAAAGCCAGGTCTTCTCTGTCATACCGATTCGGAACTGTGACAGAAATATCCTGCTTATATAACCCGATCAATCCTCCGTTGGCCGTCTCCGCATTTCCATCCGTGTCCGGTGACACTGTAATGACGGAATAAGCCGTTCCTGCCCCCGGCCCGATATTTTCATTTACCACCCCGTGTCCTACCGTCTGGGCATATGCCGGTTCCGCCTGTTTTCCAATGGCCGCAGCCATATCCTCCCCTGCTGATATTAGCGTCCATTCCGAAATATCAGCATCATCCTGCGCTTCCAGCCTGATATCTGTCTCAATACCGGATGGCATATCGGTAAGCTTATCTGTTAATTGCAGATAAACCTTGTCGTCAGCAAACCGTATCCCTTCTTCTCCATTCCCGGTCTCTGACACGCCGCCCGCTGCACCTACAGTTTTAACCTGCCCGCTTCCCATTGTCTGCATACTGCCAAGAAACAGTGCAACTGTGCTTAGCACGGCGACTACACGCTTTAGCTCTTTTCGCATTTCCTTTCTCCTCGCTTTCTGCTTGACTTTTTATTCATGACAATAGAAAGTTCGCAACGTGCGCTCTCTATTGTTTGCAGATGTTCTCTCCAATAGTTGTTTTTGATTATATGATTAGGTAGTCAAAAGGGTATTTGTATTTTATCCTTTTCACGATAGGAACTT
>CAVGED010000003.1:0-3811 GCA_963628035.1 Paludibacteraceae bacterium
CCGGCGCAGCTTGATTATACGGATATACAGTTTACGACGGATGCAGCAAAGGTAACAGAGTTCCTAAATCTAAATCCATAATTATCATGGCTTTGAAGGTAAACAGGAGAGTGACAATGAAAAAAAAGATTTATTTAAGCCTTGTGCTTGTTTTCAGCTTTGTTATTCTGCTTGCGGTTATATGTGTGGCCTCGCGGGGAAGACAGAAGTCGAAAAGAGAGGATACAAGGGATGATACCTTTGCAGCACAGGATGAATCTGTGAATGATAGTTCTGCGGAAGAGGAAAAGCAGACCGCACAGACAGGTGATGGGATGCATGATGTTTCGCCAGGCGATTCGGAAACAGCGTGGAATACGGATGAACAGAGCGATAAAGAACAATCCGGGGAAGAAGTTCGTAAAGGGCAGGAGAAACAGGAGACGCAGGAAGCCATAAAGGAGCAAGAGAATGAAGATCACGCGAAACCACAGCCAAATACAGAAACAGGTTGGGGACCTATCTCATAAGGCAACTTTGGTTAAAAGAATGATTGCTGCCTGTACCATGTGCGTAGCAGCCATGTTGTTTGCTATGGGAATCCGTGCTACAGTACAAGCGTCCAATCGGTATGATGTTTCGAATTATAAAGGAAATAAGGGGCAGTCTGAATGGACTGCTCCGAAAAAAGAAGGAAAAATATTTGCCGGGTGGTATACAAGTGAGGATTATGACACCCCTTACACGGAAAAGACGGGAACAGCTTATGCAAAATTTGTAGATGAAAAAGTGCTGTGTGTGAAAAAACAGCTTCCGTCGGGTGTTTCAACAGAGGACAGTACTACAAATGTACGCTTTCTGACATCGATAGACACATTGATGTTTTCCTGTGTAGGATTCGAAGTTCATGTGGCTAATTCGGGAAAGCAGTTTGATCTGGCAGAGAAGACAGCATATTCATCGGTTCTGGTTAATGGAGAGGCAAGCCCCGTAACGTCACAGGAAGTATTCGGGACGACGGAGGCGGTATATTTTGTGCTTCATTCTATCACAGGAATTCCAAATGCTTTCTTTCATGAAACATTTACCGTAAATCCATATTGGTATACCATGGACGGCACGAAGGTATACGGAACCTCTGCGTCCTTCACGATCAGTGAGGCTATTACAGATCAGACCACCTTGTATCTGGACTATAAGACTGGGTTGGGCGAGGATCTGGAATATGACAATGAATTATATGGCATGAATCTCAGTAATGATATTGAGGGAGCGGACCCCGGATGTATTTATATCTCGGAAGAAGAGGATTCGGTCTGGGGCGGTTATTATTATATGTATCGCTCCGGGAGTACTGCTGATTACGGGTATACACTTCCAGCAGAGCTTAGCAGCCAGGGAATCTCCCATATGGCATTTCTCTGTTGTCGCTCGAAGGATATGTATAATTGGGAATTGGCGGGCGCTTTGGACGCAGGATATTCCCTCCTTGTAGAGACGGAGGATTGGTGTCAGGAGTCATTTTGGGCACCTGAGGTGATCCGAAATCCCAATGATGGTAAGTATTATATGTACTTCAGCGCAAATTGGCCGAAAGGTTACGGAGTGGAGGGAATGTCGGATTCAGATAATAAATTTGACAGATTAACGCTTGGCGTAGCAGTTTCCGACAGCCCGACCGGACCGTTTGATGTACTTTATGAGACAGATACTGCAACAGGAAAGCGAACGCCGACAATCAATCTACATACAGGCTGTAATACGGCATATCCATGGGCCGCAATAGATGCTTCTCCGTTTTTCGATGAGGATGGTACCTTATATTTGTATTTTAATAAGCATACAGATGATCATTATAGTCAGTTGAATGGAGTCTGGGGAATGAAGATGGAATCCATGACGAAGCCGGATTATAATACTGTCGTGTGCCTGGCGATACCTGGCTATGCTGCTGTAAGCAGTACTCCGGGCAGCATAGAATCTGTCTCGAAAGGCACTGCTTATTATGATTCTGAAGGCGGCATAAATGAAGCTCCGGGTATGTTGAAGCATAATGGCCGATATTATCTTACTTATGCTTCAAATGGGTACGGGGCAAATAATTATTCCGTTCATCAGGCAATAAGTACATTACCGCTGGGAGCTTTTACAAAATTGTCTAAAGAACAGGGGAATCCGGTGCTGAATGGAGCCGATCAGGGTTATATGAATGGAACGGCGCACCATGATATCGTGCAAAATGGGAGTGAGCTTTGGATCATTTATGGAAGGCACAACTCTACAAAGGGGTGTGATGATGCCGGCTGGGGGCGCGGCATTAGTGTAGACCGATTGAATTTTGTGAAAAACAGCGATGGTGTGGATGCACTGACGGCCAATGGACCGAGTATAACCTTGCAGTGGTTGCCGGAGAATGTCAGTGGGTATCAGAACCTAGCCCAAACATCGGAGGTTACGATCAGTGGCGGAAGCGGAGCATATTATCTTACGGATGGAGTATTGCCCTATTATACTTTAACAAGGAACAAGGTAATGTCTGCAGCAGGGGATGTTACGATTACCATGAAATGGCAGCAACCGGTGCGTGTGTCCTCCGTGATGGTCTATAACTCTTACCGTATAGAAAATGCTTTTTCAAAGATTTCCAGCATGAAATTTAAGCTTGCGGATGATTCTTCATGGACAGACTGGAATTATGAGAATGCAGTAATCGAGAACCTGGAATTTCCGGACAGATATGAAAGCGATGGATATATTCCGTGCGCTCCGGCAGTCGCAGAATTTGCTGCTATTCGAGTGACAGAATTACAGATCACAGTCCGGGCAGATGACAGATTGCAGACCGGGAGTACTTCACTGGAGCTTTCTGAAATCGTGGTCTTGGGCGGAAAGGAAGGGGATGAGTTCGATTATGAGGAAGGATATCATAGTTTTTGTACCATAGAGCCGGATTCCGGAATTTGTATTGACGGCGTGTTGGATGAAGAAATGTGGGGCAATGCAAAATGGTTCGATTCGAATCAGTTATCAACCGTAGATACTACGATCCCGCCCTTGGGATTTACCGGAATTGTGACAGATAAGGGTATTTATATTGCGGCAAGAGCAGATGACTGTAATATAAAAAATGATGGGCAGCAGACCATGCGGGATAATTCGGCATTTCACTTTTTACTGATTGCAGACAATGTCGGCGAAAGAAAGCCAAATCATATGCTCTATGTAAAAGATATTTATGTTGATATGCGTGGAGACTGTGCCTCTGTGCAAGGTGCAAATTTCCTGCGTGCCGTGAAGGTGGACGGCGAGATCAACAGTGGACAAACCCAGAAAGCCATTATTGAAATGTTCATCCCATGGGAGTATTTGCAGGTTGATACCAGTAAGGGGATTCCGAAGGAGTTTCGTATGTATCCGATTTATCGGGCAGTCCTCTACGAAGCTTCGGAAGCAACTGATCTGGACTATAATTTTGCAAATGGGTCGCAGGATCCGGATAACTATTGTCGGTTTGGCAAAAACGGATTTATCGATCCTACCGTTCCATATGAGCAAAATCCTCTATTTGTGCAGTCTGTAAAAATAGGAGATGCCAGTTTGTATTCTGCTTTGAGAAAATGGGATTTAAGCCGGATGAAGGAAAATGTGGTAACAGGGCTCGATGGAAACAGTAGCCAGCCGCTCTATTTTACACAGACAGGCACACAGGCATTGCTGCAGGCTAAAGTAACCCGAACGGATGATTTCGCGAACGCGGCAAGTCCGGAAGGCCAGCCGTTGGCAGGTATCTATGTGACAGACGGAACGAATCAGGGATATTTGGGAATCCGGA
>CAVGED010000004.1:0-7143 GCA_963628035.1 Paludibacteraceae bacterium
CGTGCCATAATATAACCTCCACTATTACTGTTTATATTCCTATTTACAGTATAGCGCAAGTTATATATTGATTCAATTATCAATGTGCCAGTACACTAGTAGGTAAAAAGATATTACGATATAATCTAAACATATTATAAATGAAGCATCGGAAGCGTGTCAAGTCTGGAGGTAAAATAGTTGTACATTGCGAATAAATGGGGACAGGGACAGATTTTTGCTTTTTCAGCACTGGATGGAAAAACAAGTGCGGAAAATGATTTTGCAGGAACGCTCTGCGGAGATCGATTGGGAATCACATTTTATACGAAAATAAGAAGAGAGCTTGCCATAATTCCCGGTCAGATATGGGATCTGTCCTTTGATATGGTTACAGGTGACTGCATATGTGCAGTGATAAATAAAGAGAAATATTTACATATAATCTATCATGATACAAATCTTATCATTGGTGATGTAGGTTGTGATGCGGCAGTGAATGTTTTTGTGGAAGGAAACATAACCACAAAAAATATCGGTAATGTGAGCCTGCAGGATACTGCAGACGGAGATTTTACGGCACTTGCACTGGCCGATGGGAAATTTGCTTTTGCATATGGAAAGAGCGCCGGGGAAGCTGTGGAAAAAGCAAGCAGAGGCCTTGGGGAAGATGTGGAAGCGGCATATAACGCGAAGCTTGATTATTATAAAAAACATCAGCTTAATCATGAAAAGTATGGCAGGTTATACAGTAAGTGCATTTCCGTTATGAAGACGCAGCTTTACTCGCCGGAAGGAAACTTTGGGCAGATATGGTCAACACCGGATCGCTTACCCCACAAGTATCTGTGGCTCTGGGATTCCGTCTTTCATGCCATTGGTCACCGCAATATCGATACGGATATAGCGCAACAGCTGATATTGTCGGTATTTGATAACCAATATGAAAATGGTATGGTGCCGCATCTGGCCACCACGAGAGAACGTTCCGACATAACGCAGCCGCCGATTCTGGCATGGGGAGCCTGGAAGGTTTATGAGAAGTCTCAGGACAAGGAATTCCTGAGAAAGGTATTCTGGCATAACAGCAAGTTTCTTCAGTGGTGTGACGCATATCGCCGTATTGGTGCGGAGCCATTGTATACATGGAAAACAGGAGATGATGTCAATTGCAGATGTGACGAATCGGGGATGGATAACTCCCCCAGATTCGATGGGGCAAAGCTCCTGCTGGCAATCGATTTCTCCTGCTTTATGGCAAATGAAATGCGGCACATGAAGAAAATAGCCGATGAAATCGGAGAAGATGGGCAGCGGTATGAGAAGGAATTTGCACAGATTTCAGAGGCGATAAATAGAAAATTGTGGGATGCTGCGGAAGGGTTTTATTATGATTACAGTGTCCAGGATCAATGTCTCAGTAAGGTGGAGACGGTGGCTTCTTTTCTGCCTCTTTATGCAGGTGTCTGTAACGAGAATCAGGCGAAAAGCCTGGTGAGGTGGCTGGAGGATCCGAATACGTTTGGAAAAGAGTTCCCGATCCCCTGCATTTCGGCAAAGCATGAAACCTATGGAACGGATATGTGGAGAGGACCTGTCTGGCTGAACTATAATTACCTTGTAATATCGGGACTTGAGGATTATGGATATAGAGAAGCAGCAGACCGGATCCGTTGGAAAACACTTAAAAATGTGAATGAATGCTATGAGAGGACCGGTACGTTATTTGAATTCTATGACCCGGATAACAGATGTGAGCCGTGGTCATTGAATCGGAAGGGACCGGTGGTAGAGCCGTACGATATCAGAATAAGATATCAGTCCATCCGGGATTATGGATGGAGCTGCGCGGTAGTTGCTGATATGCTTCAGACAGTGCAGCAGTGAAGCAGGTATAGAAAATAAGGATATACTATGGAGGGAAAAGAATATGAAGAAAACGATGATGTGTCTGATCATGAGTGTAATGCTGTTTGCGCTTGCTGCTTGCGGCGGTACTGTTTCGGATGTGCCCGATGTTCCGAATACATCAGATGGGGGTAACAGACAGGAGGAAGTTCCCAAACATAAGGAACTCACGGATCCCCGTGGAAAGTCGTTGGAGAGCACAGCAACAGGGGAAAGCAATCCGCAGATTGTGAAAACACAATATGAGACAGATGATGTAGTAGTAGCTGACTATGTTCCCACAGAAATGGGATATGCGGTGGATCCCACCGGCGAGACCGACAGCACAGCGGGGATACAGGCAGCATTGTATGATTGCTATCATGCAGGAGGCGGTACAGTATACCTTCCGGCAGGAAATTATGCGATTTCCGACACCATCCACATACCGCCATATGTTACCCTGCGCGGTGACTGGCAGGATCCTGATGTGGGAACGGAGTATGGAACGATCATAAGTGTATGGATGGAAGCGGAGGATTATGAGGGTGCAGGCGCATTTAAGATAAGCGGCTGTGCAGGCGCAGTTGGACTTACTGTTTATTATCCGCTGCAGACCCTGGATTGTATCATGCCTTATCCGTATGCGTTTTATGTTGAGGAGAACAGTGTAGAAAAGCTGCTGATGACCATCAAGGATATCACGATCATCAATGGATATCGGGGCATCGGTACATCCGCTGTTGCATCTCATGAGCAGCTGCAATTAGATAATATCAAGGGTACGTTTCTGAAATATGGTATTAGCATTGCCAATTCATCGGATGTTGGAACGGTAAACAATGTTGTTATCAGCAATAAGTATTGGAAGGAAGCTGCTGCAGATTGTATGAATGCAGTTGTTGCCGGAGCTGTTGATGCATATACAAAGGAGTATCTGACGGGTATGCGGATCGGCGATGTGGAGTGGACGACATTTGATAATATCTCCATTGACGGCTGCGCAGTGGGTATTCACACGGTAAAGAGCAATCGAATTGAATTTGCGGGAACCTTCTATGATCTGAACATTTCCAATTGTACACAGGGATTCATATTTGATGGTCTTGACTCGCGGTGGGGAGCATGTATTGCAAGAAGTCGCATTGAGGGCGGACTTATCAATAATACCGAAGGAAAAGTAAAGCTTTGCGGGGTTGAGGTTGTCGGAGATATCACTGAATTTGAGAAAAATTCTGTTCTTGTAGATGATACATCTGATCTGAGCGCCTATGAAATTGACTACGAGGCTTCTTACGTAAAACCTGCTTCCAATCTTTGGGTCGCAGATATTCCGAGTGGTCTTGAAACAGACGCATCTGCCCCATTACAGAGACTTCTGGATCAAGCAAAGGAACAGGGCGGAATTGTATATGTTCCGGGTGGACTCTACTGCTTCCAAAGTCCGCTTACAGTTCCGGCAGGGGTGGAACTTCGTGGGGCAGCTTCTGTACCAACGCGCGAATCAGATGGTATTTGCGGAGGAAAAGCCAGTATCGGAACAGTGTTCTATTGCTATTATGGAGACGATGTTTCGTCCGGCAAGGATGACCAGGCATTTATTACGCTGGCGGGCGAGAACGCAGGCTTGAATGGAATTCGCATCATGTATCCGGAAAACAGTACAAAAAGCGGCGACTATAATTCTACTTATACCGTTCGGGGAACATCCTCCGGTGTCTATGTCGTGAACACAATGATCGTAGCCTCTGCATATGGTGTGGATTTTAAGGACTGTGATAATCATTATATAGAGGGTGTCATGACGACTTGTTACTACAATGCATTTCGTCTGGGCGGTCATGGAGGTACCATAACGAGGTGCTTACAGAACGGGACTGTCATGCAGAGAACGAAGCAATCAGGATTGAAGGACTGGATTACAGGTTCGGATCTGTTCGAATGGCTGATCGATTATGTTCTTCGCACGAATTGTGATTATATTATTGTGGATGAAGCGGAAAAACAAGTGATCTATAACGTTTTTGCTTATGGAGTAAAAACATTGGTCAATAATCAGAATTCGCAAAAAACGTATACAATTAACATAGGTACGGACAATATTGGTGCGAACTGCCCGCAGATGATCCAAAATGGCGGAAGTATGGTGGGTATCAATATATTGCGTTATAACGGATATTCCTATGAATTGATGGCGGGGGATATAAAACTCTATAACCGGATGGCAATCAACGAGGTTGGTGAGAGAACTGCTGAGAAAAGCGAGTGAAGATTTACAAATTCAGGAAGAGGAGGTTCATTATGAAGGAATGGTTTGCGGCGAACAAGGTGAAAGTATGTGTGATCATTGGCGTGCTGTTGCTGCTGTCGGTGGCCGGGATCGCAATCGGATTACATTTACGGGGAGATGATAAAACAACGGTGGCCGAAGAACCGGGTAAAACAACGGATGAAGAACCGAAAACACAGGAAACCTGGTCGTTTAAACAGTATGAGTATGAAGCGCCGGGGTATTTGGACAATTATGATGATATTGGCGTTATGATTATGGATTGTGATGCAAAGTCTTCCTTTAAGAGGATTGAAAATGCGTTGTTTACCAGCAGAGAGAACGAATATGTGCAAGGTACAGGAGCACTGAACCTGGTTAATCTGCGCTATAAGGATCTGACCCCGTGGGCGCATCTGGAGCCGGTAGATATTTCAGACTATGCAAAGGGCAGTGTGCATGTGGCCTTGTATGTAAGTGATCCAAAGTATCTGGGCGGTAAGCCGATCGTTATGGAGCTGACGAGCGGAGGCGTACAGGATAAGGATGAGCTTAGCTGGTATATCTCACCTACGGTCCTTCATGCAGGCTGGAATGAATTATACCTTGGGATAGAGGATGCAAGACTTACGGGAAAGCCGGATCTGAAATCAATTAATTTCTTCCGAACCTATGCTACCGGCGGAAGTATGGGACTCCAGGTGTATATGGATGCCGTATATGCCACGGATACGCCGAGAATGGATGTAAACGGGCCGGTGGAATATGCAACTGCAAAGCCGGGGTATCTTTTGGATTTCGATACGCTAAAAGGACTTAGCTCAGACGGTGTCATGGCTCTGTCAGAGAAAGAGGGCAGCTATAAAGAAGGGATTGCAGCGGTATCCGTCAAAAATCCAACACTCGTCTGGGTGAGCGCGAATATGAATCCGACGGATATAACAGAGTATCGGAATGGAAAAATTTCTTTCTGGATGTATATAGATAACGCGGCATATGTGCGGGGTGGTAAGATCGTTGTAGAACTCACCAGTTCGGGAACCTGCGACATCAATGAAATTGCATGGAGCATTCCCGGAGACAGCTTAAATACCGGCTGGAACCAGGTGAGACTGGCGTTTGCAGAAGCGAAAACGAAAGGAAATCCGAATCTGAAGGGACTGAATTTTATGCGCCTGACCGGACAGATATCGGGGGAGGCGGTCATAATCCTGGATGATATCCGTGCGATAGCGAATGCAGGTGAGATAGTCCCGGATGGCACCACGGTTGATACAGAAGTAGATGGGATGATTTTCAGTGGCGACAGTTTTAAATACGTAAGCGTGTACAGTGAGAGCTTGTATGAAATAACCAGAGAAGAAGGCGAATATGTACAGGGAACCGGAGCATTTAAGAGCACCGGAGCAGGCCAGATACGTCTGCAGGGCAAATTAAAAGAGGCAAAGGATATCTCGGCATATCAGGAAGGGGGCATTGAGTTCTCACTGTATCTAAGAGATAAGAGCCTGCTGAAAGCAACCGCATTGCTTGTGGAGCTCACCAGTGCAGGGAAGGCCGATGCAGAAGAATTGTGTTGGGAGATCCCGCTGAAAGATCTGAAGGATGGCTGGAATACAGTCAGACTGAAATTCGAAGACGTCGCATCCAAAACAGGAACGATGGATTATACGAGGGTTGACTACTTCCGAATGTATCTGAATGCAGTAGAGACAAATACAGATATTGTCTTTATCGTAGATGATATACATGCCGTACCGAAGGAGACATTTGGAGATGATCCACATATCGAAGGTATGATCCTTGACTGTGACAGCACAAAGAATGTTGCCTCATCTGTTCTGTCCAACGGAGCGTTCAGTATCACAGAGAGCCAGGAGGAGCATAAACAGGGAACAGGTGCTTTTAAGAGTGTAGGTACTACATTGGTATGGTGGGGAGTGAAGCTGAAAGAGGCAGTAGATATCACCGCATATGAAGAGGGTGCGCTCCACCTTTGGTTATACGTAAGCGATCCGACACTGATCACCACATCTACCGTGGCTGTGGAGCTGGGAAGCGGCGGAACAAATGATGTGGATGAATTGGAATGGAGAATACCAACGGATTCTTTAAAGACAGGGTGGCAGGAAGTTTATCTTGATTTTGGAAAGGTGAACGGAAGACTGGGCAAGACGAATCAGAGTAAGATTGACTGGTTCCGGGTATATGGCGCAGCAAAAAGCGGCCTGACAGTCATGGTAGACGATGTGAGGGCGACATTGGAAAAAGGAGATGATAAAGTAACGGAGTGGATCATTTATAAAGATGTGACAATACCAAATACGGGGCAGTTCATTACAACCGGACTGGGATTAAATCTGAACAAAACAGCAGCGGACAAAAAGAATCTCATGCTGTATCTGAACATAAATATCCCGGAAAAGGTGTATAACACCATCAATGCGCTGTACATAGAATTGTGCCAGGCAGAGGCCGATAAATATGAGTACCAGTTCACGATAAAGAAGTCGGAACTGAAAGCGGGTGAGAATGTATATGAACAAACGAGAACCGGTATGGAATACGGAATCGTTTCGGCATTGAGTGTACTGCTGTTTTTCATTCTTGGTGTTTTGAGTATCATACAATTTACCGGTATGAGAAAAGTGGAAAAGTCAGTTCTGGGATAGGAGGAAGGATGGAATGAGAAAAAGAAAATTCAGACTCAGGCCCATGGAATTGCTGGGAAAATTATGTGTTTTGGTTTATGCGGTTGCATTGATGGTTCCTCTTTATGATAGTAGCCGAGAACACTCGTGACTTAAGTCATGAGATGAATTGGCCACACATATGTTGAACAAAAACATATGAAAATTAGCAGAAATACTGTACATTTGCACTTGCATACGTTAAAATACATGATTAGAGGGTTCTCGAAGCGGTTCCTATAATGAATCAGAAGGAAAAGTGGGGTGGTGTAGATGGAAAAAGCGTATATGTACAGAATATACCCGAATAAAGAGCAG
>CAVGED010000005.1:0-13842 GCA_963628035.1 Paludibacteraceae bacterium
TATACCAGAATGGTGCATGACTTTCACCAGAAACAATGATTAAATCAGCGCTTCCTTAACAAAATTGGGAGTGGAGAAACATTTAACAAGAATGCTTACATCAAGCCGGATTATAATATAGACGGAATTCTGGATGAGAGTATCTGGAAGGATGCTCCATGCATTACATTCGGCAGCTCGAAAACGGAAACGGACGAAGTGACTTTTCGATATTACTATGGCGAACGTGGGATCACAGCCTCATTTGTCGTGACGGATCCATATCTTTGTTATAATGATGCGGCATATTCAGTCGGTGAGGCGGTATCGACAAGTGATACAGTCGGCCTTTTCCTGGACGTGAAAAATAATAACGGTACCACGCCGCAGACCGACGATCTTAGGTTTACATTCCTGGTTGACGGAAGAATGGAAATGTATAAAGGTGACGGTGCAACCTGGGCAAGTTCAAATGACAGTATCGAATATCAGGTTGTGGCCGACGGCGAATTGAATAAATCAGACGGCGGTGCGAAGGATGTGTCGTGGACGGTGGAATTTTTTCTCCCATATGAAACGTATTCTATTGATAAAGATTCTACCATGGGGTTGCTTCTTTACTGGGTGGATTCCAATGCACCGCTTGAAGCAGGTACCTATCACTATTGGTATGATAATGCCTGGATCTTTCAACCGCGTGAATACAATCCGATCGATAAAAACGGTTTGGCGTTCGCGGCTCCGGAGGGCTGGGTGCCGTCCATGGGGCGCTATGTTACGGACGAAACGGGCAGTATGGTTGCAGAGGATGTGAAGGCACTTGCATACTATACTAATCAGACATTGACGAATGGTGCGGGGACAGTGGAGGTTACGTTCGATATTTCAAATACAGATAACTTTTTCGCAGATTCACATTTCAGCGGATTGTTGCTGGGCGTTGAAGATGTTGGCGAGACAGAAAAGCCCGGCTGGGAAGCAAAGAATCATTACGGCGTATTTTTGAATAATAACAAAAATAATCCGGAGCTTATTGTTGCCTCTATTCGTGTCGTAGACGGGAGAGTGAATTACACGCAGTTGGCAAGCGGATATATCATGGAGGTTCTTCCGGATTATCTTAAGTCAATGCAGTGTACCGTGAAGGTCTGCAAAAACGGCGGTTGGATGGAGCTCTACATGAAAGACGCAAAAGGGGAATACCAGCATATGTATGATGTGTACGATGCGGAAGCGATCAACGGAAATTATGTCGGTATTCGTACCGTTCATAAAGGATTTGCGATCCGCGATCTGAGCATATCTTCGGAAGCCCCGGCGGCAGTGGAACCATATGAAGCACCAGGATTTAAAGCATATATGGGGTTAGTGCAAAAAATCGGTGATGATCAGTTCCTTGCAAGAACATCCGGTACGGTGGCAACCTTCGGAAGCTTGATCAACAGGTACAGTGACAGTAAGAAAACAACCACGTTAAAGAGCTTTACGACTTCCTTGACCATGCCGAAAAAACCGAACATGGTGGAAGATAAGATCAAAGGTATCATGGTTGCATATGATCCGGAAAACCAATCGAAACTGATCATAGATTACAGTTACCGTGAAAAGGAATGGGGTGATTACTTTAAAGTTTATGTCCGCCAGAGAAAACCAACGGAATGGGGCGCTGTAGAATATGTGATGGATGCAGAACCGGAAACGAAATATGATTTCAGAGTGACGCCGATTGAGCAGGAGGACGGAACACTGGAGCTGCTGATCGAGTACAAGAAAGCGACAGAAAGCAATTGGAAAACCACGTACTGTAAAAATGCAGAATGGGTGATGAGCGGTACAGAGTATGGTGTAGAGACTGGTGCAGGGAACATGCAGTTTGGTGCATTTCATGTAGAAGATTCTGAATATACACGTATGGAAACCGATCGGTATAAGATTGTAAAGGGTGCATTTCTGGCGAGAAAAGATGGCGGATTACAGGTGTTAAAGAATGACAGTACGGCAATTGACACGGCGATCAATAAAGACAAGAAGGATTCCTATGCATTCGAGACCTCCCTTATGGTAGCGGCGGACAGGAGCGGAAGTATCAAGGGATATGTCATTGATTATGAAAAAACGGATGATTTTATCACCTTGGATTATCGGTGGGAAGAAGAGCGCAATGGCTACGGATTATACATGCGCCGCCTAAGTGAAAAAGGCTGGGGAGATGTAAAAGGATTCGATATCATCCTGGAGGAAGGTCAGTGGTATGATATGCGCGTCAGTGTTATTAATGGGAAGCGTACGACGACCGTAGTTGTAGAATGTAAGAAGCAGGGTGAGACGGAATATATCTGTAGGAGCAGAAGCTTTGATTTTGCAGTGAGCGGGCGTCAGGTTGCATACGTATCCGACGTGGCAAATGGTCAGAAGTTTGGCCTTAATACGGAGGTGACGACGACCTTTATCGGTGCAGAAGACAGCCGATACCAGATTGTGCGAGGCGCATTCAGACGTGTTGGCGATAATGTACAGGCTGCCACAACAGAGTCAAGCTTTATGGTCGATAAGAAGATCAACTTCAAAAAATGGGATCGCTATACGATGGACATCAGTTTCCGGACGCAGGTGGAGCCGGATTCGGTGACCCACTTAAAAGGCTTTGTATTTAACTATGATGAAGAAACGGATAGCTATCTGCTGTTAGATTATTGGAAAACGGCGGAAAATAAATACTATTTGTGTATTCGCCAGAAAACAAGCGACGGAAACTGGGAAGGATTTACTGATTGGAATCGGGCGATCGAGGTGTCGGCAGATACGTGGTATACCTATCGCCTCAGTGTAACAAACGATTCAAAGAGTACGATCGTTAGCCTGACGGGTGCAGATGGAACAAGTTATACCCATACATTCAGCGCTATGAGTGGCCGTGGCATCGGATATCAGTCTGATACAGCCAAGGGGCTGACGTTCGGACCGGTTGCTGTGGTGGAGTATGGGAAGAATCCGGCAGGGATCAACTGGAGTGAATCATGGTCTGAGGCTTTGAAAGGCTTCGCAAAATAGAGAGAGGAGGAGAAGCCATGAAGAAGATGAAAACGGCAATCGGTATTGTTCTTGTGGCGGCGCTGCTGTGCAGCAGCGCCTGCGGACAGGAAAAAGCAGAGGTTACCGTCAGCACGGACATCGAAAAATCATCATTGGATAAGACGGTGGAGGATGTCAACGTGGCGCTGGAGGAAGGAGAACGTTATTCGAATCCGATTCCAGATGAAAACCAACCGTATCGCGACAATTCCATAGAAGCTCAGCTTCTGGATGGAATTGAGGAAAAGGACGTTGTTCAGAACTCGAGCAGAACCGGGGATCCGTATGTTCTTCGCTATAATGGAAAATATTATTTGTACTGTTCGACAGATGGGTGGACCTGTACCTACCGATGCTGGGAAAGCCTGGATCTGATAACGTATACTTATCTTGGCGAATTTGATCTGCTGGATGAGGACGGAAAACGCCCGGAGGATGATGACGAAGTAAACCAGGGATATACGCTTGAGTGTGCGTGGGCGCCGGAAGTGCATTACTGGAACGGACAGTTTTATATGTATACTTCACCGCATGCGTCCAGGAATTTAGTGCTTCAAAGTACGACCGGTCTTCCATATGGAGATTATAAATTAGTAAATAAAGAATTTTCTATTTATAACACATTAACAGATCCGTCCTGGTTTATCGATGATAATGAAGATAAGTGGTTTGTATCGACCTATGTAGGCTCAGAGGCAGAAAGAATCGTTGTGGCGAAGGCTTCCGATATGGCAACATTGGAATCCAAGACCGCGTCAGCATATCTGCCGACAACAAACACAGGTATTACCGGTGAGTGCTGCGAAGGTCCGTTTCTCTTCAAACGGTACGGTGTCTATTATATGGTTACTACCGGGGAAGGGGTAGGTCGGCCGGCATATCGTTTGAATTATGCTTATAATGTAACCGGACTTGGAAACGAGCTGAACATCGGAAGTGTCGGGGGCGCGGAAAACTGGAGCCTCGAAATAGAACCGAATGTTATCCTTAACACAGAAGGAGACTTTTACGGATACGGCCATGGCTGCGTTGTTGTCGGACCGGATCTTGACAGCTACTGGTTCCCGTATCATATGAGCCGTTACGAGGGAGTCGGGCGTATGCTGGGTGTTAACCGCATTGTCTTCTCCGGATCACGTATGTCGGTTGTCGGACAGGATAAGGAGACTTTGAAGCCATCGGCACCAACGTTCTATACCTCTTACTTTGGTGCGTTATCCGATACGGATAAAAAAGGGGAAGTGTCCGGAGTTATAGCACGCAGTGCAGGATACCGTTCCTATACAGATGAGAGGACTGCTGCCGGAGAAGGGTTGCATGAGGTGAACGGGCAATTGTTATCCGGAAAGTACGGTGCGGACGGTAATACGGTAGAACTGATAAAGACAGGTTCCCGTTTCACAGCGGAATATAACTTTAAGGATGTTGCTACAGACGGAAGCTTTAAGTGCCTGTTTGGCGGCGGATATGTGACGATCAAGGGCCAGACGGTTGAATTATACAAAGGTACGGAAAAAATTGCAGAGGCGCCGATGCTTGTTGCAAACGAAGAGACATGGGACTGGTCCGCTTACCATTCCATCGTCGTTACTTACGAAGAGGGACGAATTGCTGTCACCATTGACGGATGTATGAAGATTGATGTAGAAGCGACCGGACTCGGGAATGATGCGATTGGTTTTGAAGGCGCACAGGGAATGCAGATT
Source organism: Paludibacteraceae bacterium (assembly GCA_963628035.1). Lineage (GTDB taxonomy): Bacteria > Bacillota > Clostridia > Lachnospirales > Lachnospiraceae > 14-2. The sequence continues at coordinate 4,758 of CAVGED010000005.1, forward strand.
GGAGGTGCATCTTTCTCAGATCATGCATTTGGAAGTTCTGACCGGGATGAAGCAAAAATGGTAGAAGGCTCATTCTATGCAAGCAACTACTATGAGGCGAAGGAAGGAGAAAGCGCTACGAAGCTTTCCTCTGAAAGCAGTCTGTTTACAGTGGAAACAAAAGAAGATGAAGATGAAGCAACATACGGCCCGTATCTTACCTACCATATATACAGAGATGCCCTGGCATTGAAATTGGCGGAAGGAGACCGTGCGGTCTATAAGATCGATGTGGCAGAAGATGGACTTTATGCATTCGAGGCATTGTTTGCAAACAGCAGTGATGGGAGTGTTATTAAGGTTCAGATCGATGAGGAAGAGCCCACCTGTTATGTGATTCGGAAGAACGATTATTCCGTGAATACCTATCAGACGGAGTATTACGAAAGCCTGCAATATCAAAAGCGTGTAATTGATGAGATCAAATTGAAGAAGGGTCTGCATACACTTACGGTGAGGGCAGTACAGGGTGACTTTACAGCCATTGAATATACGATGACCCAGACCAGCGAGACCGCGCCGGAATATAGCGATACCCTGGCAGAGAAGGGTGGACATGACTATTATACAAACTGGATGATTAAAGATTCTGCCCATTACGCAGCGTTCGGAAGCCAGAGCCTGGTACGCTTCGGGGGATCCGATTTTACCGATTATAAGGTGAAAGTGGATATTAAGACCAACGCCATGATGTCAAGAGCAAATAAGGCCGGAATTCTTCTTCGTGTGACGGAACCGAGTGTTTTCTGGCGTCAGACATACGGTAGTGGAAAAGGATATTTTGTCTGCATTGATGCCTATGGTATAAGCCTGGAACGTTTCGATTACAATGAACGGCTGGTCGCTTATTATGAGACGGAGCTTGACCAGGAAACATGGTATACCTTGGAAGCAGAGTGTATCGATAATACGATCATCGTGTACCTGGATGGGAAGGAAGTGATCCGCTATGTTGATCCATATGGATTTGCATGCGGTGCAACAGCGCTTTATTCTTATCAGGCGGAAACTTATTATAAAAACCTGGAGATCAGTCCAAAATAAGAATCCCAGGGAGAAAAAGGAGGAAAAGGAGGAAAAAGCATGGAGAGCAAAAAGGAGTGGCAAAGTCCGGAAATGGTGGTTATCCGCTACGAGGAAGACATCATTCGAACCAGTGGAGTGGAATGGAATGGTGAGTGGTCAGAAGCCTTAGAAAACCAAGAACGAGGAAATTTTTAAGGAGGATAAGAGGATGAAAAAAACAATGAAAAGGGAGACGGGAAGAATGATGAAAAAAGGAATGGCTTTTCTGTTAGCGCTTGTAATGTGTATCGCTACATTCGCAGCTATGCGCGGAAATACGGTACAGGCTGAGGCAGCAACGACAGAGGATTTAAAGGTAACCGGTGCTTCGGTACGTTTTGTAGACGGTACGGTAGATGGCATCCGCTTTGCAGTCAGCGTTAAGCAAACGGTATTCGACGCCTTGACAGACGCGCAAAAAGAGCAGTATCACCTTTTGGTTATGCCAAGCAAGCTCGTAACCGGTGATTTGGAAAAGGGTGAAACATATAGCTATACCGTCGATGGTGTAAGCAAAACTGCACAGGCTGCAGATGTTGTTGTTGACTGGAAAGATAAGCAGTCGGAGGGCGAATACTATGTTGCGCGCGTTTATCTGAATGCGATCGATCAGAATTATTACACAACGGATGTAACAGCACGTGCTTATTATCAGGATACGAACGGTGAAACCTATTCAAATGCGCTGGAGCGCTCCTACGAATATGTTGCTGATGCTGCTTTAAATGACCTTAAGAATGCGTCGGAAGACGGCTATGAGAATGCGGTTGGAGCTTCCTATAGTCCCTATACTGCAGCACAGAGGAATATGCTTCTGGGTGTGACTTGCAAGATAAACGGCACATGGGATTACATTGATGGAAATTATGTAAGTACGAACGCTGACGAGAGCGATTGGATCTCTCCAAGAAAGATACGCACCGGTACAGGCGAGTATGTGATCAATGCATCCTTTAAGACATCAACGTTTGATGCGTATCAGGGGATTCTTGGCGGGCTCCATTTCGGATGTGATGTGGAGAATAATTCTTTCCTTATATTAGATTACTTTCAAGACGATTGGCATAAGCAACAAAACGACTATGGAGTGTGTATACGGGGATATGATGGTTCGGGGAATTGGCCGATTTATAGAGATGATGGCAAGACGTTTCAACCGGATACATGGTATGAGGTTTATATTCTGATCAATGAATCGGATACAGAGATGGAGATTGTTAAGATATATTATCGTGAGAAGGGGTCGAATGCAAGGTTTTCAGACTTGTTTAATGGGTTTACTGTGAAAAAGTCTGAGCTTCCCTATGGTAGCGAAGTGAGAATGTATGTAGGAGGAAACAGAACGACGACGTTTGATTCTGAAGTTGGTTATAATGACAAGTACAATTTCCTGCACGGAGAGCGAAATTACATACCCGATAATGTTATCTGTACAGATGATTCCATTCAGGTAATAGGTAGCCCGTCAGATTGGATTCAAGTGGTTGACTTGAAGAGGCGTATCAATAATACGGGAAACAATGCGAATTTCACCATGTCTGTTGATATAACATTTGATGAGGATCCGACAGAAAACACGTGTGAAGTAGCAGGTTTGAAATTCGGCGGAGATAACATGTATTTCTATAATTGTAATAATATGGACATGTTTATCGGTCCGGTCTCCACCTCCACTCATGTTAATGGATGGAATGAACGTAGATATGATAGTGTGCAGGGGATGTCTGATGTAATTGCTAAAATCAAAAATAGGGAAGCCGTTACATTCAAAATTGTTGCGACAACAAGCGACGGAAAGACAGCAGTAAAGGTTTATGCGGATGATATTCTATGCAATGAATGGACATTAGACAGTACAGGTATAGCTTCAGATCATATTCTGTATATGGCACGTCGTGGTGTTACATTCAGTAATATAAGCATTACTGCAAATGAATAAGATCTTTTGTTAATGCAAATAGGGCGATATGATTTTGATATTGCCCTATTTGTAAAGAAAAATCGTCCTTGAAGGGAGAAAAACGATATGAAAAGACACGTGATTCTGCTTTTGTGCTGTCTGCTGTGCTGTCTGCCTTGCGCATGCTCCAGAACACAGGAGGAAAAGAAAACAAACACGAATGCGGAAGAAAACAAAGTGGAAACCAACCAGAAGCAGCCGGATGAGATTGAAGATGAATCGGGAGAAGCCCCCGATTTTGGTAATGATGTCTACGATGCATTTATCAAGGAAACGGATCATACATCGGAGAATGGTGACAGCATTGGAAATGGTACAAACAAGGATGGTACAAGCAAGGATAGTACAAACAAGAATAGTACAAACAAGGATGATACAGAAGAATCTGAAAAAACGCCGGACGAGGGCGAAGGAGTTTGGACAAAGGATTACTGAGCAGATTTGGAGAGGATGGACAGATGGCATTAAGCAGAGAATATACTGGGAAACTGCAGCGATTTATGGAGGTTATTCCGAAACGTATCTATCGTTCCTGTGAATACCTGGAGTTTGCAGGATTTATCACACGTGAAAGGCTGTCTTTAGCGGAAGCACTGGCTCATGAAAGACGTCCCTTTACCGAAGGAGAGAAGTGGGGGAGAAAGTATGAATACGGCTGGTTCTTTACAGAGCTTACAATTCCGGAATACTTAAAGGGCGAATGCGTCATGTTCAAAGCAGAGCTTGGCGAGGCTCTTGTGTTTGTCAACGGAAAGGTATATGGCTCTTTGGACAGAGAGCATCCTATGATACGCTTAGCGAAATGTGCAGAGGGCGGCGAACGCTTCACGATTGCTATGGAAGTGTATGCCGGACATGCCGGACTGGATGGATTCTCAAGCACCACAAATACGATACCGTGTACTGTGGCGGTTATCCCGGAAGACAATCGGAGAGAATTTGCCGAGGATATTGAGCAGAAGAGCATCCGTAATGGGGAAATCGGAGTTTTACAGGAAGAAGTATTTCAATTCTGGATGGATTTAAATACGTTAAATGAGCTGCGCGGACATTTTGAGGAAAGTTCCTGGAGACGGGCGAGCATTGACAAATGTCTGGAAAAGGTATGCGATATGCTGGACATAGAGGCGCCGTTTCCTGAGTTTGTCGAAATGGTGAAGCAGGTGCGGACGGTCATGGCTCCGGTGCTGGCATGCAAAAACGGACCCAGTGCGCCAACGATGTATGCCATCGGAAATTCGCATTTGGATCTGGAATGGCTCTGGACCGTGGAAGAGACAAGACGTAAGGCTGCAAGAACACTCGGAAATCAGATCCGTTTGCTGGAGGAATATGAGGATTATAAATATTTTCATAGTCAGCCTTGGCTGCTTGCCTCTGTTAAGAAGGATTATCCAGAGTTTTATGAAGAAGTCAGGGAATGGATAAAAAAAGGACGTATCGTTGTAGAAGGCGGTATGTGGCTGGAGGCGGATACCAATCTTCCAGGCGGTGAAAGCCTGATTCGCCAGTTCGTGTTTGGAAAACGTTTTATGGCGGAAGAGTTTGGTGTAGACAGTGAGATCTTATGGCTCCCGGATATATTTGGGGGCAGTGCGGTGTTGCCACAGATCATGAAGGGCTGCGGCATCCGATATTTTTTAAATGCGAAAGTATCATGGTTGTACAATGGAGGAGATTCCTTCCCATATAATAACTTTATTTGGCGAGGCCTGGACGGTTCAGAAGTCTTGACACATGTTACCGGAGATTATGCCAGTGGCGCTTCCCCGAATATGATTCGTGATAAATGGGTACATTTGAATGCGGAACGAGGAGAAATACCTGCAAAATTGTTTTTGTATGGACATGGGGACGGAGGCGGAGGCGCTACACGGATCCATCAGGAGTATCTGAAACGCGAAAAGGATCTGGAAGGACTTCCGAAAGTAGAGACGAAAGCGCCGAATGAGTATTTCCGCTATGTGGAAAGTGCGTGTGAAGTAAAAAATAAGTATCAGGGAGAATTGTATTATGCGGCTCACAGAGGTACTTACACTTCACAGGCAAGGACAAAGAAATTAAACAGGCAGAGCGAATGTGCATTGCATGAGGCGGAATTTTGGTCTGCCCTGCTTGGAAAATCCGACGAAACGAGCGATTCGCTAAGGAATCTGTGGGCGGAAGAATTATTTAATCACTTCCACGATGTCTTACCTGGTTCCTCGATTACAGAGGTTTACGAAAGAGCCGAAAAGAGTTTGGCAAAGGTGATTGCGGGAGCAAAGACAATTACAAACGAGGTGGTTTCTTCAGCGTTAAAGCAAACACCGGACACTATTACGGTGCTAAACACGCTTTCCTGGGACAGAAAAGCGATGGTTGTGCTTCCAGAAGGATGGGAGGGCATATCTGACAGTGTAGGAAACGCGGTAGAAACCCAGTGCAGAGATGGAAAGACGATTGCTGTCTTGGATGTGCCATCCTGCGGCATGTCAACCTATCATCGGGCAAAAGGCGAAGCGGTCTCTGAATTGGCAGAGGATAACGGGTTATATCTTGAAAATGAGTTGATTTATGCAGCATTTAATGAGAATGGCGAGTTGATCAGTGTGAAGGATAAGGCAACCGGCATCGAATTTCTGCAGGCTGCGTCCAACCGTTTTCATGTTTACCAGGATGCTCCGGTGATGTTCGATGCATGGGATATCGACAGCTTTTATGAGAAGTTGGAAGTAACGGATATTACTTCTGTGGAGGTAGGAACCGTCCGCCGCGGTAATCTGGTATCTGATTTCGTGGTAAGGAAGAAAATCAATCATTCTGAAATCCGGCAACGAATTTCTCTTAGAAAGGGAAGCAGAAGGATTGATTTTGAAACAGAGGTTGACTGGAAGGAAACCCATAAGCTGTTGAAAGTGGATTTTGATACCAATATTCATACAGATGAGCTGATTTCCGAAATTCAATTCGGACATATCAAACGTCCGAATCACAAGAGCAGGCAGCATGATGCAGATCGGTTTGAAGTATGCCAGCATAAGTGGTCTGCCTTGGCAGAAGCGAACAGAGGGGTTGCGGTTCTGAATGACTGCAAGTACGGCATCGGTGCAACAGAGGGAAGAATGAGTCTGACACTGTTGAAATCTGCAGCAGCACCTGCGCTTTATGCAGATAAAGGGTTACATCAGTTTACCTATTCTGTCATGCCGTTTTCGGATACCTTTTTCCACAGTAATGTGGTGCGTGAAGGTTATGAGTTAAATCATCCGGTCTATGTTGGAATGGGAGAATACGCAGAGGGGTCACTGCTTCGTCTTTCCGAGAAGAATGTGATCGTGGAAACTGTGAAGTTGGCAGAAGACGGAAGCGGAGACATTATCATCCGGCTGTACGAGAGTCAAAATGCATACACGAATTGCAAACTTCAGTTTGGATTTGAAGTGAAAGAGGTTTTTATCACGGATATGCTGGAACAGCATCCGCAACGGGTCGAGGTGCAAGGAAATGAAGCGACACTGGAGCTGAAGCCGTTTAAGATCATGACCCTGCGGGTGAAACGGTGATGAAACCGGAAATTATCAAGGTGCGTTACATAAGTCTTAAGAAGGAAGAGATTGAATAAATATGGAGAACAAATTTAGAAATCCGATCATGGCGGGCGCGGATCCGTTTGTTTTGCTGTATGAAGATCAGTATTATATGTATTGTACAATTGAGAATGACAGAATTTTGAAAGACCATCGTTCTTTTGATACATCGATAGGGAATCAAGATGGATTTTATGTTTATCAGTCTGCTGATCTGATTCATTGGGAGAATAAAGGATTCTGCCTGAAAAAAGAAGATGTGATCGGAGAAAAGTGGTTTTGGGCACCGGAGGTTCTTTACCATAATGGCAAATTTTATATGGTATATGCAGCAGAGGAGCATATGGCAGTGGCAGTCGCAGACAATCCACTCGGACCGTTTAAGCAGGAGGAGAAGAGATGGCTTTATGAAGGAAAAGCAATAGATGGCCATATGTTTGTGGATGATGACGGAACCGTATATCTGTATTATGTACGTGTACATGACGGAAATAGAATCTATGTGGCAAGGCTGTCGGAGGATCTGCTTCACATGGAGGAAGTATATGAAGACTGCCTTCTTGAGGCGGAGGAAGAATGGGAAACCATAGATTCTTCTGTTGTGGAGGGACCGGCGGTATTGAAACATAAAGGCATCTATTACCTTACATATTCAGCAAATCATACACGGTGTATTGATTATGCGGTCGGAGTAGCTACAGCAAGGAATCCGCTAGGTCCGTTTAAGAAATTCTGTGGGAATCCGATTTTACACCGGAAAGGTGCGTTTGTGGGAGTGGGACATCACAGCTTTACAACGTCAAAAGATGGGAAAACGTTGCTGTGCGCATATCACTGTCACAGTGGAAATAAAGAAAATTTCAAACCAAGAAAATTCTGCATGAATACGGCTGAATTTGTTGCTTCCGAATATGGTGAAGATGAGCTTGTGATTCATGGGCCGAGTTAAGAATTATATTGCGCTTCAAGTTACTTTTAATCAATATTTAGGAGGGAACCTTTATGGAAATTTTGAAATTTGATTTGAACAAATGTCTCGGGAAATTCAAACCGCTAAATGCTACAAACGGAGGACCTTGGCATAAAAGGAATGCCAACGATCAGAAGCGTTCAAATTTTGACGACTACAAAACCGCAAGAATTCCATATTCGAGGAACCATGACTCAAACGATACCGCGGTCTATGGCGGACCGTACGCACACGATATTTCAGCTATTTTTCCTGATTTTGATGCAGATCCGGAAGACCCTGCCGCATATGACTTTGCCTGCACCGATGAAGCGATACTTGTAACACTTGAGGCCGGCACGGAAACATTTTTCCGCCTCGGACAAACCATTGAGCACCAAGTGAAGAAACATGGAACACTTCCACCAGCCGATTTTAAGAAATGGGCCACTATCTGTGAGCATATTATAAGGCACTACAATTATGGTTGGGCCAACGGTTTCAATCTTGGCATTCAATATTGGGAAATATGGAACGAGCCGGATCTCGATCCTGATGACAGCAATAATAAGCGCACCTGGGGTGGCACCAAAAGACAATTTTTCGACTTATATGAGATTGCAGCCAAACACTTAAAATCGTGTTTCCCGGAACTGAAGATCGGAGGTCCGGCCATTGCTTATAACGAAGAATGGGCGGAAGAGTTTTTGGGCGAAATGAATACGCGCGGTGTTTCTCTCGATTTTTTCTCCTGGCATATATATTGCACTGAGCCGCAGGCAATGATTGATAAGGCTGATAGAATTCGGAAGCTTATGGACAGAAACGGGTACGAAGAGGCTGAAAGCATCCTAAACGAATGGAACTATGTAAAAGGATGGGTCGATGAGTATGTGTATTCGTTGAAAACCATTCATGGTGTTAAGGGTGCCGCTTTTACCATGGCATGTATTTCAGCAGCCCAACCCTCAACCATTGACATGCTTATGTATTATGATACACGACCTTCGGTTTTTTGCGGTGCATTTGATTACTATACCTATGAGAGACTTAAGGGCTATTATCCACTATATTGGTACGGTATGTTCTATGACTGCAAATCTGAGATCCGTTGCAGTTCCAAAGTGGAAAATATTTATACGATTTGCGGTATAAATGATGCAGACAAAGTGCTTGCAGTAATTACTCATTACTCTGACGATGATAATACAGCATCAAAAACAGTAAAAATCGACTTTGGACGCAAAGGGAGATATGAGATTTATATGGTCGACAGTAAACATGATGGCGAACTTTTTTCAACAACTACCGAATTGACCATTGAACTTCCCGTGCATTGTTGTGTGTTGATTAAAGAGATTTAATCAAAATAGTGACGGGTATGAGCCGGATCTGCTATATATGAGACTGGCAAAAAGCAGAATAAACTGGAGGAATTAAAATGGAGTCTGCATTAAGAATGGAATATCCGCGCCCTCAGCTGGTGCGGGAGGACTGGATCAA
>CAVGED010000006.1:0-56239 GCA_963628035.1 Paludibacteraceae bacterium
TGTCAAGAAAATTCCCCCGACCGTTCTTGGTCGAGGGAAAATACATAATCACATCTTCTCAATTACACACGTATACTTCCGCAGTGGTTTTCACACTTTTCGGATCCATGCCGCCAGTTTGCTCTTTCCATTCCACAATTTCCCTGCTGACGCATAATCAGTCACGCGGAAACGCTCCCCGTTCCTTAAGGGAACCTCCAATTCCACAATATTCGGATAAGATGCCTGTTCCTTTTCCGGGAATTCGGTTTCCACATATCCCGCCGCTGAAACAGCCATGTCAAAAACTCCTCCCACATCATATCCAAACTGACTGTCAGCGGCCAGTACCAGCGGTCCTCTTCTGAGTGCCACGTGATTCTTCGCCTTCGGGTCTTCCTCATCATAGACAGGTGTCACATAATCCTGATACCAATCAATATTGGTCATCAGGATGTCGTGTCCGTAAGGTATGGGACGCACAACCTCTGTTCTCATATCAAAAGCCAGTTCCATCTCATCCCCATGATTCCATGTTCTGTTCAGCACGATATAACCGTCTCCGGCCTCCTGTGGTTCTCCATTCAGCGTCAGCCTTGTACACCTGCTCCAGGCCGGATTTCGAAGCGAAATTGCAAAATCTTCCGTCTTGTCAAGTTCCACACGGATTTTCACGCTTCCCTCCCTTGGATATGAGGTTTCCATCGCAAGGCGAACTTTTCCTCCGGCGGGAGTTATTGTCTCGATACTGCCGGGAATATATAGATTAACGACCAGCCCCCTCTCTGACCTCATCAACGCCATCTTCGGAACCAGCCCGATCCCCGCCGAACCGATACAGGCACAGCAGCCATAGAAATGCCGATCCGGCATCATCAGTGAGCCGCCTATTCCAATTCCTCTGGTACCTGCTGTCAGCGGACTATAGCTGTCGAAAGGCATTACCTCCGGTATTGCATCAGGATACGCTCCACCGCACAGCGTCCGCATATCAACTCCCATGGATCTCTGTGTATTTACTGCCCCCAGATACGCGTTATATAACGAACGTTCGAAGGCATCTGCATAGGCCGCTTTTCCTGTAAGCAGCGTCATCTGGTAGAAAAACTTCATCAGCGTAACTGTCACACAGGTTTCCTGCTTGATCGCTTCATTCGTGGTATTTGCCTGCCGCACGGTTGAGTGATCGAACAATTCATTGGTACATCCACTGCTTCCGATTATCGTAAAATCACTCTCCAGGATTCTGTCTGCAAAATGGATAAGTGCTGTTTTTTGCCACTCCTCTTTTCTTACCCGGTAAAATTCAAGCAATCCTTCAAAGCAGGATGTCATTTCATATGCCTTCGTGACCGGGTACTGATATGGATAAAACTTGTTCTCATACGCAAGCTTAAAAATGTTCGCAATGGAGGTTCCGCCCACATTCACAATATACTCTGCAAAGGAAAGATATTTTTCTTCTTCCGTGATATTGTACAGCCTGACAATCGGCTCTAACAAAGAAGATGAATTTAGTCCACGCCACGTACCGGTTGCCCTGGTAATCGGCTTTTTCCCCTCTTCATACCCGATTTTGGACATGATATAATCCGCCTGCGCCTTCATGCATGCAACAACTTTCTCAGCCATATTATCTTCCTGGCAGATTTCAAGATAATACTGCATTCCCAGCAACACATATTTCCGGCACCAGATATCCCATCCTGTAAATTCATCCTCTATAATATAGGAACTGATACGTCCGCTTTCCTCTGCACAGCTCATCATATCCAAGACGGTATCTGTAAGGATACGATACAGTCCCGGATTTCTTGTATATGCATACACAAAGCATGCGCCACGCATCATCTTGCCCCAATATTCTCCACGCCAGCCATTTGTGGGCCATATAGACTCATATATATCAGAATGGATACGAAACTGCTCCACGAACCGTTTCCAGTGAGCCTCGTCCATAAGCTGAAAGTCCTCTACAAACCGCATTGTGTCATCTATCAGTCCCTCAAATCGGCACTGGGCGCCGCCGCCCAGATATTGATCTGTATCCGGGCGCGGACAATTTGCTTTTCTTACATCTCGCATCTTCCTGTTCTTACCTCCTGTCAAGGTATGGGAACTTCCGGCAGTATGATGGCCTTGTCACTACTCTCTGAACCGCCTGAATTACCACCGTTGCCGGCCGAACCATTCCCGTTGCTGCCACTTCCGTTGCTGCCACTTCCGTTGCTGCCACTTCCGTTGCTGCTACTTCCATTGCTGCCGCTTCCGTTGCCGCCAGTTCCGCTTCCTGCGGAACCGTTACCGTCTCCATGTGTCTCCTCGAAAACGTCATCCGGTAATTCCACCTTCTGGTCCTGCGGGTCTTCGGAAGCACCTTTTTCTGTATCCTTGTTTTTATCGGCTCCGTCTTCCCCGGTTCCTTTGCCATCAGACTGCTCTACTTCTTCTCTCCCACTCCGGTCTGTCCTGTTCCGGTTCCAACAGATGCAGCATACGATAAAAACACACAGAACAGCGATACATCCGATAAGCACACAGCTTCGTTTTGTAAGTCTTCCTTTTCCCATGCTATTTACCCTTTTTCTACTCTACTGTGATCTTGAGCGCATATCCAGTATCGTATATAGACGATGTGAGTGTATACTGCGGGATCACAGTGCTCTCACCGGTTGACGTTGTTGCTGACACCTCCGTGTAGTAGCTGCTGTGAACATGACCATTGAATATTCCCTTGATCACGTCCGCATTGCTCGTTATCAGGTTATAAATTCCCGTCGTATCATGGTCCGGATGAATGATGTGGCCCTGTTTATAGTTATAGAAGTCTGCCGATGCCGAATCACCCTTGTATATAGCCATTGCATTTGCATCACTCGCATTCCCAGTGCTCAGCGGTTCATGCATAAAGAGCAACACTACATATCCATTCGTTCTTGCCGTTTCGATATCCGCCTTCAGCTTAGCATACTGGCTCTCATAGAACTTCCCTTCCCCATTGCTCATCTGAATCACCATGGCCTTGTCCCCGACTACCTTCGAGGTATAATAAGGATCATGCCGCCAGATATTCTTCAGCCATTGCCATCTTGTATCTCCTGTCAGTGATTCTGCAACCGTTCCCTGCATTTGCTGTACATACTCGTGATTTCCAACCGCTATTATCGTGTCAGGATACTTATCCCAGACCTCGCGATACATTAACTCCGCGGCACCGTGAGACAGATAATCCATGACATCTCCGGTGATCACCACCTGATCCGCTGTACGTGCATACTCAAGTAATGTTCTGCTTAATTTTACAGAACCACCGTTTGCAAGCCATGTCCGCTTCTCATATGTTGACATAAGGGTTGGATTTGCTTCCGCCCGGTCGAGGTCATTGATGTAATTATAATGAAAGTCTGAGAGCTGGATGATCTCTACCGGATCTCCGCCTTTGCCGGAATCGAAGGCGGCTTCGCGCACCCGGATACCATTTGTAAGTTGGTACATCCATCCGGTCGGATCTGCGCTGGTACCTACAAAATCTGTTGCCCCTGTCTCCATTGCCGCTCTTTCTTCTTTCCACTTTGCTTCCACTGTCTGTGTCATATTTTCTAATATCGCTTTCTTCTCGCTGCTCACTTCTGTACCCTTTAAGGTATCCTTCGATATCAGATATGGCGCTGTAGACGCATAATCTGTGTACAATATCTGCTCCGTGCCGTTCAGATCCGTATATTTCAGATATCCCTTCACCGTATACTGACGATCATACTTTTCCGCCGTCAGATCTGTGATACAAAGTGTGTAATAAATACGATCGTCCAGCACCTGATACGTATTTGTTCCCTTTACTACGGCTGTCTTATATGTCGCACCATTGTAAGTATATTCACCGTCATAGGTAAGCTCTGCCCAAGTATTGGCATTCAGGATCTCACTTGGAAGAACGATGGTCCCATACTCTCCCGCTCCCGGCAAATTATCGACGAGCTGATTGCTCATCTCCACGATAAACCGGAGTCCCAGCTTTCCGTCTGTACGCATCTCTTCGGACCGAATGGCAAAATCTCCGCCTGCCTTAGGATCATAATCCATATACTGGGCAGTCAGCACATCGCCTTCCTTAAAATCATGTCCATTCACCTGATCTGCCGCCAATGTGTTTCCGTTCTGATCCTTCCATCCGATAAAGATTTTCCCTTCCTGCTGGAGATGATAGCGCGTGATTGTCTGATTGAGATTCAGATTCACATCGTTACTGATCGTGACCCTCTTCGCCGTTCCGTCCCAGCTATAATCCGGCAGCTCTGTATTGTCGCCACCAATACTGGTGTCATAGGGGACGATCGTATTGCCTGTTGCTTCTGTAGCAGCCTGGGATTTTTCCGCGGTATCAATAAACTCTCCGCCATTGTAATTCGCCAGCTGCCAATGAAACCAGCTTCCATTTGTACTAGTAAAGTCAGCATTATCCAAAATATTAACGGTTCCATCTCCCTTACAGATTTTAATATTCCAGAAATAAAATGTAGTATCCGTACTGTTATTTGAGAATCTGATTCCCATCCAGTTATTGTTATCCCCGGTCTTATACTTTACCGTCAGGCTCTGTACTTTATTTTTTTCAGCTCCGGCATTTCTCCCATCATATTCACCGGCGCCCACACTCTGCCATGTATCCGTTATAAATATAACAGACGTTAATTCTGTTGCAGCCATATTTGATGTCTGCGCATAATAATTACAGGTTAATGTATAGGTCTCGCCCTTCTCAAATGCAAACGGATTCGACACCGCGCCTCCTCCCGGAACCAGCTTCATCATATATTCCGGATTACCTGCTGCCTTCACCTGGGATACTGCTGACCCATTCGCAAGAAAACCTCCCAGGGTTGACGCCGCCATGACAGCGATCAGCAATAATGCAAGATATTTCTTTATCGTATTTCTCATGTTCCCATCCTCGCTTTCATCATTAAAAATTATCGTCGCCTGTCTCCCATGGGTTATTCGAATCAGTACTTGCTGTAATAAGCTCCAGGTTGTCGCCCATATCTATAATTTCCAGTTCCGGCTCCATATATCTGTTTTTTTCATTTTCCATAAGATCATCCGCCTCTCTTGACATCTGTAAAATGCCTGTGTATGCATTTCTTTTAAAAATCCCACGCATCGGAAAGCTCATTGTCCAGACCTGCATGCATGTATTGACTATACGTTTCAGCTGACTGACCGTAATTATATACAGCCTGCAGCAGATCCTTCTGGTTCTCGCGGTCCTTCATCCGATACAGATAGGTATGCACGCTGTAGGTCAACGTCGCACCGGACTGCTGCCCGCCCACATAGAACCCGGCACTCACTGCTTCACTGTGTTCATTGGCCGCTACTGGAAAATCGACATAATAGAATCCGCCGTTTTCATCATGCAAGATTGCATTCGTACCGCCCACCGTATAATCCGCTCCATTTACCCGGACTGTCAGATTCGAAATATCCGCATCCGTTGTAAACTTAAAGCGCAGGGTGACTCTTCCATCCAATACCAGACTGGCACTCTTCCATTTATAAGTGCTGCTTGTCTGGTCGCCTGAGACCGGCGACGTGATATAATCGGTTATATCTGCCAATGTCCCATTGTTACCAAGACCGCTTATTGCAGACTCCAGGTCACTGGTGATCGTATCCTCTATTCCAAACATCTTCTGTGTCTGCCTGCCATATCTAAGCAGGTCGGCGATCAGGTTCTTTAAAGGCGTCTGGCTGCCGCTGTCTTCCAATATTGACGTACAGTATTCCTTCACGGAATATTCCTTTGTCTGCATCTGTTTCCCGCTTGCAGTTACGACGGCCAGCGTTGACTTGATCGTATATGCCATCTGCTGCGGAAGCACTTCAAGGGAAAAGCTGTATCTGCCGTCTGTCCCAAGTGTACCTGTTACCGTTTCCTCTTTCTCCCAGCCATTTCCATCGGTCATCACAAAAGACATCGTCGGTGTGCTTCCACTCACCGGCTCCACCTTCAAGGCCGTCTTATAGGTAAGGTCTACTGCGGTTTCCAGCCTGGGTTCCACGCTCCAATCCGCGATATCGCTGTCGAATAAGCTGGAATCATATGGGAGGACTTCATGTCCGTATTCTGCCACGGCTTCATCCGATTCTGCCTTATTGGTTCTTTTCGTTCCACCGATAAACCAGCCGATCCAGGAACCGCTTCCTTCCTTAAAATTGCCATTCCACAGAATTTCTTTATCGTCACCATCCTTCTTCAGGCTTACATTCCAGATATAACAGGTCGTGTCCGGTTGACATTCAAACTTCGCACCAAACCAGCTCTCCCCCGCTTCAGCAGTAAATTCCAGCTCCACGGTTCCCTGTGTTCCGCTATTCATGCTCTGTGCTGCTGCCTCTGTCCTTGTTCCTGTCCACATAACGGCTTTGGTATAACTGCCTTCCGCCACATAATAGCTATAACGGAACCGATAGGTTGCTCCTTCACTTGCACCGGCCGTCTGATATACTGAAACCCATTTGTGCTCTGTGCCGCTGACACCTGTATAAGTCCCCTTAAGCTTCGCCACATATTCTGGAACATCTGCATCTTCCGCAGCCTCCACACGGGAAGCTGTGGAGAGGGCTGGCAGATCCGTCCCCACTGTTCCGGCTGCCAGCAATACTGCCACTAGCAACAAAACACATTTCTTCAAGATGTTTTTCATATCCTGTACGCTCCTTTTCTCACTTTTTTCTGTCGGTGTCTGTGAAACACCTGCCTACTTCTTGCTTTTTTTCTTCTTAAGAACCAGAACAGTCCCGGCTGCTGCCAAACCCACAACCAGTATGCCAGCCACACAGATTCCGATAACCATTCCCAAACTGCTGTCCTGTTTGTTCTTCGGATCCTCTTTCACGGTGTCACTCTTTAAGCCTTCCGCATTTGCATCTGGATTTACAACAGTAGCACTTTTTACCATGCGAAGATCCATATCCTTGTATTTATTCACATCATCAAAGCTGAACGCTTTATTGGGATCCTGATACGTCTTTAAGGCAGCGTCTTCTTCCTTCATGGATTCAATCAGTTTTCGGCTGAAGCTGACGATCTCCTGCCCGTAGGTCGACGTCAATTTATCGGAATCCGCTTTGGTATTCACCGTCAGACTTCCAACCATCCAGCCGATCCAGGAACCGTCTAATTCTCTAAAATTACCATTTCTCAGAAGATTTATATCGGAGCCCTGTTCCCTCAGGCAGAGATTCCACATATAGCATTCGGAATCTGGATCACATTCCATGGATACTGCAATAAAATTATCACCCGGTTTTGCCGTATAGGTCAGTTCCAGTGTTCCTTCCATGCCTGCCTTTGTTCTGCTCCGCAACCTTCCGTTGGCATCTGCTCCCGATTCGTTCGATGTATTGCTCCAGAGCAGGATCGATGCTCCGGCATCTGCTGCCCTGTCATAATAATTGCAACTGAAAATATAGGTTTTTCCGGCAACCGGCGTGATCGCCTGCATGACATTGACATACGTATACATCTGGCCATTGGGTGCCTTGTGGGTTCCCTTGAGCTTCGCCATATACTCCGGATCTCCCGTTGGAATCTTATCTGGAACCTTTTCGCCAGGGAACAGGCTCTTATTAAATGCCAGGATTTCCTGTCCGTAAGTTGCCACTGCCTTGTCCGAACCAGCCTTATCTGTGACCGTGCTTCCTCCCACGATCCAGCCGATCCAGGATCCGTTTTCCTTCTTGAAGCTTCCGTTCGTTAAGAGATTGACACTGCCTCCTTCTTCCTTCACGCATGCATTCCAGACATAGCAGGTCGTGTTCGGTTCCGTCTGAAAACGCACTGCCATATAGCTGTCACCCGCTTTCGCTGTATAGCTCAGCTCCACGGTTCCCTGTTTTCCACTTTCCATTGTCTGACCGATTCCGTTATCATCGGTCGCTGACCACAGGACGGCTCTGCCTCCATCGCCCTCCGGCACGTAATAATCACAGGTAAACTGATAAGTCTTTCCTGCTGTCGGCGTGATCGCCTGATATACCCAGACCCAGCTATGACTCTCTCCGGCACCATCCACATAAGTCCCCTTTAGCTTCGCCATGTATTCCGGATCTCCGGTCGGGATCCCTTCCGGAACCTCCGGCTCTTCTTCCTTCGGAAGCAGGCTCTTATCAAATGTCAGGATCTCCTGCCCGTAAGTTGCCACTGCCTGATCCGAACCAGCCTTATCTGTGACCGTGCTTCCTCCCACGATCCAGCCGATCCAGGATCCGTTTTCCTTCTTGAAGCTTCCGTTCGTTAAGAGATTGACACTGCCTCCTTCTTCCTTCACGCATGCATTCCAGACATAGCAGGTCGTGTTCGGTTCCGTCTGAAAACGCACTGCCATATAGCTGTCACCCGCTTTCGCTGTATAGCTCAGCTCCACGGTTCCCTGTTTTCCACTTTCCATTGTCTGACCGATTCCGTTATCATCGGTCGCTGACCACAGGACGGCTCTGCCTCCATCGCCCTCCGGCACGTAATAATCACAGGTAAACTGATAAGTCTTTCCTGCTGTCGGCGTGATCGCCTGATATACCCAGACCCAGCTATGACTCTCTCCGGCACCATCCACATAAGTCCCCTTTAGCTTCGCCATGTATTCCGGATCTCCGGTCGGGATCCCTTCCGGAACCTCCGGCTCCTCTTCCTTCGGGAATAGATTTGTATCCAAGGGAAGAATTTCGTGTCCATAGGTTGCAGCTAATGTATCAGAACCTGCCTTATCCGAGACAGCATTTCCGCTGATCGCCCAACCGATCCAGGAACCACCTTCTCTTGTAAAATCAGCATTCTGCAAAAGCTCTGTATCGGAGTCCTTCGCCTTCAGGCTTACATTCGTGATATAGCATACCGCATTGGGCTCACTCTCAAATCCGATTCCAAGCCAGCTTTCACCCTCCTGGGCGGTATAGGTCATCTCCATGGTTCCCTTCGTGCCCGCCATCATGATCTTCTTCACTGCCGGATCCGCCATACCGGTCCACAAAATGGCTCTTGCGGCACTGTCCGCACTGCTGCTCTCCTCCACATAATAGTCGAAACTCAACTGATAAGTCGTTCCGGGATTTGCTCCCATTGTCTGGTATGTCCGCACCCAGCTATGGCTGTTTCCAGCCCCATCTACATGCGTTCCCTTTAGCTTCGCCATATAGGCCGGATTGCCTGACGGCTCTGCTGCCTGCACTTTTGCAGTTTTCGAATTGTCAGGCAGATAATTACCGAAAGCCGAAACCATCATCAAAAACGCAAGCAAGAAAGTAACATATTTCTTTAAAGTTTTCTTCATAAGTTAATTCTCCCCTTTCTATTGCTGCTGTATAAACTGCACCGTTTTCGGATTCTTATCGATCACAGCAACAGATTCCTCCATCGTTTTCTGATCCTCCGCCGTCAAAAGCTCCTGGCCCTTCCAGATCGCCACATTTCCTTCCTTCAGGTAATAGGAGTTCCCTGTGTAGGTGATATCCAGTCCCTCCTTATAATACTGCACGATCAGAGACCTTGCAGACATGTCGAAAATATTGTCCTTTATCACGAAGTTCTCTGTCTGGAACGCATCCTGGAAGCCCCATGCGTTGATCGCTCCAACCGCCATAGGATCGGGACGTACCATGCCCCAGCCGTATCCTGCGAAACGGACGATATTTCCTTCATACAGGACGTTCTTCATAAGATCCTCCGTGGAGTTTCCCACATAAAACTCCAGTGAATAGCAGCAATACTCTACCAGGTTGCTGCGGAGGGTGATATCCTCCTGTACATATCCTCCCACGTCGCCGCCCTGATGCGTGAAGCCTGCATCGTAGATCTGATAGATCCAATTGTTCTCCACCAGGATATCGGAGCAGCCATTCCAGAACTCTATCCCATTGCCGTATCTGGTAGTCCCATTCTGTATGGAACCGCCCATAAAGCCGATCTCGCAGTTCGTGATAACGATATGACTTGCATTTTCATCAAACCTTATGGCATGTCCACCGCCATACTTTATGCTGAGGTTGTCAATGGTAACATCCTTACAGCCGGAAGCGCCTTTTAAGATATTGCCCTTTTCGCAGATCTCGATGTCATAGAAGGTCTCCGATGGGTCGTGATCCAGATACAGATACAGCTTTGCATTCCCCAGATCATGATAAAATTCGAAGTTTGCCTGAAGCTCTGCCAGATTTTCTTCCAGCGTTTCGCCCTCGCCAAGTCTCTTGATCCCTACAGCCTGTCCATGGTTGAACACAATAACCCCAACGTCACTCACCACATATTCATTGCAGACCCAGACATTCTCCATGTCAGTCTTCTTCCAGGAGCCTTCACCGCTGTAGTTCTTCCTGGAGCCATAGATGGCTGGCTTGGCGCCGGAACCGTATGCTCCATAGGTAACGCCGGAAATCAACGGAATATTATCGCCGCCTCTGTATACGCCGCCCCGTTCAAATAAAACCGTGTCCCCCGCCTTTAAGAGCTTCTTGTTCTTCGTATAAGCCGACAGCGTACACCAGGCTTTCTCCGGTGAGGTACCTTCATTCTTGTCATCTCCGCTCAGGGAAGAGATATAATAAACCGTCCCGCCAGATGTATTCAGATCGTCTGTGGCATTCATGATCGTTTCACGGAGCGCATCTGCCTCCTTGTCTGCACCGCCTGTCTGCGGGTTCAACCGATATGCAGAATTTCCCTCTGATACAAACACATACGCATCCTTGTCCTTATCCGCATTGGGCTTGTTCACGTCTGTATCGATCTCTTTTCCCCCCTGCACTTCTTTCTCTGCACAGCTGGCCATTCCCATCAACAGCCCAAGGCAGCACATGATCAGCAATCCCTTTTTCAAATTCATTCTTTTCTCCTCCGTTACACGTTTCGATTACTTTGACAGGCCGGAAAGCACATCATTACCGGTTTGGACAATCACATCAATGATCGGGCTGTAGGTATCCAGATGTGTCTTGATCTGGCCCGGATCGGAAGTCATTAAGTTATATGCAATATCTGTCCAGTCTACGCCATATTGATCCTTATAGATAATACGCTGCATGTCACTGATGAAATCCTGTTCCATACACCAGTTTATAACCTCTGTTGCCTGATCGTCACAATAGAAGGAATTCATATCATAATTTGCCGCATCCAGATAGTAACGTAAGAAGTAAGCCGCTCCCTCTGGATTTGACGCCCCCTTGGGAATTCCATACGCTTCTAACTCTGTCAGGAATTGATAATACGTATCCTGTCCTTCAACCTTTGGAATCGGCACGGTTCCCAAGGTGCCATTCTCCTTGTGCTCTACAAAGTAATTGTGTGTGGTACGCGCTCCGATACCTCCCATATTGCAGAACAGAAGCAAGTTCTTTTCAAAGAAGATATTCTGATAAACCCGGTCCATGATAAGTCCCTTTTTCACATTGTTTGCCACAAACTGCCAGCCTCTCACCAACGCTGTATCTGACATATGCGACACATACTGGCTTGACTGGGGATCATAGGAGAACAGCGATGTTCCCAGGGAGGTGGCATAATCTGTACCCATATACATTGCCAGACCATTAAACTCTGTTCCTGCCTGATCCAAAAAGCTTTCGCAGATCTCCATGCATTTATCCCATGTCCATTCTCCGTTTTTCCACAGTTCATAGGGATCTTCCAGATTGTACTTTGAGATAAAAGCGCGATTATAATACATCACCAGTGGATTTACATACGGCGTATCCTTTAATGCCACTGCATACTGCTTGCCATTCACCTGATACTCCTGCATAAGCTTATGGTTCCATGCCTGATCCGTAAAATCATAATTGATCTCATTCAATGGTGTCAGTAATTTCAGCATCGAGAAATCTGCATCTCTCAAACGGACAATATCCGGTGCTTCTCCGGCAGTCACCATTGCTGCAATATCTGTGGCATAGCTGTCATAGCTTCCTGTCACCCAGTTCACCTTGATTCCTGTCTCTTCCTCGAACTTCTGGATTGCGAACACCGAACCGGTAGCAAGATTTGCCTCGTTCCAGTTATAGATCGTCACTGTGGTACCCTTAAGGCTCTCCGGCATCTGCGCCTTAATCTCTTCCCATGATAAATTTGTGTCTCCCTCTGTGATGGTATTATTTGTCGGATTGTTATTATTTTTGTTGTTGTCATCATCTTCTGTCGGTGTACCACCGCAGGCAGCCAACTGGCACATTAAAAGTACCGCCATAAGTATTCCGATTATTTTCTTCATGTTATTTCTCTCCTTTGCTTCTTGAAATTTTGTTTTGCTTTATCTTCTTACTTCGTACCTGATCTTATCTTTTTATCATTTCCATGGTAGTCCCCCTTTCTAACTGTATGAATATTCGCTTTGTTGATATCAGCCCTTGATTCCTGTTTGTATTACACTGTTTATAAACCGTCTCTGCAGGATCAGATACATGATCAGTACCGGCAGCAGGAACAGGAAGCATGCTGCCATTACCGCATTCACGGTCTCTCCGCTGAATTGATTGTATCCCGCAGTATAAAATGTGTTAAAAGCATTGTATACCTTAACTGCCAATGGATAATTTTCTGTCAGATATGTGGATGGCAGATAATACTCATTCCAATGCCATACGACCGACAGGATCGTAACCGTCAGAAACACCTCCCCCGAACAGGGGATCACGATCCGGAAAAAGGTTTCAAACGGATTCAGTCCATCCATCCACGCTGCTTCCTCCAGTTCCTTGGGGAAGCTCTTGAAAAACTGAACGAAAATAAATATTACAAGTCCTGACTGAAGACCTACGCCAAAAAGGGAAGGCAGATAAAACACCCAGGGTGTATTCAGCAGATTAACGGTCAGGTCTTTTCCCACATTCTTCCCGATAAATCCCAAAATTCCGAGAAAATCCACGTCATGGAAATTCAAATAGCTCGGAATGAGGATCATCGTGGAAGGAACCAAAATATTAAGCAGCACCAATGCATTCGCTATTTTCTTTCCTTTGAACTTAAATCTTGCCATCCCGTATGCCGCAACTCCGCAGCTGAAAATCTGGACAAATGCACTGACAAGCTGAACCAGCACCGTCGACCGCAGTCCCGACCAGAATCCGATCACCTTCGTGCCAAGCTTCAGATTCTCAAGGGTATAATTCTTTGACACCCACTGTACAGTGGGATCAAAGTAATCGGCAGGATTCTGAAAGGTATGAACGATGATATACAGCAGCGGATATAGCAATACATAGCTGAATGATATCAAAAATATGTAACGGAATACGGAAACTACGATTCCAAAAGCTTTGTTCTTCATCCTTTCCTACCCCCACTTCTTAAGACAAAAATGATTGTATGCTGCCATCACTGCACCTAAGACCACTCCCACCAGCAGGAAGTATCCCCAAAGCATCGCAGAGCTGCTGTCATAGATTTGCGTGTCAGACATAACCGAATAAGCCTGCGCAATGACCGGATTGTCCAGTGACGTAAACAGCTCTATCATGGTGTATACTACAACCAACAGGATAATGTCCTTCAGCATGGGAATGGTAAGATACCAGAACTCCTCCCACTTCGTTGCTCCTTCGATCTTGGAGACCTCGTATAGCTGAGCCGGAATACTCTGGAGTCCGGATAGAAATAATATGATCTGGATACCACAGCTCCATATCAATCCGAACACATTCCCTAAATACGTTGCAAAAAGCTTCAATATCTGATCCGGCAGATCCAGGTTCCCCAGAATCTCCTTAAAATCAATCATCCCACCGTATTCATTCTGATAACCCGCCCCACTGCTTATGGTAAACAGCGGAACCGATATCGTATCATCCTTCAGCACGTGCATAATGACGCCGCTGGCAATGATGACAGGCAGGAAGTATATTCCTCGGAAGATCAGCCGACCACGAAATCTCTGATTCAATACCAGTGCCATAATCAGGCTCAGGCTGATGATGATGGGAAGAGATGTGAACATATCCCCCACTGCATCCCGCAGATTATCCACATACAGCGCATTGCTTGTCAACATTGCCTTGTAATGCTTCAATCCGCAGAAGGCAGTTTCGATCCCACCAGCCGCCAGCTTCACATTGGAAAAGGAATAGCGCAGGGAGTTAAAAATCGGCACAATAAAGAATAAAACCTGCCCTATCAGCCACAGCGTAATAAACCTTAATCCATAACGGCTTTTTACATCCTCTATTCCACGCTGTTTCTTTATCTTTTGTTTTTTCTTCACTCTCTCCATTTAATTCTCCTCCAATATATAGGAAAATCCATAGGCCTTAAGATCTCCCAGAGGCGATTCCACCGTCTTATCACTGTGGTTTACATAAATCACAGTGCCATTGCTAAAGCTGGTCTTCGTAACAAATTCAGAAATAAATTCATAATCTGTGATCGTCTGTCCGCGGATAGCAGCATAGTAATCCGCACATTCCGCAACCGTTTCCATCAGCCTGCTCTTATTTCCCGCATAGGATGAGGCATTCAGCCCCGTATAGGGTGTTTCTGCAAAATCCGCATCATAGTCTCCTATAATGGAAAATCCAAGTGAGGTGCCGCCGGATACTGCCATCATGACAGACCGCTCATAATCCTCCGTTGTATTGACCGCCGTGCTGTAGAGCGATACATACCCCTTAAATACCATCTGATACAAGGGGATACCGGCATCCAGTGCAATGTAGTCGCCGTCCGATACGGTTACTTCGAAAACACTATCCGACACTGCCGCAGCATAGGCATTGGCACTCTGTACTGCGATCCCGGTTCCGGCCTCTCTTAGCTGGGTAAGGTATTTCTGTACATCAGAATCCATATTCTCACGCACACTGTATTGTTTTCCTGAATAATCAGAATATGCAATCTGTCCCAAGGTGGACAGGCTGATACCTGAGATCTTTTTCTTGCCCGCTGTCTCCTCTAATTTATCAACTAACGACTGCAGCTTTTCGCGTTTTACCAGAAAATATCCCGGTTCATCCTCCTCATAGTGCCACAATGCTTTATTTTTATAATAGAGCTTTACTTTATGGGAGGAGGCTGATTTTGCCGCATCCAGCAAGGTACTCACGCCCTCTCCGCCGGAAGCAAAATAAACCAGATCAAAATCCGTGTATAGCGGTATCCCATGCTCCCTGCAGTATTCTTCCAAAGACAGTCGATCATCATTGCTTCCAAATACAAAAGCAAAATCAAATCCGCCTGCCGCTTTTCCCGGATCCAGACCGCTCTTTCCAAAGCCACGCAGCTGAACCGCCGGAGCCTGTTCTATATTCCCGGTCAGTTCACCAAGCATCTCCTCCACCCGTTCAAAGGTTGTCAGAGCTCTCGTTTTCTTAACCGGAACCCCAAGAAACAGTTCCTTTACCCTGGCTCCTCCGGTAATATACAGCGCGTACGGCTGCTCTTTGGCCTCCCCATTTAAGCAGCCCATATCCTTTAAGTATTTCTGATAACGTGCCGCCATCCCCACATAATCCGCATCCTCTCCACCCAAAGGATAAAATGCTACCACGGATTTCTCCACGTGAATGGTTTCCTCTGTCCTGTATACATCACTCATCGCCCATGCCATTTTCGCCTCGGAGACATCAAATCCTCTGGCATAAAAGCTGACGTATGCATTGGAATGTCCCTTTTCACGATTCCCTGCATTTGCTGTGATAACGGAAGACCCAGCCCCCTCTTCCACGACAGCAAGAAGTGCATTCTCACCGTCCTTGATGCCGAAAAAGGGAAGGCGCACTGCCTCATCTTCCATCAGGCTCTCAGGAAGCAGACGGGAGGGATCCTGTCCATATACTTCACCGGACCATGTTCTGGTTCCTTCTTCCCGTTCGTCCAGATACATCAATGCCCCGCACCCGGATGGTACAACCAGATAGGAATCCTCCGAGCTGTTGACCGCAGAACAGAGAAACGGAGCAACCGATACCGAAAGCAGCTTGTTTGCGCCCTCTTTGGCATTGCCGAAATCTACCGACACCACAAACGCATCATCCCGCAGACAATACTGTACCGGAACTGAGATTCCCGGACCTTCGAAATAATATACGATCTCGATTCCATTCTCGATTTTGCGTGAAGATATCGCTCCCTTCTCCACACAGTCCGAAAACCCCTTGTCCACAACACTTACCAGGCTGACACTGTCTATATATTCAATGTAGATGGGAGAATTCATATCTTCGTCCGTCTCCCCTGACAGATAATGATCGTAGGGAATTGTGGACCATATCTTCCCTGTTTCCTTCTCTTTCAGCAAAATACAGGATTTTTCAGCGTCCCATTCCAGTGAGAAGAGATTATTGGAAGCCACCGTCTGCGAGGAGACTGTCTCCGGTGTTTCCGAAAATCCCAAATTTTCCGGCTGTTCTGTTCCTTTGCAGCCATATAAGAAAATTGCAATCAGGATCACGACTGCCGTCAGCACCGCCATACGTTTCTTACGTCTCATCGATACACCACCTCCATAAACAGTGAATACAGGAAATTACCAAACTGCTGGATTAGTATTACGATCATAAAGCCGATAAATACCACCAAAAACATCAGCAGCACGGTCACCATCGAGGTAATCATAAACTTCGGAAAATCGTATTCATGAATCGCCATGATCCCCACGCACAGGACAAAAAAGGTATACACCATGGCTATCATGTGAATACTGGTCATAATTGCAACGCTTTCCAATGACATCACATGAGAGAGCAACACATAAATCATATTGTAAATAATCATAGGAAGCATCGCATAGGAGCTTACAACATAGATCTCCTTCCATCGACCTTTTCCACCCATGACAGTACATACCGCCCAGTTCACAACTGACCATAAAACCAAAAGTCCCACCGTCTGTGCCAGGGTAAAGAGAACATTGTAGCTTAGTGCGTCACTTGATTTAAATAAAAACCCACAGGCGGTGTCACGCAGCATTGCCGACAGCATCAAACATACCATCACCGTTACAGCGATCTTCAAGGAACCGCGGCTTCTGTACTTCACATCATAAAATGCCTGGAACGGATGAAGCAGTACAGAGGAAAAACAATGCAGCTTTTCATTTCGGATAAGCGGCGTTTCCCGTTTTCGTATTTTCAACAGCAACACAACCAGCCCCGCAAGGATCAGTACAACCAGAAGGAACAACAAAGCAAAGTGGTCTGAGATCACCTGTTTCATACGCTCCTGATGCGCATAATCATAGGTTACATAATCCTTGCTCAACCTGGCATACTTTAAAGCAGAATCGATATCCTCCTCTGCATAAGAAGCCTTCGCCATTCCCTTATATGCCAGCATACTGTTGCCATCCTGGGACAAAATCTCCTCCCAATAAGGCTTCGCTTCCACATATTCGCTGTTATAGTACAGCTCCTGTGCCTGAAGCAGCACTTTTCCAAAATCAGTCAGTTCAAACAATGTGATGGTACAACCCTTGGAATCCGCTACCAGAACATCATTTCCATTCACGGCTAATGCCACCGGGGATGCAAAGGTTCCCAACCGGGATGCGGTTCCCACACCACCGCCGAAAACCGTAAGCAGGTTACAATCCTGGTCATACATATAGATCTTCCCGTAAGTAGAATCCAGCGCATATACATTATTCGCATCGCTGACATCCAGCGCCGTTACCTGCTGTCCCCGATATCGCCCCAGCCGTTCCGTCAGTTCATCCTCAAAGAAGTTGTAATTGGAGGAAGAGGACGATGTGCCGTCCAGCTTACGTTTGTATAATATATTCGTCCCTCCGGGACTGAGCTTCCGTATCTGCCCCTCTCCCAGAGTTGTCGTATTTCCGCTGCTGGTGCAGGTATAGATATACCCCGCCTCATCGATGGCAAGATCGATGGCTGTATAGGGAAGCACTTTCGCCTGCTGCGACTTCTTCTCATCATTGCTGGTCAGCAGCTCCCACAGATAGGAAAGCGTATCCAGCACGGTACTGGACACCTCGCTGGCACCATAAAACCCCAGGAACTCATACGCTTCCGAGTATAGAAGTATCCCATTATAACAGCCCATACTAAGCACATAGAGATAGCCTTCTTTGTCTTGGATCACCTTGGTAGGCTGAAAATAAAAATCCTCAGGAATAACATCCGATTCCGGTGTTTTCAGCTCCCGACGCACTACTCCGTCACTGTCAATGAGCAATACCCTGCTGTTCATGGTATCTGCTATCAGCATAGATCCGTCATGATTCACATAGATTCCCTGCGCACCGGAAAACTTTAAGGAACCACCGTCTTCCTTTCGAATGCTCCGTTCTTCTATCAATTCATAATCACTGTTAAGTACCAGCAGACGGGAGGAATCGCCACATAAGAGATAAACCATCCCCTCTTCGGTACAATAGATATCTGTGATCCCCGATAATTTCTCAATTCCAAGGGTGCTGGCGTTGATCTGTCTTGTCGCAGCATATACATCACGGCTGTATACAATCCGTCTTTCACCATCGGCACCTGTCTGATGTGTATAGGGCTCTGTCGGCGCTGATGCCAGCACCGTCACAGGCGATGTGAGTGTCACCAGGCATACACATAAACAGATGATCTTTTTTATCAGTTGTCTCTTCATAAAGGCCTCCATTCCATGAATGTGTCGTTACTCCTTAATACCGGAACTGCTCATGGTCTCCATTACATTCGCCTGTGTTACCAGAAAGACAATGATCGGAGGAATCAGCATCAACACAGTCGCAACCATGGCATTGCCCATTCTTGCAATTCCACCGGCAGTGATGGTAGAAAATATCTGCGGCAAGGTTTTCAACTGTTCCCGGAAGATCGTCCCGCCGGATATGTTCGACCATATTTCACGGAAAGAGAACAGGAACAACGTCATCCATGCCGGTTTCACCATCGGCATTGCAATGTTAAAAAATATCCGCATGGGTTTTGCTCCGTCAATACAGGCCGCCTCCAAAAGACTGTCTGGAATGCTGGCATCCATATACTGCTTCATCAGGAAACATCCCATAGAAGACGGTATGGCCGGAAGTATGTATACCCAATAGGTATCGATCATTTTCAGCTTACTGAATATCAGATATTGCGGGATCGACAGTGTATAACCGTTATACAGCAACGCAAACTGTACGATCATAAACAGCACTGTCTTACCGCGTATCTGCGTTTTTGAAAACACAAATGCCGCCATGGAAGCTGCCACAATATGGAAAAAGGTTCCCGCGAACGATATAAAAAGGCTGTTAAAAAAGTATCTGGATATCGGTATTCCAAGACTTCCCAATATAGAGGGAAGTGTCAGAAAATTCTCCAGTGTAGGCCGCCTCACAAAAATAGTGGGCGGAAATTTCAAGAGCTCGTCCAACGGTTTAAAAGCAGCGTTTACACAGTATACAAGCGGCATCACCGAGAAGATGCCGGCTGCTGCAAGAATCGTAAAAAACAGGATATTTCCCGCAGTAGAACGGGTATACCGCTTATATTGCGGCTTCGGTTTTCCCTTAAGCTTTTGTTTTATCGCATGAAGCATCTTCTCTCCCTCACTTGTCTATTAATTTCAGGGCATTTCCAACAACAATACGGAACAATGCCATGATGCCAAACAATAATACAGACAAAGCTGATGCATATCCCATTTCATAACGCACGCTGCCTACGTCACTGATATAGCTCACCAACGTATCCACTGAATTATTCACACTGGGATAACCTGCCAGCACGGTTATCAGCGGTCCGATGGAAAATACAGCCTGGATCTGCATAACCGCTCCGAAGAACAGAATACTCTTCATGGACGGCAGCGTAATATACCACAGCTCGTGCCAGCGTGTACGAATTCCGTCAATGGCGCCCGCCTCATACAGCTCTTCATTCACATTCTGGAGTCCCGATAGATTCGCCAGGAATGTTACGCCCATGCTCATCCAGAGCTGAATGATCATAATGATCACCATGTTGTAATCCGGATTCTTAAACCACAGGATCGGCTCCGTAGTCAATCCCAATGTCATCAGAATATTGTTCACGTATCCATAGCTGTCACCGCTGAACATGTTCTGCCATATGAGATATGCACTGCTTCCAACCAGAGCGGGAGCATAAAACAAAAACGCGAAAAAGCTCCTCAGTCCATGCCGGAATTCATTGATCAGCCACGCCAGCAAAAAAGAGAGAATAAAACTCAAAGGCCCCGTGACAATGGCAAAAAGCATCGTATTTTTCAGAACAGTAGCGATAGCCGGGTCCTCCGTAAACATATAAAGATAATTTTTCAACCCTACAAACAACGGAGCTGAAATCATATCGTAATCCGAGAAGCTAAGTACCATGGAGGAAATAACCGGTATTACCGTAAATAAAAGAAACAATCCGATAAACGGAAGGAGCATCCAGTAATATGCCGGCCCGCTCAGCAATCCTCTTCGTTTTCTATGTTTTGCCTTCTTGAAAGATTTTTTTACACTTCTATTCTGCATAAGTCACTACCCCTGAACCATATCTTTCCCATTTTCTTCTGATCTCGTCATCGGCTTTCTTGCCCCATTCTGTCATAACGTCTTTCTCGTTTACGCCATCATTTACGACCTCATAAAATGCCATATCAATGGAACGTGACACCTGATATCCACCGGGATATTCGGGGAACTCCCGCACGTTTTCCCGCGCAGCTAAAATTGCATTCAGCTCCTCCTCTGTCCATGACAAGGATTCCAAAGCCTCTGTATTGGACACCATGACACGTCCCAGCGGGCCTACGATCGATTCCAGATTTGCGGAGTATGACTCCTGTGTCTCTGCGGACGTCCACCACTTTAAGAAAAGCCATGCTGCCTCCTTATTCTCTGACATGCTCAATATGGAACATCCGGTGCCTCCTCCCGCCGTTTCGTAATTCACACTGCCATCCTCTTTTCCGGTTCCCGGAACCACCGCCATACCCCACAGGCCTTCCAGTTCAGGCGCCTCTGTAGTCAGCGTAACAGCCAGGGAATACGATGTGATGCCAAGCGGGCATGTTCCGGCGCGAAATCGATTGTAGAAGTTGATCTCTACCGGCAGCTTCAGCTTCGTATAGTAATCGGTCCAGGTCTTAAACACTTCCAGCGCAGCCGGTGAAGTCAGGGTCGTTCTGGTTCCATTCTCTTCATATAAGTCGACCCCATTCTGCCGCAATAGCGTCGGATATAAAGTAAGCCCTCCCACTCCGGTATTCACAGTATCCGTACTACTGATCTGGGTATACGGCAACCATACAGACAGCTTGTTCTGCAGCAATGTCTTGGTGACGCCATTAAATGCTTCCCAATCGGCTGGAACCTCCAGCTCCAATTCTTCAAAGATGTCCTTTCGGTAAAACATAACATTGAAGGTCTGCGTGTCAGGCAGTGCATACAGGCCTCCCTGATAATAATATGGAGTCGCTGCCCCGTCCGCAAAGCGCTTAAGCACCTCTTCATAATCGTCAAACTGCGTCAGATCATACAAGGCTCCGCGCATTGCCAGATTTACCGGTTCCGTACGAGATTGCTGGAGCACAAGGTCCGGCCCGTTCCCCGACAAGATTGCCTGGACAACACTGGCATTTACAACCTGAACCTCCACCGGAATGCCATATTTCCCCGTAAAATCTGTCTGAATCAATGCATTGAGAACCCTTGCCTGATCCTGTCCCCAGTTCACCCACAGCGTCAGCTTCTCTGTCTCTCCGGCTTCTGCTTCACCGGATACGCTATTATAATCTACGAAAAAGCTGTTGATGAATCGCCTCAGCGAAAAACCGGCCTTCTTGAAAAAGCTGGTAAACCAGCCCTCTTCTGCACAGGCCTTCGTATCTCCCGGTGCAGACAGAACGATCTGGTCTATATCCAATGGCATCATCTGCATATCGCTGAAGCAGACGCTTAGATTGCTATAGTTGGTATAAAAATCATTCTTATAACGAGCTGCTGAATACTTGTTCTTCAACATTTGCCGGATGACACGTGTCATGTTTCGCAATACCAAAGAATAGGAGCTGCTGTCACCATCAGAAACCCTGTCAATTTCTTTTTCTAATTCCGTCAGCTCCGTCACACAAGCTTCAAAACGCTCTTCCAGATCCGGTATATTCTGAAACAGATCATAATCCCGATTGATATCGACCGTCTCTCCGGTTATCATGGTTATCTTCAGATTCAGGTTTCCAAGCTCTCCTACCACCGTTTCCAGACGCTTGCAGATGTCAAAATATTCTCCCAGTGTCACCTGCAGTGAAATGATATGTACGCCTTCCGTCAGATAAAACAGGTATGGTTCCCCATTTTCGTCAGACACCGTCATCTTCTCCCAGGAATAGCCATAGGGGAACTCAATACTGTCTGCTTCCGCGAAAGGACACTCCCCATCGATCAACAGCCGTCTGTAACTGCTGTAGTTCACCACATAGCTCTGCCGATAGGAGAATCCAAGCTGATAATAGCCGTCCTTAGGGGCTTCAATCTCCCATGTAATGGTCTCTCCGGTATGCTTCCAGTTGCTTCCGCCGACATAGTTGATCTTTTTCAACGCAGGATCTGCAGGGCTCACATTCCAGCTCCCACTATCCGCCAATGCGATCAGCCACGAACTATTCTTCCATAAACTCTTTTCACCCTCCCGGATAATCGGTTCTCCCTGGTAGAAGGCTCCCTCCTCCGGTTTGGTATAAGCCTCTACGTCCTCTCCGGCTCTTAATACCAGTGCCGATACAAACAGATCATCATTCAGCGAAGCAAGAGAGACGATGTGCTCTCCTTTCGTCAAATACACCTGATATGGCTTTACGGTCTCACTGTCCACCGGATACAGAAACGCATTTTGTGCAAAATCGATCTGCTCAGCGGCAAACTCATTTCCCAGTCCATCCCGCCGCACTTCTCCTGCATCCTGATAAATCTTGTCCAGCTGCAAGGACGGTACATCCTTCGCTATACTCTCGCCATCAATCTCTACCGTCAATGCAATCGTAGATTTCTCATGCTTCGCACTATTATAGGAGATTCCCAACGTATACGTCCCATCCGCCGGAACCGTGATCGTGGTCTGCATTCCGACAGAATCAAGACTGTCGTTAATTTCCCACACAATTCCTCCTGCCCCGCGCAGTCTCTCATAAATTGTTCCGAGATATTCAGCGTAGGTATCGCTGTCCAGCTCTTCTGATAGAGGAATTATCGAAGCAGTATCATCCATAGTCTCCGCAAATACATTTCCCGTGCTTGTAAAAAGTATTGCGATGATTAATATGAAACTACATATTTTATGAACATTCTTCATGCATACCTCCTCCTATGTCGCTTCGTTCCTGTCCGTACACTCTGTAATAAGTCTATTTGCTTTTGTAAGATAATTATATTATGTCATGCAGTTCCTGTAAATTCAGTAATGCATGCCATTTTTTAACAAATCAACGATTTGCTAGTAGATTTTTCCATATTTTCAATGAAAATCAACGAAATGCTTCAAAGCAATCCCTGTACTTTCTCCCCACGTTCCCAATCACCTAATATTTGCTCACACAGCATAAGGCAACGTGGTAAATGGTACGGTCCCTTCCACAAAGAGCCTTTCTGCTCATGGGAAACACTGCCGTCTCTGTGCAGGTAGCCATACCACTCCCCATATTCTTTGTCAGGGAAATGGTTAAATACATAGCTGTGTATTTTTTCATACCATTTATCGTAATAGGCATCCCCTGTTAAATTTGAAGCGAACAAGGTGGCGATCAGAGCCTCATTATGAACCCACCACAGCTTCATGTCATGCTCCAATTGTTCACACGGACGACCATAAACATCCCGAAAGTAATAAATGCCGCCATACTCCTTATCCCAGCCGATTTCAAGAGACCACCGCAATATATTTAACGCCTTTTCCAGCAGCTCCTTATTGCCCGTGTTGTTCGCATAATTCATCAGGAACCAGGAATTCTCAATGGAATGTCCCGGATTGATGGTTCGCCCCACCGGATTATCAAGAATACTGCCATCCTTACAGACATTCTCAAGTACGCACTGCAAATCTTCCTTATAATGTAAAGTCAACATATCGTTAATAATGCTTTTAATGATTTCATCATAGTATCCGCTTCTGTCCGGGTCGATACGCCGCAGGGTCTGCGCTGAGCTTACAAGCACCATTGGATTGGCATTCGAATGAAGATCCCGTACCGCGCTGTATTCCTTCGGGGTAATCTTGTATGGATCCGCGGATGGATCTCTGTAAATACGGTACATCAGATCAAAATAGCGCTCTGCCAGTTCCAAATCCTCTCTCTTCCCGCGCAGAAGATAATACTCTGCAAAACCAACTACCAAAAAGCTCTCCGAGAAAAAGTAACGCCTTTTTCGGATTGGCCTTCCATCTCTGGTTACCGTGAAATACATCCGGCCATCCTCGTTATCAATACAGTATTTTTTCAGAAATTCTGCACCTGCATCGGCAGCCTCAGCCCACGCAGGCTGCGCACCATATACATTGCACAGCTTCGAAAATGTCCAGAGACATCTTCCCTGAAACCATACGCTTTTATCGTTGTTATAGCTTTTTCCCACCCGGTCTATGCTTGTGATAAATCCGCCGTACTCCTTGTCAATCAGGTCTGACTGCATCCAGAATGGCAGAACATCCTTCATCAGATGATTGTGATAAAACTCCTTTAACTCCTGGATTCTCGAACGTTCCATATGTCATCCCTCCCTTACTTCTTTTCCATATAATATCGTCTGTATAGATTATTTAAATTCCTCGCTGAAGGAAAGATCGACTGCGGACTCAGAAAATGTGAGAATTCAAAGGTAATGATCTTCTCTGCATGTTCCTGATGCTGCTCCAGTCTGTGCTGCAGGGCTGAAAATGAAATCGGATATAACATATTTCTCACATCGCGCTCAAATGTCTCCGCATTTACCCAATGGTGGATTCCGTGTTTTTTACACAGCTTTGCATTCATTTCAAAATATTCCTTCATGTTAGCTGTCGGTGCTGTTCCATCCTGAAAAGCACATATATCGATATCTTTTCCCACTTTGGTAAATATACGATCCCACTCTTCATAATGCTGCTCCGGGGTAAATGCCGGGCCGAGCCATGTCGCTTCTGTTCGGAATAAGGGACTGATAAATACACTTTTATCCGGTGCCTTATCCTTGCACATCGCCGATAAGCCGTGCATCACATCGCATATATTAAAAACATCAAAACAGGTCTCATGGGGGATATACCATCCCTTAAAACATGGCATATTTCCATAGCGCTGCCATATCTCATCAATAAAGGGCCGATTTTTCCGTATCTCCTGTGCCGCATCCCCATGGTTCCAATCAAGATTGGATGCATAGAGGCCAAAAAGCACATCCATATTCCGTTTGGCTGCTTCTTCCATAATTAATCCCGCAAAGTCATACGTATATTCCGTGCCAAAAACCTTCGAAGGAAAAATCGTCTTATCGGCAAATCCC
The DNA here is from genome assembly GCA_963628035.1 of Paludibacteraceae bacterium. Taxonomy (GTDB): domain Bacteria; phylum Bacillota; class Clostridia; order Lachnospirales; family Lachnospiraceae; genus 14-2. Next base: position 25,449 of record CAVGED010000006.1, read on the forward strand.
CCTCGAATAAAAACAAGTGTATCGATCCCTATCTCGACCATGTAGTCAAGTTCCTGCTTCCATTGCTCGGTCGACCAGTTTGGCGCCGGCATATCATATGTTATCTCGTCTATAAAAGTTGCTGTGATCGGTCCTCTTTCTGCCATAAATGCTTCTCTCCTCTTGCAGTTTCTATAAAAATTGTGTCATGTTACTTTGAATATCTTAATTATACTATTTTTTTCTCCATTGATAATGGTAGCAATCCGTGTTATATTTAAAGAAATCAACACTAAAGGGGGATTTTGCAGATGTTTTTTTGCGATGTTAATATTCCGTCGAATCTCGGTTATGTATGTTATAAATATTTTTGGGAAAATGGCTATGTCTCACGTCCTCACTGGCACGGTTTTATCGAATTGGAATTTTTTATTGAAGGAACCGGTATTCATAACTGCAACAATGCAACCTTTCAGATCAAAAACGGGGATGCGTGGGTATTATCAACAGACGACAAGCATCAGTTGACTCTGGATAAAGGGATGAAAAGCATAAATCTGGCTGTTGCCCCGGATATGCTGCATGAAAAATTACTCGCGCACCTCTCCTCCTTTCATCCGCTGCATTGCACATTTAGCCCGGAAGAAACCCAGGCTTTTCTGCAAAAAATGGAGCTTCTTTTCAATGAGCAGGAGGATCCAAAGATATTATCAAGGGTAAAGGCTGCCGCTATCATCAATGAAATGTTTGTAGATATTGCCCGCAAATCTTCCGATACCCTGCAACCAATCAATAATACACTGGTAAATAACATGATAAATTACATGCAGTCCCATTTTCAGGAAAACCTCTCTCTGACTGAGCTGGCACAGATGTTTTCATTCACGCCAAACTACTGCGGCCATTTGTTTAAGAAGATCACCGGGATCACATTTAAGGATTACTTAAATAACCTTCGTGTAAAGTATGCCTGTAAACTGCTTTTGGATTCAAATTATTCCATTCAGGAAATTGCTTATGACTCCGGCTTTAATTCCGTTGAGTATTTTTATACAACATTTAAGAATTTCTACGGGGTTACACCAGCCAAATACAGAACCATGGCTCCCAAAGACTTTATTGGATCAGATCGTTCCGAACTTCCGAAAGGTATGGGGGTATAGAACGCCGCAATCAAAATCGTACATACACCGCCAGGCATGCCACAACAAAAAGGAGCAGTATCACTACTGCTCCTTTCACGTCTCCTGCTCCTTCAACTGCACGACAGCCTCCTGGATCATATGGCCCTGCACCCGGCAGACCTCCACCTTCATGGCCTCATTCTCCCAGATAAAGCTCTCGCCGTCCTCCGGCACCCGGCCAAGCAAGCCGCAGAGGTAACCGCTGAAGGTATCGTAGATGTCAATCGGCAGAGGGCGGTTCCAGGCCGCGGACACCTCCTCCAGGTCCGCGCACCCCTGGATCTTCCAGGTTCCTTCCGGCAGGCACTCAATATCCTGAGGCTTCATCGGCTCCTCCTTCTCATTGAGATCGCCCACCAGGGCTTCCATCAGGTCATGAAGCGTGATGATCCCGGACATGCCGCCATACTCGTCGATGATCACTGCGAAGTAGGTTCTTGCCTGCTTCATGCGGTGAAAGAGCACATTGGCCTTCATACCCTCTGGAATGAAGAAGGCTTTCTCCGCCGCATGCTCCATCACCTGCTCCCGCGTCTTATCCGCCAGGCGGAAGTAATCCTTGGTATCCAACACACCTATGATATCATCCTGGTCCTCGCCGCAGATGGGGTAATAGGTGTGACGGTTTTCCATAATGATCTCATCCCATACTTCGGACGGATCCTCCTCAAACAGCAGCACGGTATCCCGTCGGTGGGTACAGATCTCCTCCACCGAGATGTCATTGAATTCAAACACGTTGAGGATCATCTCATTTTCCTCAGCAGGTATCGTTCCCTTCTCATTGCCCTCAGCAAGCATCATGCGGATCTCCTCCTCCGTCACGGCTTCCTCCTCTTCGTTGGGATTCATGCCGAACAGCCGGAGCACCAGATTCGTAGAGGCCGTCAGAAGCCACACCAGAGGTGCAAAGGCCTTGGACACAAAATACAGCATGCCGGACATGCCAAGAGCCATGCCCTCCGACTTCTTCATGGCAATACGCTTGGGCACCAGCTCGCCGAAGACCAGATTAAAATAGGCCAGAATCAAAGTGATGACCACAATACAGATATTTTTCAGGATTCCCGGAGATAAAGCAACACCTGCCTCTGTCAGAGCTGACACCAGCGGATCAGCAAACTTGTCCGCTGCGAAAGCACTCTGCAAGAGTCCCGCCAGGGTGATGGCTACCTGTATGGTCGCCAGAAAGCGGGCAGGCTGCTCCGTCAGAAGTACCAGTTTCCGGGCTCGTCTGTCTCCATCTGAAGACATCTTCCGAAGCCTGGCATCGTTCATTGAGATTACGGCAATCTCCGCACTGGCGAAGATCGCGTTTAAGAAGATCAGAATGATCAACAAAAAAATTGACATATAAATGTTACTATCTGGATCGCCGTCCATGCCTTTATATTCCACATCCTTCCAAAAATTCGTCCTGTGGGCATACCAATATGCCCGCAGGACATTTTTCTGTAACTATGAGACCATACTTCATGGGGATATGTCAATGTAAATGCCTGGTTCTTAGCACGATCTTGACACAGCGATCCAGCAAGCTTTCCCGAATTACTGCACCGAAACAACCTTATAATCCAGCGCCTCGACTGTCTTCGTCAACGTCTCATCCGAAACCTCCGCAGTCATAGTCACTACTGCAGTTCCGGCCTCATGGCTTACAACCGCCTCCGACACTTCCGGCAGTACCTCCAACGCCTTCTTTACGGCTGCCTCGCAGTGTCCGCACATCATTCCTTCGATCTTCATTGTCTTTGTCATTTTCTTTTCCTCCATTTTCTTTGAGTTTTCAATAAGTTCTATTCCTATTGCTGACTTTCTTTTATGGTCCCGGCCTGCATCATGCATCCGAAACAGGTTTAAACGCAGCGCATTTGTCACCACGCAGAAGCTGGACAGGCTCATGGCCGCCGCGCCGAACATGGGATTCAACTGCCAGTGGAATATCGGGATCCACACCCCCGCCGCCAGCGGAATACCAATGACGTTATAGAAGAACGCCCAGAACAGGTTCTCGTGGATATTCCGAAGCGTTGCACGACTTAGGCGGATGGCCGCCGGAACATCGGACAGACGGCTCTTCATCAGAACCACATCAGCTGCATCAATAGCGATATCCGTACCGGCTCCGATGGCAATTCCAATGTCCGCCCGTGTCAATGCAGGTGCATCATTGATGCCGTCGCCCACCATGGCTACCTTCTTGCCCATTTCCTTAAGACTGCGGATCACGCTTTCCTTCCCGTCGGGCAGCACCCCGGCGATCACCTCGTCCACACCTGCCTTGGCTCCGATGGCGCGTGCTGTCCGCTCGTTATCCCCGGTGAGCATCACCACATGAATGCCCATATTCTTCAACTGCCGGATGGCTTCAGGGCTGTCCGTCTTGATCGTATCCGCCACTGCGATGATTCCAAGCAGCCTTCCTTCCCTGGCAAAAAACAGGGGCGTCTTGCCTTCCTCCGCCAGCCTCTCAGCCTGCACCTTTATAGATTCAGAGACCTCTGCCTGGCTGCTGATAAAGTTCAGATTGCCGCCACTTATGGCTGTTCCCGCCAGAATGCCGCTTAAACCGTTGCCGGGAAGGGCCTTGAAATCGGTGACCTCAGGCAGATACGGCTCCTGCACTGTCGGCTGCTCTGTCATGTTTTCCTGTCCGGCAGTTGCCACTTGTCCAACATATTTCAGCACTGCCTTCGCCAGCGGGTGCTCACTCTTCGCTTCCAGCGCCGCAGCTGCTTGAAGCAACTCTTCCTTTGCAACCCCTTCCGCGGTTATCACATCCGTCACCTCCGGCTCTCCACTGGTGATGGTTCCGGTCTTGTCCAGTGCCACGATCTGCGTCTTGCCGGCCTCCTCCAGGGAAACCGCCGTCTTGAACAATATCCCGTTTTTCGCACCCATGCCGTTTCCTACCATGATGGCTACCGGTGTGGCAAGCCCCAATGCGCAGGGACAGCTGATTACCAGAACCGATATACCTCTCGCCAATGCAAAGCCAATGCCTTCCCCGGCAAGCAGCCATACAAGAATCGTGATCACCGCAATGGTTATAACCACTGGTACAAATACGCCGGAGACCTTATCTGCTACCTTGGCAATGGGAGCCTTGGTGGCCGCTGCGTCACTCACCATCCGAATGATCTGGGACAGCGTGGTGTCCTCTCCCACCCGTGTTGCCCGGCATTTTAAGAAGCCCGACTGATTGACGGTAGCCGCAGACACCTGACTTCCGGTTGATTTGTCCACGGGGATACTCTCACCTGTCAGCGCAGCTTCATTGACAGCGCTGTTTCCTTCCAACACTACACCGTCCACCGGGATATTCTCACCGGGCCGGACCACGAAGATATCCCCCTGGTTCACCTGTTCGATGGGAACCTCAGTCTCCACATCGTCCCGAAGTACCACTGCTGTCTTGGGTGCCAGCTTCATCAGGCTCTTCAGGGCGTCTGTGGTTTTGCCCTTGGAGCGCGCCTCCAACATCTTTCCAACTGTTATCAGTGTCAGGATCATGGCTGCCGATTCAAAATAAAACTCGTGCATATAGGACATGACCAGTTCCATGTCACCCTTCACCTGAGCATCCGTCATGGCAAACAGCGCGTAGGTGCTGTAGCCAAAGGCTGCACCGGCTCCCAAGGCTACCAGCGTATCCATATTGGGAGCACCGTGCATAAGGCTCTTAAAGCCGCTTACAAAAAATCGCTGATTGATCACCATGATAACAATGGTAAGAAGCAGCTGCACCAGTCCCATGGCAACATGGTTTTCCGCCAGAAATCCCGGCAGCGGCCAGTTCCACATCATATGTCCCATGGAAAAATACATCAGCACAATCAAAAAGCCCAGAGACGCCAGCAGACGCTTCTTCAGAAGCGGTGTCTCCCGATCCTTAAGCGCGTCCTCACCTGCTGACATGCCCGTGCCTGCTCCTGTTGTTCCATTCGCTGCTTCGCCTGCAGAAGATCCGTCCGCAGACCTTCCGCTGCCTCGCCCTGTATTCTTTCTGGAAGCTCCGTAGCCTGCCTTTTCCACCGCCTTAATGATCTCCTCCGGCGAAGCTGTTCCCTCCACGCCCATGGAATTGGTAAGAAGGCTCACTGAGCAGCTCTCCACTCCCGGAACCTTCGACACTGCCTTCTCCACACGGGTACTGCAGGCGGCACAGCTCATGCCGGTCACATTATATTGTTCCATATCTCGCTCACTCCTTTCCCTTGCAACAATCCAGTCCACGGTCTGACCGAACTGTTACTTAATTGTAACAGTTCAATTCATGCGAGCATGATTCGCCCGTGATATACGCGATGGCTGAACTGTTACACTCAATTATTTCATCAGCTTCTGCAACGTCGCCAACAGCTCGTCCACGGTCTCTTCCTTGCCCTCCCGGATATCCCTGGTCACACAGGTCTTAATGTGGTTGGCAAGCAGTACCTTGTTGAAGCTGTTCAGCGCGGCATTCACCGCCGCCACCTGCACCAGAATATCCGTGCAGTACGCATCCTTCTCCACCATACCCCGGATCCCGCGGATCTGCCCCTCGATCCGGTTCAGTCGGTGAATCAGGTTCTTGTATTCCTTCTCGGAGCGCTCCTTCGTCTTGTGGCAGCACCCGCACTCCTTCATATCGGCTGTATCTCCCATTCGTATGCTTCCCTTCTTTCTATTGCAATAAATTATACCCCCATAGGGTATCTAACGCAAATGCATTATATACCCCACGAGGGTATCTTGTCAAGCATAAATTTTATACCAGGCCAATCGCCTGCTTGGCCAGCTTATCTGCCATATCGTTGTATTTATCTCCCGAATGGCCCTTCACCTTCACAAAGTGGATTCGAACCTGCTGGCTGACCTTCTCATAATAATCGCGATATGCGCGGGTTCCCTCCTTGTTGGCCTTCCAGGCTCCGGTACACCAATGCTCCACGCCCGCATAATCATAATAGATGGTAAGTTCCCTGATGTCATGCTCCAGACAATAGTTCATGGCACAAATGCTGCCCTCGATCTCTCCGGCCACATTCCGCATTTCAGCCCGATCGGGATCCGCAAACCTCTTAGAAAAGGTCTCGGTTCTGCCGTCATGGAACAACACCACTCCACAGGCATACTCCTTCGTCGCCACGTTATAGCTTCCATCCACATACGCCACAGCCTGACCGGGTGCCATCTCCGGGATGTCCTCAGCCATAGCAGGCGCTATCTCCGCTTCCGTTCCGGCGCTCATGCCAACTGGCTCTTCCGTTCCGGCACTCATGCCGGATGTCCCTTCCAGGAAAGCCGCCGCCTCCTCAACCGATGCAAAGCTCTTATATACGGCTCCCTCGAATCCTTCCACATTCTTCCTGCAGTCCTCCCAGGTCAGATAGATTCCCCGCGTCAGACCACTTTTTACTGCATAATACTTCTTCGCCATACGCCACCTCTACTTCAGCCGCACCACATTCTCTTCGATCTGGAAGCTGGGAAAACTGCGGATAAAGCTGGAGAACCGACTGAACCCGTACTGCTTGATACGAAAATCGGGATAAGCCCGCTTCAGTTCCTCATAAATGATACTCATATTGTCAATCTTGCCGCCGTTGGCCTTGATCTGCTTGATGATACGATCCTCGATATCCTTCCTGGTAACACCGGTTTTCTTATCCTGTACAAAATAAGTAGTTCCCTTTCGCACCACCTCAAAGTTCTCCAGGCTCTCAAGGAACGTAGACAACTTGGAATATCCGAAGTTACGCACATCAAAATCGGAAAACTTCTTCGCCAGAATACTTCCCACCTCAGCGATCCCTGTGGGCTTGCCGAGATTGTTGTTCTCCGTCACGATCTTATCCACCGCTCCCCGGATATCCTCCAGGCTGGTGATCTGCTCCTTGGACACCTCCTCGGAAGCAATGACCTCCAGGATCTTAAAGGAATCACACGCTTTTACAAAGGGTGTTGGTGTCTTGCGTTCGCCCATACCCAGCACAAAGATGCCATCCTCACGAAGCCGCTGCGCCAGCTTAGTAAAGTCTGAATCGCTGGACACCAGGCAGAAGCCCTCCACATTCCCGGAATACAGAATGTCCATGGCATCAATGATCATGGCGGAATCCGTGGCATTCTTTCCGAAGGTATAGCTGTACTGCTGAATGGGATTCACCGACCACTCCAGCAGCACGTCCTTCCAGCCGCGCTTGGTCGGGTCTGTCCAGTCCCCATATATCCGTTTGTAGGTTGCAACTCCCATATCCGACACCTCATCGAAAATATACTTGATGTACTTGGGAGATACATTGTCTGCGTCAATTAAGACTGCAAACCTTTTGTCTGTCTGTTCCATTTCTAACTCCATTCCGAAATCATGCATTCTGCGTATTGCAAGGTTCGCATGTATGCAAGTCTTTTCTGTTATCATATCAAAACTTCCTGCCTTTCTCAATATTTTTCTGATATTCTTTTCAAAATTCTAACCTTCTTTCGTAAAAAGGGGGCAAAAAAATTTTTCCAAAAATTTCATTTTTTTCTTGACAAGCCCTTTTTCGAGTGGTATTATGACGAAAAATAAAAATCAAACCGTTGAAGCGGAGATAACGGTGATGATGCTTCTACAGAGAGCCTGTGTTGCTGAGAGTCAGGTGAAAAACAAGTCATCAAATGGACCGCTGAGGGTGCAGTCAAAGGGATTTTTCCTGAGTATTCTGCAACGTGTTGGCATACGTCAGTTGCCGGGGATATGTTGGTATCCTGCTAAGCGCACGGCTGGTCCGTGAATCAAGGTGGCACCGCGGATAGTGTTTATTCGTCCTTGACAGAATTGGTATGATTCTGTCAAGGACTTTTTTTTGCGCATGTGAATGCGCGGCTGAACTGTCACCCACAAAAGTAAAACAGAAAGAGAGGTTTGCCATGTTCTATCCTGATTATGAAACCATTCAATCCATCGCAGACACAGGCCGCTACAAGACGGCCCCCGTCACCATGGAGATCCTGTCGGATATCCGAACCCCCATGGAGGTACTGCGGATCCTGCAAAGCATTTCCGGCCACTGCTACATGCTGGAATCCGTCTCCGGTAATGAGCAGTGGGGACGCTACACCTTCCTGGGCTACGAGCCGAAGCTTTCCATCACCTGCCAGAACGGTCATATGAAGGTCGGCTCCCTCTCCTTCGAGACGAACACGCCCGGAGCATATATCCGGCAGATCATCGAGGACAACAAAAGCGTCCGGTTCCCGGAGCTTCCCTCCTTCACCGGCGGGCTGGTAGGATACTTCTCCTACGACTATCTGAAATACGCAGAGCCCTCCCTACGTCTGGATGCCGAAGATTCCGAGGGCTTTCAGGATGTGGATCTGATGCTGTTTGACAAGGTGATCGCCTTTGACAATTTCCGCCAGAAGATCATCCTTATCGTCAACATCTCGCTGACGGACTGTGAGACGGAATACAACCGCGCGAAGCTGGAGCTTAAGCGGATGGCGGAGCTTATAACAAACGGTACGCCTAAGCCCCGGCAGCCCGGCAGACTCACCTCCGAGCTTAAGCCGTTGTTTTCTAAGGAAGATTACTGCTCCATGGTAGAACGTGCAAAGCAGCATATCAAAGAAGGGGATATTTTCCAGATCGTGCTCTCCAATCGGCTGGAAGCTGATTATGAAGGTTCCCTGTTGGGTGTTTACCGGGTACTTCGCACCTTAAACCCATCGCCTTACATGTTCTACTTCTCCGGCTCCGATATGGAGGTGGCCGGTGCTTCCCCGGAGACGCTGGTGCGGCTTCACGACGGAGTCCTTTACACCTTTCCCCTGGCAGGCACTCGCCCCAGAGGAAAGACGGCGGAAGAAGACCTGGCTCTGGAGCGGGAACTTCTGGCCGATGAGAAGGAGCTTGCCGAGCACAATATGCTGGTGGATCTTGGCCGCAATGACATCGGCAAAATCAGCCGATTTGGAAGCGTCACCGTGGAAAAGCTCCACTGCATCGAGCGTTTTTCCCACGTCATGCACATCGGCTCCACGGTACGCGGAGAGTTGATGGATGGAAAGACCGCGTTGGATGCCATCGACGCCATCCTGCCGGCCGGCACCCTCTCCGGTGCGCCAAAAATCCGAGCCTGCCAGCTTATCAACGACCTGGAAAACAACAAGCGCGGCATTTACGGCGGAGCCATCGGCTATCTGGATTTCACCGGGAATCTGGACACCTGCATCGCCATCCGCATTGCCTACAAGAAAAACAACAAGGTATTCATCCGCAGCGGCGCCGGGATCGTAGCCGACTCCGTACCGGAGAAGGAATACCAGGAGTGTTTAAACAAGGCGGCCGCCGTAGTAAACGCCTTACAAATGGCGGAAAAGGAGGCATTATGATACTTCTGATTGATAATTATGACAGTTTTTCTTACAACCTGTATCAGCTGGTGGGCTCCATCAACCCGGACATCCGGGTGATACGAAACGACGCTATGAGTGTTTCTGAGGTGGCGGCCATGTCTCCGGAGGCCATCATCCTCTCCCCCGGCCCCGGCAGACCGGAGGATGCAGGGATCTGCATGGATGTGGTACGAGAGCTTGGTTCAGATTTTCCCGTTCTCGGTGTATGCCTTGGCCACCAGGCCATCTGTACCGCCTTCGGGGCAACGGTATCCTATGCTGCAAGGCTCATGCATGGGAAGCAGTCCACGGTGCAGCTGGATACGGATTGCCCGCTGTTTTTAGAATGTCCGAAGGATACGTCGGTGGCCCGCTACCATTCCCTGGCTGCCATAGAGAGCACCCTGCCGGATTGTCTGGCGGTGACCGCACGCACCGATGACGGGGAAATCATGGCGGTGATGCACCGGGAATACCCAATCTATGGCGTTCAGTTTCACCCGGAATCGATCATGACACCGGAGGGAGCACAGATGATCCGAAATTTTCTGAGGATTGCCGATGCATAAATTTCCATATGGAGATACGATTGTTACTATACATTAATTATCATCATTATGAAGAAGGAGGAAAGGTCACTGTTCCCTTATAGTGGCTGTGACCGAGAAAAAAAATGATTCAGGAAGCGATTGTAAAGATTGTAGACAAACAGGACTTAACCTATGACGAGGCTTATGCCGTTATGAATGAGATTATGAGCGGCGAGACTACCCAGGTACAGAACGCTGCGTTTCTGGCGGCACTTTCCACGAAGAGCACCAAGGCTGAGACCATTGATGAGATCTCCGGCTGTGCTGCCGCTATGCGGGAGCATGCCCTGAAGGCAGAACACCGGGACGGTCTTATGGAGATCGTTGGAACCGGCGGAGACGGAGCCCACAGCTTCAACATCTCCACCACTGCAGCTCTGGTAGTCGCCTCTGCAGGTGTGAAGGTGGCAAAGCATGGAAATCGTGCCGCCTCTTCCAGCTGCGGTACCGCCGACTGTCTGGAAGCACTGGGTGTTAACATCGATCAGACACCGGAGAAATGCAGCGAGCTTCTGGATACGGCTGGCATGTGCTTCTTCTTCGCCCAGAAGTACCACACCTCCATGAAATACGTAGGCTCTATCCGAAAGGAGCTTGGCATCCGCACCGTATTCAATATCCTTGGGCCATTGACCAACCCGGCCTCCCCGGACATGCAGCTTCTGGGCGTCTACGATGAATCCCTGGTGGAGCCGCTGGCACGCGTACTCACAAGCCTGGGGGTGAAGCAAGGCATGGTGGTCTACGGGCAGGATAAGCTGGATGAGATCTCCATGAGTGCTCCTACTACAGTCTGCGAATTTAAGGATGGAACATATCTAAGCTACGTGATAAAGCCGGAGGACTTTGGATTAGTAAGATGCAATAAGAGCGACCTTATCGGCGGCTCTCCTGCCGAAAATGCCGCGATCACGCGGGCGATCCTTGCAGGCGAACAGGGGCCGAGACGGGACGCAGTGCTGATGAATGCAGGCGCTGCACTGTATATCGCCGGGAAAGCTGCCACGATAGCGGAAGGGATCCGGCTTGCCGCAGCGCAGATTGACTGCGGAGCGGCAGCCAAGACACTGGAAGAGCTGGTAACGGTTTCGAACCGATAAGAAATCATCGCGGTTTCGAACCGATAAGTGGTAACACAGTTCAGCCCACGCCCATTCCTGTTACGATAGGAGGTTTTCGAATGACAATATTAAATGAAATTGCTGCATATACAACAAACCGGGTAGCCGAAGCGCAAAAGGCCGTTCCCCTCACGGAAATTCAGGCAAAGGCTCTTTCCATGGACTGTGATACGGGGTTTCCGTTTGAACAGGCATTGGTCGGTGATGAGCTGTCTTTTATCTGCGAATGCAAGAAGGCTTCTCCCTCCAAGGGAGTGATCGCACCGGATTTCCCTTATCTTGCCATTGCCAGAGACTATGAGGCGGCCGGAGCAGCCTGTATCTCGGTGCTCACAGAGCCCCACTGGTTTCTGGGAAACGATCAGTACCTTAAGGAAATCGCGGCTGCCGTCTCCATCCCCTGTCTGCGCAAGGACTTCGTGGTGGATGAATATATGATCTATGAGGCAAAGCTGCTGGGCGCTTCCGCTGTACTTCTGATCTGCTCACTGCTTACGACAGAACAGCTGCGAGAATATATCGCCACCTGCGATTCTCTGGGGCTCTCCGCACTGGTGGAAGCCCATGATGCGGCAGAGATCGCCTCTGCTTTGTCCGCAGGAGCACGGATCATCGGCGTCAATAACCGAAACCTCTCTGACTTTACCGTGGACATCACCAACACCGGAAGACTGCGTGGGCTGGTTCCGCCATCGGTATTGTTCGTGGCAGAAAGCGGGATTAAAGGTGCCGCCGATATAGCGGCATTAAAGAAGCAAGGTGTCAATGCGGTGCTGATCGGAGAGACGCTTATGCGGGCGGCTGACAAGAAGGCTATGCTGGACAGCCTGCGAATGGCCGGACAATGACAGGAACCCGAAAGGAAGTGATCCCACATGGATATCTCGAAACAACCAGATACATACAAGAACACCAGGCTCAAGATCTGCGGCCTGTCCAGAGCATCGGACATCGCCTATGCCAACGAATTAAAGCCTGACTATATCGGCTTCGTATTTGCACCAAAAAGTCGCCGTTACGTCACCCCTGCAATGGCACAGCAGCTAAAGGCGCAGCTTGCAAGTGACATTCAGGCAGTCGGTGTCTTCGTCAACGAGCCTCTTTGCTCCATCCGGGCACTGGCCGAAGCCGGAACCATGGATGTGATCCAGCTTCACGGAAATGAGGACAATGCCTATCTGTCCGCCCTGCGGGATATCACAGATAAGCCAGTGATACAGGCCTTCCGCATAGACTCCCCTCAAGCGCTCATGCGGGCGCTTGCTTCCGAAGCAGACTATATTCTCCTGGATAACGGAGGGGGCGGAACCGGACAGACCTTCGACTGGTCACTGATTGCGAAGACAGAACGGCCTTACTTTCTGGCCGGGGGACTGGACTGTAACAATATCGCCGAAGCCATAACACGATTTCATCCCTTTGCGGTGGACGTAAGCTCCGGCGTAGAGACAGATGGTTATAAAGATTATCATAAAATGAAAGCGCTGATACAGATTGTTGATCAGCAGAATGGAGGAAACAAATGACAGCATCAAAAGGAAGATTCGGCACCCACGGCGGACAATACATACCGGAAACACTGATGAACGCCGTAATCGAGCTGGAGACAGCCTACAATCACTACAAGAATGATCCGGAGTTCAACCGTGAACTGACTACGCTCTTCAACGAGTATGCCGGCCGGCCAAGCCGTCTGTATTTTGCAGAGAAAATGACAAAGGATCTGGGCGGCGCCAAGATCTACTTAAAACGCGAGGATCTAAATCACACCGGCTCCCATAAGATCAACAATGTGCTGGGGCAGGCTCTCCTGGCAAAAAAGATGGGAAAGACACGGCTCATCGCTGAGACCGGGGCTGGCCAGCACGGTGTTGCCACTGCCACTGCCGCTGCACTTCTTGGCATGGAGTGTGTGGTATTTATGGGCGAGGAGGATACCATACGTCAGGCCTTAAATGTCTACCGCATGCGGCTTCTGGGTGCGGAGGTCATTCCTGTCTCCACCGGAACCGGCATATTGAAGGATGCGGTCTCCGAGGCCATGCGTGAATGGACCAATCGTATTGACGACACCCACTACTGTCTCGGCTCCGTCATGGGGCCGCACCCCTTCCCCATCATTGTCCGGGATTTTCAGTCGGTGATCTCCAAGGAGATCAAGGCTCAGCTTATGGAGAAGGAAGGACGGCTGCCGGACGCTGTCATCGCCTGCGTGGGCGGCGGCAGCAACGCCATGGGAGCCTTCTACCACTTCATCGGTGCTCCTTCCGTGCGCCTGATCGGCTGTGAGGCAGCCGGGCGGGGCATCGATACCTTCGAGACAGCCGCCACCATCTCCACCGGAAAGCTTGGCATCTTCCATGGAATGAAATCTTACTTCTGCCAGGACGAATACGGGCAGATCGCCCCGGTATATTCCATCTCTGCCGGGCTGGATTACCCCGGCATCGGGCCGGAGCACGCGTACCTTCACGACACCGGGCGTGCAGAATATGTGGCTATCACCGACGATGAGGCAGTGGAAGCCTTTGAATATCTAAGTCGTACCGAAGGCATCATTCCGGCCATCGAATCGGCCCATGCCGTGGCGTATGCCAGGAAGCTAGCCCCCTCCATGGATCCGTCACAGATCATCGTCATTAATATTTCCGGCCGCGGCGACAAGGACTGCGCAGCCATCGCGCGCTACCGCGGGCAGGATATCCATGAGTAGCAAATCTGCATCGTGCCCGGAGTTTTCAAAAATGGGTATGAATAATGAAAGGAGTCAACACTTATGAGTAATATACAGAAAGCATTTACGAACGGAAAGGCCTTCATCGCCTTTGTCACCTGCGGAGATCCGGATCTTGCCACCACCGCTGAAATCGTCCGAGCCATGGCTAAAAACGGTGCCGACCTGATTGAACTTGGCATTCCCTTCTCTGATCCCACAGCGGAGGGACCAGTCATTCAGGGAGCCAACGTCCGGGCACTTGCAGGGGGTGTCACCACCGACAAGATCTTTGATATGGTAAAAGAACTGCGCCGTGAGATCGACACCCCCATGGTCTTCATGACTTATGCCAATGTGGTCTTCTCCTACGGCATCGAGCGTTTTGTAAAGACCGCTGCCGACATCGGCATGGACGGGCTGATCCTTCCTGACGTTCCCTTCGAGGAAAAGGAAGAGTTCGCCCCCACCTGCCGCAAATACGGTCTGGACTTCATAAGCCTGATCGCCCCCACTTCCCATGATCGGATCTCCATGATCGCAAAGGAGGCAGAAGGCTTCGTCTACTGCGTCTCATCCCTGGGTGTCACCGGAATGCGGGGCGAGATCACCACTGACATCTTCAAGATGGTGGAGCTGGTGCGCAAGGCCAATCCTCAGATTCCCTGTGCCGTCGGCTTCGGCATCTCAACACCCGCCCATGCCAGGGAAATGGCTCAATACGCCGATGGCGTCATCGTTGGTTCCGCCATTGTCAACCGCATCGCAGAGCACGGACGTGAGGCAGTCCCTTATGTTGCAGCGTATGTGAGGGAAATGAAAGAGGCTGCGAATTAATTCGCGGCCCCTTTCAAAATATTTGATTACGCATTGTTTACCTTTATGCTTTCTGTGCCTTTATAAGGTTCTTGTAAAAACGTACTGCACCGGGAAGGCAATTGTACTCAATATTTTCGTTAAGGCCATGCATTCCCTTCATCTGCTCCGGTCCGTAAATCACGGGAGCAAAGCGCAGACAGTTTTTGCATATCGGCTGGTAGAACTGGGCATCGGTTGCCCCTGTCATAACGTAGGGAGAACTCGGCAGCCCCGGAAATGTTTCTTCAATTACACTGCAGAACAAAGTATATGCCTCACCGTTAATATCTACCGGCTCCGTATAATCATTCGCATGGAGAATTTCCGTTTCAAGGCCATATTTTGCGGCACGTTTTTTTATAATCTCAAGGCTTTCTTTTTCACCCTGGTGCGGAATAAACCGCATATTTGCACTGACCGTTGCCTCTTGCGGAATAACATTTATAGCATCAGAACCAGATTGCATGGTAAAAGCAATCGTTGTACGTAACATAGCACCGGCCTGTGCACTGAGTTTTGGAAGAACAGCCAGCAGCAGTGGTCGGAAAAGCGAAATATTCCCGAAAACGAGCTTCAAGCCAAACGAGGCATACGGCGCAAGTGATCGAAACATCGATGCCACTTCATAGGACATCTTCTTTTTAAACGGCGAATGCTTTTCAACATCCGTCACAAATTCCGCAAGCCGGGCAATCGGTGTGTTCTTTGCGGGAGCACTTGCATGTCCTCCGCTGCTTTTTGCAGTAAACCTGACGTCACCCTTGCCTTTTTCAAAAACACCTACCATCGCAAAATTTCCGTGAATACCGGCAATCGGATCCGTAATGATACCGCCGCCCTCATCACACAGCAGGAACAATTCGACACCACGTTTTTTTAATTCATTTACTATTTTAGGCGCCCCGTCCCCTGCCCACTCTTCCGTGCAGGATGAGGCAAGATAGACGTCACATTCCGGCGTATAACCCTCTGAGAGAAGCTGCTCTGTTGCTTCAAAAAAGGACATAACAGAGCATTTCGTGTCGGATGCTCCCCTGCCGTAAACCTTTCCGTCAGCTATATCGCCGGAAAAAGGCTCATGCGTCCATTTTCCCTCTGCTGGAACTACATCCTGATGGCTCATCAGAAGTATTGGCTTATCCGGGCTCTTTCCCTTCCAATAATACAGGAGGTTTCCGTCAATTTCCGTTTTTTCAAGGTTTTTATGTACCAGTGGAAAAAGCTCTTCAAGAACCTTATGAAAACCACGGAATTTTTCCGCTTCATCCATACCGGCATGGGAAGTCGTGTCGTACTTTATCATCTCGGAAAGCTTATTTGCCAGCCGAAGTGCTTCTTCTTCATCCTCATTCGGTTTATAATCAGAAGTCTCCGATTTGATAAAAAGAGTTCTGATAACAGCCACAAGAAGCAGCGCCGCAATTATGCCCACAATACAAGCAAGTATCAAAAACAGATATTTCAAAGTGTTTCACCTCTTTTGTTCTTCTTATAATAAAAGAAAGCAACGCCGATTGCAATGGCACCTGACGGGATTATCATAAAGCTCGTCGAGCCGACAAGCGACGGAACAAGTATAAATAAAATACTCATTATAATCAGCGGAAATACTGCTATTTTCATATTTTTACGGTAATACTTATATGCCATGGCGCCAAACAGCGCCGGTACTACATTGTCAAACGCCGGCTGAAGTTCTTTCATTTCAAGCATAGGACGCAGCGGAGTGAGTGCCGCGACCCCAAGAGCCAGCACGATTATCGTAACAAGAGAGGATGTTGCTATGGACAGCGTTGATATAATCTCGTTTTCCTTTGTTCCGGTTTTTGCACCGACGGCATCGCGCGCATTGACGGCACAGGGAATCTTCATATTAATGAGATTTCCCGTTATAAAAGCAAGATATCCGCCACCGGAGCCGAGCATCGGTGTGTAGATAAGAAATTCTGCGATACTGCTGACCATCCATACAAGGCCAACAGAAGCAAAACCTTTTGCTGTTGCTGCAATATTCGGATAGGCTCCGAGCATCCTGCCGATCAAAAACGGAGCACCTATCAGCATCAAAAGCGCCACAATGCTTACGCCCCGCCCTATCCTATGCGTCATCTTATTATATTTTTCCCAGATCATATTTTTTTCTTCATTCATTGTGTCACACCTCTATAAAAGTCCTACCACAACAGCAGCCGCCATTCCGGCAAGCATACTTGCTGCGATGGAGAAATTTTCAATCCATTTCATATTTTTCTTTTCGGAAAGAAAAATCATGAATGCCATCGCAGCGGCCGATACCACCACCACAACAAGCGGAAGCCACGTTCCTTTCAATGAGAACAGCCCTTCCCCGGACACAAAATTTCCTATATAGCTGCCGATATATGCACTGACGAGTCCGATAAACATAGCGGTCATTGCGGTGTCGCCAAATGTGGATACGCCGCCCTTTTTCGTGCTGTTCCCTAATTTGTTCGTGTATCGCTTATTGAAAATGATTGACAACACCATCCCCCATATAATGCATATGCTCATCAAGAGAGCAATGGTGGCAAACCCCGACGCTGTCATTTCCGAGGCAGTTAATGACGACATTCCGACCTGCTCTGCTGCAGCCTGTGCAACCTGCGTTTCATAATGAAGAGCACCGATTACGGAAAGGCGAAGCCAGGGCCATGGAATGCCAAGACTTCCGGACAGCGCTATAACGCCAAGCAGTATTCCGATGCTGGGAAGCACCGAAAAGGTCGCGCTCGATACGATCACACGCTTCATTTTTGTTGTATCCATCCCGAGTGCTTTTCCCGCACGATAGGCACGCACCATGAAAATAACACACACAACTGCGACAAAAGCTATGATTCCACCGCAAATCAAATACATCGGTGAACTGTTGAGTTTTTCAATTATTGGCATAAGGTTATCCTCCTTTAATCAAGTTTTCGAAATTCATTCACATCGTGCACCAGTTCCTTCACGCACCGGATCTGGTTATCGAAAACCCCTGCCTTATACAGATTAATGATGATCATCCCCACGGGTACCGCCACGATCATGCCGATCACGCCGCTCAGCTTATAGCCGATGTACATGAAGAACAGCGTCGCCAACGGATTCATCCCAATGGAATCGCCCACAATCTTGGGCTGGATCACCTGGCGGACGATCTGGGTGACTGCATACAGAACGATCAGCGCGATCGCCATCTTGTAATCCCCGGAAAGTAACTTGATAATGGCCCAGGGGCCTAAAACCGTCCCTGTCCCGAAGAAGGGGAGCATATCAAGAAACGCAATGAAGAAGCCCACCAGCAGGGCATAATCCACCTTCAGGATCAGTAGGCCGATCACAAGTATCACATACACCACCACCATGATCTTCAGCTGCGCCTTAAAATAACCGCCCACCACACGCTTCAGGTCACCGATCACAAACAGCACCCGATCCATTATGCCGCCCGGCATATGTTCCTTCAGTCCGGTCGCAATCTTATCCCGGTCTGCAGTGAAGAAGTAGGCCGACAGGATACACATGATGATAGCGATCAGTGTCCCCGGCACATTTTTTGCAAAATTCCCGGCCGCCTCAAACGTAGGTGCTCCGGCAGCATGCACCAGATCACTGATATAGGAAGAGAGATCCGATGTAACATTTGCAATACTCGTCTGCATATCCTCCGGCAGACGTGCTGCGAAGACCTGAAGGTTATCTCCGATGGCCGCAAACTCTACAGAAAGGCTCTCATAGATCTCCGGCAGGTTACTGATAAGATGAACCACCTCTTCCCCGATCTTGACAACCGCCAGATAGAGAAGCAGAATAACCACTGCCAGAACCCCGATGATAATGATCGCGGAGCTGTGCTTGCGGACGATCTTCAAACGCTTCTCCAGAAAACGCACCGGCGGATTGGCAATGGCTGATATGATATATCCAACCACAAAGGGCATAAAGAACACCAATATTTTCGGGGCAAAATAAAATATCATAACTATGGTGAGCACTGCCACCAGAAGATTTGCCATTATCTTCAAATACTTTACAGATCTTCTCATCATAAATCCCCCATTTCCAAGTTACATCCTGGATACGCCATACTTCTTCGAGAGCTCCGCTACCTTGGCATCGTATGCCTCACGCTGCTTTCCGTTCAGCAGCTGCTCATGGATCTGAGCTCGCGCCTGCTCAAAAGGAATCTCCGTTCCCTCCTTCTTATCCTCCACCCGGATCAGATGATAGCCAAACTGTGTCTTCACCGGACCGATCACCGTGTGAAGCTCCCCGTCAAAGGCGGCCTTCTCGAACTCCGGAACCATCTGTCCCTTGGAGAAAAATCCCAGGTCACCGCCCTGCTCCTTGGACGGACAGGTGGAATACTCTCTTGCTGCATCTTCGAACGCTTTTCCGGCTGCGATTTCATCTGCCACCTTGCCCGCCAGCTCCTCGGTGTCCACCAGGATATGCTTCGCGCTGACCTGCGGCCCCTTCACAAACTGTGCTTTATTTGCTTCATAGAAGGCCTTTTCTTCCTCCTCCGTCACAACGGCGCTCTCAATGGACTTGGTGGCTGCCATATGGCTGGCCAGCTCAACCTTCATCTTCTCAATGGTCTTCTTGTACTCTTCCGTCTCCGTGATCTTCTCATCCTCCGCCATCTTCGCGAAGAGATGGAATGCGATCAACTGCTCTAACACCTGTGCCTTCGCCCTGGGGTTCGACAGATAGATCTGTTGATCCGCCGGATAATTACGGATCAGTTCATCCAGCTCCTTTTCTGTAATTTCATGTCCTGCGGCTACTGCCAATACTTTCTCACTCATATGATATTCCTTTCTTTTCTATGTTTAAAATATAATTACCTTTTTCAAAAGCTTTCACAAATGTATTTATGAAACGAATTACCAAAGCTATTGCATTCTTCTTCCGTAAAAATAAGTAGCAAAATAAATAACGGATGCAATGATCACGATCATTGGCCCGGTGGCCACGTTGGTATAATAGGAAATGATCAGTCCCAGGATTCCCGAGAAAACAGAGAACAGCACAGAAAAGAAGTGATATTCCCGCATATTCTGAGAGATGTTCCGGGAAGCCGCCGCCGGCAGGATCAACAATGCATTGATGATGAGGATCCCCACCCACTTGATGGACAGCATAACGATCAGCGCAACCAGCACCGCAAACAGGTACTCCAGTGCCGTCACCGGAATGTGCTTGCTCTTCGCCAGCGCCCGGTGCAGGCTCATGGCCTGGATCCAGTTGCTGCACAGGCACCAGAACACCAGCGTCACCCCGAAGATGATCAGCAGATATACGATTTCCCGGCCTGTAATGCTCAGAATGTCTCCCACCAGCAGGCTGGAATACTTGCTGAAATTGCCGCCCCGGGACAGGATGGCAAGCCCAATGGCAATGCTGAAGGAAGAAAACACCGAGATCACCGTATCGGTAGCTGCCGCATTCCTGCTGCTGATCTTGTTTAGCAGCAGTGCAAACACCACCGCAAAAAGAATCATGGCAAGATTCGTATCCTTCATTCCAAGTACCACGCCAATGGCGATGCCGGTCAGCGCCGAATGTCCCAGCGCATCCGAGAAAAATGCCATCTTCCTGCCAACGATCATGGTTCCCATCAGTCCAAACAGCGGCGTAATGATCAAAATCGCCGCAAATGCCAGCTTCATAAAGTCAAACTGCAGCCAGGAAAAAATGCCACTCATTCTTCTCCCCCCTGTTCTTCTCCGAACACTGCCCGGAATTCATCACTGCCATAGACTTCCTTCACAGACCCCTGTTTCAGAATCTTCTGATCCAGCAGGATCACGCGATCCGCGTACTTTGCCACATACGTAAGATCATGGGACACCAGAATAACTGCAAGATCATAGTTTTCCTTCAGATCGTGAATGGTCCGATAGAACAATGCCATTCCGTTCTGGTCGATACCGGAGACAGGCTCATCTAATAATAGCAAATTGGGTTCGTCCATAATTGCCATGGACAGCAGCACCCGCTGCAGCTCCCCGCCGGAGAGATTGCAGACCTGCTTGTCGATCAAGCTCTCTGCCTCAAAGCTCTTCAAATGTTCCAGGATATTCTCCCGTACCCGCTTACTCTTTTTTAAGAAAACAGGCACCCTGCTCTGATAGCAGGCGATCATATCATAGACACTGACCGGTGTGTGCTTCTCAATATTCAAGGACTGCGGCACATACCCGATCTTCATTCGCTGGATCCTTCCATTTTCCCGATCCTTAAACTCAATACTGCCGCTGTGCGGCACATCGTTTAAGATCGCGTGGATCAGCGTTGACTTCCCGGCGCCGTTTGGCCCGATGATGGCATTCAGCGTGCCGCAATGTATATGCAGATTAATATCCTTTAAGATTTCCTGGGTTCCAATGGTCACGGATAAATGATTTACCTTGATACAGTGGAGTCCGCAGGGTTTTATGATCTTTCGCATACGCTCCTCCTGACCCTATAATTCACGCTGGCATTTCGATCTGCCAAACTCGTGCACACACGATTCAACCGATGCCTTCACTGTCCTTCCCGGACTGCCTTTCGCAGAATCTCAATATTACGCTCCATTCCGACCAGCCAGCTATCCGCAGCACCGTCTCCCCGCACCAGCGTATCCAGATAATACACGGTACAGTCGCTCTCCCGCTCTATGGTATCGCCCATATCCTTACCGTACAGTTCCTCTGCAAGGATGATTCGGACATTTTTTTCCTTGATTATCTTTAAAATATCTGCAATCTCCCCGGCGCTGACCTGTCGCTCCTCATCCAGATCCAGCACACCGGCCACCTGCATCCCATAATCCTCCGCCACATACGCAAAGGCTTCGTGGAAGATCAGAATGCTTTTTCCCTGCGCCGACGCCGCTAATTCCTTCGCTTCCTGCCAGATTCCATCGACCTGCTCCAGATATTTCGACATATTTCTTTCATATTCTTCTTTATTTGCAGGATTTCTTGCAGATAGTCTCTCGCAAATCGTCGTAATCTGCTGCTTATAATGGGAAATACTCATCCATGCATGGGCGTTTTCCCCATGATTGTGCTCCTCATGGTTACTATGCATATCCTCCGCATGGACGCCATCCGTGTCATCTGCATGTACGTCTTCCTCGTGGCCGTCATCCGCGTCATCTGCATGTACGTCTTCCTCGTGGCCGTCATCCACATCGCTCCCGTCGCTTTCCTCTTCAAAAATCTCCGCTCCTGCGTTAATGATTGTAAGTTCCGGGTAAGCAGAAGCCACATCTGTCAGAAATCCTTCGATTCCGCCTCCGTTCACCACGAATACATCTGCCTCTGACAGCAGGATCATGTCCTGCGGCGTCAACTGATAATCATGAAGGCACCCGGTCTGAGGTTCACTGAGATTCTCCACCCGCACGCCCTGGCAGTCTCCCACCACGTTCCGCGTCGCCACATACATAGGATAAAAGGAGGTCACTACCAACAGCTCCTCCTTGCTCCCCTTTTCTTCCATCTTCACATAGCCTCTGGTAAACATGAATCCCAGAAGAGCCAGTACCAGCAATAATGCTGTCACAAACACATACTTATTTCTCACTCTTTTGCCTCATCCCCGCTCACCAACGTCTCCATCAGCTCCCAGATCTCCTCGCGCCCCTGCTTCGTCTGTGCGGAGAAGGGCAGGATCTGTGTCCCCGGCTTCACACCGAGCTCCGTCCGTATCAGCTTCACCTGCTTTGCCACCTGGCTGCGATTGATCTTGTCCAGCTTCGTGGCAATAATGATGGGGTCATATCCCTGATAAACGATCCAATCGTACATCTGCTTATCGTTAGCGGAAGGTGCGTGCCGGATATCAATGAGCAGAAATACTGCCCGAAGCTGCTTAGACTGATGAAGATAATTCTCGATCATCTGTCCCCACTTTTCCTTCTCACTCTGGGATGCCTTGGCATACCCATATCCCGGCAGGTCTACCAGATACATCGCATTATTGATATTATAAAAATTAATGGTCTGCGTTTTGCCCGGCTGTGCAGAAGTCCTGGCAAGAGCCTTCCGCTGCATCAAAGCATTGATCAGCGAAGACTTTCCCACATTGGACTTTCCCGCAAATGCAACCTCCGGCCTGTCATTCTCCGGCAGCTTGCTGGTAATCCCGCACACGGTCTCCAGACATACTGACTTTATTACCATTTCCACATTACCTCCATGCTACCTTCAACACATCCTCCATATTCTCCACGTAAACGATCTCGATGCCCTTCTTGATCTCCGCAGAGATCTCCGCCACATCCGCCGCATTCTTCGCGGGTACGCACACCGTTCGAATATTGGCATTCTTGGCAGCCAGGATCTTCTCCTTCAACCCGCCGATGGGAAGCACACGACCTCGCAGCGTGATCTCCCCGGTCATGGCGACATCTGCACGGACCTTCCGGCCGGTGATTGCAGAAAGCATAGCCGTAGCCATGGTGATCCCTGCGGACGGACCATCCTTGGGAACAGCGCCCTCTGGAATGTGGATATGAATATCATTTTCCTGGAAAAACTCCTTATCGATACCGTACTGCCTGCTGACAGACCGAATATAGCTGATCCCCGCCTGAGCGGACTCCTTCATCACGTCACCAAGCTGTCCTGTCAGACGGAATTCGCCCTTGCCGGGCATGATATTCACCTCGATCTGCAACGTATCGCCGCCGACACTGGTCCAGGCAAGTCCCCGGACAATACCTACTTCATCACTCTCATTTGCCTGATTATAATGGTAGCGTTCCTTGCCAAGATACCGCTCCAGATTACTCTCGGTGATCTTCACCGTACGCTTGTTGTCCGTATAGATCTCTCTGGCTGCCTTGCGGCAGATCTCGCCAATCTTGCGCTCCAGGCTTCGGACACCGGCCTCTCTGGTATAGCCCCGGATGATCTTCTCAAGGGCCTTTCCGCTGATAGACAGTTGATCCGGCTTTAAGCCGTTCTTCATAAGCTGCTTGTCAAACAGATGCTCCCTGGCAATATGAGCCTTCTCATTCTCCGTATAGCTGCTGACCTCTATGAGCTCCATACGATCCAGAAGGGGCTGCGGGATGGTCTGGGTAGAATTGGCCGTGGCGATAAACAGCACCTCCGACAGATCAATGGGCAGCTCTACATAGTGATCCCGGAACTGATGATTCTGCTCCGCATCCAGCACCTCCAGAAGTGCCGAGGCTGTATCGCCCTTGTAATCGCTGCTCAGCTTGTCTACCTCGTCCAGAAGGATCAGCGGATTCTTCACACCTGCATACTTTAAAGCATTGACAATGCGTCCCGGCATAGCACCCACATAGGTCTTCCGGTGTCCGCGGATCTCCGCCTCATCCCGGACACCGCCCAGGCTGATGCGCACATACTTCTTCTCCAGCGCTCTGGCCACAGATCTTGCGATACTGGTCTTACCGGTTCCGGGCGGGCCCACCAGACAGATGATGGGACTATCTCCCTTGCTGGTCAGGCTGCGCACCGCCAGAAATTCCAGCATGCGCTCCTTCACCTTCTCCAGACCGTAATGATCTTCATTTAAGACCTGCTCCGCATGGCGGATGTCCTTGTTGTCCTTGGAGTTCTTGTTCCAGGGCAGCTCTAAGAGTGTCTCGATATAGCCCCGGAGAACGGCGCTCTCCGAGGAGTTGCCTCCCACGCTCTTGTAGCGGTCAATTTCCTTCTTTATCTTATCCTTAACGGCTTTGTCAGCCTTCAGCTTTTTTACTTCCTCCAGAAAATGATCCGCATCCGACTGGGTATTATCCTCTCCCAGCTCCTCACGGATCAGCTTCATCTGCTCCCGCAGGATATATTCCTTCTGATTCTTATCCACACGTTCCTTGACCTTGGCCTGAAACTCCACTTTAATGCGGATCACATTGATCTCGTTGAGCAAAATGGACATGACAGTCTCATACCGCTCCTCGACATCGATTGCCTCAAGGATACGCTGCTTATTCTCATAGCCGGTAAGCAGATTGTTGCCAATGTGATCCAGAAGACGCGTCAGGTCACTGATCTCCATTGCCTGCTTCGCCAGCTCCTTCCCGGTCTTGGGAGAAACCGTACCATATTCCGCCATGGTCTCCTGCAGACTCCGCACCATGGCCTCTGCCACCTCCGCCTGCAGGG
This sequence comes from Paludibacteraceae bacterium, assembly GCA_963628035.1. Classification (GTDB taxonomy): domain Bacteria; phylum Bacillota; class Clostridia; order Lachnospirales; family Lachnospiraceae; genus 14-2. The sequence continues at coordinate 50,406 of CAVGED010000006.1, forward strand.
GCTCCTGACCTGTCAGGTCAAAGGACGCAACCTCTGCCAGCAGATATTCCTCCTGTCCGTGAAAGCCCAGAAGCTCTGCCCGCTCTATTCCCTCCACCAGGACACGTACCACCTCATGCTGCAGCTTCATCACCTGCTTGATTCTGGCAATGATGCCTATCTTATACAAACCGCTCTGATCCGGTTCCTCTTCCTCAAGATCACGCTGCGCCACCAGGAAAATATTCTGATCCCGCAGCATGGCGTTTTCCACCGCCTTGATGGATTTCGCACGGCTTACATCAAAATGAGCCACCATGCCCGGCAAAATAACCATGCCCCGCAGAGCCACCGCCGGAAGCTCACGCACCAATTCAATCATGATGTTCTCCTATGCACTCTTATTCTCAATCAACTTGCGCTCTTCCAATAAATTTGTTACAACCTCCGACTTTCCTTCCACTGCATCCTTCGTGATGGTGCAGGTGGTAATGCTGCTGTCGGAGGGAACCCGGTACATGACATCCAGCATAACCTTCTCCATGATGGAACGCAGTCCTCTGGCTCCTGTCTTGCGCTTCAAAGCCTGATCCGCAATGGCCTCCAGAGCCTCATCCGTGAAGCTAAGCTCCACATCATCCAGTTCCATCAGCTTCTTATACTGCTTCACCAGAGAGTTCTTGGGCTCGGTAAGGATACGCACCAGCGCCTCCTTGTCCAGTGAATTCAGCGATACATTGATAGGCACACGCCCGATGAATTCCGGTATCATTCCATATTTCACGAAATCCTCCGGCATGGCATGACGCAGAAGCTCGCCCACGTTGTGCTCCCGTTTATCTGGAATGTCGCTGTTAAAGCCGATGGCTTTTTTATCCATTCTGGCACCAATGATCTTGTCCAGTCCCTCGAAGGCACCACCGCAGATGAACAGAATATTGGTGGTATCGATCTGGATCAGCTCCTGATGCGGATGCTTTCTGCCTCCCTGGGGCGGCACACTGGCTACAGTCCCCTCCAGGATCTTCAAGAGTGCCTGCTGCACACCTTCCCCGGAGACATCCCTGGTAATGGATGGATTCTCGGACTTCCTGGTGATCTTGTCGATCTCATCAATGTAGATGATACCACACTGTGCCTTCGGGATATCGTAATCCGCCGCCTGTATGATCTTCAGCAGAATATTCTCCACATCTTCACCTACATACCCCGCTTCTGTCAGGGAGGTGGCATCCGCAATGGCGAATGGTACATTCAGAACCCGCGCCAATGTCTGGGCTAACAGCGTCTTTCCTGAGCCGGTAGGTCCCAGCATCAGGATGTTACTCTTCTGAAGCTCCACATCCATCTCTTTATCCGCAAGGATTCTTTTATAATGATTGTAAACCGCCACGGACAGCACCTTTTTGGCCTCGTCCTGGCCGATCACATAATCGTCAAGAATTGCCTTCATCTCTTCCGGCTTAATCAGATTGATCTCTGTGATCTCCTCATCCTTTTCATTTTCCTGTTCCAGCTCGTCCTCTATGATCTCCGCGCAGATATCCACACACTCGTCACAGATATAGATACCGGCCGGCCCGGAGATCATCCTCCGCACCTGGGCATCCGTCTTTCCGCAGAAGGAACAGCGAACCTTGTCATTACTTATTTTTCCTGCCATAATTTTACCTCAACCATTTCTCAACACAATCATTTTCTATGACATAAGAACAGCAAGGACAGTGGCCAAAGCTCGCTGTCCTATGTTTGTCTCTTACTTTTTCTCCTTGTAGGTGATCACTTCATCGATCAGGCCGTACGCTCTGGCTTCCTCCGCAGACATGTAATTGTCCCGTTCGGTATCCGCCGCGATCACATCGTATGGCTTCCCGGTATTCGCTGCCAGTATCTCATTCAAACGCTTCTTCGTCTTCAGGATATTCTCTGCAACAATCTGGATATCTGTTGCCTGTCCCTTGGCTCCGCCGGAAGGTTGATGGATCATGATCTCCGCATTCGGCAGCGCGAAACGCTTTCCCTTGGCTCCGCCTGCCAGCAGGAAGGCTCCCATGCTGGCTGCCAGACCGATACAGATGGTAGACACATCACACTTGATGTAATTCATGGTATCGTAGATCGCCATGCCTGCCGTCACCATCCCGCCCGGGGAATTGATGTACAACTGAATATCCTTTCCCGGATCCTCAGCCTCCAGAAATAGTAGCTGCGCTACCGTAAGGCTGGCGGTGGTCTCGTTTACTTCCTCTCCCAGAAAAATGATCCTGTCCTTTAACAGTCTTGAATAAATATCGTAAGACCGCTCGCCTCTGCTGGTCTGCTCTATGACATATGGTACTAAGCTCATAATCATCTCTCCTTTTCTAAACTTCCATGTCTGCTAACACAGACACCACCATGAATAAAAGCCACAAGTTCCATGAGAAGGCCACCGGGCCTCTCATGGAACTCCATCAAACTGCTACTGTTATTCAGCTTCCTCAGCCTCTGCAGCCTTTTCCTTCTTGGGCGCGGGCTTTGCACGCTCCTTGATGTTCTCCATGATCAAGTCAACGGCTTTCTGAACAGCGATATCCTTCTTCATGGAATCCTTCTCGGAATCACCCATGTATTCCTTCAGCTTATCCGCTTCCATTCCATACATTTCAGCCATCTTGGCGATCTCTGCATCAACGTCCTCATCGGACACTTCAATATTCTCTTCCTTAGCGATCTGCTCCAGCACAAGGCTTGTCTGGATACGCTTTAATGCCTCCGGCTTCATCTGCTCATGCAGCTTCTCCATGGTCTGTCCGGAGAACTGCATATACTGCTCCATGGTAAGACCCTGCTGCGCCAGACGGTTAGCGAAATCGTTGGCCATTGTCTCAACCTGTGTATCGACCATAGCGTCCGGAATCTCCATCTTGGACTTCTCAACAATCTTCGTGATGGCCTCATTCTCTTTGTCGCGCTTCGCTGCTGCTTCCTTCTGCTCCTTCAGCTTCTTCTCCACGCTCTCCCTGTACTCGGCAAGTGTATCAAACTCAGATACATCCTGGGCGAAATCGTCATCCAGCTCAGGAAGCTCCTTGCTCTTGATCTCATTGATCTTCACCTTGAATACGGCAGGCTTGCCGGACAGCTCGGCTGCATGGTAATCCTCCGGGAAGGTAACATGTACTTCCACATCTTCCCCTGCATTCTTCCCGATCATCTGCTCCTCAAAGGTATCGATAAAGGAATGGGAACCAATCACCAGGGAATGATTCTCTCCCTTGCCGCCCTCGAAAGGCTTATCCTCTACAAAGCCTTCATAATCGATCACGGCTGTGTCGCCGTCTGCTACCGGGCGATCCTCCACGGTAATGGTCCGTGCATTGTTCTCCCGCTCCTTGTTGATCTCAGCGTCAATCTCTTCCGCTGTCACGGATGTGTCGATCTTCGTCACCTGAACGCCCTTATATTTGCCAAGGGTCACTTCCGGCTTCACTGCTACTTCCGCTGTGAAAATAAAGTTCTCGCCCTTCTTGATCTGCGTGATATCTATGGTGGGGCGGGATACCACGTCCAGTCCGGACTCCTCAACCGCCTTGGGATATTCCTGATTCATCAGCTCGTTAGCCGCATCCTCATAGAAGATCTCCGGACCATACATCCGCTCGATCATAACGCGGGGCACCTTGCCCTTACGAAAGCCCGGAAGACTGATCTTTCCTTTCTCCTTCATATATGCTGCCTGGATCGCCTTCTCGAATTCTTCCGCCGGCACCTCGATGGTCAGCTTTGCCATGTTCTTTTCCAATGTTTCAACCTGTACGCTCATTGTTACTACTTTCCTCCTTCAGATCTATAAAAATGGTTTGGACGTACTTTTCCATTCTTTACTACTTACAGTCATTTTGCAATTATAGCATACCTTTCAAGAAAATGCTAGTACTTTTTCAACAAGTGCAGGGTTGTTTGTAACAGTTCAGCCTTGTAACTAGAACAACGGGCATTGGGAGCTGTAAAAAAACTCCCCTAGGAAAAAGTCGCTCAGACCTTACGGTCTGGGCGACTTTTTGGTATAATAAGTTATGCGACTAACTCAAAAGACCAATGTTAATTATACACCTCGTCAGCTGAAATTGCCATTGGAAATCGAAAAAATAATTGATATTTCTGATCCAGTATATACTTTCTGTGAAGTTATGGATCACATCGACCTATCAAGATATTTTGTAGAGAAGGACTACAAAACAGGTCGCCCAAGATGTGATGCTCAGAAGTTACTTAAAGTTGTACTGTTTGCATTTATGGAAAACGGAATTAACTCATTGAGAGATATAGAGAAACTCTGCCGTACAGACATTAGATTTATGTATCTCCTAGATGGTATGCGTTCACCTTCTTTTGCTACTTTCGGCAACTTTATTCGTGATGAATTAACTACGACAATTGAACAGATTTTTAATGACATCAATGCTTTTATTTTTGAAACAGATTCTGTAGATTTGGACCACACTTACATCGATGGAACAAAGCTTGAAGCAAATGCAAACAGATATACCTGGGTTTGGAAAAAGTCTTGCATAAAAAATACTTCCAGGGTTTTTGACAAGATCACTTTGCTTATTGAGGCGATGAATCATGAGGTTCTTGGATATCTCGGAGTAAAATTTGAAACTCGTGATGAGTATGCCATAGATTATGTTGAAGAATTACTTGATAAATACAAAAAGCTGACCTCTCTTGATATCGATTCATTCGTTTCTGGAAAGGGCAAAAGAAAATCTATTCATCAAAGACAATATCAAGAATTAGAAGAATATTTGATTCGATTAAAGAATTATGCGAAACATATCGAAATCTGTGGAGATTCAAGAAACAGCTATGCAAAGACTGACCATGATGCAACTTTTATGAGAGTAAAAAGAGATTACATGGGGAATGATCAGCTCCTGCCTGCATACAATGTACAGGCAGCTGTATGCGACGAATACATTGCTGTTATTGATGCAAAGCCGTACGCATCAGATATGGAATGCTTTGTACCTCTTATGGAAAAATTCAATTCCACATATGGCCACTATCCGAAATATCCTGTAGCAGACGCCGGCTATGGTTCATTCAATAATTATCTCTTTTGCGAAGAACACGGAATGGAAAAATATATGAAATTTACCATGTTTGAGAAGGAAACGAAGGATGAGAAGTTTAGAAATAATCCTTATCGTGCTGTTAATTTCAAGCGAAATGAAACCGGTGATTTGATTTGCCCGAATGGCAGAAAATTCATATTTAAGATGAACAAACCAGTACAAGGAAACAAGTACGGAAGAACGGAAGAAATATATGAGTGTGAAAACTGCGATGACTGTCCACACAGATCCGAATGCTGCAAAGGCAAGTGTAACCGAAGCATCAGACTTAATCAAGAATTAAGTTCTCTCCACGAAGAAGTTATTCAAAACCTGGAATCGATTCATGGCGCATTATTATGCATGAATCGAAGCATACAATCCGAAGGAACTTTCGGAGTAATTAAATGGGACAGATCTTACAAAAGATTGTTCCGAAGGGGAAAAGAAAATGTTCTTTTAGAACTTACATTAATTTCCTGCGGTTTTAACCTCTATAAATATCACAACAAAAAGAATAGAGCCACGTTGGCTGCCTAGAGTTATCCCCAAGAGCGCTAAAAACAAAGCCTGACTTGACACAGGCTTAATTAATGACCCCACAAATGTAAAAATTGAATTAATCCATAACGAAAAGTAAGAGGTAATGCTTCGCAGCACTACCTCTTACTTTTCTAGGGGAGTTTTTTTACAGCCCCTACCCATAAACAACTTCTTTACATTTTCAATTGTATCCATTTTTCTTTTCTTTAG
>CAVGED010000007.1:0-6636 GCA_963628035.1 Paludibacteraceae bacterium
GCTAGCCACAAGGGTTTGCGGATGATTTGGCTCATATCAAACTTCGGAACTCAGGTGATTTTGCTTCAAAAGAATATGGTAATAATTCCGAAAGACAGGTATAAAAAATAAAAAGTCTAAAAAAAATCTAAAAAAAACCTAAAAAGTTTTAACAAAAACCTTGCATTATTATGCTGGATTCAGTATAATGAACGAGTGGATAAATAATGCAAAATATAGATGGGATATGCCCATAAAACGAAAGAAAAGGTTGCTTGCTAATACGTATAGTATATATACATGAGGAGAATGAAATATGGCGTTATTTAGTGTTGTTCGTTTTGATGGTTTAAGAAATAGGGATTGGTTAATCTATAAGTATCCATCCGAAGACATCGTGTTGGGATCTCAACTAATTGTCCAAGAAGGACAGGCGGCGATTTTTGTAAAAGGTGGAGTCGTTGCAGATGTTTTCTGCCCAGGTACATATACGTTGTCAACGCAAAATCTGCCAATCATTAAAAGCTTGGTTAATCTTCCGTTTGGAGGGGAAACACCGTTCAGCGCGGAAATATATTTTTTAAATACCACTGTTAGATTGGATATTAACTGGGGAACAATCGATCCAATCCAGTTAGTTGATCCAAAATATTATGTGAAGCTAAGAGTGAGAGCTTTCGGGCAGATGGGATTGCGCGTGCTTGATAGTACGGCATTGTTTAAACAGATGATTGGTGGAATGCAAAAGGCGGATATTGTTAAGTTTGATAAGGTTAAGGAATACTACCGAGGCTTGCTTGTTATAAAGGTTAAGTCAGCTATTGCGGATGCAATCATCACAAATGGAGTCTCGGCACTGGAGATTTCCGCAAAACTTGAAAAGTTATCGGAAGCCGTGAGCCAGCAGATTGCTCCTGAGTTTGCACATTATGGTTTTGAAGTGGTCAATTTCTACATTCAGTCCATTAATTTCCCGGATGAAGATTTTGAGAAAATTAATAAAATCCTTGAGGATAAAGCTGCTTTTGAAATCATGGGTGACAGTCGGTACGCCACAAAGCGATCCTTTGACGTATATGAAGGCGCGGCAAATAATGAGAGTGGTGTGGCGGGAGCATTTGCGGCAGGAGGGATTGGAATTGGTGCAGCAATGAGCATGGGTGCTTCCATGAATCAGGCGGTGGGAAATCCAATTCAGAAAGCAGATACCAAAGAATGTGTATCGTGTCACACACAAATACCGATTGCTGTTAAGTTCTGCCCGGAATGCGGAGCTAATAACAGCAAAAAGATATGTGAGTGTGGCTGCGTTCTGGAACCTGGCATGAGGTTTTGTCCAGAATGTGGAAAGGAAGTACAATAGCATGAATGAAAAGCGCTAACAGCAGTTTTAACATCTGTGGTAGCAGTTTTGTACGTGACTATCGTTATTTATGTATTGTTTGTTGTTCTGCAGATTGATATCATAGCTAATCTCGGAGTCGCACTTATTTCCGAAATTATTGGCTTTTTTGTGTTAGCTTGGTTGATTTACGGAAATATTTTATTTGGTTTTGTAAAAACAGGATATTTCATTCCGTTGATATTGGCGGCGGTTGTGTATACGATCATATTGAGTGTACTGAATTTTTGGGCGGTTTTGACGATGCCAACTATAGTCTTTACGCTTGTGCATTTGTTATTGTTATTCGTTTATTGTATAGTAAGTATACCGATGTATATCATGGGTAGAAAATAAAAAGGAGGATGTCATTATGGCAGAAAATAAGTGTCCGCAGTGTGGAGCCCCGATTGATCCGGGCGCTTCGGAATGCAAATTTTGTGGAGAGAAGTTAGCAGTACAACAGGCAGCGCAGCAGGTCAATCAAGCGCAGCCACAGAATGTATATGTTCAACAACCACAACCAACTGTAGTAATTCAGCAACAGCCGCAGCAAGTATATGTAACGGGAATCAATCCCTCGTGGCCTATCAAGAGTAAAACAGCTGCAGGCATTCTTGCAATTTTATTAGGAGGAATTGGTGTTCATAAATTCTATCTTGGTAAGGTTGGTATGGGTGTTTTATACCTTCTTTTCTGTTGGACGGGTATTCCAGCTGTAGTGGGGCTGATTGAAGGTATTATGTATCTCTGCTCAAACGACGAGAACTTTCAGTTAAAAAACCATGTAAGGATTCAAGGTTGATGAAAAGAACCATGAAGTTTTTGCGTTGGTTGGGAATGTCGTTTCTGTTTCTGGTGTTATGGTATCGAGAACAGAAAATGGCAAAGCTGAATGCATACGAGAAAAAAGTATGATGAAATCCCTCAGTGAGAAAAATCATTGAGGGATTTTTATGTGCATTTATTCAAGGGAGGCCTAAGCTTCCCCTGTCGTGTTTTTGCTTTATTATTTCCACACATCTTCCAGGCTTATATTCTGTTCCCTGGCGATTCTTGCAAGGTCTTCGTATTCCGGTTTCGTTTTGGTGACGCTATATCCTTCGTTTCTCTTTATCGTGATTTTACCATAGGGAGTGTCCTGTTCTTCAAAGCTTGCGGACAGTACATGGCGCCGGAATTCCTGGACGCGGATGCCGCGGGTGGTGGTGTGCCGGAAGATCAATTCGGTCATTCGTTCCTCGTCTGTCCGGCGGCACAGGCAGGTCAGTAGCTGGCCGGGGCGGCCCCCTTCTTCATGAAGATGGGTGTGGTGTATACATCCAACGCGCCCGCCGTCATAAGCTGCTCGGTGGCGAAGGCCAGCGCTTCTCCGGTGATATCGTCCAGATTGCAGGACAGGGAGAGGATGGTGCCATCAGTCTCTGAATTTGTCGTTCCTAAGAATGCCCGCACACAGTTGGCCTGGGGGAAATCCTTGGTTCCCATGCCGTAGCCGGTGGCTGTGACCGCCATGAGTGGAAGGTCCGTGAAGGAATCGGCGAAGTGCTTAAGAAGCGCAGCACCGGTGGGTGTGCAGAGTTCGCCCTGAATCTGTCTGCCATAGACAGGAACACCCTTAAGGATCTCGGCGGTGGCGGGAGCCGGAACCGGGAGGATGCCGTGAGCGCAGTGTACAGTTCCGCTTCCTACGTGAACCGGGGAGGCCAGGATGGTATCCGGCTTCAGCATGTGGATCAGAAGACAGCAGCCAACAACATCTGTCACGGCGTCTATGGTGCCAACCTCGTGGAAGTGGATCTGTTCTATGGTGGTCTGGTGGGCTTTGGCCTCCGCATCTCCGATCAGACGGTAGACCTCCGCTGCGTGCGTGCGTACTTCTTCCGGCAGCGGCAGTTGGGAAATCTGCTGTAGAATATCGCTGTAACTGGCATGGTGATGTGTGTGCGCGTGTACATGATCGTGCGTATGCTCATGATCGTGCTTGTGCGCATGCTCGTGTGTATGTGCGTGCTCATGGAGATGTGCGTACTCATGTGCATGTTCATGCTCGTGCGCATGTGTGTGTTCATGCTCGTGCGCATGTTCTGGCGCACCTTCTTCCACACCGTTTATGGAAACATGCATATGTGCGCCATAGATTCCGCATTTCTGTGATCGCGATGCGGTGAGGGTGACACCCGGAAGTCCCAGGCTGTTCATCTGTGTCAGAAATTCCTGCTGCCGTTTGGCGTCCAGCAGGTCGTACAGCGCGCCCATCAGCATATCGCCGGCTGCGCCCATATTGCATTCCAGATATAATAAATTCATGTGAGATTCCTTTCTTGTATAGATTTATCATCATTATTATAGAAGTACCGGAGACTTTCGTCAAGACTTCGTCTAAACTGACAAAATATGGGATTTGCCGTTGACATATGTCTGATTCTGTGGGATAATCGGTCAAACAGCGAAAAGGAAATTTTTGTCAGAGGAATAATAGATTATGAATGAGAAGAAAATAAAATTGATGGCTGCCGAGGATGTGCAGGAATTTGTACAAGCGGCCGAGAAATGTGATTTTGATGTAGATGTTGTGTATCAGAGGATACTGGTGGATGCCAAGTCTCTGATGGGTGTACTTGCCCTGGGACTTGCCAAGGAGCTTACCGTAAAGTATTGGGGCGACAACACAGGCTTTGAGCATATTATACAGAAATACGCAGTAGCTTAAAGAGCGATTGGGCAGGAGAAGGCTATGGAACAGGTCAGGATTTCCGTGCGGAATCTGGTGGAGTTTATTCTGCGCTCGGGAGATATTGACAATCGCCGGGGGCGGGCGGCCACGAAGGAGGCCATGCAGGAGGGCAGCAGGATCCATCGGAAGCTTCAGCGCCGGATGGGAGCCTCTTATCATGCGGAGGTTCCGCTGAAAATCGAATACGAGAATGAGAAATACACGCTTGTGATCGAAGGACGGGCGGACGGAATCCTTCTGGAAGAAGGGGAGGACGCCGTCATCGACGAGATCAAGGGGATCTATCAGGATGTACATGCTCTCACGGAGCCTGTACCGGTTCATCTGGCACAGGCGAAATGCTATGCCTATATGTTTGCCGTGAAGGAGGGGCTCCCTCGGATCGGGGTGCAGATGACCTACTGCAACCTGGATACGGAGGAGCTTCGCTATTTTCAGGAAAAGTATAGCTTCAAGGAGCTTGAGGACTGGTTTCTCGGAGTGGTAGATGCCTATCATAAATGGGCGGAATTTCAGTATGAAGCAAAGCTGGAGCGGCAGCAGTCCATAAAGGGGCTGGAATTCCCCTTCCCGTACCGTAAGGGGCAGCGGGAGCTGGCAGCCGGGGTCTACCGCACCATCAGCCGTGGCAAGAACCTGTTCATTCAGGCACCCACGGGAACAGGAAAGACCATCTCTGCGGTTTTTCCGGCTGTCCGGGCAGTGGGGGAGGGAATGGGCGAGAAGATCTTTTATCTGACAGCCAAGACCATCACCCGCACGGTGGCCAGGGAAACCTTCGATATCCTGCGGAAACGGGGCTATTGTGGCAGTGTCCTTACTATTACAGCCAAGGAGAAGCTGTGCCTCTGTGAAGAGATGGACTGCAATCCGGTGAATTGTCCTTATGCCAAGGGACATTACGACCGGGTCAACGATGCGGTATATGATCTGATCCAGCGGGAGAAGGATGTGAACAGAGAGGTCCTGCTGGCTCAGGCGGAGCAATACCGGGTCTGTCCCTTTGAAATGTGTCTGGACGCCTCCCTGTGGATGGATAATATCATCTGTGATTACAATTACGTATTTGATCCCAATGTATATCTGAAGCGTTTTTTTGCCGAAGGGATCAAGGGGGATTATATTTTTCTCATTGACGAGGCACATAACCTGGTGGAGCGGGGACGGGAGATGTATAGCGCTGTTCTCTATAAGGAAAGCTTTCTGGAGGTGAAGAAGCTCTTAAAGCCCTATTCCGGGAAAGTGTTGCGTGAGCTGGAACGCTGCAACAAGCGTCTTCTGGAGATGAAGAGGGCCTGCGAGCACTGTGAGGAGGTTTCGAACATCAGTGATCTGGCATTTGCGTTGATGAACCTGGGCGCCGCTATGGATGAATTCCTACAGAAAAACAATGAATTCCCGGAAAAGGAGCGGGTGTTGGAATTCTATCTGGAACTGCGGCATTTCCTGAATATGTATGACCGGGTGGACGAGAATTATGTGATCTACAATCGGCATACGACAGACGGGCGTTTTATGATCAAGCTCTATTGCGTGAATCCGTCGGCGAATCTCCAGGAATGCCTGGACCGTGGGAAGAGCACCATCTTCTTCTCGGCCACGCTTCTGCCGATCCAGTACTATAAGAGCCTTCTAAGTACGGTGGAGGACAATTATGCAGTGTATGCCCAGACGGTATTTGCCAGAGAGCAGAGTCTGGTGCTGGTGGCACAGGATGTGAGCAGCAAGTATACCAGGCGTAATCCGAAGGAGTTTGCACGGATCGCTTCTTATATACAGGAGACGGTTTCGGTGAAAAAGGGAAATTACATCGTGTTCTTCCCTTCCTATAAGATGATGGAGCAGGTATTGGCATGTTGTGCAGAGTCAGAGGCCACGTCTATGGGTGCAGTTGAAGCAGAAGAGGAGTCGGCTATGTCTGCGGGTGCAGTTGAAGCGAAAGGGGAGCTGGCTGGAAAGATTGAATATCTCGTGCAGCGCCCCGGCATGAGTGAGCGGGAACGCGAGGAATTTCTGGAAGCCTTTTCACAGGAGCGTGACACGTCCCTGGTAGGTGCCTGTGTTATGGGCGGCATCTTCGCGGAGGGGATCGATCTGAAGGATGAGAGACTGATCGGTGCTATTATCGTGGGGACCGGACTGCCACAGGTCAGCGATGAGCGGGAGCTGTTAAGGGGGTATTATGAGGCGAAATGCGGAGAGGGCTTCGACTATGCATTCCGCTATCCGGGCATGAACAAGGTCATGCAGGCAGCCGGCCGCGTCATCCGCACCGTTACCGACCGGGGTGTGATTCTGCTGCTGGATGAGCGTTTTTTACAGACGGACTACCAGCGGATGTTTCCAAGGGAATGGGATGGATATCAGGTGTGCAGCAGGGATTCTGTGGCAGGTCAGTTAAGGGAATTCTGGGCTGAGTGAACGATCTGATTCTTGACAAATGCGGGAACAATCAGTATACTTGATTCGTTGATGAATAAAAATCTCAAGTTCCGAAGCAAAATAGGCTCAAACCCAGTAAAAATAAGGGTTTGAGCCT
>CAVGED010000008.1:0-40776 GCA_963628035.1 Paludibacteraceae bacterium
TATTAAGCTTGCATAAGTTAGGACTGCTCAAGAAATAGTTCATGAAACAACCCTGACGTCAAGAAACCCGCAGTAGAAAAAGTCACAAAATTATGCTAAAATAGATTCAAAAGCGGAGGCGCATAGAATTATGGTCGATAAAAGATATTATGAAAAGCTCGGCGGCTTCTCTTATCTCTTGGGTGAGCTGAGAAGCAAGCTCGGCAAGGAACAGACGGATGTTATAGTGAATGATGCAGTAGACCTCTGCAACGAGTTATGTGACAAATATAAAGGGCTTTCCAAAAAGGAAAAACTACATACCGAAGGGATGATTTTCCCACGAGCGGCTATTTATTTGCAGATGATCAAATATATCTCACGCGAAGAAGCCATAGGCTTGATAGAAGAATCCGTAAGAATAGGTGTAGAGCCTGATCGGAAGCGCCTGCATATTGCGACGAAAATCCCTTTTGTCCGTCCTCTTTTCTTTAAGGTTTTCCATAAGATGATCGGCACTGCGTTCAACGGAGAGGCGGGTTTCAGATTCGAGGAGATCGAATCTGACAACAGGCATTACCGGGTCGATGTTCTGCAATGCTCCTATATGAAGTATTGTGAGCTGCTGGGCTGCAAGGAACTGACGGGTACTTTCTGCCTGAGCGATGATCGTGTCTACGGAGATATGTGCGGCATCACCTTTGAACGAAAAGGCACGATAGGACGAGGCAGCGATAAATGTGATTTTTATTTTTACAGGGATTAGCGGTGTAGGAACACGCCGGAAATAAAATGGCTTTAGAACAGAATGACAAATCGGAAGTTGTAGAGGTAATAAACGTGGATAGTAATTTAACATTTAGAAATGCGGAGCGAAAAGATACTGCTTTAATTCTGCAATTTATAAAAGAACTTGCTGGAAAAAATGTTAGGCGAAGTAGTTGCTGATGAAACTACACTTGAAACATGGATTTTTGATAAACAGAAAGCGGAAGTGATTTTTGCAGTTGAAGATGGAAAGGAGGTCGGCTTTGCACTGTTTTTCCATAATTTTTCTACATTCCTTGGACGTGCAGGCATCTATTTGGAAGATTTGTATGTCAAGCCGGAGTATCGTGGAAAAGGATATGGAAAAGCGATTCTCAAAAAGCTGGCATCTATTGCGTTTGAGCGTGGCTGTGGTCGCTTGGAATGGTGGTGTCTTGATTGGAACAAACCGAGCATTGATTTCTACCTTTCTCTTGGAGCAGAACCTATGTCGGATTGGACAGTTTACCGTATTACAGGAGACACATTGAAACAACTTGCAGATTGACAACTTCCGGTTTTGAAGACGGAAAACTTAAAGCGACAGGCATCGTATTTAAAAATGTCATTCTGTTCTCGCTGCCGTACTTACTCTCGTATTTCTTGCAGACCCTCTACGGGATGGCCGACCTGTTCATTATCGGTCAGTTTGAGGGTGTTGCCAGCACAACCGCCGTTTCCATCGGCTCACAGGTCATGCATATGCTCACGGTGATGATCGTCGGTCTTGCGATGGGAACGACCGTCAGCATCGGGCAAGCCATCGGTGCGGGCGACCGCAGGCAGGCTGCAAAAGATGTGGGCAACACTGTAACATTGTTTATGGCAGTGTCCGTCACGCTGATGGCGGTTTTGCTGGTTGTGATTCTCAAACGAAAGAGCATCGTGCTGGAAAAAGTCGAGTTAGGAGGTTGAAGAAATGGATAGAAAAAATCTGTTCCCCATCGGGGAGGTATCCAAGCTGTTTCATATCAGCGTCAGCAGTCTGCGGCACTATGAAAATATCGGGTTGCTGACCCCGGCATATATTTCGCCTGATTCCGGCTATCGCTATTACGGAACGGAACAATTTGAGGTGTTGAATACCATCCGCTATCTGCGGGCGCTGGATATGCCGCTCTCTGAAATTGAGGACTTCCTTAAAAACAGGGATATTGACCGCATCGAAGAAAAGCTCCGGCAGCAGAAACAGGCGGTACTCAAAAAGCAACAGGAGTTGAAACGCATTGAGCAGAAGATCGACCATCGCCTGAACTGGCTGATGGACGCTGAAAACGTACCGCTGAACGCAGTTTCTTTGATTCAGCTCCCCGCCTGCCGCATTGTGTGGGTGGATGATCCGCTGAAAATCGACGGCTACGCCGATATGGAAGCGCCGATCCGAAAGCTGGATCAGTCCGACGCAGAAGCGGTTGTCTTTCTCGGCAAGGTTGGACTTGGTATCTCAGTGGGACACCTGCGAAAAGCGGAAACAACGCAGTATGACGGCATTTTTCTGATATTAGATCAAGAGGATATTTACACAGGCGAAACGCTGGAGCTGCAGGAAACGCTCTGTGTGCGGCTGCGCTTTCGGGGCAGTCATAAGGAGGCTCCTGCACAGTATCAAAAGTTGCTAAGCTATATTGACAAACACAAAATGCAGATCGTCGGGTTTTCCCGTGAGGTCACGCTCATTGACTACGGCATTACCAACGATACGGAGAAGTTTGTGACCGAGATTTGCATCCCGGTCAATGCGAATAATCGGAGGAACGGAATATGAAATTCATAGTGGAAAAAGAGATCTTTGAAAAACTGCCGAACGCCTGTTTCGGCGTTGTGATGGCAAAGGGCATCGACAACAGCAAAGCGTACCCGGAAATCAACCGCCGCGAATGAAACGGCTGCACCCATCCTCCGAAATGAGGGTGGGTGCAATCTTTATATGCCATTTCAACAAAACCGATTGACAAATCATGTTTTCTGATGTATAATTCAAATTATAAATAACTCTGATTATACATGGAGGTGCGAACATGCCGGCGAAAACAAAAGTCACAAAAGAAATGATCGTTGATGCGGCCTTTGCAGTTGCCCGTGAAACGGGTGCGGAAAACATCAACGCAAGGACTGTTTCGGAAAAACTGAACTGCTCCACACAGCCCGTCATGTATCATTTCGCAACGATTGAAGAATTGAAACGGACTGTCTATGCGAAGGCAGACCTTTATCATTCGGAATATCTGATGCATATGAAAAAACCGCCAAAGGGTGCTGCGCTCGGGATCGGAATGAATTATATCCGATTTGCAATCGAAGAACCCCACTTGTTCCGTTTCCTTTTTCAGTCGGATTATTTTAACGGAAATACCCTGCTTGAACTGATAGATGCCGAAGAGCTTACCCCTGTTCTTTCGGCGATGCAGAGAACCTTGGAAGTCGATATGGAACAGACCAAAAAGATCTTTCTGACTGTTTTCCTGTTTGCTCACGGGTATGCAAGTATCATCGCCAACAATTCACTGAAATACGACGAGAAGCTTATCAATTCCCATTTGGATCGGGCATACAGAGGCGCAATATTGGCAGCGCAGGAGGAAATGGCATGAAAAAGATATGTGAAGACTCGGCATGTGCATTGGTGGATAAGCAAGGCGAGGTGTCACAAATGGATGAAACACTGAAATCGAAATTGAATTGGCTTTGCTGCCCCAGATGCGGCGGCAAAACAAGAATACAGATACGACCGCAAACTGTATTAGAGGATTTTCCTCTATTCTGCCCGAAGTGCAAATACACCTGCGTGATTCGTTTCAAGGACGGAAAAATTGAAGAAACCAAAATGCCAGACGCTTAGACGCAGTGCATAACCTGATGAGTCAGGTTTGCGCTGCGTCTTTTTATAAAATTAAATTTAGGAATTCATGGAGGAACACAGAATGAAAAACAGCGCACTGGTCGTAATCGACCTGCAAAATGACATCACGAAAAACTACAGAGAGATCATCGAAAACGTCAATGCGGCGATTGACTGGGCAGTTCAAAAGGAATTGCACATCGTTTACATTCAGCACAACAACCTGTCTGCGGGAACAAGAACATTCAAGCCTGGTACACATGGCGCAGAACTGGTACCGGAGATGAAGGTCGTGTCCGACCATATCTTCACAAAGTCAAAAAGCAATGCACTGACAAACGAGGAGTTTGCGGCTTTTATCAAGGAAAACGGCATTGACGAGTTTTATATTGCCGGTGCAGACGCCACGGCTTGCATCAAGTCCACCTGCTTCAATATGACGAAAAGCGGATATATCGTTCATGTGCTGTCAGACTGCATCACCAGCTATGATAAAAAGAAGCTGCCTGAGCTGCTTACCTATTATGAAAGCAAGGGCTGCGAAGTTATAGAGCTTTCCGAGATCGTCAAAAGGTAAAGATCATTTGGCGTACTGCTTCTCATTACGATAGGCCGCTATAAACTTAGGAGGACGATATGGATATATGGGAAAAGCTCTGTCAGCAAGCTGAAAAAGAATATCACCCGGAAGATGTAAGCCCTTTTATCCAAGCGCATCATGTGGTATGCGCTTTGGAAAGCGAGGACGGAACGATCTATACGGGCTTTTGCATTGAGGCATGCAGCGGTGTTATGAATTTATGCGCAGAGCGTGTTGCTGCTTTGAATATGTATGCAAGCAGCGGTCAGACGCGAATAAAAAGACTGATTGCATTTCGGGACAAAGCGCCGTTTGGCGGCGGGAGCGGAATGCCGTGCGGTGCGTGCCGCGAATTTCTGTATCAACTGAACGAGGAAAACGAAAGTACAGAGATCATGGTGGATTACGAAAGCAGAAAAACCGTTACCCTCAAGGAACTGATGCCGGACTTTTGGGGCAAAGAACGCTATTCCGGTGGATAAATATAGGATGAGGATTTGAAAATGTTGACATGGATCAGAAAATTCAGTTTACGGAAAGCCGGAATATGCAGGGCTGCGGCAGGTATAGCAAATATGTGCAGTACCAACGATACAGGAGGAAACAAATTGAAAAAGTTATATGAGAAAAACGAGCTGACATTTGCAATCGTGTGGATCGTGGTTTATTGCGTTCTGCAATCCTTAGCGAATCCGCTGAATAATGCCATAGGAATCGAATACGCCGCGAGTGCTGTATTTTGCATCTTGCAGGCGCTCGTTCTTTTTGCCTTTATCCGCAAGAACAACTTGCAGAAGCGGTATGGGCTTTGCAAATCGCCTGTCCCGGCCTGCCGGTTCCTTTACTATGTTCCGCTGCTTGTCTTGGCATCGGGAAATCTTTGGAACGGTGTCGCGGTCAATTACACGCCGGTGGAAACGGCCTGCCGTATTGTGTGTATGCTCTGCGTTGGCTTCTTGGAGGAAGTGATCTTCTGGGGACTCCTATTTGCGGCTATCGCAAAGGACAATATCAAATCTGCCGTTATTATTTCAAGCGTGACCTTCGGTATCGGACATATTATCAACCTGTTTAACGGCAGCGGCATGGATTTGGTCAACAATCTGTGCCAGATCGTCTTTGCGATTGCAGTCGGCTTTCTGCTGGTCACGATCTTTTATCGTGGCGGAAGTCTTATCCCCTGCATCCTCGTCCATTCAGCGATTAACACGCTCGGCACCTTTGCCAATGATACGAACCTTACCACGGAAATGCACCTGCTCCATCTCGCTGTTCTGATCGTAATTACGGTTGCCTATACGCTGATTCTGACAAGAACGCTTCCTAAAAATCAGCGAAAGTAAAAACGATCATTTCTAATAAAGCGAATGACAAGTAATTATGAATTTGCAGGTGACATTATGGAATCAAGTTGTTTTATCAGAAAAGTCAGACAAGAGGAACTAAATATGGAACCATTTTTATCGGATTTAGCTCCGTTTTTGGATGGAGAGGGACGATTGATTTCTTTTCCGGCCAAGCATAAAAAGAAGCTAACCGCTCTTTGGTATTTGGCGGGGAAGATTGAAGCTAATCGGCAATATACGGAATCGGAGATCAATACGCTGCTTGATGAATGGACACTATTCCACGATCCGGCAACGCTTCGGCGAGAGCTTTATAATAAGCGGCTGCTGAACCGGACGACGGATTGCAGCAGTTATCAAAAGGCGGATAACATTCCGACATTTGAGGAGTTCATAAAGAACTATGTCTGAGCTATGCAAGCATGAATATGGTTTGGAAGGAGAAGGGCGCAAACAATGAAAAGGACCTTTTGCACCATGTCCGGCAGGCAAGACACTGCAAAGAAAGAATGCTTCGGGCAGCGCTTTGATGAAGAGATTCAGACTCTTTTACTTACGCAATATGGATTACATCTGAATACGGTGAAAAAGTCCGCTGTGGGTGCCGGTTCTGATACATGGTTTCTTGGCTGTGCGGAGGGAGAATTCGTCCTGAAATTTCCGGCAGCCAGCGAAATCAACCATCCGGAATTGGAACCGGAGCTGTGTGCGTTTTTGCGCAAAAACGGAATTCCTTCCTGCGATTTTGTAAAAAACCATGCCGGTAGCTGTGTTTCCGTGGACAGATCCGGGCGGGTGTTCACACTCCAGCGGCATTTGCTTGGGCAAACATTAGAATGGAATTCGGCTTCGGAAACGGTCTTACTGGAATCTGCGGAACTGTTGGGCAAGATTCATTCCGTACTGCGGAACTATCCCGCTCTGCCGGAGGGAATCGGCGCGGGTTTCTTTGCCCACATGACGCCGCAGCGTGCGCTGACTTCTTACCGAAACTCTCTGGCAACCGCCATTCGGCGGGGCGATTCGGAAATTGCCGTCTGTGACTATTACGGGCAATATTATGCTTCCAATGCAGATAATCGGGAGATCTATTTGCAGCAGGCGCGGCTTGCAACAAAGCTGCTGAAACATATGGATCTGTATATTCAAAGGGAGGACGGCTTATAAATCACTTTAATTTCAAATCTTATGGAGGTGTCAGAAATGGCAAACGAAGATAAAAAAGACTTTAATGCTATGTTGCATGGATTTCCGTCTTATAAGAAGTCATTTTCCGAGTAGAACAAAAAGGCAAGGAAAGTCGAGAGAAATTTTTTCTGACACGGTATAATGTCTCCGGTAAGGAGTTGAGAAGAATGAAGGAACAGGTATTAGCTGTCCAGCGGATGCAGGACTACATTGAAAAGAACAAAGCGGAGGAAATCAGCCTGTCCGATCTTGCGCGGGTATCGCTGTTTTCCCCTTGGTATGCCTATCGGCTGTTTCGTGACTGCCTCGGTCTGACGCCGACCGAGTATATCCGCAAATATCGGCTCACGCAGGCGGCAAAGCAGCGGCAAAGCGGCGATGTCAAGGTCATTGACGCGGCCTACAATGCCGGGTTTAACAATGTGGACACTTTCACGCGGGCGTTTTACCGGGAGTTCGGCATGAATCCCAGCGACTACATGAAGCATCCTGTGCCGGTCACACTATTCATTCCTTACGGCGTAAAATACCGTGAACTGAGAAAGGAGTCAATCGACGTGTCCAACATTCAACCTATTTTCATACAGACCATCCGTAAGCCGGAACGTCTGTGTATCATCAAGCGGGCTGTCCACGCAGAGGACTACTTCCCGTATTGCGAGGAGGTTAGCTGCGATGTGTGGGGCATCCTCATGAGCATGAAATCCCTCTGTGGAGAGCCAGTGTCCATGTGGCTGCCGCCAAAGTACAAAAAGCCCGATACTTCCACCTATGTGCAGGGTGTGGAGGTCGAAACCGGCTACATGGGTATTGTTCCCGAAGGGTTTGATACCATTCATTTGCCGGAGGCGGAGTATCTGATGTTCCAGGGACAGCCCTTCCGGGAGGAGGATTACTGCGAAGCCATTCGCACCGTACAGTATGCGATGGACAACTATGATCCGTCTGTCATCGGTTATCAGTGGGATGACGAGAATCCGCGCATCCAGTTAGAGCCACGCGGCCAGCGCGGCTATATCGAGCTGCGGGCAGTCAGGAGGATTCAGGAATGAGAGAAGCAATTTTGGTAGAAGGGCTTACCAAAGCCTATGATGGAAAAACGGTGGTCGATCATCTGAACCTCTCAGTGCCAAGCGGTACGGTATTCGGTCTGCTCGGCGCCAATGGTGCCGGAAAAAGCACCACGATTGAGTGTATGCTCGGCACAAAACAGGCGGATGCGGGGACGGTACGCTTATTGGGACAAGACCCGAAAAAGCACCGCCGCGCGCTTTTTGAACGCATCGGTGTGCAGTTTCAAGAGGGAGACTATCAGAAAGAAATCAAGGTTTCCGAGCTTTGCGAGGAAACCGCAAGCCTTTACCGTAAGCCTGCCGATTGGCACACGCTGTGTGAGCAGTTCGGTATCGGTGATAAGGCAAACACATCGGTCAAAAGTCTCTCCGGCGGTGAGCGGCAGCGGCTTTTTATTGTGCTGGCGTTGATCCCGCAGCCGGAGCTTGTGTTTCTTGATGAGCTGACCACCGGCCTTGACGCAAAGGCCCGGCGCGGTGTGTGGAAAACACTGGAATCCCTGAAAGAACGGGGCCTTACGATTTTCCTGACTTCTCACTTTATGGATGAAGTGGAAGCATTGTGCGATGAAATCTGCATTTTGAAAAAGGGTACTCCCGTTTTTCGTGGAACCGTGGAGCAGGCAAAGACCCAATGCGGCTGCGAACATTTCGAGGATGCCTATTTGCAGCTTTCGGATGAGGAGGTGGACGCATGAAACGCTTTTTAACTTTTCTGAAAACGGAGCTGAAGCTCAGCCTGCGGGATATGAATATGGTGATCTTCGCTGTCATCATGCCGCTTGTAATCTTCATTATCCTTGGCATCATTTACGGCACAAAGCCCGCCTATGACGGCGCGGACTATACATTCTTGGAGCAGTCTTTCGGAGCTGTCAGCGCGGTTGCTATTTGCGCAAGTGGACTCATGGGTCTGCCGTTGGCCGTATCGGGCTTACGAGAGATGAAGATTCTCAAGCGGCTGCGTGTCACGCCGGTCAGCCCTGTGCTCATTCTCGGCGCTGAGCTGGCGATGTATGCCGTCTACTGTGCCGTGTCCCTTGCGACACTGTCGGTTGCGGCGCTTTTGTGGGGAGTACGGCTGCACGGCTCACTTCTCGCTTTTCTTGGGAGCTGGGCGCTTACCATGCTCTCAACGCAATCCATCGGTATGCTGGCAGGCGGCGTGGCGAAGGACACCAAGCAGGCTAGCGTCATTGCCTCGATCCTCTATTTCCCCATGCTGATCTTTTCCGGCACAACGCTGCCGATTGAGGTCATGCCAAAGGCAATGCAGAAAATCGTCAGCTTTTTCCCGCTGACGCAGGGGCTTACTATGATGAAGAATACTTTTCTGGGTATCGACTTGGGAAGCATTCTGTTACCGATTTGTGTGATGCTTGGAGTTACTGCGCTCTGCACTGTCCTCGCTGTACGCTTCTTCCGGTGGGAATAGGATATGGCATATTCATGTATTCCGCTATTTTTGAAATTTCAAAAAAGGCCTTGACAAGTAATCGCTCGGTTGCTATAGTTATAGTAACCGAACGGTTACAAAGAATTAAGGAGTGAGATCATGGCCGGAGATACAAAGAAACGGATTTTAGAAACAGCACTTGAGCTGTTTGCGCAAAGCGGTTACTTGGGAACCTCTATGAGTGATATTGCAAAGCAGTTAGGAATTACAAAAGGTGCTTTGTATAAGCACTATACAAGCAAACAGGAGATCTTAGATAGTATCGTGGAGCGGATGAACAAAATGGACTATGAGCGCGCCGAAGAATATGAAATGCCTGAAACGGAGCCTGACGGCTTTGCGGAAGCCTATATGCACACGCCGATTGAAAAAATCCGTGCATACAGCATGGCGCAGTTTGACCATTGGACGAAAGAGCATTTCTCCTCAAACTTTCGGAAGATGCTGACGCTGGAGCAATACCGTGATCCGAAGCTCGCACAGCTTTATCAGGATTATCTTGCGACCGGTCCTACCGAGTATATGGCAGCAATTTTTCGAAGGTTGACGGATTCTGATGAGTCGGCCATGCAGCTTGCTTTGGAGTTTTACGGGCCGATGTTCCTGCTTTACAGTGTCTATGACGGCACGGACAAAAAGGAGACCGTTGCACCGCTGCTGGATGCTCATATCGACCGCTTTTTTGCGAAGATCGAATCCGGCTACAGAAAGTCAGGAATATCATTAACATAAGTAAGTGTTCGCACATAATCTCTTGACGCGCGTGCCTTCTCGTGATAAAATAACGCTATGTTATTAATAACAAGCTGTTATTGTTGAGGTGAATATTATGTCTGCAATCAAAAAAATCTCAAGGGAAGCGATTCTTGACGCAGCAGTGGATGTGCTGCGCGACGGGGGCTTTTCGGCGATCAACGCCCGCAGTGTGGCAAAGAAGCTGGGCTGCTCCACACAGCCGATCTATCTGTCGTTTCGGAATATGGACGAGCTGAAAACGGCCCTGACGGAACGTGCAATTGAGATGCACACACAGCGTGTGCGCGATTCTTTGCGCTCACATGAGGGAAATGACAGCCGTTACAGTAGCTACGGAATGGGTTTTGTGCAGTTTGCTGCGCAGGAAAGGCAACTATTTCGCTGGCTCTATCTGGAGGGGGAGCAGTTTGGATCGTATCAGCATGATGTGTTGCTGCAGGAAGCCATCCAGTCAATCGTAGATGAGTACGGCTACAGCGAAGAGATCGCCTGCAAGTTTCATCAGGACATGACATACTATTCCTATGGACTTGCGATCCTTGCCAATACCGGCCATCTGCACCTGACGGACACTGAGCTGCGTGAGGCATTCCGGCGGGAATTTTGCGCACTGATCGCAATTTATGGGAAACCGACAACGTTGCCGGAGTTTGCACGGAAGGCAGGCGGGTAATCTCGTTGCTCAGTAGGTATAATGACGAGGTAGATTTTATAATAATATAAAGACTGAACGCTATAAAAATCTGTAATAAATGAGAAGAAGGAGCATAACGATGCTGAACATTGAACATTTAACAAAAAACTATGGTGAAAAAAAGGCCGTGGATGATCTGAACCTGCATATTCTGCCCGGCGAGATCTATGGCTTTATCGGCCATAATGGCGCGGGTAAGACTACAACACTGAAATCCGTTGTGGGAATCCTGCAGTTTGATGCCGGGGAGATCATGATCGACGGTAAGTCCATCAAGGAGGATCCGCTTGCCTGCAAACAGGAGATTGCCTATATCCCCGACAATCCCGATCTGTATGATTTTATGACGGGCATCAAGTATCTCAACTTTATTGCAGATATCTTTGGCGTCAGTGCCGGTGACCGGCAGACACGTATCCGGGATTATGCGGAGCGGTTTGAGCTGACAGCCGATCTGGCGCAGCCCATCGTGGCGTATTCCCACGGTATGAAGCAGAAGCTGGCCATCATTGCGGCATGGCTTCATGATCCGAAGCTTATTATCATGGATGAACCCTTTGTCGGTCTTGACCCCAAGGCTTCCCACCTGCTCAAGGGCATGATGCGGGAGGTGTGCGATGCAGGCGGAGCCATCTTCTTCTCCACACATGTCCTTGAAGTGGCAGAGAAGCTCTGCGACAAGGTGGCTATTATCAAGAATGGAAGACTCATCCGTTCCGGCACCATGGAGGAGGTCAAGGGCGATGACTCTCTGGAGGAAGTATTCCTGGAACTGGAGGGAGAATCATGCTGAAAATTCTGTTACAGAAACAGCTGGCGGAGATCTTTCGCAGCTACTTCTACGATGCAAAGAAGAACAAGGCGCGTTCCAAGGGTGCAACAATCGCCTACATAGTTTTGTTCGTTGTACTTATGATTGGTATTCTCGGCGGTATGTTTACATTTCTGTCGCTCTCGCTTTGTGGCGCGATGGCGCAGGCAGGCATGGACTGGCTGTATTTTGCGCTGATGGGACTGCTGGCAGTGCTGCTGGGAGCCTTCGGCAGCGTGTTTAATACCTATTCAGGACTTTATCTTGCCAAGGACAACGATCTGCTGCTCTCCATGCCGATTCCGGTCAATGTGATCATGGTCTCACGGCTGCTGGGGGTATATCTCATGGGGCTTATGTACTCCGGTGTGGTGATCCTGCCGGCGGTGATCGTTTATTGGGTTACTGTTTCAGCAAATGCAGGGGCGATCATCGGTTCCCTGCTTCTGGTGATTTTGATCTCCGTGTTTGTGCTGACGCTTTCCTGCGCACTGGGATGGGTGGTCGCAAAGGTCAGCTTAAAATTAAAGAATAAGAGTTTTATTACGGTGGTGATTTCCCTGCTGTTCATTGGGGCATATTATTTCTTCTACTTCAAGGCACAGACCATCATCAGCGATCTGATTGCAAATGCGGCTGTTTACGGTACGAAGATCAAGGGTGCGGCTTATCCTGTCTATCTCTTTGGCAGGGTGGGTGTCGGCGATGTAGCAGCGATGCTGATTGTTACGGCAGTCGTACTGCTTCTGTTTGGGCTGATGTGGACATTGATCTCCCGCAGTTTCATAAAGATCGCCACAGCCTCGGGCCGTACGGAAAGGAAAGTATACCGGGAAACCGCTGCGAAGCAGGGAAGCGTTGGCAGCGCGCTGCTGGCAAAGGAATTTGGGCGCTTTACCTCCAGCCCCAACTATATGCTCAACTGTGGGCTGGGTGTCTTTCTGCTGCCGATCAGTGGCATTGTGCTTCTGTGGAAGGGCAGAGACTTTATTGAGATAATGAATCTCGTGTTTGACGGAAGGACAGGAAGTGTCCCGCTGCTGCTCTGTGCGGCAGCCTGCATGCTGGCATCCATGAACGATATGGCAGCACCCTCTGTGTCACTGGAGGGAAAGAATCTGTGGCTGGTGCAATCTCTTCCGGTAACGCCGTGGCAGGTACTCCGCGCGAAGCTGTCCGTGCAGCTTCTTTTGACCGGAATACCGATGCTGTTCTGCCTGGTGTGTATGGCCATTGTTTATCCGTTCACTCCGGTGGAATTGCTGTTCGCAGTAATCGTTCTGCTGCTCTATGTGCTGTTTATGGCGCTGTTGGGGCTGTTCCTGGGACTTGAAATGCCGAATCTTACATGGACCAACGAGATCACACCCATCAAGCAGAGCATGGGCGTCCTGCTCGCTCTGTTTGGCGGATTTCTGTATACGATACTGCTCTGCATCGGATTTCTGGGACTGCCCGGCTGGAGGCTTGGTTTTCCGGGATACATGGGATGTTTTGCAGCGGTGACGCTGGCGCTGTGTGCGGTGCTGTACCTGTGGCTGAGAAAGAAGGGCTGTGCCCGGTTTGCATCCTTGTAAAAAGGCAAAACGAAGAAAAGGGTACTAAGAAATAGGAGAAAAAATCTTATGGACTTGCAGTCTTTGAAAAAGCAGTTGACAGCGCAATTTTACCGAGGAAATCTGCTCATCTTCTCTCTGGCTGTGTTCGCAGCACTTGCCGGTGGTTCACTGAATCTTATTGTCTCGTGGATCATGCAGCAGCTCATTGACGCAGCCTCCGGCATACCGGGTGCGTTGTCCCTCGGAACGCTGGCAAAGCTAACCGGCGGCTTTGTTCTCCTGTGTGCGGCATTTTTCCTGCTGAAGTATGCTTCCGAGCCACGCTTTATCGAAAGAGGCATGCGGCAGTACAAGGATTTTGCTTTTCGGAAGCTCACCGAAAAAAGCATCTCGTCCTTCCGTGAGGAGAGCACGGCAGCTTACCTTTCCGCGCTGACCAACGATGCCGGAAGCATTGAGGCGGACTATCTTTCCCAGCAGCTCTCAGTTATCACCAAGGTGGTAACATTTTTCGGTGCACTGGCTATGATGCTCTGGTATTCACCGCTGCTGACAGCAGTCGCGGTGGGCGTGACGGCGTTGCCTCTGGCTGCGTCCCTGCTGACGGGAAATCAGCTGCAGGCGGCAGAACGGCGGGTCTCTGACCGGAACCGGGACTTTACTGCCGCACTGACCGACTGTCTCAGCGGCTTTACCGTGGTCAAGACCTTCAAGGCGGAGAAGGAGATCTTTTCCCTGTTTGCCGAAAACAACCGGGCGCTGGAAGGCGAAAAGTTCAGCCGACGAAGGCTCAAGGTGCTGGTAGGTATGATCGGCGCAGTGACCGGGGTGATCGCTCAGCTGGGGGTTTTCCTCGTGGGTGCATGGCTTGCGCTGGCAGGGCGGGGACTCACGGCGGGTACCGTGATCCTGTTTGTAAATCTGATGAATTTCATGATCGAACCTGTTGCAGAGCTGCCTGCACTGCTGGCGGGACGCCAGGCTACGCTGGGGCAGATATTTCTTGATGGTACAGAGCTGCGGAATATCACGCCGGAATCCCTTTATGAAATGATGTCAGTGATCCAGCAGAACGTGTTCGTATTCAATGCATCCATCAAAGATAATGTTTCCATGTTCCGGGAATTCCCACAGCGAGAGTTGGACGAAGCAATCCGGCACGCGCATCTGAGCGAGCTGCTCGCTGAGCGCGGGGAAGGCTACCTCTGCGGTGAAAACGGCAGTGGACTTTCCGGCGGTGAAAAGCAGCGAATCTCCATCGCCCGGAGCCTTCTCAAGAAGTCCTCCGTCCTGCTGGCCGACGAGGTGACGGCAGCGCTGGATGCACAGACCGCCCATCAGGTTTCCGGCGATATTCTTGACCTTCACGGGATGACCCGCATCGTCGTGACGCACACGCTGGAAGAAGCTCTGTTGCGGCAGTATGACGGTATCCTTGTCTTGAAGAACGGAGAGATTACCGAAGCCGGCAGCTTTGATGAGCTGATGGCGAAAAAGGGCTATTTCTATGCACTGTATACCGTCTCGCAGTAGCGCAGAGGCAAAGAATGTGTACTTCCGCTGTACCGGAAAGTCTCATGGAATGCGTATTGAAAAACATACAAAAGATGGATGGAGGGAACGATTGTGAAATCGAAATCAAGATTTCAAACTGCCCGGCGCGTTCTGGTCTTCTGGACGCTGTTTATCGGGGTTGGCGCAGTGGCGGGAGCGGCTGGGATGCTGCTTGACCCCACCGGGAAAGCAATGGGTATGGATGCCATGCTGCCCTATTTTCAAGTGCTGCCCTTTGCGGAGGTCGTATTTCAAAACCTCACCTTTTCCGGCTATGCGCTGCTGATCGTGAATGGCCTGACCAATTTAACAGCGGCAGGGCTGCTGCTGGCAAAGAAGAATTCCGGCGTTGTGATGGGCGGTATCTTCGGCGTGACGCTGATGCTGTGGATCTGCATCCAGTTCTATATGTTCCCGCCAAACTTCATGTCCACGATTTACTTCATGTTCGGCTTTGCGCAGGCGGCTACCGGCTATGCAGCATGGGTGTTTGCAAAGCAGGAGGAATTTCGGGTGGATATTGCCGACTATCCCAACATCGGGACGAATCCCGAACGGCTGGTGGTATTCTTTTCACGCATGGGCTATGTGAGAAGGCAAGCCTATGAGGAGGCAAATCGGACGGGTGCAGCAGTTTATGAGATCAAATCCACCGAACGGACAGAAGGTACGCCTGGCTTCTGGTGGTGTGGGCGTTACGGTATGCACAAATGGGCTATGCCCATTGAGCAGGTAGATATCGATCTTTCGCGCTATAACCATGTGACTATCTGCTCCCCTATCTGGGTGTTTGCTCTCGCCGCGCCGGTGCGCAGCTTTTGCGCTCAAGCGGCAGGGAAGATCAAGGAGGCCGATTACATTCTTGTACATCACCAGAAGAACAACTACGAGAACGCTGCCGCTGAGATGGATAAGCTGCTGGGTATTAAGCATACCGAGCTGCGCAGCGTGCAGTGCAGAATGGGAACATACAAAACAAGGGAGTTATGACGGATGTATATGCAAACGATTCATAATTCGCCAATCGTCGGAAAAATAATTCGCCAATCGTCGAAAAAATAGTTCGCCAATCGTCGGAAAAATAATTCGCCAATCGTCGGAAAAATATCATCATCCTCTCTCCCTATACACCATCCGGTAATTAACCGGTGTCATGCCGGTCATGGATTTGAAGATCCGGCTGAAGTATTTCGAGTTTCCAAACCCGGTTGCGTCACTGATCTGGATGATGGAGCGGTTGGTCGTTACCAGCAGTTCTTTCGCGCGTTCTATGCGAAGCTTCAGCAGGTATTCATTATAGTTTTCGCCGGTCTTCCGCTTGAAGATGCGGCTGATATAGCTGGCATTGAAGAAGAATTCATTCTCCAGGACCTTGAGTGTGATATTCTCCTGGAGATGAGATGCCAGGTAGCGTTTTATCTGTTCTACCAGTATGTCGGAGGAAGACGTATCCTCTGACAGGAGAACGCTGTTCAGATAATCGGTGAGCAGTGTATGCATTTCCGGCAGTGTTGCCTCCGGCGGGATCTGGATCTTGGATTGGCCGACGTTTCCGCCCATGTATTTGGAGAAGCAGATATCCAGCTCTGTCACCAGTTTCTCACAGATCTTTCGCGCAGTATCCTGGGAGATACGATGCTTGTGGAAGTCATCAAAGATGAGGTCGAGGAAGCTTAATGCACCGGAAAAATCATCGCGCATAACAGCTGAAATCATGGAATCCTCCAGCTCAAAGGGATAGTTATATTTGCGGCTGCGGATCTTGTCGGCAGCGCGGAGCAGGGCGTCCTTAAGCTCAGCCGGGGACACCGGCTTTAACAGAAAATCAAATACTCCGGCATGCACAGCAGCCTTGGCATATTCGAACTCATCATATCCGGTGACAACAATCACCAGGATATCGGGAGCCGTCTTGGCGAGCTCATTTGCCAGCGTGATCCCATCTACGAAAGGCATTTTCAGATCGGTAATGACGATATCGGGGCGCGTCTCAAGGATCAGCGGAAGGGCATCTCTGCCGTTTTCTGCCGTGCCACAGATGGAAAAGCCGAGTTCTTCATAATTGATCAGCTTCTGAAGCCCTTCTAAGATAATCTTTTCATCATCGATAAAAAACAGATTCAGGTTTTGACTATACATGGGCAGCTCCCTCCTTCTCTACATTTGCTGTTCTCTTGTCATCATATTTGAAAAGCGCACTTTTCTGATCGTTCAATGCCGGAATGCGAAATGAGATGCTTGTGCCGTTTCCTTCCGTACTTTCCACCATAAGCCCCCGGCTGTCCGGGTAATAAAGATGAAGCCGTTTATTGACATTATATAAACCAATACCGTGTCGTTCATCTTCCTTCAATGTAGCCAGCTGCTGCCGCAGCAAGGCCAGAGCTTCTTTGGGGATACCGCACCCATTGTCCTTAAGTTCAAAAAAGATAGAATCATTTTCTTTCGCAATCGTTATCTGTATCCGATAGGGTGGATCGATATTGTTAAAGCCGTGGGAAAAGGAGTTTTCCAAAATCGGCTGCAGCAGGATCTTAGGCATCTGGTACGGTAATACGTCCTCCTGTACCCGGTATTCGATTTCCAGCCTGTCCTGGAGACGGAGCTTCTGCAGGTAGAGGTAATTCCGGATCTGTTCCAGTTCCTCCCGGATGGTTACAAGTCGGCTGCTCTGTCTCGTGTGATAACGGAACAGGGTGGACAGGTGTAAAATAGCATCCGCAATAGCCTGCTCATCGGAAAGTACAGCCATCATTCGGATGGCATCCAGGGTATTATATAGGAAGTGCGGATTGATCTGACTCTGCAGCATTTGATATTCCGCAGCATTTTCACGTATCTGCGCTTCTGACACGTCCTGGATCAGTCCGTCCAATTTATCCATCAGGTTGTTAAATCCACGGTTAAGATCACCGAATTCGTCTGAGCGTCCTTCCGGCACCCGGATCGTCAGATCTCCTTCGGAAACGCTTTTCATCGCTTTTTGCAGTGTGATCACAGGCTTGGTAAAAGAGCCGGAGACCGCATAGGTCACAAGGGCAATGATCAGCATGCACACGATGCAGAGCCAGAGGAAGGTCAGGATCATATTCTGGGCATTGGCGGTTATCTTACTGTATGGGATCAGTGTGTACGCAGTCCAATTGGTATCGGAGAGCGGGCTGTTCACAAGCATATATGCACCGTCTTCCGTCTCGATGCGGCTCTTTGCTTCACCGCTCTTAAGGTTGTCCTTAAGCTGCGCGAGCATACACTTCTGACGGGAACTGTCTTCTTCCGTCGTGTAAGCCAACTATCCCGCCTGATCCAGGATATAGATGTTCATCTCCGAATCCAATTCCACGAAGGAACAGAATTCTTCGAATTTCTCCACCGGGCACTCCGCAATGATATATCCGGTATAGCCGGAAGAATCCAGATAGCGGCATCCAATGGTAAACACATTCCTGGACATAGCCCCGGCATAGCGGCTTTCCTTGATGGGAAGCGCCACAGTATCGCCGGTAGAATTGCGCAGGGGCGCATAATAGTCGCTGTTTATGTCTTCCAGAAAGGTATCCCGGCTTCGTTCCACACAGGATACGGAATCTCCGCTCAGTGTGATCACGGTCAGAGCATAGATGCTGCTGTTGGTATCTGCCAGCTGCTTTAAGGCTGAGTACGCGTTATCCTTCAGAAAATGGATATCCGGTTCCAGCCCGATGGTGACGATGACCTCATTGCGCAGAAGCTGAGGGATAGCCAGCGAATTGTCCACACTGCGCAGTGTCTGGTCTGTGCGGAAGATATATTCTGAGAAAACCGTCCCGATCTGATTCGTCATCTGCTGATAGGTCTTGTAGTTTTCCTGTTCCAATTTTCTGCTGCTGGAGAGGGACACCAGGATTCCGTACAGCATGACCGGAACCAGTACAGCACTTAAAAAAATGCACAGCAAACGCGAACGCACGCTGGAGGTTAGGATCTTCTTTCTCTGATGTTTCATGGCTTGCTCCCTTCGTTGATGTCATGGCAGAAAATCTACCCAATTATTATACTATAAAACCGGATGGAATTTTTAAAAAAATGGTATCTTTTCTTGACTTCTTTGAAAGGTTTGTGAAAAATCACTAATTTTAGGATGCGCATTTTCCGTAAAAGAATGTATTATGCAAAAAAAGTAACCTTGGAAGTCAAAAATGTACGCCGACAAAACGAAACAGAGGGAGTAAAATAAACATACATATTGATGGAAAATGCAATTGAAGGAGGATACGATCATGAAAAGGAAAATGGTACAACGTCTGATGGCACTGGGACTTGCATCTGCTATGGTAGTCGGAATGGTTGGATGCGGGGATTCCAAGGGAAAAGAGAACAATACAGATACAGGAAAAGTGGACTGGGAGTTCACCAGCGAAGAGAAGAAGCTGGAAGGGGAATTCGAGCTGCAGATCTTCGTAGGCGGTTACGGAAGTGAATGCTGGGAATATGCGATCGAGAAGTTCCAGGAGGAGAATCCGGATCTTGAGATCACTGCACATCTGGATGCCAATGTCAATACACAGATGAAGACCAGATGGGCCAAGGATAATCCGCCGGATTTCGTATTCTTAGACGGAACCGACCTTCCTGCCGAAACATGGATGGCGGAAGGAAAGCTCATGGACCTCAGCGAGATCTATAATAAAGGAAATGTTTACGGCACGGATGTCCTTATCAAGGACAGGATCCGGGAGGGGCTGGTCGATACCTACAAGGATACGACGGCAGTCTATAAGATGCCCTTCCTGCTCTCCACCTACGGAATGTGGTATGACGAGACCTTATTTACCCAGAAGAGCTGGCAGGTGCCGAAGAACTATGAAGAATTAAAGACCTTCTGCGAAGCGTCCAAGGGCGCGGGGATCAACCCTATCATTTACACCGGTCAGTATTCCGGTTATCTGGTATGGGGACTTCTGATGCCGGCAGTGGCCTCGGAGGCGCTGGCGAGCAACGATCTGGATTATTTCTACGATGTTGCGAATGCGGCAAATGAAGAAGTGTTTGCAGATCAGAGGTTTGTGAGATGCTTAGAGAAGCTGGAGGAGCTTGCCAAGGCGGGATACTTCGACAAGAGCGGCCTTTCCATGAACCATATCACCAGTCAGGCGACATGGCTGAAGCGTACGGACGCACTGATCCCCAACGGATTGTGGCTGGAGAACGAGATGAAGGACTCCACACCGGATGACTTCCAGATGCGTTATTATCCGTCCATGTTACAGGACAAGGATCAGAAGACCTGTGTCATCGCTTCTGCCAGCACGGTGGGAATCGCCAGCAAGGCAAAGAACCCGGAAGCAGCGGCGGCATTCCTGCGTTTCCTGTACACGGATGAGATCGCAGCCAAGTTTGTAGAGCTGTGCTCTACGCCCAGCGTGACGAACGTCGACGTCTCAAATATGAACATCAGCGATTCCGCAAAGCAGGTAACGGAAATGATGAATTCGGATATCGTTACCATGGTCTCGAAGGGAAGCACCTCCTGGGGCAGCGTGGACGGTACCATCAACGACTGCGTGAACCGCATCGTCTCCGGGGAATACACCGTGGATCAGGCAGTGAAGGCAATCCAGCAGGCAACGGCAAAGAAGAATCAGTAATACAGAAAGGCAGTGCTACTTGTGAAGAAGATGAAACAACAAAGACCGGGCAGGATCAAGGACAGATCAAAGGTTGCATTTTTTGCAGCCTTCTGTCTACCCTCCCTGCTTCTGTATCTGCTGTTCAGCGTATACCCGATATTGAAATCCTTCTACACCAGCTTCTTCGACTGGTCCGGGTACGGAAAGCTGACGTCGGATGCATTTGTAGGCATTCAAAATTACATAGAGATTCTGAAGGATACAGAATTCCTGGCTGCCATTAAGAATGATTTTATCATCATTCTGGGTAAGGAAGTTATCATTGTGGTACTGACGATACTATTCGCAGTGTCACTGACAAGACTGCGTTACAGAAAGGCAGAAACCGGTATCTATCGGTTTCTGTTCTTCCTGCCGAATGTACTCTCCACGATTATCATTGCGATTATATGGAACTTCATGCTGGATCCGAATTTCGGCGTATTGAATCCCATCTTGAAGATGATCGGTCTTGGAAAGTATATTCCGGAGACCGGATGGACGTATGAGCATCCCATTGCAGTGATCACCTTTGTGGCAAGCTGGTGCGGCATCGGTCTCTTCATGTTGGTTATGATCACGGCCATCGACGGGATCAGCCAGGAGCTGTATGAGTCAGCCAGGATCGACGGAGCGGGAGAATGGCAGCAGCTTCGCTATATCACCATGCCCGCAGTCTGGCGGCAGACGAAATTCATGGTTATCACTATCCTCTATCAGTCCTTTGCAGCCAACTTCGGTATGGTACAGGCGATGATGGGGGATGCAGTCAACGAGAAGAATGTCGTCATGGGTATGTTCGTATACAAGCACAGCTTTGACAGTCTCTACCCGCAGGTGGGATATTCCTACGCTGCGGCCATGATCATGCTGGTGATCACCGTGAGCGTCTCACTGCTGGCAAATAAATTGATGTCGAAAGGAGAGGATGACGGTGAGTAAGAAGAATCGAGTACCGGAAGCAAAGAGTACCATACTGGCTCGCTGCATCCTCCGAATCTTTCTGATATTCTGGAGTGTTGTAGTGGCATTCCCGGTGATCTGGGTGTTCTACACCTCCCTGAAGACCAACAAGGAGTTCTTCGCATCTCCCTGGAGTCTTCCGAAGGAGCCGCAGTGGATCAATTTTATAAATGCCTGGAACAAGGCGAATTTTGGGAAGTATTTTTTAAATAGTATCATGACGGTTATCCTGACACTTCTGATCACCCTGCTGGTGGTAGGAGCCAATGCGTATGTGATCGCGAAGTTCGGGAATCGTTTGGTGCATTCACTGGAACTGTTCTATATGGTGATGATGATGGTGCCGGGTGTGCTTGTTCTGGTTCCCCTGTACTATATCGCAGATTCGCTGTACATGACAGATTCCCTGATCTGGCTGTCTGTCATATACGCGATTCAGGGAATGCCCTTTTACGTATTTATGCTGGCAGGCTTCATCCGGGGAATTCATAATTCCCTGATCGAAGCAGCGACCATCGACGGGGCGACGCAGTTTGCGATCTTCTTCAAGATCATCATGCCGCTCATCAAGCCGTCCCTGTTCGTTGTGTCGATCCTGAATGTGATGGGAACCTGGAATGAATATGTGACAGCGCTCACCTTCATCCATGAGCAGACAAAATACACCATCGCCATAGGTCTTTCTTACCTGACAAACTCAGGAACTTATGATGTGGATTACGGAAGAACCTTCGCGGGACTGGTGATCGCCATGATCCCGATCCTGATTCTGTACGCAGCGTTCCAGAAGCAGATCCAGAACGGCGTTTCTTCCGGTGAAGGCGTAAAAGGGTGATGAGGAGACAGGAACTTGAAATCCTTCCGGCGGATGCCGGATATAAGATAAAAGGTAATTTTCACACTACTTTATGGAGGAGAAAAAGATGAGAAAGGAAAGGGCAAGCGTCAAGAGAATTCTGGCGGCAATTCTGTGTATTGTGGTTGTATGCACAGGATTACCCATTATCTCATATGGACGCGAACAGGATCAAATCTTCGAGAGCTTTCAATCCTGGACATTTGAGAGCAGCGGAAAAGACACCTTCGCCATGGCAGACGGTGTAAGTGGTAATGCTGCGCAGATAGTGAAGGCAGGAAAGGAAGCATCTACACTCACCTCTGACGCGGTGATGGTGACAGCCGGAAAGAAATACAAGGCCGGTGTATCCGTAAAA
The DNA here is from genome assembly GCA_963628035.1 of Paludibacteraceae bacterium. Lineage (GTDB taxonomy): Bacteria > Bacillota > Clostridia > Lachnospirales > Lachnospiraceae > 14-2. The sequence continues at coordinate 22,468 of CAVGED010000008.1, forward strand.
TCACCGGACGGAAAGGCCAGCCTGTCTGTTCTGGCATATGAGGATGCAGAAGGAAAGAAGCAGGTCGGTGAGGAGACTGTGATCGGTTCTCTTGAGAATGCGGCTGATTTCACAGAGATTTCCGGTGATTATACGGTTCCCGGAAAGGCAGGATTCGTGAAGCTTGTGATCACCTTCGGAGATGGAACGTCTTCCGATGGCGAAGTCTATGTGGCAGACAATGCGTATCTGTATGCATACAGTTCTGCGGCAGGATTATCAGACGGATATCAGATGGATGGCGCATGGTTCCGCAATGGCTGGAGCAATGGCGGCAGCACTACCCATTATGCGAATACGGTAGATGCAGGATATCTGGAAGATGGGGCATTGTATTTTCACAACACATCTACAGAGGGCGATATGCCGGTCTGCATCTCTGTTGGCGGCGTAACGGCAGGTACTTACACGCTATCGCTTTATCTGAAAGGAAAGACGACATATGCGGGCGAGTTCCGATTCCTGGAGGGTGGACATGACAGTGATCTTGTAAAAATTACCGATGTAACGGAATATGCCGACTGGACGAAGGTGGAAAAGGATTTTACCGTTCATGGTGATAGCGGAAGCTCTGTTTTCTATCTGTATTTCGGACAGTATAACTGGGCGGCAGATCTCTATGTGGATAATGTGACACTTATCAATAAGGAGACCGGGGTTGACCTTCTGGCGGGAGCAGGCAGCTTCTATAACCCGGACGGTGTCACGCTTACCACACAGAATCTGGTGGTAAATGCCGGTTTTGAAGACGTGATATATAATTACCTTCCGATCAGCAAGTTTAATGGTACATTGGAAGGTGCAGAGCTGATCCAGCATGAGATGGACTGGACTTTGATCGATAATGCAACCGGAGATGTCTTGTCTCTCGCTTCTGCTGATGCGTCCCATGGAAAGGCTGCGATGGTTACGAAAGGCGCAGCTGCACAGGCGGGCCAGGGATGGGTCACTTTCTCAAGCCCTATGCTGGACATACAGCCGGGAGGCAGCTACTGCGTTTCCTTTGACGCAAGGGGAGAGGGAACGAGTCCGTACTTCGTTATCAGCGGATACTGGTTTAATGTAAATGGAAATGTTGTCGGTGATTTCAAGACGACGGAAGGCGCTCTTTCAACGGACTGGAGCAGAAAGACAGGATCTATTACGGCACCGGCAGAAGCTTCCAAGGCACAGGTTCGTATCGTGTGCTGGGGTGCAGCCGGAGATAAGCTGTATTTTGATAACATTGCAGTGAACCCATGGAAGACGGAAACCTATTGGGCACAGGATAGCTGGAATTATGGCGGTTTCTACGCAAATCCAAACGAATCCGGTGTCAGCCAGATAAGTCTTGCAGAGGATGGGTATCTGAATCCGGGAAGTCTTCATATGGTTCAGAATTATGCACAGTGCGCCGGTACGGGGAAATCGATCTCCATCGGCCAACTGTTGAAAAACTGGGAGAGTAAGACCTACATATTCTCAGCCTGGATCAAGGGCAATACACAGAATGCGGGTGACCCCACATGGATCGAGCTGCCGTGGGGACTGGGAACCTGGACGGATACCGGAAACGCGTATCGTAAGCTGGAAGTGAATTCAGATAATTGGACCAAGGTGGAGTATGAGTTTACTGTGACAACACCGCAATGGGCTCCGATCCATATCTATTCCAGTCAATATACAGGTGCAGACTATTATATCGATAATATCAGCATTTATGCCAAGGATAATGCAGCAAAGACGAATCTTCTGTCGGACGCTGATTTCTGCAAGGTGCTGGATGAAGCAGATACCTCGGTGGATCTTATCACCAATGGAGGCTTTGAAGGGTTGGAGACATTTGTACTGCCGGGATGGAATGTAACCGGAAATGTATCTTATTCCGATGAGAAAAAGGCAGTTGTGCTTGAAGCCGGGGCGTTTATCACTTCTCTTCGCTATGATGTAAAAGGCAAAGATATCTATCAGTACAGCCTTTCCGGCAGAAAGGGAAGTCTGACGTTCTCATTTGATGATGGGACACCCTATACGGTGGAGGCAGACAAAGGTTATGTGGAAGTGCCGGCAGGTGCGTCCTATATGCGGGTCGTGTATAAAGCAGATGACACGCAGGCAGAACTCTACGGCATTACCCTGACAGAATATGAGGATTATACGAACTTTAATTTTGAGGTTCCCAAGTTTGGCGGCGCACAGCCCTATCACTGGACCGGATATCATGTGGCGGAACCGCAGAGCGGCGTTGACTATAAGATGAGCTGGGTATCCGACGGCGGCATCAACGGAAGCGGAGCCATGAAGGTTACTGCCCAGCGGAACAATGAGAATTCCTACGTGGTGTACAGTGTCCGTACCAAGGTAGAACCATCCATGGTGTATAATTTAAGCTTCTGGGGAAATTATCAGGGCAAAGACATTACCGTATCGCCGTTGATCCGTATGTACAAGGAGGATAGCTCTGAGACAACGCTGGCATCCAGCTATAACTGGTGCAATGATGCCTTAGCCAAGGACAACAGCGGCAAGTGGAAGACACATTCTGCGAACTTCACTACCAGTGCAGATGCGGCTTATATTGAAGTGCGGTGGGAGATTGCAGGACACACGGCAGGCGATACCGCGCTGTTCGATGAGGTCGTTGTTTCAAAAGTGGGGAAAATGGATGATCCCAACCTGGATTTTGAGGCCGGAACACCGGAATCCGGTGTGCTGAACTGGACCGGGTATCACACATATGACCTGACAGCCACGGATTATCAGCTTCTCTTAGCGGAAGGCGAAGGCGTGGGTGGCAGTAATGCCATGAAGGTCGTAACGCTTAAAAAAAATAAGGGTTCCTACGTTGTTTACAGCATCCGGCTTGCTACGGAGCCTTCCATGGTATACAATCTGAGCTTTGATGGGAAATATCAGGGCAGCAATATCACGGTATCACCGCTCATCCGCATGTATAAGGAAGACGGGTCCGAGACGACGCAGGTCTCCAGCTACAACTGGTGCAATGATCCGCTGAGCCAGGATAACACGAATACATGGAAGCGGCATTCCGCGAACTTTACCACCAGCACAGATGCGGCGTATATTGAAGTGCGCTTCGAAGTGGCCGGACCGAGAGCCGGAAGTTGCGCATGGTTTGACAATGTTTTGATCAAGAAGTTGGGCTCCAGTGATGATCTGAATCTGGACTTTGAGATCGGAGCGGATGAATCCGGCGTATTTGGCTGGAACGGTTATCATGTAGCCAATCTGACAGCAAATGATTACGAAATGAGCATTGCAAGGGGTCAGGGAGTGGACGGAAGCAATGCCATGCAGATTCTTACCATAAAAGAGAATAAAGATTCATTCGTAACCTACAGTGGGCGTATGAAGGTGGATGCTTCCGGCGTGTACAGTCTGACATTCTGGGGAAACTATACGGGAACAGACTTAAAGTGTAGCCCGCTGATACGTCAGTACAAAGCAGATGGAAGCGAGACAACCAGTGCTTCCAGCTATATATGGCTGACAAGCGCGGCCAGCACCGACAACAGCGGTGCATGGAAGACCTACACAGCTAATTTCTCCACCAGTGAGGATGCGGCTTATATTGAAGTGCGTTTTGAAGTGGCCGGACCGCATGTGGGAACGAAGTTCCTGTTCGATGATATTGCTGTCACGAAGCTGGGAGAAGCAAGAGATGCCAACTGGGATTTTGAAACCGGAGAGAACGGAAAGGCTGTATTTAACTGGAATACCTACGAGAGACGCGAAACATCGGCGGGAGCAGAAGAGGGGAATTTCGGTGCCTATACTTCCTACAAGGCAGATGGTGCCAGCGGCGACGGCAGTGCGGCGGCGGTAATCAAGAAGCTGAATACGGAAAATATCGATTATTATTTCCAGAGCAGCATTGTAGAGGTATCACCGGATACGGATTATGCATTTGAATACGATGTCATGATCCGAAATTCGAAGAAAAATGTAGTCCGGATCTATATCAGACAGTACAAGAATGTAATCGGGGAAGGCGTGGCAAACGAACTGGAGGCACATACCTGGCTGACAGACGCATATACCTATGGTTCCTGCGACTGGAAGAGGGTAGGAGCTACTTTCCGCACGGCTGCAGATGCAAAGTATGTCAGTGTATTCTTTGCTTTTGGAGGAACAGAGCAGTCAACGACATTTTTGGACAATGTCAGTCTGACCAAGACAAAGGAGATTTCGGATCCAAACTTTGATTTTGAATACACAGCAGCAGGAAAGCCGGTAAACTGGTCATCTGTAACAGCCAGCGGAATTGCGGAGGTCACAGCCGATAGCAGCGTGTATTATCGTGGAAACAAATCGCTGCACCTGGTGAAAAAATACAGTGAGATCAATTATACGACCGTTTCCATGCAGAAGAAGCTGAAGGTAAGTGCCGGAGATTCTATTGAATTTGTTGTCCATATGAGAAGTAAGGACAGTGTGGCGGGCAGGTTCGCAGCAGTGATACAGGGATATAATGCTGAAGGAAATTTCATGGGCGCGAATCACGGACAGGATCGGGTTCTGAATACAACCGGTAAACTTTCCGAATGGGATACCTACAGGATCAGTTTCAAGATTCCGAAGAATTGGGATTCGGTAGCGCTTTCGCTCCGGGTAGGCGGCAAGGAAGCAGACGTATACTTTGATGCCATTGAGTATTACAACTATACCCAGAATGACAATCTGGTATATGAAGAAACCTTTGCAGGACCGGACAGCGACGGCATGTTTGGCGGCTGGAAGAGTGAAGAGACGAAGGGCGCGCCTTCCTTTGGAACAAGGGGAAGTGCTTCCATTACCGGTAAGAATGATGATAATGGTATGATCTACACGGACGTGGACGTGCTGGGAACCGATTATACTTACAGTGTAAAGGCAAACTATCGTTCTTCAGGAAGTGCAACCGGAAGGATCGTGATCGATGCCATTGACTGGCGTGGCCGTACCATATCTTCTGTGGTGACGCAGGAGATCAAGGAAGGTGATTCGGCAAACTTGGAAACCAGCTTTACCGCAGTCAGCGCGACACTGTACCGTGTCCGCGTGGAGAAGACAGGCGGAGACGGGACGATATCCATGGATAATCTGGGAATATGGCAGATCGCAGAGCCTGTCAGGAGTACCGGATGGGAAGGCAAGTGGGTGATCTGGCCGGCGGATTACGATGCGATCCTTTCCAATGAGCATAATGAAAGATATTATTACTATCGGCAGGAATTATATGTAGAGGACGATGTCAAGAAGGCACAGATACAGATCACGGCGGATGACAGATACAAGCTGTATGTGAACGGGAAAGAAGTCTACGAAGAGACTGGAACCGGGGATACTTGGGCGATGCCGGGAAACTTCGATCTGACCGAATACATGCAAAAGGGAAAGAATGTGATCGCTGTCCGCTTATATAACGATACGTATGCATATGGTCTTCTGTACGACGGTATCATTAAGATGAATAATGATTCTACGCTCCGCTTCTACAGTGATGAGAACCTGATGATCGCGCGCGAGACCGGCGATTGGTCTGAGGAGGACAGCCAGCAGTTCATGCTCCCTGACTATGATATGGATTCCTGCAAGGTGTGGACGAAGGCGGAGGTATACTGTCCGGTCGGGGAAGGTCCGTGGGGAGTCATTTCGTTTGATAATACGGAATACTCAGACTATAAGCTGGAGAGCAATGAATTCACATTCCCGAAGGATGCCGTAGAGGCCGGAGAGACGGTGAAAGTTAAGGCGAAGATCAAGATTGAAGAGCAGTTGCCGGCATCGAATGAATTTGATGTGTTCTTCTGGAAGAGAAATACCACCAAGAAGATATGCGGCGGAACGCTCATTCTTGCCGATGGCAAGAGTACGGAGGACTGGCCGGTAGGTAAGGAATTTACGGCAGAATTCGAACTGAAGATCCCGGAATTTCTGGCAACAGGTTCCTACACCATTCAGTTTGACGATCTTGTAGCTGTTGTAAGCGACAAGTATGTGGGTAATAAGGTGGGAAATGTAAAGGTAACACAGCCGAATAGCGGCGTCACGACCAAGACGGAGATTAAGCTGGAGAACGGAAAGCCGACCTATCTGATAAACGGCATTCCGACAACATCCCTCTGGTATGGACGTGCGGAAAATGACACCGCATATCGCGCAGAGACCGTAACGAAGGCCGGTGCGGCAGGTGTAGAGACTGTTATCTGTTACATATGCTTAAGCGGAACGTATGGAGAGGTCTGGAAAGCGGACGGAACCATCGATGCGACACCCATCGATCAGCAGATCCTAGGAACTCTGAGTGCGAACCCGGAAGCGTATCTGCAGGTGGCGATCGATACGACACCGCCGGATTGGTGGTTGGAGCAGAACCCGGAAGAATGTGTGAAGCTCAGCAATGGAAAATTAAGCAAGCAGACCTATGCATCCACCAAGTGGCGGCAGGACTGCGGCGAGATCATGAAGAAGGTACTCGACTACCTGATGGAACAGCCCTATGCCAATAATATCGCGGGTATCAAGCTGACCGGTGGCACCACCTATGAATGGCAGTGGTGGGGTATGAATGGGAATACCACCGAAGTCGGAGACTTCTCATCTGCCGGACTGAATGCTTTCCGGGAATGGCTGAGAGAGAACTATGAGACCGATGAGGCGCTTCAGAAGAGCTGGAAGAAGTCTTCCGTGACCTTTGATACAGCAGAAGTACCGACCATCGAAGCAAGAAGCCAGAGCGAATACCTGTCAGTCTTAAGTGTACAGGACAGCCGGGCAGTCATTGATTATCAGAGATTCATGACCGATATGCAGACAGACAGCATTCTGTATTTTGCAGATCTGGTGAAGGAGCACTTAAATGGCCGATTAGTAGTGGGAACCTATGCGGGGTATCTGCAAAACTGCGGCACGTACGAATTCGCAACCACGACCGCACAGGCAGGACTGGACAGACTCTTACGGAGTGACAGCCTTGACTGGGTACAGACTCCATGGCTCTATGGGGAGCGCGAAATCGGTAATATGACGGATTACATGGGCGCAATCGATTCGGTAACTGCTCATGGAAAGCTGCTGGTCGTAGAAGAAGACAGCCGAATGAATCTTAGTTACATTGCGCTTACGCAGGATGCGAATGCATCGGTTGGCTGGACACGTACCACCAAGGAGTCGGTAGAGGTTCTGAAACGTAACTTCTGCTATGTGCTCAGCAAGGGTCAGAGCCTTGACTTCTACGATATGGGCGGAAGGTATTTCGATGATGACCAGTTCTATGGCCTGATGGCGCAAATGTCCCAGGAAAGCACACTTTCGATGGGATTGGAGCGAGAGAGCACATCGGAAGTGGCAGTATTTATGGATTCTGCGATGAGCCAGTACTTTGCATATTCGAAAACACCGATAACGGATGAACTGTTATACAAGTCTGTACTGAATAAGCAGAGAGAAGAGCTGCAGAATATCGGAGCACCCTATGACACGTATCTGTTGGATGATCTGGTAGACGGACTTGTTCCGGAACACAAGGTCAACATCATGCTCAGCACGACGCAGATCACGGAGGAAGAGCGGGAGGCCATCGAGAAGCACCTTAAGAAGGATAACAATATTATCCTCTGGGTATTTTTGACTGGTATCACTGACGGTAATAAGACAGATGTCTCTCTGATGAGTGATGTTGTAGGAATGAATCTGAAGCAACTGAATGTACAGTCCGACAATGGACGGAAATTCATGGGAACCGCAGAGGTGACCAATTACAGTCACTGGCTGACGGAGGGACTCTCTGATGTGACCTATGGTGCAATCGAATATGCAACTTTGGCACCGGTTATTGCGGTGAATGACGGAAAAGCCACCACAATTGCCGTACACGAGGGGACTGGACTGGACGGAACGTATGCCGGACTTGCCGTAAAGGAGATAACCAATGCGGATGGAAGCAAGTGGACCAGCATCTATTCCGCAGTGCCGACGGTACCGACAGCGTTGATCCGAAATATGATGAAGCACACCGGATGCCATATTTATGACGAGAGCAGTTCCGATATCGTCTTTGCGGACAGCAACTATGTAGCAGTACATTCGCTTTTCGCAGGAGAACATAAGATCAGCCTTCCGGGAACCTATACGGTTTATGATGTATTCAATCGCGAGATCGTTGCAGAGTCGGCCAGTGAGATTACCTACACGGCGGAGGGAGCAGAGACAAGGCTGTTCCGCTTGTCCGAACCGGAAACGGTACAGTGCTACGTCACACACAATGTGGGTGGAAGCAGCAGCACGGAAGGGCTTGTTACCATGAAGCCGGGAGAAGATCTGAAGTTTGACTTTGCGGCAGAAGAGGGCTACAGCGTGAACTACCTCATGGTCGACGGAGAGAAGGTTGTACCGGAAGGAAATTCCTACTCCATAGAGGATGTAAAGGAAAGTCATACGGTGATCGTGAAATTCACGAAGGCGAAAAAGAAGCAGATAGATGAGAAGACACCGGAGGAGGTCAAGAAGAAATTCCCGATGGCGCTCCTGATAGGAATCGCGGCAGCGGTGCTTGTCATAATAGCAGCAGTGGTGATCCTTCTGGTATACAAGAAAAAAAGAAAGAAGGCGTAGACGGAAAATGAGAAAAAATAATGGTATGAAAAAAAGTAGTTATATGAAAAAAGTCATTTCGCTTGTTTTGTGCTTCGCGATGATGTTCTACGGCATGGCTCACCTCCCGGCAAGGGAGGTGCAGGCAGCCTCCAGTGTGATGCAGATATACGATAGTGAAAGTGAGGGAGGCCTGGGAAACTGGTACAAAAACACCAGCTTTTCAGATGAGGCATATATGGAGATCGTAGAGGAAGGCTGCGAAGATGCAGGAGCCCTGCACGTTGTTGCGCCGAGTTCCGCATCGTCTTCGAAGCAGGATCTGATGATCGTTCTGCGTAATACAGTATGGATTCCGGAAGGAACCTACACGGTGAAATATAATATCAGGGGCAGTGTCGGTTACGTTGATACGAATAATGTTTTTGGATTTAGAATGCTCAACACCGGAAACCCATACTTTCATTTCTGCACGTCGGACAACAAATCCTTCACTACGTGGACAAGCATGACAGGTACCTATGAAGCTGTCTCCGGTACCTTGTATCTCCCACTCCAATTTAGCCAGTATAACAGCACTACAGATGTATATATCGACAATCTGCAACTGCTCAATGCTGACAATGAGGATATGCTTAAGGGAGCCGGTAATTTCGGAAGCGGCCCGAATGATTCTGATTATGAACTGATGACGCTGGCGGACAATGCGGCAGCCGCAGGAACAGCAGGATGGTATAAGAATGCCGGTGGTGGTAAAACATATACGGATACCGAGTACATGGAGATTGTGAAGGAGGGGTGTGACGATCCCGGTGCACTTCATATCCGCCGTACGACAGATGGTCAGGGGGAGGTTAGTCTCCGGGCAAGACTGGTCAATAATATCCCTGTAGGAACCTATAAGCTGCGCATGATGGTCAAGGGCAGTGTAGGAGTAGTAGATAGTCTTGATTTTTCGCAATATGGGTATTCGACTTTTCGGATAATAAAGCAGAAGTCCTATGAAAACTGGACGCTGGTGGAAAGTGATTCATTTACGGTACAAAAGCAGGGTGCAGATATTATGATAGGCGCAGGAGTATACCTGCGTGCAGTCGATTTTTACATCGATAACATCCAACTCCTGGATGCAGATAACAATAACGTCATGGGCGATTATGGTAATTTCTGCGTTAAGAAATATACGGAGCCGGAGAACCCGGAGCTTTTAAAGATCTCAGATACCGTGCCGTCAACAGAAGGCTGGTATCGGAACTGGCTGGACGGGAGTGGTAAGGATACGGCTGCCAGATATATGGAGATCGCGAAGGACGGCTGTGTTGATAAGGGCTCATTACATATTGTAAATGGCGCTCCGGCAGGTGATATGCAGATATCCGTCAAGCTTGCTGAGACTGTTCCGGCGGGGACATATACGCTGAAGATGTATGTGAGGGGGAATGTCAAGCTGACGAATCAGGCATTTCGTTTTCAAGAGACCTATAGCAATAACCATCTGTTTGATCTGATCACCCGAACAGTTTATGACGACTGGACGGAAGTGATGGGAACTTTTGAAACGGACGGATCGAGTCAATATGCGATCTTCTTCAGTCAGTATAATAATGTGACAGACATATACATTGATAATATCCGGCTCATTGATGCAGCAGGGAAGGATTGGCTGAACGGACTGGGAAGCTTCTGTACGGATCCGCAGGTAGACGATAGGAATACTGCAAAGACGATCCCGGCACTGACAGGCAGTGATGCGAGTGGATTTGACCTTACGATTCCAGAGGGATCTCTGATCGGTACCGTTACAAGTGCGGATGGCATCTATATCAATGGAACAGCCGCTAACAGTGGTGTGGTGCTGAATGCTGCACCGGATGGCGCTTTGCGTCTTAACTATACGGCGTCAGAGGGAGATATGCTGACGCTGGATGGCACCTTTTCCGATAACTATTATGCGAGAAGGATCGGGCCGGTAACGTTCTGCTATCAGAACGGAGCATGGAATAATATGCTGGCAGGCGAAGATGCAGATTTCTACTTCTTCGAAAGTGATCTTGCCAATGCAACGTTTGACGAAGGAATTTCCGGTTGGAATGATATGACTGCTTCGGATGGCACAAGCCTGGTTTACGATGCGACCGGCTATGAAGGCGGGATGGCAAAGGTAGCCCATTTGGCAGATGGTGCAGCATCCTATGCGTTATGGGCCGATGGTACAGTTACAGTCCGGGCAGGTGAGACATGGCATCTGAGGATGCTGGTAAAGGCAGAGGGAGCGGTGAAGCTTGGAGCTGCCCTGGTGAATGCAGATACAAAGGATGCCGTGGCAATACATGACAGCGGCATCGCAATCGCGGATGGCACGGACGGCTGGCAGCAGTTAAACTATGCGTTTACCATACCGGCCGATGCCGAAGAGATAAAGGTGAAAGCAGCCTTAAAGCATGCGTTTTCTGAAACTGCAGCTGTAGTCTGCTATGACAATGTGGCTTTCTACAAGGAATATCAGCCCGGTGACGTCAATGGAGACGATACGCGGGATATCCGCGATCTGGTGCGTTACAAGAGAGTGGACAGCGGACTTATGGAGTATGCCAGCAAAAATGCTGCGGATATGAACGGAAATCGTTATATCAATGCAGTAGACACTGCTGCCTACAGACGGTATCTGTTGGGAATCGAGGATACGGCTGTGTGTTCACCGGAAACGGTGGTGCTTGCACCGGAAGCATTCTACCCATACAACGACATTGCAAAAGCGTATTTGACAACGTCAAATGCAGATGTGAAAGAATATGCGGCAGAGATGACGGATTCCGCAAAGGACATTATTATTCCGCTGGATTGCCTCGCCGATGATGCGACATTTACAGCAGAGTGTGGATTGAAAGCCGATTATTCCGATGCCGTAACCGTCCATTCCGACAAGCCGGAGATCGTACTTCGCAATTTATACAAAGGCAAGACCTATTATATACGTGTGACGGCAACGGCGAACGGAATGACAAGGGTGACGGAGAGTACCTTTAAGACCACAGATATTGGTCCCCGTGTGATGCAGGCAGGGGGGATCGTGAATATGAGAGACCTTGGCGGCTATGTTACTTCTTCAGGAAGAACGACGGTTCAGGGACTGGCCTTCCGCGGCGCACAGCCGGATACAAAGGGAAGCTCCCTGCTGACGGAGGAAGGACAGAAGGTAATGAGCGAGGAGATTGGCGTGAAGCTGGACATCGATCTTCGGACAGCAAGTGAGGCGTCGAATATTACAGGAAGCTTTATAGACAGCGCAAAGTATCTGCGCAGTTCCATCGGAAGCTACTCCGATGCGTTTAATGAAAGCCAGAAGGATTTGTGGCGTCAGATATTTGCCTCCTATGCAGATGTCAATAACTATCCGATCTATGTACACTGCCTTTATGGCGCGGATCGTACAGGAACGGTATGTTATATCCTCAATGCACTCTGCGGGGTTTCTGACAAGGATCTGATCCGTGATTACGAATATACCAGCTTCTCGGAATCGGGATTGCGTTATGCTACGTCCTCGGAGATGAGTGCATTTTTGCAGAAGTTCCAGACCTTGGAAGGTGACACCACAGCGAAAAAGGCAGAAACTTACCTGCTTTCCATCGGTGTGACTGCAGACGAGATCGCAAATATCAAAGCAATCATGCTTGGGGATCTGAAAGTTCCGAGCATGACTTATGAGGATGGAACCGCAAGGCCGGCTTCGCAAAATTAAGAAACAGTATGTGAAATAAGAGGAAATAAAATATGGGAAAAGCAAAGTGGATATGGAAGTATGGAGAATATGAGATCTATCATCATAAGCTCCTGATGTGCCGCAGGCAGGAAATGGGCTGTGATTACCCGGGCGTTATCTGGAGGATAACGCCCAATGAGATAAGCGTCCGTTTCCGCTCAACGATGAAGGCGCTGACAGATACGACTCTGCGGATCGTAACACATTCCAAGGGAATGGCTTACTTCGGCGACCAGAAATATCCGGTGAATGAGGATCTGTTTTTCCCGGCAGGGGAATATGAGGTCTTTGTGATGCTTTATGATCTGGAACGATTCCCCTGCTTTTTTATTGACAGTGAGTATATGAAGACAGATGAAAGCTGGGAGGACTGGTCCTTTGACGGTCTGCGCACGTCGCCGGGATGTGAACCGGCCTTCTATCAGCCGACAGATGACCCGGCGGTGTTCCCCTTTTCCTATGAGGAACTCAAGCCGATTTCGGTGGAAGAGGTGTCTGGTGGACTTCTGTATGATTTTGGAAAAGAGACCTTTGGGCCGGTGGAACTGACGGAATATCCGGGGCAGGGGACCATCTATCTGACGTATGGGGAATCCCGCGAGGAGGCGCTGGACTATCCGGAGGCGCTTATCAGGGAGAAACTGGATCCTGGCTTCGGGAGGAGACGCCCGGCCAGAGCGTTTCGTTATATTCACACGCGAAGCAGCGTGGGAGCGCCGGTGACATTAAAGGCGTGGTATGAGTATCTACCCATCGAGGATATCGCCTCCTTCCGGTGCGAGGATGAGCAGATAAACCGGATCTGGGAGACTTGCGCGTACACGTTTCATCTGAATTCCAGGGAAATGTATCTGGATGGCATTAAGCGGGATCGTTGGTGTTGGTCGGGCGATGCGTACCAGAGCTTTTTTGCGAACTATTATCTGTACTTTGATCCGCAGATCGTAAAGCGCACAATACTGGGGCTTCTGGGTAAGCCGCCGTATTACACACATATCAATACCATCAATGATTATTCGGCGTATCTGATCGCGGCTGTCTGGGACTATTATTATGCCACCGGTGACCGGGAGTTCGTAGGACGTATCTGGGAGAATCTGAAACACTTGTATACATTCATGATCTCCCGCACGGATGAGAATGGATATGTGGTAAAGCGTGAGAACGACTGGATCTTCATCGACTGGTCCGAGATGGACAAGGATGGGATCCTCTGTGCAGAGCAGATCCTGCTGTGGAATGCCCATAAGGCGATGGGAAAGCTGGCGGAGCTGATGGAAGAAGCTTCCGCCGGAAAGGTAATGGATGCGGCGGAGCCGGTGGAAGGAAATCCTGTGGGGGTGGCTGTGGATGCGGCGCTGCCATATGAGTTGGCGGCGGAGAAGCTTAAGAAGAACATCCTGCGGGATTTCTGGGATGAGGAAAAGGGTCTGTTCTATGATCAGAAAGCGGACGGGAGCCGGCAGATCACAAGACACCCGAATATCTTTGCCATCATGTATGATTTCGTAGGGGAAGATGTGCAGAAGCGGATCGCCGGGAGCGTGATCTACAGTGAGGAGTATGTGAAGATCACCACGCCTTACTTTAAATTATATGAGCTGATCGCTATGTGCAAGCTGGGAGATATCTGCGCGGTGCAGGATTACATTTCGTTTTATTGGGGTGGTATGCTGAAGGAAGGAGCCACCACCGTATGGGAGCGCTACGACCCGGAGGCAACCAGGGAAGGGGCTCTGGCGATGTATGGAATGAAGTATGGCACTTCGCTGTGTCATGCATGGGGGAGCGGCCCGATCTATCTGCTTGGAAGATACTGCTGTGGAGTGAAAGCCACGGATGTGGGATATCGCACCTTTGAGGTAAGACCGGATTTTGGAAGGCTTGGGGAGGTACAGGCCACCGTTCCGGTGCGGGATGGAGCAGTAGAGCTGGTGCTTACCGGGAATCGGCTGACCGTTACGGCGACGGTATCCGGTGGGACACTCTATTATGGCGGAAAATCCTATGTCCTTCCGGCAGGGCAGGCAGTTGCAGCAGTGTGTGAATGCAGGTAGGAATGCGAGAATGCGAAGCGTGGAGCAATCCGTGGGTTTTTATTTATGGTGGTGTCTACGTTAGCAGACATGTATGTTTAGATGATGCAAAGTAGAGCAAAGGAGATAATATGACAAAGGTAGCAATTTTAGGCTTTGGAAGCCGAGGCCAGATGTTTGGAAATCTGATCCGGGAGGATGAGAGTGCAGAGCTTGTTGCGGTTGCGGATGTTGTAAAAGCAAGCAGAGAACAGGCTCTGACGCTGGGCGTGAAGGAAGAGATGCTCTTTGAGAGTGCAGATGCTTTCTTTGCACAGGGGAAGATCTGTGATGCGGTGTTCATCTGCACCCAGGACGCACAGCATATCGACATGGCATTGAAGGCATTGGCACTTGGATATGACATTTGCCTGGAGAAGCCGGCAGCGGTCACCATGGAGGACTGTATTCAGATACGGGACACGGCCAATCGTCTTGGAAGAAAGGTCATGCTGACGCATGTGCTTCGCTATGCGCCGTTCTATCAACAGATCAAGAAGTGGATTGATGACGGCACGTTAGGGGAGGTGGTTTCCATCAACCAGACGGAGAACATTGCATACTGGCATTTTGCGTTGAGCTATGTTCGCGGTCCGTGGCGGAATATGGAGGAGAGCAGTCCGACGATCATTGCTAAGTGTTGCCACGATCTGGATATTTTAAATTGGCTGATTCCGTCAAAATGTACCAGTGTCAGTTCGTATGGGGACCTATTCTACTTTAACCGTGCGCATGCACCGGAGGGAAGCGCGGACTATTGCGTGGACTGTGATCCGGCAGTAAAGGAGAAGTGCCTGTATAATGCATATCAGATCTATCCCCAGCGGATGGGTAATTTCGTGGTGGGCGGAACTGCCAGGTTGAGGGACAGAAATATCTACGAGGTTCTGGATCATAAAGAGGATGTTATCGGTAGATGTGTGTTCCGCGGAGATAATGATGCCATTGACAATCAGGTGGTTAATCTTGCCTTTGAGAGCGGTGCGACGGCTCATCTTACCATGTGCGCTTTTTCAGAACGGTGTTACCGTTATATCAAAGTACATGGAACGAGGGGCGAAGTGTACGGAGATGCAGAGGAGGGCATCCTGTATCTGACCAGGTTCGGGGAGCCGATGGAGACGATCGATGTCAATCAGATGACGGAACGGACACTGGATGACGGACATGGCGGCGGAGATTATTTCTTGTACCGGGATTTTATTGATTATATTACGGTTGATTCGCCGAGCTTCACCAGAACGACCATCGATGATTCCATAGAGAGCCATCTGATCGGATTTCTGGCGGAGGAGAGCCGTATAGAGGGCGGCATGCCGAAGAAAGTGCAGTAGATGATGTGAGGGATACAGAGAAGCGGTTATGAACAAATTTCATTTGGAAATAGCAGAAAATAAAATAGCACATATCATAGATAGTCGTTATGCGGCACCGACGGACATTACCGATGGGAGCGGACGGTTCGCAGATCTCGTCTACACGCTTTTATCGGAGGATATCCGCACGATGGATAAGCCTGAGTTTGTGCCGTACAACGAGCATTATGCAGGATACGATAGTTGTGAGCGAACCGAAGACGGCATTCTGCTTGAGAACCGAGAATTTTGTACGACGCTGCGAATTTTGGAATGCGCTGAACGGATCGTGCTTGATATGGCATGCGGAAGTGATGAGGTGAGTGCCTGCGGGATGTTTCTGCCGCTCAATTTCATGAGCTGTAAAAATGGAGAATATTCATCGCAGTTTCTGATCTCTTCGCCTTATCATACGGCAGATAAGAAACATTAGATGCATTATTTTACAAGACCAGATGGCAATCATCTGGTCTTAATAGCAGAGGGTGAAATGGACGGTTATAAGATCAACTATTCACCTTATCTGTGTGGGCATTTTATCCGGGGATTTTCCTTCCTGTGGCAGTTGGATCGTGCGTATGGCCTTCCGCTTCGGGTGGAACGAAGAATGAGAGTCCATCTTCTTCCGGTCAGCAGCTACCGAGAAGCTGTTCTGGCAGCGGCAGAGATCTGGAAGCTTCCGGCTGTTTATTACGATGTGGCATCTGCCAGAATTGGAACACCATTTTCCATGGAGGTGTTGGGGGATGCAGATAATATCAGAATAGTCGCTCCTTCCGGGAAAGAGAAGTATATTGCGGAGATGAGTTTTGTACCGGAGGAGTACGGAATCTATACATTGATTCCGTACAAGAATGGGAATCCGGGGATGGATGCAGCTATGTTTGCATGGGATGACATGAGGCATATGTATGAACGTGCCATGGACAGTCTCACGACTTACCATGATGACATCCTGGGGACAACAGAGGATGGAAGAAGGATCTGGTGTCCGACACATATTTTCTATCGGGATTATCATGATCACGGTTCTGGAAGCCAGGTTACGCAGTGATATGTCACCGGACGGGGCGATCATGCGCTATGGCAGTGACGGGACTACCGCGGAGAATGCAGACTATACCACTGTGACCTGTATGGTTTTTCCAATCGTGGATATGGCGGTGCTGCTGAAGAAAATGGAAGATGAGAGATATGGTTTTGTAGAAGAAGCAGCCATCCGGGTGGCGGATTATGTGGTGAGACGTGGGTTTTCCTTCCCGACAGAGGGCGGAGAACATCCGGAAGTGAACCGTGAGATGGAGGAGGGATCGATCTCCTGCTCTGCACTTACGGTGCTGTATGTGGCACGTTTTCTATGTCGGGAAAGGACGGCGAAGAGGCAGCGGTATCTGGAATTCGCAGGACAGATACTGAAGCTGCATGATGCCTTTACCGTGTCCACACCCCATCCGGTCATGTTCCGTTCTTCTCTAAGATGGTGGGAGACGATCTGGGAGGGAGACAGTGACGGTCCGGCTGTCTGCTTCGGACATGCGTGGTCCATCTGGCGGGCAGAGGCGCAGTTCTTATATGGACTTCTTGCAGGCGATAACCGGCGTCTTCTAGATTCTTACAATGGTTTCCTGGGAAATTATGCGAAGGAGCAGGCGGACGGAAGAGTCTATGCCATTTACCAGTATGAGCCCATTTCCGGCGGTGATGTCACAACAAACGGCAGTCAGATGCACTATTGCGTGCATGACGGTTTCCCGCGGAAGGCGGATGACACGACCTCCAGGTACCTGTTTGCAAGGGATTTCCAGTGCTGGCAGCGTTGTGCTGTAATCGTAGAAGTGGATGGGAAAAGATTCTTCCTGGGCTGCCATAAGGAAGAAAAAGAGATTATTTTTGACGGGATTTCCATGGAAGAGATCTATCTTGGCGTCCGGGATGGTATCTATATTTTTCGCGCAGAGAAGGAGGCGGAGGTGCTCTGCCCGGCTGGGTGTCGCGTAGAGAGGAATGGGAAGTTCCTTGCTATTTCAGTAGGCGGGTGTTAGTAGCTGTCTTTGGTATCAGACATTGTAAATGGTGATAGTCATAAATATAAAATCTGCTGCGTACTCGCAGCAGATTTTGTAAATAAGGAATAGTCGTCGATAATATCACTTGCAGCAGCGGTATGGAAGAGTGCGTATTCAGCTTTCCGCTACCTCTGCGAAGTAAGCAGTTGCCTTTTCCTGGGTCAGATCAAATTTTTTCTGAAGCTTTAATAATATCCGTTCTTTGGGGATACCTTCTTCCAGATTATCCAGGATAAATGTGCGGGTAAATTGCCTAATTTGTTCATCCTTCTGGTTCAACTGTTCTTTCTGCTGGCTTAACTGTTCTTTCTGCGCATCTATTGTATCCTGCATTTCATCGATCATATACTGAACCGTATTTTTATCCAGTTCTTCCAATTCTTTTGAAAATATCCGCATCATATGCTCCATATCCAGGCACATCTCGTAGACTTCTC
>CAVGED010000009.1:0-60148 GCA_963628035.1 Paludibacteraceae bacterium
CTTCTCCCGCAGATCCTGCAACGTATAAAAATAGTGGTTGCTGGACTCAAAGCCCACACGGGAATCTGCAAGCCGCAATCCGATCATACGCTGTACCGTCTCCATTTCCTCATGAATGGTACGTAACAGCTCCTGACAGCACAATGCCATCTCCTCTTTCGCGGAATCATCATCCTGCTTCTTCAAATCTGCGCTCTGCTTCTCCAAATACTCCTTCCGCCGATTCACAAACTGAATATGATGATACGCGCTCTCATACTGGCAGAGGATTGCCCTTGCCATAAAGATCACCTCATCCAGCTCCTTATCACGTCCTTCGTACAGTGCAAGCAGCTCTAAGCCCTCCCGCCAGCCATCACACAACTGACGGTACTCGTTCTCGTACACATCCGCCGGATAGATCCCGGACCACCACTCCATATCATCATACGGATATCCGATCATACTCGCATGATACCCCGTCTTCTCTAAGAAAAACGGAGCCATTGGCCCATAATTCTGCGGTCCGTAATACAATGTGCCAATGTAGAACGGATAATGCGAGAATGCCTGACTTAATCTCTGCTGTGCTGCATAGACACCTGCTGCTGTCTCCTCTCCCAGCCAATCCACCAGAAAATCCCTCAGGGTTCCCTTTTCCTCCATCAGCCACGCCGCCAACTTAAGATTCGGCCCCGGACAGCCGCCCAGCGTCCAGCTCACCTGAAGATGCCGGATGCCCTGTTCCTTCAGATTACTGATATGCTCCGCCACCTTGTCAAAAACCGGAATGTACGGAACGGCTGCCACCTCCCAGGTATTATTGATCTGCACCTTCGCCGACATCTCAAGACCACATTCCTCTGCCGCCTTCCACATCCGCTTGGCCTTCTCACCCGGACCGCAGAGAGACATGGTATAGTCCAGAACGCTTCCCTCCACGCCGCCGATACAGAACTTCATGGCTTCCTCGCTGGTGCATTGAAGGATCTGACCCTCGGTAAGCAGCGGAACTATCTTCTGCGCCCAATCATCTGCCCAGCCCCATGCCCAGGCAATGGCCTTTGCATTGGGATTCGCCTCATGCGCGCCCCTTGCCATAAGGTTGTTCACCTCTGCGATCATCTCCCAGGGATTCCGATTCTTGCAGCGCGGACACTTCATCTCCCCGGCCAGCCTGGAATAGCAATTCGTCAGGTTCTCAGACATGGTAATGGTAAAAAATCCCGCCAGATCCGGCACCAGCGTAAACAACCGCTTCATGCCCTGATACAGATAATCCTGCACCTCCGGCGTGGAAGTACACATGGCATAGAAATCCCCCTCCTGTTCTCCACGAAGCTGCGGATACTTCTGGAAAAAAACATCCGACATGGCACGGGGTTCATTCAGATACAGGTACACACCGATTCCAAACTTCTTCGCCTTCGCCACCAGCTTTTGCAAAGATGAGATCCGCTTCTCCCAGTCCTCACTCACCGACTCCTCCGGATTCAGGCCAAGCAGCCCGGCAGCCTCCCGTATCTTATCACAGGAAGTACCCAGCGCCTCTGCTATCCGTTCCACCGGCACATAGCCCCAGTTCCGCCAGACTACCGCCTGCCAGGGGGTAGGGAAATAATCATAGCTGATCGCTTTTATATCGGATATTTCCGGTAAGGTACTCGTGTTCATAACCTGTCCTTTCTTTTGAATCAGTTCAGCCCACGTCTATTTGCGTAGACTGCACAAGCTGTGAGCGCCTCCATAGGTTCGATTATAACATTTCGCCCTTCTATTGAAACGCTGTCATTTGCAAATTCATCCACAATCGCAAAGCCTTCCGGTATCTCCACCATCATTCTTTCCGAATGCGGCTCTTCAAAGCTGTGGCAGACGATTAACATCTCATGCTCTGTACTGCGCACAGAAACCTGCGTTCCCTTGGGATAACGATAGGTTCCCTTCAGCCAGCGATAAGTACGAGTCACACCATCCTTCAAAATGTTCTCCATCTTATTATAAAATGCAACAAACTGATGAACAAGCTCCTCCTGATGCGCATTCAGCTTGTCAATATCTCCCGACAGGCAAAGACGGCCAAACAGCCCTGCGCACAGCGAATACTGTAGACGTGCATCACTATCCGATCCATGCAGGACAGCCCAGACAGAAGACTGCATCGGCAGCATATGATTATGAAGATCCGCCGCAATAATCGGTATCTCAACACATTCATGGGCGTCTGAGAAGGAAGCCACCGCAGAAACTCCCAGCATCACGGGATTATTTCTGTTGCCTCCGGATGCACAGTTTTCAATAATGATATCCGGTATTTCCTCTTTGATCTTTTTGAAGAAATCACGGGTAGCTTCACCCTGCAGGCGAAGTCCCTCGCCCAAGCTATCGCTGCCGTCACAGCCGATACCCATATTCGCATTATAGTCTACTTTGATGTAACCAAACTCATTTTCCTTCAGCATACCGATGACACGCTCGGTAAGGTATTCGATCACTTCCGGATTCGTCATATCCCAATAGCTCCGGTGTCCGCCAACCTTTATTACCGTGCCGCGTTTCTTCAGATGCAGCCTGTCATACTCCGGGCCGAATTCCTTTGCTCCACTCGTGGTAACTTCGAATTCAAACCACACACCCGGAACCAGCCCCATGGAACGTAATTCACGATTCATCCCTTTCATATCCGGGAATTTTTCCGTATCGATCAGCCAGCCTCCATTGCCGTTCTGACCGCCATAACCGGTTCCGCCACTCCATCCCGCATCGATAACGACATATTTAGCACCGAATTCTGCCGCTTTTTTCGCATAAGCAGTAAAATTCTCCTGTGTCGGTGCTCCCCAGGTAGAACAAAATTCATTAAACGTGATCGGAAAGCCTTCTTCCCCATACACCCTTCTTGCAAATTTTCAAAAGCAAAGGACGCAATATAATCCATGGTAACATCTTCTTCGGAAGTGTTTGTAAATTCATTCCAGGTCCAAAAGGCCCGGTATCCTTGCTTGTACTTTATGTTATGTACAAGCAAGTGGCCTTCCTGTGAAGTGAGATACGTTTTGATAATGGTTACATCTGCCTCTGTCACAACCTTCTGGTCTTTAAAAAACACCGCACTTTCTCCCGCAAATTTCAGGGAGTCGCCACCTGTAACCGGAAGACTGTGATGAGCCAGATGAAAGTGCACCAGTCTTCCGATCCTCCACTGACGCATGTATGGCGCCGTCGTGGTCCACGGATCATTCGGATGCTCCCAGCCATTTTTGATGGCTTCCCGCTGCGAGACAGGAACCGTATACATGGAAATCTGCCCGTCTTCGTCTATAAAATATCTTAGTAATGTGTTCCCTAATGTATGTTCTATGATGCGCATTATCATTTCACTTCCTTATCTACTGCTCTTTTATAAATCTCCGAGTTTTGATCTGTGAACCTCACAGTTCTTTTCCAATCCAGAAACTCACTCCCGGTAACGTAAGGATTCCCTGTCCAATCATTACTTCTCTATTTTGCAGCATCACCTGATATTGCTTATCCTTTCCGCCCACTTTCTCCAGATCAACCGTTTGTGACTGTGCGCCTGGATTCATGCATATCAGATAAGTTTCCGCCTCATCGGTTCTCGTATAGACCAGCGGATAGCCGTGATTCTCCCGATTCAAGAATTCTACCGCTCCATCGCTTCCCAATGCATCTGATGTCTTGCGGAGCGTAACCAGTTTTCTTACCATATGAAGCAAGGAATCTCATCTGCAAGCTGCTCCTCCACCGTGGGGGCATTCTCTGACCGATCAACCGGAAGATACAGATCCTCTTCCCTACCCTCCGAAAATCCCAGATTCTTCCCATTCTTCCACTGCATCGGGGTTCGGGAACCGGTACGGTTATAACCGCCCTCTTTGGATATTAAATCAGCCTGATACCGAATTCCGATTTCATCACCATAATACACAAAAGGCACCCCCGGCATTGTCAAAACAAATGCACAAATCACCTTCAATTCATCCTGTGTACGTCCAATACTATAACGCGGCAAATCATGATTTCCGGTTGGGATGGCAATATATCCTTTTCCTTCTGTGACTTCACGAAGTTTTAAGTAGTCCTCCAGGAAATCTTCAAAGTTTCCCTTTCCCTCTTTATCGAAGAACGTAGCTCCCTGCCAATCCTTATTTACATTTCGATTCTTATCTGCACGTAATAATCTGGTATAGGCCTTATAAAAACAATGCGTCAGAAAATCGACATGATATCCCGCCGGAATCGCTTCCGCAGGATTTCCCCATTCCGATATCAATACATGTTCCGGATATTTCTCATCAAACATGGCACGGATCTCATTCCAAAACCTCCGGTTTCCGCTCCCGTCAGGATCATTCTTTACATAGGAGGGTGCCATATCTACCCGAAAGCCATCGCATCCCGCCTCGATCCAATATTCCATAATATGGATCAATTCCTGTTTGTTTTTCTTGCATTCCGGGTGATCCATAGACATCTGCCATGATGGATCATCTACCACTCCACAACCATAATTGATCGCAGGCTGACTATAAAAATAATTTGTCATATAGCAACCGTTTCGATCACTATACCCGTTGATAAAAGCAGCCGTCGGTGTATTCAACCAGTCATCGGACCATATGTAGCGATTCGTATACTGATTTTCTTCCGGCTTTGCCGATTCCACAAACCACGGATGATCGATTGAGGTATGTCCACCCACCAGATCAATGCAAACCTTAATTCCGCGTTCATGTGCTTTCACACACAATCTTTTAAAATCCTCCATGGTGCCATATCTTGGTGCCACCTTGTAATAATCCGACACATCGTATCCCGCATCACGGAACGGCGATTCATAAAACGGATTCAGCCACAAGGCATTAAATCCCATGAAATGAATATAATCCAGTTTCTCGATAATTCCATTCAGATCCCCGATCCCATCGCCGTTCGTGTCGTAATAGGATTGTGGATAAATGTTGTAAAATACTGCTTTTTTCAGCCTTTTCACTTTATGCATAAAATACTCCCCTCGTATCAAACAATGCAAGATTTGCGCGATCACAGCGTCCTGGCAGTCACAACATCCCCATCGTGCCACAATCTGTCTAACCAGGCACTTCGATTATCAGCATGCCATTCCACGATTACCGGTTCACCATTCACCAATACTACCGGACGGTTTTTACTATACAAGCAAACAGGTGTATAAGCATTATCGCTACATATAAATTGTAACTGCCTTTCTTTTACAACTACCTGCCGTACAGGTAGATCCAATGCACACCCAAGTATGGGATGCTCCGGCAGGTCATTCGTGCGCAACACTGTCAACTGCCCACACATTACGTCCGATGGCAACTGCAATGTTCCGCTAATTGCTTTTCCATCTGCCTTAAGCACAGCATATGCGCCGATTCCTTCTACAACAATATCCATACGATCCTCGCCATTAGGTACTGCTTTCAGAATGATTTTTTCACTATCCTCCACCGATAAATAATTCAATCCGCCACGATGTCTGATAATACCTGCAACCGCAGCACGCAATGCTTCAAGATTTGCCGTAGCAGAAAACGCTTGCCAGTCACATAACTGACTTGCAGCAATTGCAAAGCGGGAATAATTATTGGTTTCCTGCGCTACTTTCCAGCGGTCAAACACCTTGAGGTACTCGCTCATTACCCGATGCACCTCCGACATATTTCCTGCCATCCTCTGCAACTTCATTTCATGACCATTATGCTGATTCATATGCACGTTTTTCCACATTTCACATGGCACTTCACTGTCAATGCTCACTGCCCGGTGTCCAAGCGGATGCCATAACTGATGTGACTGATAAGCTGCCAGTGGTTTTACCATGTCACGCATCAAATACATTCCCAGTGGATAGTCATATCCCATCGTATTACTGTTTTGAAATATCTCAATCGCTGCCGGAAGCGTTGTCGTCGGCGATATTCCGTCGAACGTAGTGGCGGGCGGCAATCCCTGCAGAGTTATCCGGCCAATCTCTTCGGAGGATGACCGGAAATATATGCCGGATGTGGAGCTTTGAAATTAATTTCTTTTACCTTTGAAACCGATAAAATGACAAAAGAGCAGCCTCAAAGGCTGCTCTTTCTCTGCATGATGCGCTAGTTACATTCCGCCACCAACGGCCCGGCCAGCTCCTTTAAGAAGAAGAGTTTTCCTGCCAGGGTCGGCATATAGGAAGAGGTGATCCATGGCGTAGCTCCATGCCGTAATGTCATCCATAAGGACATTCCCTGCCACTGCATACCGCGTCCCAGGGTGCCGTCTGCACCGCCGATTGCATAATCTGCCTGTAAGAACAGTCCGGGTCCAATGGTGTTCGCACGGCAAGGTACCAATGTTGTGCGGGATTTAAAGCTGGTCAGGGCATTCTGCTCCACAGTAAGCGGATGGATCTTAGCAGCAATACGGTAAGGCTGTGCCTTCCACTCTTCCTCGGAAGCATACTCAGCGGCAAAGGTCGGCTCCCAGAACGCGATATGGCACATTCTGCCGATACCATATACCAGAACCAGCTTTGCGCCTTCCGCCTTCAACGCCGCGATTTTTCCGGGATAAGACGGAAGATTTTCTTTCGTAGCAAAATTGCGCTGTTCCTTTGGAACTGTCAGTTCTCCCAAGGGGTTAAAAAGCGCCTGCTCCATGGCATACTGGAATGCTCCGGGATTATCAGCGGCAAGTGTGTTGCCCTCGCTGTCTGCCCATTCATCCATGTTAAAGGTGTACACGTGGTCACAAGCAACCTTCCATTCATTCAGGAAGTATACCACCCATTTGTACATCCCCATGGGGCCAACCGGGAGGATAAAGGTAATCTTCTCTCCTCTCTCCTTCGCCAGTCTGATCTGCATCGCAATCTCATGGCCCATATAAGTCTCAAATTCGCCAAGGCTGTTGCAGCAAACCGGCACAAAATCCTTATTCCAGAAATCCTGTCGCTCACAAACCTTCTCCGGTGCATCGATACACGCATCAATTTTCTCAAAATCCCATCCAGCCGGATAGAAGCCTTCCAGCATAGATCCCTTTACGGTTGAATTAAAATCCATATGTTCTATCTCCTTTTTCTAATTTGGGGTTGATTGTTACACGCTTCTGTCGCCATTCACAAGACAGCGCTTACGGCAGCAGTCGTTTTGTTGTTCCTTTCAGGTATACCTGGCATTGGCGGAAGCCCTCTGCATAGTCCGCACCGCACTGAAAGCCACGGTAACGGCAGCAGGTCTTCACCATGTCCGAGAAATCAATGTGATCATGATCCCGCATCCAGACAATCTGGGATTCATGACAATTCAGCATCTCCAGCTTCTTATCAATATAAGGTGTTACATCCACATATTCCGTGGGGTTGAAGTTCACTCCTGCCAGCGTATCCATGTAGTAGACCGGAACCAATCTTGCTCGTCCCTGGGTGGGTGTATGATAATTGGGCAGCGTCGCAGCAAAGCAGGCATCAAATACCAGCTTGGAGGTGGCCACATGGTCCGGCATGTAATCATCCGGTGAGTGGGTGATAATGAAATCCGGATCCACCCGCTTGATGATATCCACCACCTTGTCCCTGGATTCCTTGTTATTGTCGTAGATATCCAGATCGTCAAAGCCTCCGTAGAGAATCTCGAAGCCGCCAATAGCCGCGCTCCTCTTCGCTTCTCCTGCCCGCATGACGGTAAGCTCGTCCGGCGGTATGATCTCATGCCCCAGATTCCCGCTGGACAGATGGCACACCACCACGCGATCGCCACGTTCCTTACACTTCAGCAGGGTTCCGGCACAGGCGATCTCCATGTCATCCGGGTGACAAGAAATAACCAGAACGGTATACATAACTGCATTCCTCCTCTTCTAAATAGATTTATAATCAGTGTTTCACCTATAAGAAAAGTATATGATTTATTCTCTTGCAATGGAGTGGAAAATCAGTTACAATACTAACAAAATCAGACAATGAGGTGATTATATGGCGGACAATTTTATAAGATATGACTTTCCTTCTGTCTTTCGGATTGAAAAGCTTATCACCATTTTCTATATGGAGCTTTCCAAGGACTTTTACTATGATGGCGAGCGTCATGATTTCTGGGAAATGGTATACATAGATAAGGGCGAAATGCTCTGCACGGCAGATAAAAGCACGTTTACCTTAAAAAGCGGCGAACTGACCTTTCACAGTCCCAACGAATTCCACAATCTGTCCGGAAATAAGAATACTGCTCCCGATGTAAGCATCATCACCTTCGAATGCCACAGCCGCGAAATGCATCATTTTGAGGGAAAGATCTTTCGTCTGGATGCGGAGGAGAAGGCCCTGCTCTCCATGCTGTTTGAGGAAGGACTCTCCTGTTTTCAATTGGAAGATCCGCGCAATCCGCTTCTGCAAAGGCTGGAGCGGCTGCCCGATGCACCCTTCGGAAGCGCGCAAATGGTAAAAAACCTGCTGGAAATCTTTCTGATTAAGCTGTGGCGTCACAAGGATACACTCACGAAAAAAAGCCGCCAGAACTACCGCGTCAACGGCATCGACATTCCGGCGGATGTGAAGGAACTATTAGACTATGTCGAACAACATCTGTATGATAAGCTGAATGTCTCCATCATTGCACGGGATATGGGCAAGAGCGAAAGCACGGTAAAAAACCTGTTCGCCCTGTATCAATCCGGCGGAATCATGAACTATTGCAACTCCCGTAAGATTAAGGAAGCCCGGCGTCTCATCCGTGAAGGAAATCATAACTTCGTGCAGATTGCGAATATGCTGCAGTTTGATACACCGCAGTATTTCTCCAAATGCTTTAAGAAGTTCACGAACATGACGCCGAGCGAGTATAAGCAGTCGATCATCAAATAACTGTTATAACTTGGAGTACCCAAACCCATTCACCATGGCCTCCAGCGGATGCCCTGCCTTGCAGAAGGGGCATTCCTTCTGGGGATAAGCTGCGTAGCCCGGCAGATCCTCCTCATTAAATACCGACTCCACAGGATAACCCTCCACCTGCTCCACAGTGCTGAACACGGAAGCGATTCCTTCCACGACTCCGCCATAATACTGCACACACTCCAGGCATCTTCTTATGGTCAGTCCTGTAGTGGTCGTAGCCAGAAGCAGGAGCACATGCTTGCCCCGAATGGCCGGTACATTGTTGTCACGGAAGATCATCTGATTGTTGGAGTTGAACTCCGGCGATACCACATAGATGGTCCCGTGCATGTTCGTTGTTGACATCAGACTGTTCTTCTCAAACAACTGCGCCAGATACGCGCCGATCACCTCAGTCCCATCCATGCACACGATGGTATCCACCAGAGTGGTATCGGTGAATTTGGATGCTATCACAGCCGCCACATTCTCCGCCTCCTTGGCACGGGTCTTCAGGCTGGTTATATCAATATAATAATTGATATGGGAATGGCTGGTTGCGAAGTGTCCCTGAACGGCGTGAAGCGCCACCTTGCTGGAATCCTTTGCATAAAATTTCATCATACGGTTCTCCATAAAACTCTCCCACCTTTCTTATTTTCTGCCAGTGCTTCCGAAACCGCCGCGGTTCTCCCCGTCAAGGGAAGCCACCTCTTCAAACACGATCTTGGGCTGGTTCTCCACAATGCGGAACTGACAGATTCTCTCGTTTTTACCGATCACGGTGTCCCTGGTAGCGTAGACGGGCATCCGCCACATATCCTGGTCACCGCAATAGCTCCCATCTATTATACCACAACTATTCGTCTGAAGAATACCATAATTTTTAAAGGTAGAGCTCCTTGGAACCACATGGGCCTCATACCCCCTCGGCAATTCCATGGCAACTCCCAGAGGGATCAGCTTAAATTCCCCTGCCCGAAGCTCCACAGTCTCGCTGGCTCTCAAGTCGATCCAGTCAGACTTTCCGTCTATGTAAGTGAGCTTGTCGATATCCTCTGTAAAATACTTGATCTTAATCTTTTTCATCTCTTTCGCATCCTCCGTCAAGGGATTTCCCCCAGCTGAACCTCCACCCGCTGGCTGGTCTGTGAATCATAGGTGCTACATTCCAGGGTAAAGTGGTCAACCCCCTCCTTCACCTGGAGCAGCTGCTCCACCCATCCGGTCTGGCAGGCCGGGATCACCTCCCGGTTGTTGTAGATTATTAGGTTGTCATAATCATTAAAACTGTAATCCATGTATACATCATCAGCCGCTTCCCCTTCACAGGCAATATCCAAATACTCCGGTGACAAGCATCTTGTACCGGAATTATGTATCAGAAGCTTTACCATACAGAACTGGTATCCTGCATAAGCTTCCTTTCCCTGGTACTCAGAACCCAGCAGCTGTGCCGATGTCTCCTGGACAATCGGAAGCGTATATCTCACGTCATCGCCATAAGAATCATCCGAATCAAACAAGTCGGTCCATGCACCCAGCCAGCCTTCTCCGGGACTGAGCTGATCAAAGACCTCTCCCACGGAAAGCGTGATCACCAGGCTAATCAGAAGCGCCACAGCGAAAATTATTCCTAATACGATATTTGCCACAAAAAATCTGCTTCTTTTTCTCATATCAGAACTCCTTTCCCGGCTCGATATCCAGCGGGATCTGGTAGATCTCAAGCAACTGACAATCCGATTCATCCCTGGATTCCAGATAGAATTCCAGGCTGGTAACCTCCTTCGGCACAAACACAAGGATCTCCCCTTGTCCGCTTCCTGAGGCGATATTGTATTCATCTACGATGGGAATGTTCTTAAGGATATTCCGATATTCTTCCACATCATAGCTGTCAAGCGCCAACTTATAGCTCCCGTTATATCCCACATAAAGGGCATCCAGGGCATTATAGGGATAATAATCCTGATAATCGTTGGCATAGGATACCGAGATCCCTACCAGATTATCGCCCTCCGGGAAATCGCTGACATGCCCGGCCGGAACGATCACACGCGTCCCGTTCACCGTAACTGTCATCTCTCCGTTTCTGCCCAGGCTTATGGTCTCCCCTGCAGCCGCCGGAAGGATCTGTGCCGTCTGTTCCTTTTGCCCCGATGGCTCTTCCACATCGCCCGTATCCGGCGCATAAATGTCCGAATCCCCAAATTCATCTACTATATCCACGCCAAGCCCCATAGTCCTGCCAAAAGCATAGAGGAAGGGCAGCGCCATACTGAACAATATACCAATGATCAGCAAAACAAAGATTATCGTACCTGCCGGAGACGCTTTCCGCTCCGAGGACATCTTGCCTGTCGTGGATGACATTCCCCCGGAGCCCATGCCTCCATAATATCCTGAACTGTGACCTGCATCATAATGTGATGCATGCTGTTCTGTCGTATCATACTTCTCGTGCAGCTCCTGGTGCTCCTCCTGGGCTGTATTCTCCCGGTTGTATGCCCCGCATTTCGGGCATATCCCATAGTATTTCTCATAGTCAAAGCTTTTTCCGCAGCTAAAACATTTGGCCATCGTTTACTCCTCTTCCCAAAGTAAATCCTCGTGCTCCATCTTCTTATCCCGGAGCATAAGCTCCTGCACCGCTTTCTTTACCGGTTTCTCGTAAAAAAGTACCTGATTCACCTGCTCAATGATCGGCATTGGCACCTGATATTTCTCGGCCAGTGCCATGGCTGCCTTGGCGGAATAGACGCCCTCCACCACCATCTGCACCTCGTCCATGGCCTCCTTCGTTGTCCTTCCCTGACCGATGAGCATACCAGCCTTGCGGTTCCGGCTGTGACGGCTGGCACAGGTCACGATCAGATCTCCAATGCCCGTAAGGCCGCTCAGCGTCTCATAGCGTGCCCCCATGGCAAGCGCCAGACGACTGATCTCCGCAATTCCTCTGGTGATCAGCGCAGCCTTGGTATTGTCACCATATCCAAGCCCGTCCGCCATACCAGCCGCCAGGGCAATGACATTCTTAAGTGCTCCGCCCAGCTCGATTCCTAAGATATCCGGGCTGGTATAGACCCGGAACACCTCATTCATGAAGATATTCTGAATATATTCTGCCGTGACCCGGTTATGAGCTCCGACAACACAGGTGGTGGGAAGTCCACGTCCTACCTCCTCCGCGTGGCTTGGGCCGGAGAGCACCGCTGCATTGGCTCCTGGGATCTCTTCCTCAATGATCTCTACCAACGTCTTCAAGCTGGACTCTTCGATTCCCTTTGCCACATTGACAACAATCTGTCCCTCCGTCACATAGGGCTTCATACTTCTGGCAGTGCTTCTTGTATACACCGAAGGAACCGCCAGCACCAGCAGATCCTTCGCTGTGATCGCCTCCGCAAGATCTGTGGTAAATATAATCTCCTGTGGTAACAACACACCCGGAAGCTTTGTGGTATGCTCTCTTTTCTCCCGAAGCATGGTAATCTCCGACTCCAGAATGGACCACACCGTGACCTCGTGGCCGTTGGCATAAAGTACCGTGGAAAGTGCGGTTCCCCAGCTTCCGGCACCGATAATTCCGACTCTCGCCATACTACGCAACCTCCTTCTTCTTACTGCTTCCAAACTTATTCTCTGTTCCGGTCAGAAGCCGCTTGATATTGGTCCGATGCCGCCACAGCGCCAGCAGCGTGAAAGCAGCACCAAGAATGTAGATCTCCACACGATACCCATCCGGTATGCTGATGATTCCTGTCTGCCCAAATACGATTAACTGAATCAGGAAGCTTATCACTACCAGAATCGACCCCAGAGACACATATCCTGTGATTCCCACAGCCACCACGAACAGCACCAGACACACCGGCGCTGCCTGCCAGAAGCAGGCGAGGATGAACCCGGAGGTACAGGCAATTCCCTTCCCTCCCTTGAACTTCAGATAACAGGGATAATTATGTCCCAGCACGGCACCGATTCCGGCATACATCTGAAGCACCAACACCCCTTCCGGATACCGATTGCGGAAGATCAGCCAGGCGATCAGTATCGCCAGCATGGCTTTGCACAGATCTCCGATGAAGGTGATGGCCCCGGCCTTCCAGCCCAGGGTACGCAGCGTGTTGGTGGTTCCGGCATTGCCGCTCCCATGCTCCCGGATATCAATGTGATGTGCCTTTCCATAGATATACCCGGTCTGAAAAAGACCAAGCACATAACCGATGACAAGGCAAATAAGACGACTGATGATCATAACTACTTTTCCTTTCTTTCACGAATAATGAATTTCAGCGATGTCCCTTTGAAGCCGAAGGTCTCCCGGATACGGTTCTCCAGATACCGGGTATAGGAAAAATGCATAAGCTCCTTGTCGTTGACAAAGATCACAAAGGTTGGCGGTTTCACAGCCACCTGTGTGATATAGTATAACCGCAGGCGCTTTCCCTTGTCCGCCGGAGGCTGCTGCATGGCAACGGCCTCAGTCATGATCTCGTTGAGCACACCGGTGGATACACGCAGGGAATTGTTCTCCAGCACCACATCGATGGTATCAAACAGCTTCGGCAGGCGCTGTCCGGTCTTCGCAGAGATAAACATGATCTCCGCGTAGGGCATAAAGCTCAATATCTCACGAATACGCTCTGTATACTTGTAAATGGTCTTATCATCCTTCTCAATGGCATCCCACTTATTTACGGCAATGATGATTCCCTTGCCCCGCTCATGGGCGATCCCGGCGATCTTGGCATCCTGCTCCGTCACACCCTCCACGGCGTCAATAACCAGAACTACCACATCGGCCCGCTCCACCGCCGTGACGGCACGGATAATGCTGTAGCGCTCGATCTCTTCCTTGATCTTGCTCTTCCGGCGAAGTCCCGCCGTATCGATAAACACATATTCTCTGCCCTGATGGATGATCTCCGTGTCAATGGCATCTCTGGTGGTTCCTGCAATGTCCGAAACGATCACCCGATCCTCACCCACCAGTTTATTGATCAGCGAGGATTTTCCCACGTTGGGCTTCCCCACAATGGCAATCTTAGGCCGGTCGTCCTCTGCCTCCTCATCCACATCCTCCGGGAAATACTTGGCCACCTCGTCCAGAAGATCTCCAAGTCCCAGCCGGGAGGCGGCTGAGATGGGCACCGGATCTCCGATCCCCAGGTTATAAAACTCATAGACGTCCGTCATGAACTTCTCAAAGCTGTCCACCTTGTTCACGGCAAGCACCACCGGCTTCTTGGATCTTCGAAGCATGTCCGCCACCTTGGAATCCGCATCCACCAGCCCCTGGCGCACATCGGTAATGAAAACGATCACATCGGCCGTGTCAATGGCGATCTGTGCCTGCTCCCGCATCTGGGAGAGGATCACATCATTGCTCTCCGGCTCGATTCCTCCGGTATCGATCATTGTAAAGGCCATATTCAGCCATGTCACATCGGCATAGATCCGATCCCTGGTAACACCCGGTGTATCCTGAACGATTGAGATACGTTCTCCGGCCAGAGCGTTAAATAAAGTGGACTTTCCCACATTGGGGCGCCCCACAATAGCTACAATTGGTTTACTCATTCTTATTCCTTCCTCCGGGTTCTGAAGATCCCCGTATTCTTGACTCCGTTCCTTCCATATCAGATGCCCAGCAGACAATCTAATAGATCCTGTCCGTTTGATTCTACAATATCAATGGGAACTTGTAAAGCTTTTTTGGCTTCCTCCAGGGTGATATCATCCAGAAAATCCTGTTCCTGGCTGCGCAGGAGATTACAGGGAAGCAGCAAGCGTTCACCCAGTTCCCTGCCCTTTAGCTGTGCAATGATGTCCTGCCCGGTCAGCAGGCCGGAAACCGTGATCATCTCTCCAAAGAAGCGGTTCTCGATGGGGTAGACGATCACCCTTCGCCGTGGGAATCGCTCCATAAACGCTTCCATCAGCTTCCGAATATGCGGGGCGGCCAGTACACCTGTGGCAATGGAGATGATCGTCGGGCAATCTTCCCTGGCTTCATCACAGCCTGCCGCCTGACTTCCGTTCTCTGGTTCCGTATTGCTCACGATTCGTCTGTCTGTCGCCAGCTCCGTATCGTCTGATGCCCGTTCCAGCGCCTCCATGAATTCCGTCTCCAGTAACCGCAGCATGCCGACGCCATTCTCCAGCTGCGGATATCCATCATAATTGTCTTCCTCCGGCAGCGGCAGCTCCGCCAGCAGATACCATTCGTCGCTGGCATGGATGAAATGATTTTCCTGGCTCTGATAGCACACCTCCTGCCACTTGTGAATGATATCCAGCACCTGACGCGCATCCTCCTTTTTAAAGGGTTCTAAAGGATACAACCCTTCCCGAAACTTACTTAACCCCACCGGCACCACCGACACACTCTCCATGCAGGGCATGTACGCCATCAGGTCGCGGATGCTGCGCTCCAGCTCTGCTCCGTCATTGACTCCCTTACAGAGTACGATCTGCCCGTTCATGGGAATCCCGGCCTCATATAAAGCATCTATCTTCTTTAAAGCCTCCCCGGCGAACCGATTGTTCAACATCATACACCGCAGCTTGGGATTGGTCGTCTGCACAGAGATGTTGATGGGCCCAAGCTTGTACTCAATGATTCTCTGGATATCCCGATCCTTCATATTCGTAAGCGTAACATAGTTGCCCTGCAGGAAGGACAGTCTGGAATCATCATCCTTGAAATACAGCGTGCTGCGCATTCCCTTTGGCATCTGGTCGATGAAGCAGAAGATACACTTGTTGCAGCAGGACCTGTACTCATCCATCAAGCCATTCTCGAACTCGATCCCAAGATCCTCTTCATATTCCTTCTCAATCTCCAACTCCCACTCCTCGCCATTCTGCTTGCGCACAACAACCGTGAGATATTCTTCATTTATAAAATAATGGTAATCAAACACATCCGTGATCTCATTACCATTTACACTCAACAGCCGATCTCCCGGCTCCAATTCCAGTTCCTCTGCAATACTGCCCGGAACGATTCGATCTATCACATGCTCTTTCAAGATTTCTCCTCTTACTATACTTATTTCTTCTCTACTAAATAATACCATAACGGGGTGTGGGAAGCAAGGACTAGTTCACTTCTCCAAAACCGACTGGCAGAAAAAATCCACCGTACAGCCTCAATCGGCCATACGGTGGATTTTTATACTCTTTTATTGTGCTTGGTAAAACTTTAGCGGAAACTCCGGGCTCAGCCGTGCTTACTCCTCAGTCCCATACAGCTTCACCAGCTTATTCAGATACTCATAACGCTCCTTGGCGTTCTGCTCGGCGTTGTCGAAGAGCTTCTCTGCCCGCTCCGGATTGAAGCGTGCCAGAGCATTGTAACGAACCTCGCCGTTCAGGAAGGTCTTGTAATCTCCGGTAGGAGCCTTGCTGTCCAGCGTGAATGCCGGCTTGCCTTCTGCCTTCAGGGCAGGATTGAACCGGAACATATGCCAGTAACCAGCCTCTACAGCGTTCTTCTCCTCGGTCTGGGCCTTGCTCATGCCAAGCTTGATTCCATGGTTGATACATGGAGCGTAAGCGATGATCAGGGACGGTCCCGGATAAGCCTCAGCCTCAGCGATAGCCTTAACGGTCTGGTTGTAGTCAGCACCCATAGCGATCTGTGCTACATAGACATAACCATAGCTCATGGCGATGCTTGCCAGATCCTTCTTCTTCACTTCCTTACCGCCTGCAGCGAACTGTGCGATAGCGCCGGTAGGTGTAGCCTTGGAGGACTGTCCGCCGGTATTGGAATATACCTCGGTATCGAATACCATGATGTTGATATCCTGTCCGCTGGCCAGTACATGGTCAACGCCGCCGAAGCCGATATCATATGCCCATCCGTCACCACCGAAGATCCACTGGGACTTCTTAGCCAGAAATTCCTTATCCTTCAATACAGCCTGAGCCTTCTCGCAGCCGCATGCTTCCAGAGCAGCAACTAACTTGTCGGTAGCAGGTCCGTTGGTCACGCCGCTGTCATAAGTGTTGATCCACTCTTCAGCAGCAGCCTTTACATCTTCATTGTCGCCATTAGCAACGATATCTTCAACCTTAGCCTTCAGGCTGTTACGCAGTGCCTTCTGGGCCAGCAGCATACCATAACCGAACTCAGCCGCATCCTCAAACAGAGAGTTGGACCATGCAGGACCCTGTCCCTTCTCATTCACCGTATACGGTGTGGAGGGTGAAGAGTTACCCCAGATGGAGGAGCATCCTGTTGCATTGGCAATGTACATCCGATCGCCGAACAGCTGCGTGATCAGCTTCGCGTACGGTGTCTCGCCGCAGCCTGCGCAGGCTCCTGAGAACTCTAAGAGCGGCTGTTTGAACTGGCTGCCCTTCACGGTGTTCTCCTTGAATTTCTCTAATACTTCCGGCTTCTTGGATACGGTCAGACCGTAATCAAAGTACTTCTGATCTCCTGCATTTGCCTCAAAGTTCTCCATGCTCAGAGCCTTCTCGCCCTTCTTGCCCGGGCAGACATTTACGCAGGAACCACATCCGGTACAATCCCAGGTAGAAACGCTGACAGTGAACTTCTTGCCCGGCATTCCGGTCATATCAAGCATCTTCATTCCTTCCGGAGCTGCTGCTGCCTCAGCCTCGTCCATAACAACCGGACGGACAACTGCATGCGGACATACATAGGAGCAGAAGTTACACTGGATACAATTCTCCGGATGCCATACCGGTACGTTCACCGCGATACCACGCTTCTCATATGCAGAGGTACCGGACGGTGTTGTGCCGTCTTCATAGGTCTTAACCACAGATACCGGTAATTTATTTCCTTCCTGAGCAGTAACAGCCTTCTGGATATTGTTTACGAAATCAACCGCATCCTGTCTGCTTCCTGTCGCCTTCTCGCCGGTAAGATCCTCATCCTTGCAGTTCTTCCATTCGGCAGGAACTTCTACCTTCACAACCTGCTTGGCACCTGCATCGATGGCAGCCCAGTTCTTCTGAACCACATCGTCACCCTTCTTGCCGTAAGTAGCCTTAGCGGCTGCCTTCATCAGCTCATTGGCCTTGTCAGCCGGAATGATGCCGGTCAGCTGGAAGAATGCAGACTGAAGGATCGTATTGATACGTGTCGGACCCATGCCGGTCTCGATACCGATCTTCACACCATCGATGATGTAGAACTTGATATCATTCTCAGCAATGTATCTCTTTACCTGTCCCGGCAGATGCTTGTCTAATTCCTCTATGCTCCACGGGCAGTTCAACAGGAAAGTTCCGCCCGGAACAAGCTCCTGAACCATGTTGTATTTACGGATGTATGCAGGATTGTGGCATGCCACAAAGTTCGCCTGCTTGATCAGGTATGTGGACTTGATCGGTTTCTTTCCGAAACGCAGGTGAGACATGGTAACGCCGCCGGACTTCTTGGAATCATAATCAAAGTAAGCCTGTGCGTACATGTCGGTATTGTCACCGATGATCTTGATGGAGTTCTTGTTCGCTCCAACGGTACCGTCTGCTCCCAGTCCCCAGAACTTACAGTTAGTAGTTCCTTCCGGAGTGGTAACAGGATCCTCTTTTACTTCCAGAGAGAGGTTTGTCACATCATCGATGATGCCGATGGTGAACATCGGTTTCTCGGTATTGTTGTATACGGCAATGATCTGTCCCGGTGTGGTATCCTTGGAACCAAGACCATAACGGCCGCTGTAGATGGTAACTCCGTCAAACTTGGAGCCCTTCAATGCAGCTACAACATCCAGGTATAACGGCTCACCCAGAGCACCCGGCTCCTTGGTTCTGTCAAGAACGCTGATCTTCTTCACGGAATCCGGAATAGCAGCGATCAGGGCTTCCTTGGAGAACGGACGATACAGACGTACCTTCACCAGACCTACCTTCTCGCCTCTGGCCATCAGGTAATCCAGTGTCTCGTCGATGGTGTCACATACAGAACCCATCGCAATGATAACGTGCTCTGCGTCTGCAGCTCCATGATAGTTGAACAGCTTGTAGTCGGTGCCGATCTTGGCATTGACCTTATCCATGTATTCCTGCACGATAGCGGGCAGTGCGTTGTAGCCCTCGTTGCATGCTTCTCTTGTCTGGAAGAAGATATCCGGGTTCTGTGCGGAACCTCTCTGACATGGATGGTTCGGATTCAATGCATTCTTACGGAAAGCATCGATGGCATCCATATCCACCATATCCTTCAGATCCTCGTAATCCCATGTCTCGATCTTCTGGATCTCATGAGAAGTACGGAAGCCGTCGAAGAAGTTGATGAAAGGAATTCTTCCCTTGATGGCTGCGCAATGCGCCACAGGTGTCAGGTCCATAACCTCCTGCACGGAAGACTCACAGAGCATGGCAACACCGGTCTGACGGCAGGCGTACACATCGGAGTGGTCTCCGAAAATAGACAGTGCATGGCTGGCGATGGCACGGGCAGATACGTTAAATACGCCCGGCAGACGCTCGCCGGCAACTTTATAAAGGTTAGGGATCATCAGAAGCAGACCCTGAGATGCTGTGTAGGTGGTGGTCAGCGCACCTGCTGACAGGGAACCGTGTACGGTACCTGCTGCGCCCGCCTCGGACTGCATCTCGGTTACCTGTACGGTCTGTCCGAAGATATTCTTCCTTCCCTGTGTTGCCCATTCATCTGTGGCCTCAGCCATAACAGAAGATGGTGTGATCGGATAGATAGCCGCAACGTCGGTATACGCATAGGACGCATGAGCCGCTGCATGGTTACCATCCATGGTTTTCATAGATCGTTTCATTTCCCATTCCTCCTGGTAAATTTTTATAGCTTTGTTAATTGATTAACATTCTCTCCTCATATACTATAATCAGATACGAGGAAAAAATCAATACCTTTTCCGCCCTTTTTCGTGTATTTTTCTTCAAACACAAAAATATAAGGCCGCTGTTATCAAGTATAGCAGATTTTGCCGCGTTTTCCAATGTTTTTTCGAAAAACCTCTTGCAAAAACCTGGATTTACGTTAAAATAGAAACGATCAACAACCCGAAAGAGAGGTATTGCATACATGATAAGTGCAAACAACGTCACCCTGCGACTGGGGAAAAAGGCCTTGTTCGAGGACGTGAACATAAAATTTACGGAGGGAAACTGCTACGGTCTTATCGGCGCAAACGGCGCCGGGAAGTCCACTTTCTTGCGGATTCTTAACGGACAACTGGAGCCCACCAGCGGCGATGTAATCATCACACCGGGCCAGCGGCTCTCCTTCCTGCAGCAGGATCACTTCAAATACGATGAATTCACCGTGCTTGACACAGTCATCATGGGAAATAAGAGACTCTACGATATTATGAAGGAGAAGGATGCCATCTATATGAAGGAAGACTTCTCCGATGAGGACGGGATCCGCGCCAGCGAGCTGGAAGCGGAATTCGCCGAGATGGACGGCTGGAACGCGGAATCAGATGCCGCCCAGCTCTTAAACGGACTTGGTATTGAGACCGAATCCCACTACCAGTACATGAAGGACTTAAACGGCGCCCAGAAGGTGAAGGTGCTGCTGGCGCAGGCATTGTTCGGCAACCCGGACATCCTGCTCTTAGACGAGCCCACCAACCATCTGGATCTGGATGCCATCGCCTGGCTGGAGGAATTCCTCATCAACTTCGACAACACCGTCATCGTGGTGTCCCATGACCGTTACTTTTTAAATAAGGTATGTACCCACACCGCAGATATCGACTACGGTAAGATCCAGCTCTACGCCGGAAACTACGACTTCTGGTACGAATCCAGCCAGCTTCTGGTGAAGCAGATGAAGGAAGCCAACAAGAAGAAGGAGGAGAAGATCAAGGAGCTGCAGGAATTCATCTCCCGTTTCTCCGCCAACGCCTCCAAGTCCAAGCAGGCTACTTCAAGAAAACGTGCCCTGGAGAAGATACAGTTGGATGAGATCAAGCCCTCCAGCCGTAAATATCCTTATATCGATTTCCGTCCCAATCGCGAGATCGGCAACGAAGTGCTCACCGTGGAAGGTCTCTCCAAGACCATCGACGGCGTGAAGGTGCTCGACAATGTCTCCTTTATCCTGGGCCACGACGACAAGGTCGGCTTCGTGGGCGGCAATGAGATTGCCAAGACTACCCTCTTCAAGATCCTGGCCGGGGAGATGGAGCCGGACGAGGGAAGCTACAAATGGGGCGTTACCACCTCCCAGTCCTACTTCCCCAAGGACAACACAGAGATCTTCGACACAGATCTGATCATCGTGGACTGGCTGACCCAGTATTCCGAAATCAAGGATGCCACCTATGTCCGTGGCTTCTTAGGCCGTATGCTCTTCGCCGGCGAGGACGGTGTCAAGAAGATGCGGGTACTGTCCGGCGGCGAGAAGGTGCGGGTACTGCTGTCCCGGATGATGATCCAGGGTTCCAATGTCCTGATCATGGACGAACCCACAGACCATCTGGACATGGAATCCATCACGGCATTGAACAATGGAATGATAAAGTTCCCCGGCGTGATCCTCTTCGCCTCCCGTGACCACCAGATCGTACAGACCACGGCCAACCGGATCATTGAGATCCTGCCCAACGGCTCCATTATCGACAAAATCACTACCTATGACGAATATCTGGAGAGCGACGAGATGGCCAGAAAGCGCCAGGTCTACTCTACCAGCACGGATCAGGAGGCCGACGATTAGGCCCCTTCTCCGATGGCATTTCCGGTATACAACTGATAATATTTGCCCCGCTCTGCAATGAGCTCATCATGGCTGCCTCGTTCAATGATGCAGCCATTTTCTAATACCATGATGCAATCACTGTTCTTAACGGTGCTTAAACGATGGGCGATGACGAAGGTTGTCCGCCCCTCCATCAGGCTGTCCATGCCCTTCTGCACCAAAGCCTCGGTGCGGGTGTCAATGCTGGAGGTAGCCTCGTCCAGAATCAGCACCGGCGGATCCGCCACCGCGGCTCTGGCGATAGCCAGAAGCTGGCGCTGTCCCTGGGACAGGTTGGCACCGTCCCCGGTGAGCATGGTCTGATACCCTTCGGGCAGGTGCTGGATGAATCCATCCGCGTTGGCCAGCTTCGCCGCCCGGATACATTCCTCATCGGTGGCGTCAAGCCTGCCGTACCGGATATTGTCCATAACTGTCCCGGTAAAAAGATGAGTGTCCTGCAACACAATGCCAAGACTCCTGCGCAGGTCTGCCTTCTTGATCTTATTCACATTGATTCCATCGTAGCGGATCTTTCCATCCTGTATATCATAGAAACGGTTGATCAGGTTGGTGATCGTGGTCTTCCCGGCTCCGGTGCTTCCCACAAAGGCGATCTTCTGCCCCGGTGTGGCATAGAGTTTAATGTTATGAAGCACGATTTTTTCATCATTATACCCAAAGTCCACATCATCAAATACCACATCGCCCGTCAGTTCTTTGTACGTTACGGTTCCGTCATGATGCGGGTGCTTCCAGGCCCAGAGTCCGGTTCTCTCCTTGCACTCTGTAATCTCACCCTTCTCATTTTTCCGCGCATTAACCAGCGTTACATAGCCTTCATCTACCTCCGGCTTTTCATCCAGCAGGGCGAAGATCCGCTCCGCTCCGGCCTGTGCCATAACAATGCTGTTCAGCTGCTGGCTCACCTGACCGATGGGCTGGTTGAAGCTCCGGTTTAATGTCAGGAAGGACACGATCACGCCAATGGTCACTCCCGCATAGCCATGAATAGCCAGGGTAGCTCCCACCAGAGCGCAGATCACGTAGCTTAGATTTCCAAGCTGCCCGTTGATAGGCATCAGAATATTGGCGTATTTATTTGCATTGTCGGTACTCTCCCGCAGCTGCTCGTTGATCTGGCGGAACCGAGCGAGGTTCTCCTCCTCGTGGCAGAACACCTTCACCACCTTCTGGCCCTCCATCATCTCCTCGATATAACCGTTTACCATACCGATATTCTTCTGCTGAGCCCGGAAATACTTTCCCGAAAGTCCCGCCACCTTCTTCGTGACAAACAGCATGATTGCCACCATAACCAGGGATACCAGTGTCAGCGGAACATTCAGGATGATCATGCTGATAAGTACACTTAAGATGGAGATCAGGCTGTTAAGCACCTGTGGGGCGCTCTCCCCGATCAACTGCCGCAGCGTATCTGTGTCATTGGTGTAGATGGACATGATATCGCCGTGGGCATGAGTATCAAAATATTTGATGGGCAGGGATTCCATATGGTTAAACAACGCCTGCCGGATATTGCGCATGGTGCCCTGGCTCACATTCACCATGACACGCTTGTTGACCCAGCTGCAGAGCACACCGATCAGATAGATACTGCCCACGCGAAGGAGCTGGCTGGCCAGCGGCCCGAAGTCGGGATTCGGGATGCCGATCATCGGTGTGATGTAATCGTCGATCAATGCCTGCATGAACAGCGTTCCCTGTACAGTTGCATAAGCCGTGAATATAATACAGAGCACCACCAGGATACAATGCGGTGCATAGTTTTTCAAAATCATTTTCAGCAAACGTATCATTATGCTTCCCCTCCGTTCTCATCAAAATCGCCACCGCCCTGGGTCTGGCTCTCATATACCTCCTGGTAGATCCGATTGGTTGCCAATAGGTTCTCATGGGTGTCGAAGCCGTCAATCCTGCCGTTATCCAGCACTAGGATCCGATCTGCGTCCTGAATGCTGGAGACACGCTGGGCGATGATAAACTTAGTAGTACCTGGAATTTCCTCACGAAAGGCCTTGCGGATCCTGGCATCCGTGGCTGTATCCACCGCAGAGGTGCTGTCGTCTAAGATCAGGATCTTGGGCTTCTTC
This sequence comes from Paludibacteraceae bacterium, assembly GCA_963628035.1. Taxonomy (GTDB): domain Bacteria; phylum Bacillota; class Clostridia; order Lachnospirales; family Lachnospiraceae; genus 14-2. The sequence continues at coordinate 23,714 of CAVGED010000009.1, forward strand.
AGGAGCGCCCGGGCAATACAGAGACGCTGCTTCTGTCCGCCGGACACGTTGGTCCCCCCCTGCTCGATGTAAGTGTTGTAGCCCTCCGGCAGTTGACGGATGAACTCATCGGCACATGCCATCTGACAGGCGCGGACACACTCCTCCTGAGTGGCATTCTTGTCACCCCAGCGAAGATTCTCTAGGATCGTCCCGGAGAAAAGGACATTTTTCTGCAATACCACAGAAACCTGATTCCGCAGGGTATCAAGATCATAGGTGCGGACATCCTTGCCGCCCACCAGAACACATCCCTCCTGCACATCATAGAGGCGGCTGATCAGGTTCACCAGGCTGGACTTGGCGCTTCCGGTTCCGCCGATGATACCGATGGTCTCTCCGGCCTCCACATGCAGGTTGATATCCGAGAGCACCGGCTTACCGGTTCCCTCTCCGTATGCAAAGGTCACATGTTGGAAGTCCACGCTACCGTCCGGGATCTCAAAATCAGCATTCTCAGGGCTTACAATATCCGCATGCTCATTCAGTACCTGGGTGATACGTCTGGCGCTTGCCATGCTCAGCGTCATCATCACGAAGATCATGGAAAGGATCATCAGGCTCATCAGAATGTTCATCACATAGCTGAACAGGCTGGTCAGCTCTCCGGTAGTCATGCTGCCGCCCACGATCATCCTGGCGCCCAGCCAGGACAGCCCCAGGATACAGGCATACACCACAAACATCATCACCGGATTGTTCAACGCCACGATGGATTCCGCCTTCACAAACATCTCATAGATATGCTGCGCCGCCTTGTTGAACTTCGTATTCTCATGCTCCTCCCGCACAAAGGCCTTCACCACACGGATTCCGGACACATTCTCCTGGACGCTGGCATTCAGCTCATCGTAACGGTCAAACACCTTGTCAAACAACGGCATGGCTCGCCTTGCAATGGCAAAAAGAATGCTTCCGAGAACGATAATGGCCGCCACGAAAACCATACTAAGCTGCGGGTTGATGATAATGGACATAACCAACGCAAAGATCAGCATAAGAGGCGCCCGGGTACAGATCCGAAGCAACATCTGGAATGCGAGCTGCATGTTGTTCACATCTGTAGTCATCCGGGTCACCAGCCCTGCCGTGCTGTATTTGTCAATATTGTGAAAGGAAAAGGTCTGGATATTTGCAAACATCGCGTCCCGCAGATTGCAGGCATAGCCGCTGGATGCATAAGCCGCCAGTCTTCCGGCCAGAATGCCGAATGTCAGTCCCAGGGCTGCCAGCACCAACATGATTCCGCCGCACAGATAGACGTGCCGCATATTTCCCTTCTCGATTCCGTCATCAATAATTGAGGCCATCACCATGGGGATCAAAAGCTCCATGATTACCTCCAGCGCAGTGATAATCGGCGTGATGACAGCCACCTTTTTATATTGTTTCACCTGCGCAAATAAAGTCTTCAACATATGTTCTTGTCTCCTTTTACATTATCATATACAATTTCTAAAAGTTCCCGCAACTCCCGGATCTGTTCCTCCGACATATCTTTTGTCAGAAGGCTCTCCAGCTCTCCATGAGAGTTATTCATCTGCCGGAACAGTTCTTCCTCCCATTCGGTCCGGTAAACGTACTTCTGCCGCTTATCCTGTCCGCTGAACTCCGTCCGCACAAAGCCTTTATGCTCCAGCCGCTGCACGATCCCCACCACAGTCGGATGCGATACATGCAGATATTCTTCAATCTCCTTCTGCGAGACCGGCGTCTCTCCTCTTTCCCGTAAAAACTTTAAAACTCTCACCTGGGAGGATGTCAGATCTACCGGTTTGAATATCTGGTTGGCATGACGCTCCGTGTTCTCCTGAATCACCTTCAATAAAAATCCGATATCGCTCAACATGGACTCACCTCATTTCTGTAGCATGCTACATATGCATGTATTATTATATGGAATAAAAAAAAGAAATGCAACTCTTTTTTTGTTAAAATTCTGTGAAGAAGACACCGGTTTACTGGCATAAGATATCGGTTTCTGTATATACTAAGGGTGTAATCGAAAACAATATGAGTGTCCAAAAAACGCGGACAAGAAGAAAGAAAGGAGTCTTTACCATGGAAAACAGAACAAGCACCGCCCAAAATGAACATATGAGAAATAAGATAACCATTGACGCGGAAGGGGAGGCTCCGGTATATACGCCAAACCTGGATTACGACTTTTTCCGCGCCAATTCCGTCACTGACTGTACCGGAGCAGTCCCTCGTCCGCCACAGACGGACGACGAACTGGATTCCTATTTAGATGTGTATAACTTTCTGCCGCAGTGCGCCATTGCACAGGACCGGGCAGAGAACTAGCTATTCTCTTAGCTACACTGTTATCTCCGCTTCCACCCCCAGCAGATCCCTGTTTTCATCCAGGATCGGCTGAATTACCTCAGACAGAAAACGTTCCACTTGTTCTTTTGAACGTCCCACGTACCTGGAGGGCTCCATGGTCTTCTTCAGTTCCTCCAGAGACATATGAAAGGCAGGGTCTGCAGCAATCAGCTCCAACAGGTTGTTGTCCAGGCCCTTTTCCTTTACATTGGCCGCCGCGATCATGGACAGCTCACGGATCCGCTCATGAAGCTCCTGGCGGTTGCCGCCCATCTTCACGGCATCCATCATGATATTCTCAGTAGCCATAAAAGGAAGTTCACTCATAAGCCGCTTCTCGATCACCTTGGGATATACCTTCAGTCCGTCCGTAACATTCAGACACAGATCCAGAATTCCGTCCACCGCCAGAAAGCCTTCTGCGATGGAAAGCCGCTTATTGGCAGAATCATCCAGTGTCCGTTCAAACCACTGTGCAGCAGATGTAATGGCCGGATTCAGCGCATCCACAATCACATAGCGGGACAGGGATGCGATACGCTCGGACCGCATGGGATTCCGCTTATATGCCATGGCGGAAGAACCGATCTGATTCTTCTCAAAGGGCTCCTCCACCTCCTTCAAATGCTGCAACAGGCGGATGTCGTTGGACATTTTATGCGCGGAAGCAGCAATACCTGCAAGAACATTGGCTACACGTGTATCCACCTTCCGGGAATAGGTCTGCCCGGAGACGGGATAGCATTCCTTAAAGCCCATCTTCTCCGCGATCATGGGATCGATCTTGTCGATGGTTTCCTGATCTCCGTCAAACAGCTCCAGGAAGCTGGCCTGTGTTCCGGTGGTTCCCTTAGATCCCAGCAGCTTCATGCTGGTGAGCACATGCTCCAGATCCTCCAGATCCAGACAAAACTCCTGCATCCACAGCGTAGCCCGCTTTCCAACGGTAGTAGGCTGTGCAGGCTGGAAATGCGTGAAGGCCAGGGTTGGCTGGCTTTTCTGCTCATCTGCGAACTTCGCCAGCTTCGCCAGCACATTGATAAGCTTCTTTTTCACCAGCTTCAAGCCCTCGGTCATGATGATGATGTCCGTGTTGTCTCCCACATAGCAGGAGGTGGCGCCCAGGTGGATGATCCCGGCAGCCTTGGGACACTGCTGTCCATATGCGTACACATGGCTCATGACGTCATGGCGTACTTCCTTCTCTCTGGCTTTGGCTACATCATAATTGATGTCATCCGCATGTGCCTTCAACTCATCGATCTGCTCCTGGGTAATGACCGGCCTGCCATTCTGGGACAGTCCTAACTCCATCTCTGTCTCTGCCAGGGCGATCCACAGCCGCCTCCAGGTGCGAAACTTCATATCCTGTGAAAAAATATACTGCATCTCCCTGCTGGCATAGCGCTCTGACAGGGGACTGATGTATCTGTCTGTTGACATAATCTTCCTCCTATTATCTCCTATATTCCCCGCGGATATCCTCCGTTGGCGGATCCATGGGGTAGGTTCCGGTAAAACAGCCCTTACAGATACCAAGGCCGTCTGCCATCTGTTCCAAACGTTCCGGCTTAAGGTAAGCCAGGCTGTCCGCGCCGATGATCCGGCGGATATCCTCTACACTTCGATTGTATGCGATCAACTGCTCTCTTGCCGGCACATCGGTGCCGAAATAGCAAGGCCACAGGAAGGGCGGGGCGCTGACGCGCATATGCACCTCAGTGGCTCCGGCCTCCTTGAGCATACCTACGATCCGATCGGAGGTGGTACCCCGGACAATGGAGTCATCGATCATGATCACACGTTTTCCTGCCACCGCTTCCTTTAAGACATTCAGCTTCACCCGCACGCCGGACTCACGGCTGCTCTGTCCGGGCTTGATAAAGGTTCTTCCGACGTAGCTGTTTTTCACAAAGGCCGTCCCGTAAGGAATTCCGGACCAGAGGGCATATCCCATGGCAGCTCCGTTTCCCGATTCCGGGACGCCCACCACCAGATCGGCCTCCACCGGGGAATCCATAGCCAGATACTGTCCGGCTCTGAGTCTGGCCTCGTACACACTGACTCCGTCGATCCGGCTGTCCGGTCTGGCAAAATAAATATATTCGAATACACACCGCGCTTCCTTTTCTCTGGGAAGGGACATGCTTAGATCCGACTGGATGCCGTTCTTCGTAATCGTGACGATCTCACCCGGCTTCACATCCCGCACAAACTCCGCTCCTACCGTATCCAGCGCGCAGCTCTCTGAGGCAAGAATATAAGCCCCGTCCCTCTTTCCTATACAAAGCGGCTTAAATCCATAGGGATCCCTGGCTCCGATCAGCTTCCGGGGGCTCATGACCACCAGCGCGTATGCGCCCTTGATCTTCCGGCAGGCACGCCCTACCGCTTCCTCTACCGTAGCAGAATTCAACCGTTCTCTGGCTATGTGATAGGCGATCACCTCGGAATCAATGGTGGTCTGGAAGATTGCCCCGGTATACTCCAGATCATGGCGCAGCTCACCGGCATTGATCAGGTTCCCGTTGTGGGCCAGGGCAAGTGTTCCCTTTACATAATTCAAAACCAATGGCTGTGCATTCTCCCTGGTGGACGCTCCGGCGGTGGAATAGCGCACATGGCCGACACCGATATTGCCCTTCATAGTCTCCAGATTTTCCTGCGTGAAGACTTCATTCACCAGACCCATTCCCTTATGGGAGATCACCTTGCCCTTGGGACCCATGGTATCGCTGACTGCGATGCCACAGCTCTCCTGCCCGCGATGCTGCAGGGCAAACAACCCATAATAGATTGTGGATGCCACATCGTCTCCGCTAAGATCATACATGCCAAAGACGCCGCATTCCTCGTGTAGTTTATTCGTTTCATTATTATACATGCTTTTCCTCTTTGCTCTGAAGTGCTTCGCTATGTTCGGGTAGCGGAAAGCTTCGCTTTCCTTCATTATATAATAACCGAAAATGCAAAGTCAATGGATTTGCAGGGGAATGATTTTGGGGAGGTGTAGAAAATTCTTTTGTTTTTATTCGCAGATTTGTATAGTTTCATTGTTTCATTAGTGCTTCTTATGAAGGCGTTTACAAAATCTTATTTGAAAAACCTCTGCTACTAAAATATAATGTAACCAACCAACAACTCCCCTATTAAATAACGAGGTATAAGAATGAAACCCATCAAAGAAGGAAAAGTACGCGAGATCTACGACAACGGCGACAGCCTGATCATGGTCGCCACCGACCGCATCAGTTGCTTCGACGTAATTCTGAAGAACATTGTGACAAAGAAGGGAACCGTCTTAACCCAGATGTCCCGGTTCTGGTTTGATCTGACGAAGGATATCCTGCCAAACCACATGATCTCCTGCGATGTAGCGGACATGCCCGAATTCTTCCAACAGCCGCAGTTTACCGGGAACAGCATGATGTGCAAAAAGCTTCAGATGCTCCCCATTGAATGTATCGTGCGGGGCTACATCACCGGAAGCGGCTGGGCCAGCTATCAGGAGAACGGCACTGTGTGCGGCATCCGGCTGCCGGAAGGCCTCAGGGAATCCGACAAGCTGCCGGAACCCATCTATACGCCTTCCACCAAGGCAGAGCTTGGCGACCACGATGAAAATATCTCTTATGAACAAAGTGTTGCCCACCTGGAGAAATACTTCCCCGGCAAGGGCGAGGAATACGCTTCAAAGCTTCGCGACTACACCATCGCGCTTTACAAGAAATGCGCAGACTATGCCTTAAGCCGCGGCATCATTATTGCGGACACCAAGTTTGAATTCGGCCTGGATGAGAATGGCAATATTGTGATCGGAGACGAGATGCTTACTCCCGACAGTTCACGCTTTTGGCCGGCGGATGTCTATGAGCCGGACCACGCACAGCCCTCCTTCGACAAGCAGTTTGCCCGCGACTGGCTGAAAGCAAACCCGGACAACGACTGGACACTCCCGGATGAGATCGTACAGAAGACCATTGACAAGTACCTTCAGAGCTACGAGATGTTGACCGGAGAGAAGCTTGCTGAAAACTGAGTGTTTTATTCTTGTTTCCACTGACCATCGAGAGAGCTTTTGGGGTCATGAAGCAAATTTCCTTTGACAACAAAACAGACCGTCAACCAATCGCAATCTGCGAAAGGCTGACGGTCTGTTTTGTTTACTCGCCAGAAGATCTACTTGTCCTCAAATTTCACTCTGGAAAATACCATATCATAACCGTCCTTCCCATAATTCAAGGAACGGTTCACGCGGCTGATGGTAGCCGTGGAGGCTCCTGTCTGCTCCGCGATATCCAGATATGTCTTCTGCTCCCGCAGCATCCTGGCCACCTCAAATCTCTGTGACAGCGACAATAGCTCGTTTACCGTACATACATCCTCGAAAAACGTGTAGCACTCTTCCTTATCCTTCAGACTTAAAATCGCATCGAATAAATGATCCACTGCCTTGTTCCTGATATTCTTGCTCATGCAGCCAATCTCCTTTGTTTTGCTCCCCTTGTCACGGGGTGTTTATATAATTGCGATTCACAGCCATCCACTGTATGCGTGGCTGTGAATGGTAACACTCTATACCGATTTTAACATACTAAAGTTTTAAAGTAAACTACCTTTTCGATTTTTCTTCAGATAATCCTTCAGCAGCTCCGGCTTATCGTTCACCACCAGATCTTCCGGGAACCCTTCCTCCTCCAGAAGTTGGTGCGCCAGCTCATGATTCCCCACATCCAGATCCACATGCGCATCTGAATCAATGATGATGCGGGTTCCAAACGCTCTGCAATACTTAAGCAGCTTTCGATAATTATCCGCCGCTCCCACCCGGAAGCTCAACGGGGACAAGGAAGAATTGTTCACCTCCAGCAGCACGCCATGCGCTGCGGCAGCCTCTGCAAGCGCCCGGTAATCCACCGGATAACGCTCATCGTCCGGATGTCCAATGATATTCACATAAGGATTCTTCATGACATTCAAATAAGTTCTGGTATTCTCCTCCATGGTTCCGCTCTTGAAGCACGGGATATGCATGCTGGCGATCACCACATCCATCTGCGCCAGTATATCCTCCGGCAGATCCACATGACCGTCCACATCCAGAATATTGACCTCGGCACCATACATCACCCGGATCCCCTGCTTCTCCCTGGGCAGCGCCTTCAGATTCGAAAAGTAATATTCCGAGCAGGTCCCCAGCATAGCCGGTGCGTGCTCCGTGATGCCCAGAATCTTCAAACCGCGTGCTACGGCAGCCTGCACCATCTCATTGATGGTATTGTAGGCATGTCCGCTTGCTATGGTATGGGTGTGTAAGTCAATAATATCTCTCATGGCAGACCCTCCTTACAAGTTCCAAATAATCGCTATCCATGAGTATACCATATTCTACCGAAAAAAAGTACCCATTTTTTATAAAATTATTTCATGATATGTAACCGTTCAGTCTTCAATGGCAGCCCTTCTGGAATTGATCTTCCGAAAGATCTCCATATCGAACTTCGGTCGACGGTCATACGTGTACAGACCGTTTTTCTCCTGCTCCACGTCGTACAGCTGCGTGTAACAGAAGCCAAACATCTTCTCGTTGTCCAAAATCGCATCCGTAAGCCCCTGATAACGGCGAATGAACTCCTCTTCGCTCTCCGGACCATTGCCGTAACCCCAGCTCTCAATGCCGCCGTCGATATCCCACTTGATTCCGCCGTACTCGCTGATGAATACCGGCTGTCCGCCATAGGTCTGGCGATTGTTACAGTGATTCTCCAGTACCCCTTCCGTGACGAAGCGCCCCAGCTTTCTGCCAAAGCTCTCCGGATTCTGGTCATAATCGTGCAGGTCAAAAATATCTGTCATCACATGGTAATTTCCGCTGGTGTCAATGCAGGGTCTTGTGGGATCCAGCTGCTTGGTCACCAGATAGGTGACAGCCAGATTCTCATCCCGCTGCTTCCTGCCCTCTACATCCCAGGTCTCGTTCCAGGGACACCAGCCCACGATGGCCGGATGGTTGAAATCCCGCTCCACGATCTCCATCCACTCCGGCAGAAACGCATGCAGCGCAGCATAATCCGACACATCCAGCCCCCAGTTGGCATGTTCGCCCCAGACCATATAGCCCAGTCGGTCACAGTGATATAAGAACCTGGGTTCGAAGGCCTTCTCATGGAGTCTCGCCCCATTAAATCCCGCCGCCAAGGACAGCTCGATATCCCGGATCAACGCCTCCTCGGAGGGTGCCGTATAGATTCCGTCCGGATAGAAGCCCTGATCCAGCACCAACCGCTGAAAGACACTCTTACCATTCAGCAGGAACCGCATGCCCTCCATGCACACACTGCGCAGACCGAAATAGCTGCTCACCCGATCCTCCCCGAAGGAGAGCGTAAGATCGTACAACCGCCCGGCTCCCGGCTCCCAGAGATGCCGCTCCTGCAGATCCACAACCACATCCACGATTCCGCAGTCCACGCGGGCACTGGCCTGCCCCATCCTGCGCCCCTCATAGGATGCCGCCACGTCCAGTGTTCCGCTCCCGGCCACCTGTGCCGTGATCCGTACCCTGGTATTCTCCACATCCGGATAGATGCGGATGGACTTGATATGAGCTGCCGGAAGCTTCTCCAGCCATACCGTCTGCCAGATTCCGGTGGTTCTGGTATAGTAGCAGCCGCGGGAAGCATAAACTCTGCACTGCTTGCCGCCCGGCTGCCGGCCGCTTCTGACATTATCCTCGGCACAGACCGTGATCACATTCTCGCCATTCCAATCCAGTTGATGGGTAATATCTATGGAGAAGGAAGCGTAACCGCCCTTGTGATTCCCCGCCTCTTTTCCATTTATGTATACCGTGGTAAAGTAATCCACCGCACCGAAGTGCAGAAGCACCCGCGCTCCTTTTTCCAAAATATCCTTTTTCCAGTCCTCAGAAAGTGTAAACACCTTACGGTACCAGACACAGCTCATGAAATCCTTGAAACCGATCCCGGACAATTCGCTCTCCGGGCAAAAAGGAACCTGGATGCAGTCATTCAAATGCTCCGCCTCCTGCAGATTTCTTGCTTTCCCGCTGACCGATTGGTCGATCTCAAACTCCCACTCCCCGTTGAGATTGATCCAGTCCTCCCGCACCAGCTGAGGGCGCGGATATTCCATTCTTAATGCAGTTTCCATTTTTTATCCTCCCGGTTTATTTTCTGTCTTTTTAAAATTGATTATATATGCTATAATTCTCATTGTAAATAAATAATACTGTAAAAAAGTTAGGAAAACACGCATGCGAGAGGAATTTGTAAATTTTTCAATCCCAGAGGAGCAATTACCCTTTTATATCGTTCTGTCCGGAACCTCATGGTGCGATGGAAGCTATTACATACAAAGGAAAAATGCCCCCATCCTGAATGTGGAATACGTCATCGCAGGAGAAGGCACGGTGATCCTGGAAGGGAAGGAGTACCATGCAGGGGAAGGTGACATCTATCTCCTGCCCCCGGGCAGAGACCATCGCTATTACTCCGATGCGCACAACCCCTGGATCAAAATATGGTTTACCGCCAGCGGCCCCCTGATCAACCAGCTGCTGGACATCTACAATCCCAGGCATATAGCCCTGTTTTCCACAGCAGGCGGAAAGGAATACTTTGAACAGATCCATGCCATCGGAAGGGACAGTACTCTGTCCGACACAGAGAAGCACGAGCAGGCCGCCCTGGTGTTCCACCAGTTGATGCAGTATCTCTACCGCAGATTTTATCGGTCCGAACAGAGCATATCCGAAGAGACAATTCGGATGAAGGATTTCATACAGAGTCACATAGCCCAGCCCATCACGCTCCGGGAGCTCGGAGATGCCGTGTTCTTAAGTGAATCCCAGATCATACGGATCTTCAAGAAGGATCTGGGCGTCACACCTTACGATTATATCCTGGACTTGAAGCTGCTGCGGGCGAAGACACTCCTCCAGAATACTGCTCTGAGGGTGCGGGACGTAGCTTTTTCCCTGGGCTTTCATGATGAGCACTACTTTTCTTATCTGTTCCGGCAGAAAACAGGAAAGACCCCCACGGCTTACCGCAAGGGTCTTTAACATGCTACAACAGATATCCGATCAAGAGCTTCAGCGTATTCTCCACGCCGTCCACGTGGCTTCGCTCGTAGCCGTGGGAAGCGTACACGCCTGCGCCGATGAGTCCATGACGCACATCGTAGCCGGCCTTTAATGCCGCATCTGCATCAGATCCATAATGCGGATAAACATCCACTGCAAAGTCCACATCATGATCTCTGGCCGCCTGGATTAGATCTGTCACCACGTCATAGCTGTAGGGGCCGGCACTGTCCTTGGCGCAAATGGACACCTGGTGCTCGGTACACTGCAGGCCCTCGCCCACACAGCCCATATCCACCGACAGGATCTCCGTGGTCCCGGCAGGCACGGTTCCGCAGGCTCCGTGTCCCACCTCCTCGTATACGGTGATGTGCTGATAGATCCTCCTGTCCGGCGTAATGTTCTCATTCTTCAAATATTTTGCAAAGCCCAGGAAGATCCCGACGCTCAGCTTATCATCCAGGAAACGGCTCTTGATATAGCCGGACTGCGTAACCGTGGTTCTCGGATCAAAGGCCACGATATCGCCCGTCATGATCCCCAGCTGCTCCGTCTCCTCCTTGGAGGACGTCTTCTCATCGATGACCACTTCCATCTTGTCGTAATCGCGCTTTGTATCGTTATAACCGCCGTTGACATGGATCGATGCATTGATCATCTGGAAGGTTCCCTCATAAACCGCGCCGCTCCGGGTAATGATCCGGCAGTTCTCGGTCTCGCCGTTGTTCGGGTTCATACCACCCAGCGGTGTCAGACGCAGCCTTCCGTTTTTCTTGACCTCCGCCACCATGCCGCCCAGCGTGTCGATGTGCGCTTCCAGCAGGATGGTATTCTCCTTCTCTCGCCCGCCCAGATCCACCAGGACGCCGCCCTTCTCCGTCTTCACCGGGCTGTATCCCAGCTTCTCATATTCCTCCATCACATAGTCCGCCGCGCTCCCGGTAAAACCTGTCGGACTGTCAATAGCCAGAATCTTCTTTGTCTCTTCTACAATGTACTCTACATATGATCTCATGATATCTTCCTTTCCCACTATTACTCTCAGTTCAGTCCGCGCCCATCTTCGACTACCTGAACTGTTATACTCTATGCCTTGATCGTTAAAAACGCACCCAGATTCCCCCGTCTGCCCTTCGAGGCACGGTGGGAAAACAGATACGTGCTGTTGCAGCAGGTGCAGATATTCGTAACAGCGATATGCTCAGGCAATACTCCGACCTTGCGAAGAATGATCTCGTTGGCGCGCCAGAGATCCAACTGGTACTTGCCGTTTCCCTTTGCCGCCAGAATCCCATTCCCGCTAAAGTTCCCAACTTCCTTCGGAATTGTCTCCTTGCTAAAGTCCTGATTTTCCTTCGGAATTGCCTCCTCGCAGAGCTCCCGGAATTCCATCGCTACTTCTGCGCCGACTTCGTAGCAATCCTGACAGATCGACGGTCCGATGGCGCAGATGATATCCTCCGGCCTGCTGCCGAACTCCCGTCCCATCGCCTCCACCGTGACTCTCCCGATCTGCTGAACAGTTCCCCGCCAGCCGGAATGTGACAGCCCAATGGCATGATGAACGGGATCTGCAAAGTACAACGGCACACAGTCTGCATAAAAGGTAGACAGCACCAACCCGGGCTCATCCGTGATCAGACCGTCCGTATCAAAGAAGGTCTTCTCCCGAACAAGGCCGTTGCCTGCATCCGCTCTTGCGACCCGCCGCACGTTCGCCGTATGGGTCTGATCCGAGAACACAAAATCACCATACTGTGTCCCCAGTGCCTCCGACACCCTGCGAAAATTCTCCCGCACCGCCTCCGGGTCATCTCCACGATTGAAGCTTAGGTTAAGCGTCGCAAATATCCCCTCACTGACGCCGCCCATCCGTGTGGTGAAGCAATGCGCCAGCCACTCCTGCTCTTCAAGCAACGGGAATGCAAGAAACGGAAATTCCACGCCGTTTTCCAGCTTTACCCGCTTCTCCACCAGCACTTCCTGCCGATTTTTCTTTTTTAAATCCATAATAAAGCTCCCTTCCGCCGCAGTTCGATCCCCCGGAATGCTTTCTGATATCATATAAAAAAGCGGCACATGATATCAGAAAGCATTCTCAATATGCACCACTTCTTCCCCCAGGATCCCCACCACATCAAATCTGCACGGTGTAGTCTCCGGGAATCCATAGCGCATCAGATAAAACTGCGCCGACCTGCGGATACGCCGCATCTTGTTTCTGTCTACCGCCTCCAGCGGATGGCCGCCCCGGCGGTCGGCACGGTACTTCACCTCCACAAATACCAGATAGACACCATCCCGTGCGATCAGATCCAGTTCCCCGAACCTCGTATAGAAATTCTGCGTGATGATCTGATACCCCTTCTTCTTCAGATATTCAGCGGCAATACCCTCATAGAGAAACCCCTTCTCCCGCTTCTGCAAGCTTGATTCCCCCTCTACACCAGTTCAGCCCACGCCCATCTTCGGTCTGGCTGAACTGTTAAACAAAATTCTTTATAAAACTGGCCCGATGGATCGGACTTGGCCCATATTTTTTTAACGCCTCAATGTGTGCCGCCGCACCATACCCCTTGTTGGCGGCAAAGCCATACTCCGGCATCACCTTGTCGTACTCTACCATCATCCGGTCTCTCGTCACCTTGGCTACAATGCTGGCGGCACCGATGGAAATGCTCTTGGCATCCCCCTTGATGATCGGTACCTGGCGGATAGCTACCCCCGGAATAGTCACTGCATCGTTCAGCAGGATGTCCGGCTTCACAGACAGCTTCCCGATTGCCTCCCGCATGGCCTCGTAGGTGGCCTGAAGGATATTGATCTCATCGATCCGTCCCGGTCCAACCATGCCGATTCCCACCGCCACGGCCTTTTCCATGATCACCTCATACAGCTCCTCACGCTTCTTCTCACTGAGCTTCTTGGAGTCATTGATATATAAAATATCACAGTTCTTCGGCAGGATCACAGCCCCGGCCACCACCGGTCCGGCCAGTGGACCACGGCCCACCTCGTCAATGCCACAGACATATCCCATATCGGCATATTCCCGCTCGTAGCGTGAAAGCTCCCATATTCTCTGCTTTTCTGCTTCCAGAGCCGCCAGGCGCTTCTTCGCCTGACTGACCAGCGACTGCACGCCGGCCCGGCTGTCTTCCTCATATTTTTTTACAAAATCAGGCAGCTGCTGATCCGCTGCTGCCTGTAATTCCTTCCGAATTAATCCGATACTCTGCTCTCTCTCCATAGTATTCCCTCACTGGTGCTTGATAAACCCAATCTTATCAAAAGGATAGATGCGAAGCCAGGCCCTTCCAATGATGTCCTCCCGCTTGATATTGCCTACGCTAGGATCACGGCTGTCACTGCTGTGGTTCCGGTTATCGCCCATGACGAAATATTCATCGTCGCCAAGCACGATCTCGTTTGCCGCCACCCCCAGCTTCTCCGGCCGGATCACTTCCCGTCCATAGGATTCGATCAGTTCCTCTCCGTTGATGTAAATGATCCCATTCTCATCAATCCGCACCGTCTCGCCGGGCAGACCGATAATACGCTTGATATAGTAAGTATTCTCCTGAAGCTTGAAGGGAAATACAATAATATCAAAACGTTCCGGATCCCGGAAACGGTATGTGATCTTATCCACGATCAGATTATCCTTATCGTCCAGCGTATTCTCCATGGATTCTCCACTCACCTCGGTACGCTGCCCCACATAATGGATAACCAGATACGTCAGTACGAGTACGACGATGATATACAGGGCAAAGTTCACAACCTCTTTCAGCGCCTTTTTCCCTTTCTCTGTGTCAGGAGTCTGCCGCTCCTCTTTATATGATTCTTCCGTCATATGCCTATCCTCTCCTGCGATGCTGCCTTTTGTTCCCGGAACAATTATTCCATGTCATTCATCTGTAACACAGCTAATGACTACCTTGTTTTACTATAGTTTATCTCTATTTCGCCGGAAATTCAAGCGTAATTTTTCCAAGTTTTCCGCCGCGAAACTCATCCAGCAGAATTGCGGCTGCCTTCCCGTAGTCCAGTTCGTCTCCATGCTTGATGCATCTGCGGTTTTTAGCGATCTGTCCAAGGATACCCGGGGCCTCTTCCGACTCTGTCACGCCGTAACGGGCAGCCAGCACACCAGGATAATCCTTCACAAGAAGCTCTATCAGCGCCAACGCCAGCTCATCGATATTTAAGATCTCATCCCGGATGGCTCCGATCAGCGCCAGATGTAGTCCCACCTTTTGATCCTCGAACTTCGGCCAGAGAATCCCCGGCGTATCCAGAAGCTCCACACTCTTATTCAGGCGGATCCACTGCTTGCCCTTTGTCACTCCGGGCTTATTTCCCGTCTTGGCACAGGCTTTTCCTGCATACGTATTGATAAAAGTAGACTTTCCCACATTGGGAATTCCAACGATCATGGCCCGCACCGGACGGTTTAAGATTCCGCGCTTCCTGTCCCGTTCAGTCTTCTCCCGGCATGCTTCCTGGATCATCTGGGTTACTGCCTTCATACTGCCCTTACTGCGGGAGTCTGCTGTTGCAACAAAATAACCTTTTTCACGAAAAAAGTCCGCCCACGCCGCAGTGCGGCCATCGTCCGCCAGATCCGCCTTATTTAAGAGGATCAAACGGGCCTTGTTCCTGCCAAGCTCATCAATATCCGGGTTGCGGCTGCTTCCCGGAATCCTGGCATCCACCAGCTCGATCACCAGGTCAACCAGCTTTATATCCTCCTGCATCTGTCTCCTGGCCTTTGTCATATGACCCGGATACCATTGAAACTGCATGCCTGCTCCTCCTTCTTATTTCAAGAAGCCGAACTTCTTCCAGGGGGAAACGATAAACCATGCCTTTCCCAGAATATGTTCCTTCTTCACATTGCCAATATTGGCATAACGACTGTCCTCACTGTTGCCCCGGTTGTCTCCCAGTACAAAGTATTCATCCTCTTTCACAAGAACCGGTTCCTCTGCCAAAAGCCCGTTCTCAATGGTGGGATTCTCGATCTCTTCCTGGAAAGGTTCTCCGTTCACATACACCTTGCCCTCCATGATCTGCACCGTGTCACCCGGCCCGGCAATGACCCGCTTGACATAATAGTGTGACTTCGCATTTCCGTTTGGCAGAAATACCACAATGTCATTTGCTTTCGGTGAAAAAAGCTTATATACGAAACGGTTCACCAGCACCGTGTCACCGTTATAAAGTGTCTCTTCCATGGAAGAACCCACCACGGAGACCCGGACACCCAGAAAAAACACGATCACCGCCGCCACAGCCACCGTCAGCAGGATCTCCAGGCTCCAGGTTATGACTTCCCGCAGCCTGGCTGTGTTGACCTCGCGCTTCCTGCGTCGGTTAAAATCCAGTCTGCCAAACCTTTTCTGTATTCTTCTCTTCTTTTCTCTATATTGATTCCGCCTGTGTCTCATATGCCAGTTCCCCCGCCACCAATATCCGATTGGTAAAAAAGGAGCTGTCACATAACAGCCCCTTTTCTTTCCGCCAGATTCATAATCGCTGCGGATTATTTCACCCGCTCTTTCACCTTCGCGCTCTTGCCGACACGATCTCTTAAGTAGTTCAGCTTCGCACGTCTTACCTTACCATGTCTTACCACTTCCACCTTCTCTACGTTGGGGGAGTGTAACGGCCAGGTCTTCTCTACGCCTACACCATTGGAAAACTTCCGAACAGTGAATGTCTCGCGATTGCTTCCGCCCTGTCTCTTCAAAACGATTCCTTCAAATACCTGGATTCTCTCGCGGTTTCCTTCCTTGATCTTGCCGTATACCCGAACGGTATCGCCAACCCGGAACTCCGGTACTTCTGCCTTGAGCTGTTCAGCTTCAATGCTCTTGATAATTTCTGCTGCGTTCATTTCGTGACCTCCTGCTTATTTAGATGTTCTTAATACACATGGTAACAGAGGACCATCCTGTTTATTTGTCTCACGGAAAGATATTGTATCATAGTTTTTCCTGAAAGGCAAGCATTATTTACAATTAAAATGCACCTGATATGCCTCATGCTCTCTCATATTCGGCAGCGGAAGTCCTGCTTCCATCAATGCTCCGCCATAATAGCTTGCGCCCGTCTCTTCATCCCGATAAACCGCGTCATTCTTAAGCCCCTTCAGCTTCACGTAGCCTACCGGCTTATTCGCCTGGGTTCTCTGCAGCACAACGTTCAGCAATACCTCACTGCCATCTTCGGACACGAACTCCCATGCGGTATAAACATCCTCATATGGGCTTGTCAGCCGGTAATAATCTCCCGTCCGCACCAATCCTTCGTATCTCTTGTATTCCTGCACCTGATGAATGACGTTCTCTTTCTCTTTCTCGCTCAGCTTTGCCAGATTCAGTTCATATCCGAAGGTTCCTGCCATGGCGGTCACCGCTCTGGTATGGATATCCGTCACCCGTCTGGTCTGGTGGTTTGGCACATCTGACACATGGGAACCCATGGAGGACACCGGATAGAAGAAGGAAGTCCCGTACTGTATCCTCAGCCGATCCACCGGATCCGTATTATCACTGCACCAGATCTGGGGGGAATAATACATCATGCCGGCATCAAACCTTCCACCGCCGCCGCTGCAGCTCTCCAACAGCAAATCCGGGAACTTGCGGATCAGCTTCTCTGCAAACTCATATACACCAAGGACATACTCATAAGTGACCTTGCCCTGGGGATTTTCCCTGGAATACAGATCCGCCAGACTGCGGTTCATATCCCACTTGATATAATCCACCGGTTCCTTCTCCAGTACACCGCTGATCTGATCAAAGATGTAATCCCGCACTTCCCGCCTGGAGAAGTCAAGTACCAACTGATTCCTGGAACGCACCGGTTTCCTGCCGGGAATCTGAAGCGCCCAATCCGGATGCGCCCGGTACAGGTCACTGTCCTCGTTCACCATCTCCGGCTCGATCCAGATACCGAACTTCATACCAATTCCATGAATCCTTCGGATCAGCTCTTCCAGAGAGCAGCCCAGCTTCTCCTCATTGACCACCCAGTCCCCCAGGCCTCTGTTATCATCACAACGATTGCCAAACCAGCCGTCATCCAGCACCACCATGTCGATTCCCAGTTCAGAAGCATCCTTCGCCAGCTGACAGATCTTGTCCCCGTCGAAGTTCATATAGAAGGCTTCCCAGCTATTGACCAGCACCGGCTTCGGATCCGTTTTGTATTTTCCCCGGAAGATATGCTCCCGGATACAGCGATGGAATCGCTTTGACATCTCCGAAAAGCCCTGCCCGGAATAAGTCAGTATCGTTTCCGGAACCGTCAATGACTCGCCGGATTCCAGCGGATAATGGAAGAAGTCGCTCTGCAGCCCCATGATCACCCGCGTGCTGTCCATCTGGCTCTTCTCAGCCTCGCACATGAAATTGCCGCTGTAAACAAATATCATTCCATAACAGCTACCGGTATCCTCCGTGGCCCTCTGATCTGCAATTATCACTGCCGGATTGTACTGGGCACTGGAGGTTCCTCTGCGGCTGCCGATCACCTGATCTGCATGCACGATGGCGCTCCTCTGGAAATTCCGCTCCATCTCATGTCTTCCATAAAAACTTACCAGATCATAATTTCCATACAGAAGATCAAGACATGCCGAACCGGCCTTCTCCACAACGATCTGCCCGCTGCCGCCATTTACAATGACCGCGCTCCTGGTTATGATATCCTCCTGCTCCAGCACGCCGTACAGAAGCTGCACCTGCACCTTCGACACGCGATCCTCCAGCAGGATCATCAATGTCTCAGCTTCCTCTTCTGCCGCATAGACCGCCGGAAGCCCCTTCAGGGAATACTTGCCCTTGGTGATCTCATGCTTAACGTAACGCAGATCGCAGCTTTCAGCCCCGTCGGCGCCCCGCACCACAAGCGCACTGCTTCGAAAATCTCCCGTTCCTGCCACCGGATATTCCTGGGGCAGTATATCCAAAGAATAGGTCCGATCCATGCCTGCATCGTAAATATTTCCTGAAAATCCACGATCCCGGTAGACAAGTGTATACTCCATGTCCCCGGGGATTCTTGCACCGTAATACAGGTGCAGCAGCACCCCATACCTGTCAGCCTTCATCTGATAGGTTGTGTGCGTCGTATGTAAAGTAAAAATCTTTTTCTCATCATCAAATATAATTGCCATTTCAATCCTCCTCATGCCTCAAACGGTATTTTTCCCACAGATCCGGTCTGCGTTCCTTCGTGCGAACAATAGACTGTTCCAACCTCCACTGTGCGATATTCTTATGATGGCCGGACAGCAGCACCTCCGGCACTTTCTTTCCCATCCATTCCTCCGGCCTGCTGTACTGTGGATACTCCAACAGATCCTCTTCAAAGGATTCGGTGCTGCCGGATTCCTGATTTGTCAACACACCGGGCACCATCCGGGCGATGGCATCCACCATCACCATAGCCGGAAGCTCGCCGCCGGTGAGCACATAATCGCCGATGGACATATAATCCGTCACGATCTCTTCAAGCACACGCTCATCGATTCCCTCATAATGTCCGCAGAGCAGGATCAGCTCCTCTTCCCTGGCAAGCTCCTTCGCCATCTCCTGGTGAAACGTGGGTCCCTGGGGGGTCAGATAGATACAGCGTGGTCGATGGCCGATCCGATCCACGATGGACTTCCACGCGTCATAAACAGGCTGTGCCTGCATAAGCATTCCTGCGCCGCCTCCGTATGGGTAATCATCCACCTTGCTGTGTTTATTATTGGAAAAATCCCGGATATTGACAGCCTCTATGGACAGATACCCAGCTTCCACGGCTCGCCCGATGATACTGGTATTCAGACCATTTAAGACCATCTCCGGAAATAACGTCAATATATAAAATTTCATAATGTGCCCTTTTCTGATCTTAATCCCGCAGCCCGTCCATCACATGCACCTTCAGCACCCGCTCATCCAGGTCAATGGATAAAATGCACTCCCGGATGGCCGGCAGCAGCAGATCCCGCTCTCCTGCTTTGGTGACCACGTAGACATCGTTAGCCCCGGTGGAAAGCACCTCCGACAGTTCGCCTAAGGCTTCTCCCTCATCGGAAACCACCGACATTCCCACCAGATCCGCAATAAAATACTCGCCTTCCTCGCACTTCACCGCATTCTCCCTGGTCACATAGAGACCCTTGCTCTTCCACTTTTCCACGTCATTGATATTGTCATGATCTTTGAACTTCAGAATCACCAGGTTCTTAAAAAACCGCACCTGCGTCACCGTCAGGGAAATCTTCTCTCTTCCGGTATCCAGGATCACCTGCTTCAGCTTCTTAAAACGCGCCGGATCGTCGGTGGTTGGAAACACCTTCACCTCTCCGTTCACCCCATGTGTTGTTGTTATGATACCAACCTGCAACAAATCTTCCATGTCTTCCTCCAAAACACATTTCCGCTTATTCGCGCAAAAAGGGGCCTAAAAAGCCCCTTTTTCACTACTGAACAATCTCTACGATCACTTTACGATCTTCTTTCGACGCCGCTGCCTTCACCACAGAACGGATTGCCTTCGCAATACGTCCCTGCTTACCAATGACCTTACCCATATCGGACTGAGCCACCCGCAGCTCAACGACGATCGCTTTTTCGCTTTGGTTCTCTGTAACTACGACCTCTTCCGGATGTTCCACAAGAGCCTTTGCAATTACTTCCACTAATTCTTTCATGACGTCACCTCACGAATCCTATTTCTCGATACCGGCTGCCTTGAAGATCTTTCCTACCATCTCGGTGGGCTGTGCTCCATTTGCAAGCCACTTCTTAGCTAATTCCTCATTCACATGGAATTCGCTGGGATCCTTGGTGGGATCGTAAGTACCGATCTCTTCGATGAATCTGCCATCTCTGGGGGATCTGGAATCAGCCACAATGATTCTATAGAAAGGAGCCTTCTTCTGTCCCATTCTCTTTAATCTGATCTTTACCATCTTTTTCACCTCCTTGAAAATTCTATCTATCTGAAAACCTGCTGCAAAGCAGTTTTTCTTCGTTAATTCTTATATCTGTCAATACAGACATCATTAGGAATCAAAGTCCAAACGGCAGCTTGAACCGACCGCGCTTCATGCCTTTTCCGCCCATCAGGCCCGGCATCTGCTTCATCATCTTCTTCGACTGCTCAAACTGCTTCACCAGACGGTTCACCTCGCTGATGTCCACACCTGCGCCATTTGCGATCCTTCGCTTGCGGCTGGGATTCAATATGGAAGGATTGGCGCGTTCCTTCGGTGTCATGGAATAGATGATTCCCTCGATTCGGGCCATCTTCTTCTCATCCATGGCATTCTCAATCTCCGCCATCTGTGCGCCACCGATCCCCGGCATCATCCCCAGGATACTGGACAAACCACCCATCTTCTTCATCTGGTTCATGGACTCCAGATAATCGTCAAAGCCGAACTCGGCCTTCCGCATCTTCTGTTCCAGTGCTCTGGCTTTATCCTCGTCGATCTCTTCCTGCGCCTTCTCGATCAGCGTCAGCACATCACCCATGCCAAGAATTCGGGAAGCCATGCGGTCTGGATAGAACTGCTCCAGGTCAGACAGCTTCTCACCCATACCTACGTACAGGATCGGCTTGCCGGTCACAGCACGGATGGACAGAGCCGCCCCGCCCCTGGTATCGCCGTCCAGCTTCGTCAGGATCACACCGTCGATCCCAATCTTATCCTGAAACGTAGATGCCACGTTGACTGCGTCCTGACCTGTCATGGCATCAACCACCAGAACTGTCTGCGTCACATCCACATTGCTCTTGATCTCGCAAAGCTCATCCATCATATCCTCATCGATATGGAGACGTCCCGCCGTATCCAGGATCAGCACGTTGAAATCATGCTTGACGGCATGCTCATAAGCCGCCTTTGCAATGTTCACAGGCTTGTGGCCGTCGCCCATGGCGAACACCTCAACCCCCTGCTTCTCACCGTTGACCTTCAACTGCGCGATTGCTGCCGGGCGGTAGATATCACAAGCTGCCAGCAGAGGCTTCCTGCCCTTCTGCTTCAGCTTTCCGGCAATCTTGGCTGCCGTGGTGGTCTTACCTGCCCCCTGCAGACCCGCCATCATGATAACCGTGACCTCGTTCGCCGGCTTAAGCGCCAGCTCTGTGGTCTCTGAACCCATCAGGTTCACCAGTTCTTCGTTCACGATCTTAATGACCATCTGGCCCGGATTCAGGCCGGTCATCACATCCTGACCCACCGCCCGTTCCTGGACAGTCCCGATAAACTGCTTAACCACCTTAAAGTTGACGTCCGCCTCCAAAAGCGCCATCTTGACTTCCTTCAGAGCCGCCTTCACATCAGCCTCCGTCAGAAGCCCCTTGCTCCGCAGGGACTTGAATACATTCTGAAGTTTTTCCGCTAAGCTGTCAAATGCCATGCTATAACTCCTCTAATATCTCGTCGGAAAGCTTTCGGATGCTGCTTCTTATCTCTTCCTCGCTCTTCCCTCCGGTCTCTCCGGTCAGCCGATGGATTTCCCGGATCTTACTCTTGATCTTCCAAAAGCGTTCCAGCAGGTGCAGCTTCTCCTCATATCCCATCAGCAGCTTATCACAGCGCTTCACCAGGTCATGAACTCCCTGGCGGCTGATCCCCTGCTCCTCGGCAATCTCACTGAGAGACAGGTCATTCAGTACAAAATCCTCATATATGCTCTGCTGATGCTCTGTCAGCAGCTCGCCGTAGAAATCGTAGAGATAGGTCTGCAGCACTTTCTTTTCCATGTCAATCACCTTTGGTATCATACTACAGGATTTTGATGCTGTCAAGTATTTTTTCTTTACACTCTTATACATGGGGCAGAAATGGGGCAAATTATTTTTAAATATGAAATAAAGGTAACTATTCAGGGCACCATTCGCAAAATCGCCTCTCCGAGGCTTTGCTTTTGCTCATGTTGGCTTCTCGCCAAAGAAAGAAAACCCGCGAACCCCCATTTTCGGGCTTTTCACGAGTTTTCTTTATAAAAAGATTTTAAAATTCCTGCCGGCGATGGGACTTGAACCCATACGTGGTTGCCCACAACAGATTTTGAGTCTGCCTCGTCTGCCATTCCGACACGCCGGCCTGTCTCATCGGATAACCGGAAGTTCTCACCGTCCATCCGAAGAATGCGATTCCTTCTGCATCTGCATTAAGGAATGGAAGCAAGGGGGCTCGAACCCCTGACCTCTCGCGTGTGAGGCGAACGCTCATCCCAGCTGAGCTATGCTTCCATGTCCTCCATTATAACACTTTCCTGGAAAAATGCAACACAAAACTCCAATAATATTTCAAGAATTTTCTCGAAATTGTCTGACTTTTACAACAAATCTGCAAATATGCCTACCGCAACGAAGCACGCGCGATCCACCTGCAGCACTCGTAACTTACTTATTACACCCAAGCTTACTCCAAATATCAAAGCAGTCAAAGGTGGCGAAATAATCCTTCGGCGTCTCCGCTCTCCGTATCAGTTCGACCGAGCCATCCTCCTTGAGCAGCAACTCTGCACACTTCAGCTTTCCATTGTAGTTATAGCCCATGGCATAGCCGTGCGCTCCTGCATCATGGATCAGCAGAAGATCCCCGATATCAATCTTTGGCAGCATACGGTCAATGGCAAACTTATCATTATTCTCACACAGAGAACCTGTCACATCGTACTTGTGATCGCACCGATCATTATCCTTCCCCATGACCGTGATATGATGGTAGGCACCATACATGGCCGGACGCATGAGGTTCACGGCACAGGCATCGCAGCCGATGTACTCCTTATAGGTATGCTTTTGATGGATCGCTGTGGTGACAAGGCAGCCGTAGGGTCCCATCATAAAACGTCCCATCTCTGTATACAGCGCCACATCTCCCATACCAGCCGGCACCAGGATCTCTTCATAAACCTTCCGCACGCCCTCGCCAATGACACGAATGTCGTTGGGCTTCTGGTCAGGTGTATATGGAATTCCGACGCCGCCGGACAGATTAATAAACCGGATATCTGCACCGGTCTCACGCTTCAGCCTGACCGCCAGCTCGAACAGCTGGCTGGCCAGTTGGGGATAATATTCGTTGGTCACAGTATTGCTTGCAAGAAATGCATGGATCCCGAACCGCTTGGCGCCCTTCTTCTTCAACAGACGAAAGCCCTCAAACAGTTGCTCCTCCGTAAAGCCATACTTGGCATCGCCGGGATTGTCCATGATTCCATTGCTCATCTGGAAGACTCCGCCGGGGTTGAAACGGCAGCTGATGGTCTCCGGGATGTAACCTAATGTTTTTTCCAGGAAATCAATGTGAGTATAATCATCCAGGTTGATGATCGCACCCAGCTTATTGGCATACAAATACTCCTCCGCCGGGGTGGAATTGGAAGAAAACATGATATCCTCTCCCCGGATTCCCATAGCCTCCGACAGCATAAGCTCCGTCAGTGAGGAGCAGTCACAGCCGCACCCATACTCCCGCAAAATATCAATCAGAAAGGGATTGGGTGTCGCCTTCACTGCGAAATATTCCTTGAAACCCTTATTCCAGGAAAAAGCCTCGTTCACAGCTCTTGCATTTTCCCGGATTCCCTTTTCATCGTAGAGATAAAAAGGCGTTGGATATTCCTTTGCAATTTCCTTTAGTTTTTCATAGGTTACAAACGGTTCCTTCTTCATTTCAATCAGTCTCCTTTATCAGCACTGTCCGTTTTATCCCCCGTTGTTCTCCTTAGTTCAGCTTGATCCCCTTCAGCAGATCTCCCAGGCTGGTAGATGCACGCTCGCCGGACACATACTCCCTGACTTCCTTCGGCCGCTCTACGTCCACCATCTCTTCCTGCAGGGCTTTCATGCTCAGGCTGACCTTCTGATCGTTGGTATTTAAGATCTTCACCTTCACCTTCTGACCCACAGTAAGCACCTCAGAAGGCTTGGCAATACGCTTCTGGCTGATCTGCGAGATATGCACCAGACCGCTGATTCCATCGCCCAGATCTACGAATGCGCCATAGGGCATCAGGCTCTCCACAGTCCCCTCCACCACGGTTCCGGGAACCATCATGGATATCTTATGGTTGCGCTCCTCCTCTGCTTTTCTCCGCAGGATGACCTTTGCGGACATAACCAGCTTCTTCTTAGCTTCCTCTACGGTGATCACCTGCACAGGAAGCTCTCTTCCCAGCCAGGTATCGTCTACCTCCACATAAGATAAGGCCAGCTGGGAAGCCGGAATAAAGCCGCGGATTCCTTCCACATAGGCAACCACACCGCTGGGCACGATCCCTGCGATCTTCACGGTCAGTTCCTTCTCCTGTTCCTTGTACTCCTTCAGCTTGTCCCAGGCCAGCACGTCGTTAGCTTCCTTCATGGACAGCTGGATATTGCCGGCTCCGTCATCGGTGCGAACCACGGTAGCCTTAAGCACATCGCCGGGCTTGATCTCCTCTAAGATCTTGAATCCCGGATCATTGCTCAAGTCCTCTGCCTTGATAATTCCAGGCGCATAATACTTAAGATCCAGTGTCACCTCGTCCTCATTCACGTCAATCACTGTGCCGGAGATTATGTCGCCCACATTGATCTTACGGAAAGAAGCCTCCAGCTCAGCCTTGTAGTCCTCCATGGACTCCTTGGTCTCCTCTGCCTTCTTGGTCTCCTCGACTTCCTTAGTCTCCTCGACCTCCTTGGTCTCCTCGACTTCCTTGGTCTCTTCGACTTCCTGCATTTCCATTTCCTTTGTTTCTGTAGTTTCCATTGTATCGTCTCCTTCAAAACTCTTTCTACCACTTTATCACAGACTGGCAAAGATTACAAGTGTTAAAATGCCGCTAATAACCAACAAACTTTATGGAAAATTTTTCAAATTCTGTTATAATGCAATTGTAATGAATAAACCTTCAAAACATTACTTTCTCAAAAATGCCCTAGAAAAGCCGACAGTACAAAAAACTGTCGGCTTTTCTTATAACTATACGTAGAAACATCAAAGTTGAAGGTTGTCTAATCATCATTTCCGGCGATATCCCCGACACCATTTAAGATCAGACGTGGGCGGTAAGGATACTGCTCACAGGTCTCGCGGGTAGATACCCCGGAGAGAACCAGGACGGTATCAAGACCGGATTCAATTCCGGCAACGATATCCGTATCCATCCGATCACCGATAATCGCTGCATTTTCAGAATGGACACCCAGCATTCTAAGACCGGTCCGCATCATCAACGGATTGGGTTTCCCCACAAAATATGCATTCTTCCCGGTGGCCAACTCAATGGGCGCAATCAATGCACGGCAGGCAGGCGCAATTCCCGTCTCCGTAGGACCCGTGAGATCGTAATTCGTGCCGATCAGCTTCGCGCCGGCGTTCACAAGGCGGATCGCCCTGGTGATCTGCTCCAGATTATACGTGGAGGATTCCCCTACCACAACATAGTCCGGATTCACATCGTTATAGGTGATTCCTTTGTCATACAGAGCATTCAGAATCCCATGCTCTCCCACAACATAGGCACTGCAGCCGGGAGCCTGACTGTTAAGAAAATACGCGGTTGCCAGTGCGCTGGTATAGAAATGGGATTCATCAACATCCAGACCCATCCGTCCAAGCTTCTGCTGCAGCTCTTTTGGTGTATATTGTCCTGAATTGGTTAAAAACAGGAAGTTCTTGTGGTGCTCAGTCAGCCATCTGACAAAATCGGCAGCTCCCGGCAGCAGCCGGTTACCATGATAGATCACACCGTCCATATCGCAGATAAAACCGTCTTTTTTTCGTAATGATTCCATTCTTGTCCTCTCCTTGGAACTAATCGTAATAAACAAAAAAACTCACAAACACCATGCTTTCGATGCTTCTGAGCTTTTGCCTGATTCACAGCGGATAACGGGAATCGAACCCGCCTCCCCAGCTTGGGAAGCTGGTGTTCTACCAATGAACTATATCCGCAAAAAGCTGCTGACGGGAATCGGACCCGTGACCTCCGCACTACCAATGCGACGCTCTACCGACTGAGCCACAGCAGCCTGTCCAATGGCTTAATATGTGATTTGTACCACCGACCTATAAAACTATACTATATTAAAAGCTGCTTGTCAATATGGAATTTTCATTTTTTTACTTTTTCAAAATGCCGGTTACAAATAGCACCGGTTCGATCCACTCTCTTCGCAAAAGCACCTACCAGTTATTGACAGCCTTCCTCCAGCGTTCCTGCTGGCTCTCCCATTTTTCATTCAGCCAATCCACAGCCTTCTGGATTCCTTCCTCAGAAAAGGGAAACGCGCAGGACTCTTTCCTCTCATCCGCGGTCACATCAAAGTTATAGGGTCCCTCCCAGATGGTGGCCTTCAAATTCTCCGTTTCCTCTTCCGCCACCTTCTCCAGACGGTAACGCATTCCCTGAAAGCTCCCGGTAAATGCCGCTTTCTTGAAATATGGGATGGATAAAATATCTCTTCTTTCAATCATAACAACATTCCGTCCCTTCCCGGCAGTTATCCGTTCATCCGCTGCCGCACGATCTCGTAGGCAAGCACGCCCGCAGCCACAGACGCGTTCAGGGAATCGATATCTCCCTTCATAGGGATGGATGCCACCAGATCGCAGTTTTCCTTCACCAGCTTGCTGACGCCCTCGCCTTCACTGCCGATCACCAGCCCCATGGGTCCCTTCAAATCCAACTGGTACATGGTAGTTCCTCCCATGTCGGCACACACAAACCACAATCCCTTCTCCTTCAGCTCCTTGATGGTAGCTGACAGGTTCGTGACCTTTGCCACCGGCGTGTAGTTGATGGCTCCGGCCGAAGCCTTTGCCACCGTGGCTGTCAGCCCGACTGCACGGCGCTTGGGAATGATCACGCCATGGGCCCCGGCCAGATTGGCCGTACGGATAATCGCGCCCAGGTTGTGGGGATCCTCGATATTGTCCAGCAGAAAAAGAAATGGCTGCTCGCCCTTCTCCTCGGCTGCCCGCAGCATGTCCTCCACCTCTGCATAGTGATAGGCCGCCGCAAAAGCAATGACTCCCTGATGCTTCTTGGTCTCAGACAACTGATCCAGCCGCTCCTT
Organism: Paludibacteraceae bacterium; assembly: GCA_963628035.1. GTDB lineage: Bacteria > Bacillota > Clostridia > Lachnospirales > Lachnospiraceae > 14-2. The sequence goes on from CAVGED010000009.1 coordinate 51,285, forward strand.
CGTCACGTAATTGATGATGGTATCGTGCTTTCTGGCCTCCCGGGTGATAGACTTGACAGGGCCATCCTGACAGCCGTCCAGCACAAACAATTTGTCAATGGTCTTGCCGGCGCGAAACGCCTCCAGCACTGCATTTCTGCCCTCGATGAGCAGTGTTGTATTTTCTTGTTCTTCCATGATCACTCCGCCTTCCACATTCCGGTACGCACAAGCCCCAGCTTCACCAGCTCCACCATACGTGCGAAATTATTATTCAGATACAAATAGCCCATAAGTGCCTCGAACCCTGTGGCCTTCCGATAATCGGACATGGTGGCATTCTTGGCCATAGTGGGAGAATGGGCGTTTCTCCCACGCTTATAGATTGCTTCCTCCTCCGGGGTAAGATCCGGCAGCAAAACCCGGATCATCTCCGCCTGAGCGCTGGCCTTCACCATACCGCTTGTCCTTCTGTGCAGAAGATTGGCGCTGGTATTGCCCTCTCCTACCACGATTGAGCGGATGATAAGATCGTAGATCCCATCGCCGATATAGGCCAGTGTCAGCGGCGAATAGGTACGGATATCCTGGTGTTCAATTTTGAACTTCTCAAGGATATATGCATCTATGCCCTTTTCCATTTTACTCCTTCTCTGGTGTCCTCCAGGATAATTCCCATCTGTAACAGTTCGTTCCGTATCTCATCAGCCCGGGCAAAATTCTTCGCCTTCTTGGCCTCTTTTCTCTCCTCGATCATGGCCAGGATCTTCGCCTCCAGCTCTGCGTCCACGCCGCCTGCTTCCTCTTCCACGGAAGCTGTCAGAAGATTCAAGGACAGCACCCGGTCAAAATCCGCAAGCAGCGCCCGTTTGGTGGTATCGTTCATATCCGCCTTCAGCAAATCGTACACCACAGTCAGCGCCATAGAGGTATTCAGATCATTGCACAATTCCTTTTCAAAGCGCTTCTTATATTCTGCAAACTTCTCCTGCTCCACGCTGCCCTCGTTTTTCAGCTCACCGATCCGCTTGATCAGCTTCCGATATGCAGACCTTACATTGTCAAGCGCCTCATAGGAGAATTCCAGCGGCTTCCGATAGTGGGACTGCAGGCAGAACATCCGGTATACGATCGGGTCATAGCCCTTCTCCTGAAGCAGGGACACCGTCAGGAAATCCCCCTTGGACTTGCTCATCTTCCCGGACTTGTCGTTCAGATACTGCACATGGAACCAGTAATTACACCACTTATGTCCGGTATAGCTCTCGGACTGGGCGATCTCGTTGGTGTGATGGGGAAAGATATTGTCCACGCCGCCGCAGTGAATATCCATGGTCTCGCCCAGATGCTTCATGCTGATGCAGGAGCACTCAATGTGCCAGCCGGGATACCCGGTTCCCCATGGGCTCTCCCACTTTAAGGCCTGATCCTCGAATTTTGACTTGGTAAACCACAGTACGAAATCATTTTTGTTCTTCTTATTAGCATCCTCTTCCACATCCTCCCGAACGCCTACCAGAAGCTCTTTCTCGTTCTGCGTGGAAAATACATAGTAGTCCTTAAGCTTTGAGGTATCAAAGTACACGTTTCCGCCTGCCTGATAAGCGTAGCCTTTTTCCAGAAGGACCTGGATCATATGGATAAACTCATCAATGCAGTTGGTGGCAGGTTCCACCACCTCCGGCGTCTTGATGTTAAGCTTTTTGCAGTCGTCAAAAAACCGATCCGTGTAAAACTGGGCGATCTCCATTACTGTCTTGTGCTCCCGCTTGGCACCCTTGAGCATCTTATCCTCCCCGGTATCGCCGTCGCTGGAGAGATGCCCCACATCCGTGATGTTCATCACGCGCTTCACATCGTAGCCGAGGTAACGCAGTGTTTTCTCCAGAACGTCCTCCATGATGTAGCTTCGCAGATTGCCGATATGAGCAAAATGATACACCGTAGGTCCGCAGGTGTACATTCCAACCTTGCCGTCCTGATTCGGGATAAATGTCTCTACCTTTTTCGTCAAGGTATTGTAAAATTGTAGTTTGTTCTCCATAAAAATCTCTCCGTTTCTTAATTATGATTCATGCCGTAGCTGCTTCATTTCCCGCTCCAGCTCCAATACACGGTTGCAGAGCTCGGAATTCTCCTTCTGTAAGACCTGGATATCCTCCATGATCGGATCCGGCAGATGGCACTGATCCATATCGCTCCGCGGGATCTTCATATTGTCCCGCTTCACGATCCTGCCCGGCACACCCACCACGGTACAGTTGGGCGGCACCTCCTCGATCACTACGCTTCCCGCACCAATCTTGGAATTCTCTCCGATGGTGAAGGAACCGATGATCTTGGCCCCTGCGCTGACCATCACGTTATCGCACAGGGTGGGATGGCGCTTGCCGGTTTCCTTGCCGGTTCCTCCCAGGGTCACCCCCTGATACAATGTCACATTATCGCCGATCACCGTGGTCTCGCCGATGATAACGCCGCTGCCATGATCGATAAAAAAGCCTTTGCCGATGACCGCGCCGGGATGGATCTCGATGCCGGTTCTTCTGGCCGCCCGCTGGGAGATCAGCCTCGCACGAAAATAATGCCCCTTTTCGTATTGTTTATGCGCCCTGCGGTAGCTGAGCATCACCTTGAAGCTTGGATACAGCAGCACCTCAAGCGGCGACTTGATGGACGGATCCCGTTCCTTGATAACTTGAAATTCTTCTTTTATACGCCGGATAAAGCCCATGCTTTATTATCTCCTTTCCTTGCTTATTCGCGAAAAAAAACTCCATCCCTAATCTAGAGACGAAGTTATCCGCGGTTCCACTCTAAGTAAATGCGACAAACGCATTTCCCTCATGGCACGTAACGTGTGCAACCCGGACAGGACTACTTGAATGTTATGATTTACAGTTACTTCTTAAGCTTCGCCCTATCGGCTCCCGGAGGCACTTCGGATAATTCTTCCTGAGAGCCGCTTTCAGCCGACGACAGCTCCTCTCTGACAGGAATTCCATATCCTACTCTTTCCGTTCATTGCCTTTCACATATAACTTTAGTTTATGCGCAATCAGTTGTTTTGTCAACTGGTTTTCGGGATTTTTTTAGTTCACCAGGCTACTATTCACAGCACATCCGCCGTCACAGTCTGCGCCCAGCTGTTATAGCAGGTTGCCCCTTTCTGATACTTTTCACCATTTCCATGGATATCCAGGGTCGCTTCCTCAAGCTCATCGATGACCGTGATGTTGCCGTCATACAGTGCCTGCAGCCGTTCCATGCAGCTTCTGATACGAGCCGTCAGTCCACCCAGGCGGATATCCTGGACATCGAATCCATAGGGCTTATTCTCCGTAAACCACTGCTTCCGATAAGTCCGGTGGAACACATCAAGCTTCTTTAACAGCTTCTTATAATCTGCGATGAGCGCCTTAAGCGCCTCCTTATCATGACTGTGGTAAACGCTGCGCGTTCTTACTCCCAGCTCCGCCTTGATGGACAGGACATCGCAGAGCGCCTGCGCCGTAGCAAAGAGGTAGCCCCACTCCGGATCGTTCTTCATACGTCCAAGCCGTCTCGCGCACTTGGCATACTGTTCATTTTCACCGCCTGCCACTGTGGAATCCAGAAGTCCGGTAAAGCAGTCGTTGTAGAGCAGATATTTCTCTGGATTGTAGTAATTGTCAGCAGAATACCCCGGTGTCCCCGGCAGATCCAGTAACAGGAAACGGTCGTAGGAGATTCCGAACTTCTCCTGAAACCGTGCTTTTATATCTGATTTGTTTGTATTTCCCTTGGCGATCTCGGACGCATAGAACAGCGCCGGCAGCAGGGCGTATCTGGAACACTCGCCGCCATTATCGCCCCACATGGTCAGGAACACATCCTGCACATTATGCTCGCGGCAGCTCTTTATGGCAGCCGTTGTCGCCTTCAGGCTGAACGCGTTATGGGGTGCAAAGCCTGTCCAGGTCCACAGACCCCCGGCAAACCAGGTATCGTCCTTGATCTTCTGATGTGCAGAGATCATCTTATTGTAATGCTTCTTATCTGTGGAATAATAATCCCAGTAAATAAGCTGCACGTTATCCGGAATCTGTTCCTTAATCTCGTCCTTGATCGCGGCTTTACTGTTGTAATAGTCCCCGCCGGCAACCAGGCGGAAGAACATGTCGGACCACATAGCCAGCGTAAAGCCGTATTTCTTTCCAATCTCGGAAACCTTCTTCAGGTGATCGATCAGGATCTGTGACCGATCGCTGTCCCCATGCAGGTCATAGTATTTTCCACGGCCGATCATATGAGCCTCATCCATGCCGATATTGATGGTACGGCTGGTAAAGCACTTGGCAATGCTCGCAAACATCCGGTCAATCAGCTCATAAACCTTCTCATCTCCTGCCAGCAGAATATCATTGGCATCCACGTGTGGCGCATAGGCCGGCCAACGCACGATGGCATTCAGGTGTGCCAGCGTCTGGATACAAGGAATCAGCTCCATCCCCTTAGATAATGCATAGGCATCCACTGCCTTCAGTTCCTCCTGGCTAAAACGTCCCCTCATATAGCCAAAGTATGGATTATCATCCACCTCATAGGTATCCTCCGTGTACAGAAGAAGGGTGTTATAACCCATATCGGCAGTGATGTCGATCCATTTTTTCAGGCTTTCCACGTTCGGAACTGCATTTCTGGAACAATCCAGCATTGTACCAAATCTTCGAAAACAAGTTTTACTCTTCATAAGTATACTCCTCCATTCTACACCCATTCCCGGGTAAAAATCTTCGCTTTGTCAAACAAATACCGCGTCAGCTCTGCGATATCCATAACACATTCTGTCTCTTCTGCCGAAATATCAGCAATCCTTCCGCCTGCGCGGTCAAGCTCAATCTTATATGCTCCTGCATTTTCCGGAAGAATGCGGTCCAGGACTTGAACCTTCAGCACACAGAACTCCCGGCTGCGAAGCATGGGAACCAGTGCTCTTAAGTCCAGAATGCGGAACATGAAATCCATTTTGGAAATCGAAAATGGAGGCTGCCACTCCCGGATCCGCATAAATAGTTCCTGGCGGTATTCCGCCTCCACGAGAAGCTCCTGAAGCTCTGCATGCTCCTCGTCTCTTCCATATGAAAATATGCCATATATCTGCTCGGATTCTTTCCCTTGGCTCTTCCGGGATTCCTGATCCGATATGCTTTCCTGACCCGATACGCTTTCTTGCTCCAACATGCTTTCCTGCCCCGACGTGCTCTCTCCCACGAGCAGCACAAGCCCGCCATCCTGACAGGCCATCTCAGCCATCATTCTTCGATAATACGCCTCAGTGTGCTCCGGGAAAATATCATATTCCCGCTCCAGCAATGCATTAGCGAAACGCACCATGGCAGGGATATCCGAAGTCTCGGCTTTCCGCAGACGATAATCTCTGCAAGGGAATGCAAGTCTTTCTCTCACACACTCTGCGCCATAGTCCCCATAATCCTCACTGTCAACAAACGCGAAGCCGCTGGAACGGTACACCGCCGGATTGGCTGGGATCAAAAACGTAAATGGCTGGTGCTCCATCGCCATATCCCTCAAGGCATGCTCCATCACCGCCGCCATCTTCCCCTGCCTGCGCGCCGATACGTCCGTGGCTACCGCCACCACATAATTCACCAGTGCAGCCTGTCCGAAGATCCGAAAAACATATGGATTCAGATGGATCATAACCTCCGGCTTTCCCGCGTTCTCCATCACCAGAATGCGATTGTCCGCCGTCTTATACGTATAATAGTAGTCCACAAACCTTTCGGTATCCTCCGGAAAATTCGCCTCGTACATAGCTCTTGTACAGCTTTTTTCCTCCTTAGGCAGATACCTTATCGTCACTGTCTCTGACATCCCTTACACCCTGCGCAGGCCCGCCCTGCACTGTCCGACATCATACTGTCCGACACAGAGAAGCTTCCTTCATACAGACCAGTCAGAGAGCAGATAGCCTGACTGGAGATTCCCTGCTCCGTGCCGGTGAAGCCCAGCCCCTCCTCGGTAGTCGCCTTGACATTTACCTGTCTCTTATCCAGCTTAAGAACCGCAGCGATATTCTGCTCCATCTCATCGATATAAGGCCGCAATTTCGGCCTCTGCGCGATGATGGTGGCGTCGATATTCCCGATCACATAGCCTTCCTGCTCGATCAGGCCTCCCACATGCTCCAGGAGCTTCATGCTGGATATCCCCTTGTACTGCGGATCCGTATCCGGGAAATGCTTCCCGATATCTCCAAGCGCTGCAGCGCCGAGAAGCGCATCCATAACAGCATGAACCAGCACATCCGCATCGGAGTGTCCCAAAAGTCCCATGGTATGTGGAATATCAACGCCGCCAAGGATCAGCTTCCGGCCCTCCACCAATCTATGAACATCATATCCCATTCCTACCCGCATATCCGCTCCTTTCCCGGAAGAAAAAGGGGATTGTTCACCCCCTACTTTCCTTCGTATGTAATGATACTGTCAACATTGTATCCGGCAAGACGTTCCCTGCCCTTCAAGCCCGCAAGCTCCATGACGAAGCAGATCTTGACTACCTCGCCGCCCAGCTGTTCTACCATGCCTGCAATGGCCTCAATGGTTCCGCCTGTGGCGATCAGATCATCGATGATGACCACCTTCTGGCCAGGCTTGATGGCGTCCTTGTGCATCTCCACCACGGCCTTGCCGTACTCCAGCTCGTATTCCGCCGAAATGGTCTCACATGGGAGCTTGCCCTTCTTGCGCACCGGAACGAAGCTCTTGTGCGCCGCATAAGCCACCGGAACTCCAAAGATAAATCCGCGGGACTCCGGTCCCACGATCACATCATAGTCCACATCCTTTACCATATCCAGCAGGCCGTCCACCGCCATTGCCAGTCCATCTGCATCCTGCAGAATGCTGGTCACATCGCGGAAGATAATGCCCGGCTCCGGAAAATCCGGGATACTTCTCACATAATCCTCTAATTTCTTCATGATTACCCTCCAGATTCAGAAGTTTCAATGTCATCCGCCCAGGGCGGATCTATGTCCACGGAATATTATAGACATTTTTGCCTGATTCGTCAACTAAAATACGGCGGCCTTTTTCCAAAAATTACCTATAATTACCGATCAAAAAGTACATCTCGATACTTCGCCAGCCCCCGCAGCAGAACACCACCCATGACCACGCAGGTAATTATCTCCCCGATTCCAACTGTCAGTGCATTAAAGGGAAGGGACCAGTCGATGCCATGATACTCTGTGACAAAGCCATAGCCGTAACGCAGTACGAAGGGAACGATCACCATATTGGCGACCACCGGCGGCAGCGTACATGCGAATTTATGCTTTCGCAAAAGATACGTTCCCACCGCTCCGATCAGCGTCGCAAGGCTTCCGAACAGCACATCCACCACGATCCCGCCGGTCATAAGGTTCGCCAAAAGACACCCCAGCCAGAGTCCCGGAATAGCCGCAGTGGTAAAAACCGGTAAAATGCATAACGCTTCGGAAATGCGCACCTGAATCGTGCCTGACGCCAGCCCCATGGCCGCGCTTACGTAGGTGAGTGCTACATAGATGGCAGCGATCATGGCTGCCTGCACCAGAAATAATACTTTCTTGCTTCTCATTTTCAATTCTCCTTTAGTTTTGTTTTACGAGTGGAAGGTCTCGAACACTCGGTATTTTTTTGCCGGAAGCCTTGTATTTATGGGCTTCTTAACGTGTCACAGTATAACACATTGAAATGAGAAAGGCAAGTCTCTCCAAAATAGCTTGTAAAAAATCCCCGGGCTGCTGCCCAGGGATTTATATTAAAATTTTCCGCCTCCGCCGCCATGCGTCGTACCGGAAGATGAAGTGTGTGTACTGCTACCGGAAGAGGAATCGTTGTCCTTCGGCTTCTCTGTCCGGGTAACGGTGTGGTACAGAAACATATCCCGGCTCTCGGTGATGTTCAGACTACCCTTCTTTACATAGCTGTTGGCTGCCGCCTGACTGCGCACTGTCTTCAGCTTACTCTTCATGCTGCCCACAACGATCAGCGCAAGGATCACGCCGATACCAATGGAAGCAAGAATCCAGATCTTCGACAGCGGCTCACGGGGCAGTGTACTGGTATCATAGGGTGTACCGGTCTTGGCCTGGTTGATAAAATCATCACACAGGTCAGCGTAGGTGTCGAATGCGGCAGCATAATTGCCGTCCGACAGATCGGGCTTCATCTTATCTCCGATGTATTGAATGCCGGCATCGGTGAATATATCGATCCCGTACCCGCAGGTTGATATCCACCAGTCACGCTCCTCCATGCTGATAAGCAGCAGGACACCGTCCCTGTCTTCTCCGTAGCCATAATTACACTGATCATAGACATCGTCAGCATAATCTCTGACCGCACGGCCTTCCAGATCATTGGTCGTGATAACAACCACATCAACATCCTGACGCAGACTGATCTCATCCAGCTTGGCGAGAAGCTCCGCCTCTTCGCTGTCGGACAGGAGATCTGCCATATCCATCACACGTTCATTTTCACTTGCAAAGCCATTCGTTCCTGCCGCAAACGTCGGTACTGCCATACCAAGGCTGAGGGCGAGTACAAACAGAATTGTTGTCATTTTCCTTTTCATCATCTCGTCCCTCCCTTACAGTATTTCCATGATATGCAGCAGGCAGACAATGCCATAGGTGACCACGCTGAGTACCACGGACAGTCCAAGTGTCCATTTGCGCGCTGCCGCCTTATCCACAGGCAGATCGCCCACGAACTTGCCGGTCTGTCTGTGAACTTCCTTTTTTTTACGCCTGACGCATTTTCTTAACGAATAGAATCGAAAAAAAGCCCTGTGAAAAGGCATTTTTCTTGCTTTTTGCAGGGTTTTTT
>CAVGED010000010.1:0-16729 GCA_963628035.1 Paludibacteraceae bacterium
TTTTCAAAGAACAGTTATCGTTTAAAAAGGACGTACCTTTTGACACCTAAATCATTTTATTTATAAATAATGTCGCGGTAAATCTACACATTTTTCAAATAGCATTTTTCACTGGTGACAAACAGGTAAATTGGGGTAAGTTTACTGTGAGCCAACGGAATAATCCGTGGGCTCTTATACATAAAGTGTTCATCTCAAAAGACATGCTTTGGTTTACGATAATCAGTTCTTCAAGCAAGCGATAGGTACAACCTGAACACCATCCTCACGCTTATAGCCATATTGCGTGCCAGTAATAACGATTTTCAGATCAGGTAATCTCAGCTTACATTGCTTTTCCTTTTCGTTGTATTCTTTGATCAGATTCTCCAGTTCAATCAGATGCTTGGCACCTTCATCGATATCTGCACTTCCCAATTTGAACTCAATCAGCGCATATCGACCATCACGAAGATGGAGCACGCAATCTGCTTCAAGTCCGTATCTGTCATGATAGTAGGACACACGGCCACCAAGTGCTGCGGAATATACTTTGAGATCACGAATACAAAGTGTCTCAAAAATAAAACCAAAGGTCTTTAAGTCAAGATTAAAATATTCCGGTTCAACGCCAAGAGCGGCGACAACCAAGGAAGGATCTACAAATTCGCGCTTGTCAGTCGCCTGAATCGCGCTCTTGGAGCGAATGGCAGGACACCATGCCTCAACATCCTGGATAAGAAAGAGCTTTTTTAAGACCCCAACATAGCCGTAGAAGGTTGCTTCACTCAACTCAATGTTCGCGTTGATATCGCTAAGAATAGCTCTGTTTGTTACCATCGTAGAGATGTTGCGTGCATAGGACCGCAGTAGAAGCCTTGTAGTAGTTTCATCGCGTTTGACGCCATCCACATTGGAAATATCTTCGCTGCACAAGCTGTCGAAGTAACTGCGTGCAATCAAAAGTTTTGCCTTGTCACTTTTCTTCTGCAGAGAAGAAGGCCATCCGCCACGGCATGCTGCAAATATTAATTTATCAATAGATAAATCCGCTTCGCAGCCGTCCTCCAGAGCGTGCGAATTTGAAAATAAATCGGCAAGCGAAACGGCTCCGTTGGATTCGCCGGATTCATACAGACTCATTGGGTACATAGCCAGTGTATCAATCCGTCCCGTTCCGGTATGCATGATCTCAGTTTTATCGATGGAATTGGAACCGGTGAGAATATACAGACCATCTTTGCCACGCCGATCAACCGAAACACGTACAGCGTCCCAAAGGTTTGGCGCAATTTGCCATTCGTCAATCAATCGGGGATTTTCTCCGACTAACAGATTTGATGGTTTTATCTTTGCCGTCTGAATATACATATCTCTTTTGTCAGGATCCTGCATCTCAATATAACTTTTTGCAAATTGTTTTGCAGTTGTAGTCTTGCCACACCACTTCGGTCCGACAATATGAACTGCACCGAATGCCTCTAGCTTCAGTTCAAGGTCATCATCACAAATTCGCTTAATATAATCGTTCATTATAAATCACCGACCTTTCCGTAGCTATTATACCCAATTCCCTACAAAAAATCAATATTGATAAATAGATTTGCGGTATTTTGGCATAGACTTTTGCGGTATTTCGGCATAGACTTTTGCGGTATTTCGGCATAGACTTTTGTGGTATTTTGGTATAGACTTTTGCGGCAGATGCCGACACTGCATGTACTTGTGTGTACTTCAATTCTACCACCAGTGCAGGCCGATCCACGTCACGCTTCAGTAAGCCCGGCCTAGCCGGAACCGTCTACTGCGTTAAAAAACTCCTCCGCTATCTCATGATTCGGAATGAAAACCTCCTCTGTATCTTCATCATAGGCTAAAAATGAACCAACAATGTAAGCACATCATCTTTCGTCACTTCTTTTACCAAGTCCATAACTGCTTCATCCGAAATAAGTCTTACAACACCATTTTCCACAACCATTTTTTGGTTAAAAGAATAAGAAGCAGGGCAACCGCAGGTTGCCCCGAGGCAGTTTTGCCGTTGATGTACGGAACTTTCTACATCAAACCGCTTTGCCACAACGTACAAAAGCTCCCATACCTTAACCATGGAGTCCATTTGTTTGTCTAATCATATCCTCAACAACAATATCATAGATTTCACCTATTGAATTGCAATATTCTAAAATTTTCCATGGTTCATTTGTATGAAAGTGTATTTTTATCAATTCTTCATCTCCAGCAGCTATTAAACTATTTCCTTCAAAATGCTCTGTTATATAATCTGCAATTTCATCTTCATCTAAATCTTTATCACGCCTATCAATTAATAGTTGTGTATCATAGCGATATGCAAACTGGTCATCCTCTGCATCTATTGAATTAATTCCCATCATTTTAACCTCCATAAATTCAATTTGTTAAATTCATATCTGCATTATACTACAAAAATAACGACACTGTATATCACTTTATCAATATACAATGCCGTTATCTTTATTTTCTGTGATACACTAAACAAAACATATTCCTATATATGATAATATCATATATAGAGTTCGACTTGTTCAGTTTAAGTGGAGCTGAGGGGAATCGAACCCCTGTCCAAAAAACCTTTCATCGTACTTCTACTATCATAGTCTGTTATTTATCATTCCCTCCGTCCACCGGGAGCAGACACCCTGCGGATTTCAGTAGCTTCATGATACGCCCATATGTGCAAAGCTTAGCATATGTCGTTTCTCACATCGTCGAAGCCGGGTTCTTAAACTGTGAGTGGTCTAAGGCCGACTGCTGCAACTAGGCAGCGATTGCTAAATTGTCTTCAGCGTTTATATTTAGGTTTGCATTTGACGCATGGCTGCGGATAGCTTCTCCAACTTCCAGTTCCCTGTCGAAACCAGTACAACCCCTGAAAAGTTGTATGTGCCAAAGCACTTGGTAATCTTATTATATGCTTTTTTGGCGATTTGTCAACTGTTTCCTTTAACTTCCGCTTCGCGCTTTCGGAAGATTTTCGGAAAGGATGTGAAAATTACCGTGGCAGTGATGATTCCCGCAACGAAATCAGCGATTCCCTCGGACATGTATACACCTTTGAAGCCCAGAAAATGTGTCAGCGCAAAGCAAAGCGGAATCAGAATAATAACTTTCCGGGTAACCGCAAGAAGCAGGGCTGACTTTGCCTGTCCAAGAGCTACGTTGATGTTTTGCAGCGTCATCTGTACAAAGAACATGATCGATCCCATCAGAAAAAGCGGCGTGTAGCGCTTCACAATGGATGTAACCGTTTCACTGGCAGAAAAAAGATGTGCGTATAATTCCGGCACGGCAAGCGAAACAGACCATATGGAAACGGCAAAAATAAAGGCAATCACGGTTACATATTTTATGCCCTTTTTCAAGCGTTCGGCATTTCCTCTTCCGTAATTATAGCTGACGAAGGGCTGCATTCCGTTTCCAAGACCGTTAAGCGGCAGGGAAATAAGCTGTAAAGCGCTGAGCATAATTGCTAATGCGGCGGTATAATCCTTATTGCCGCCTGTCGCACTGTTGAGATTGACATTGAAGACGATCTGAATGGCGCATTCCGTCAGCGTCATGATAAACGGTGTGAATCCAAGCGACACGATATCTATGATCCTGCTAAGAGAAAAGCGCATGTCCTTCATACGGAAACGGAACAGGCTTTTTCGGGAAAAGAAAAAGCAAATAATACAGACACAGGAGCACAGCTGCGAGAGGATCGTTGCAAGACTGGATCCCTTTACGCCCAATCGGAGCGTGAAAATGAACAGTGGATCAAGGGCAATGTTTATGATCGCTCCGATCAAAACGAAACTCATGGCGATAAACGAATAGCCTTGTGTCAGGATAAATGGATTAAGCCCCTGGGCCAGCATCACGAAAACCGTACCGCACGCGTAGATTCTCAGGTAGGATGTAGCAAATTCTACGGCGCTCGGCGGACAGCCGAATAATACAACGATCGGCTCGGAAAGAAGAAAGGTCACGGCTCCAATCAGAATCCCCAGCACCAAAAGCAGCGAAAATGCTGTATTGAAGATGCGGTTGGCCTCAGCCCGGTTACTCTCACCAAGCTTGATACCGGCTCGTGGAGAGCCGCCGAGACCAACCAAATTCGCAAATGCCTGCAGAATCAGCGTGATTGGCAGGACAATTCCAAGCGCCGCCAATGCATCCATTCCAGAGCCGTCAATCTTGGCAACATACATTCTGTCCACAATATTATATAGAAATGTAATCAATTGGGCGATAACAGCGGGGATGGTGAGGCGAAAAACCAAAGGAATAATCCTGCCTTGCTCCAATTGAGTGGTAATATCCTGTTGTGATTTTCTTATGTGTGACATATATTTTCAACTCACAATGCAGCATCAGCGCTTCCGGTTTGCCTTGGCTCCGGCGATAGCGCTGTGAATATTGCTGATGGAAGCCACTGCTCCAAGGGCAAAAGCGATAAGCAGATCCTTGATAAAAGAAGTCAGCAATTCGCCGTCCGTCAGGAAGTCAGGTGTCGCACGCACAGCATCAAAAAAGGTAATATCGTAGGTGGACTTAAACTCGTTATAAATAACATAAGACAGTCCTAAGAATTCAGCAAGCACAATGGCGAGTATCGACATGATAATGGCTATGACAATGCCTTTGACGGATCCCTTCACCCCGGAGAACAACTGGTAGCCTAAGGTTGACAGCACTACAGTAACCAGGCCGCAGATCCCGGCAATATAACCAAATTGGTAGATGATAAAGTAGAGACCTCCGCCAATCAGGGCGAAAAGGAACGCTCCTACAATGCCTGCGATAACATTTTCATGCTCTTTTTTCACGTCTTGGTCGGCAACGGCCGTGGCTGTCGCCTGCTCATTTTCGTAATTTTCGTAATTTTCGAAGTTATCCATTTCATTCACTCCTGTTTCCTATGTATTTTCTTAACATTATAATCAAAAAGGTGCGTCAGGTCAATTCCCGACGCTTGCTTTTTTCGTTGTTTTTGCATATATCATGTTCTTACCCGATCAGCACTTTTTTTCCTTCAAATGCAAATCCGTATTTCCGTATTTTCTTTGCCCCCTAAATGATGCATTCCTGCTCCAGCTTTATGTCTTCTTCCAGCATAAAGCGGATCACCTCACAGAATTCTTCCTCCTGGCATAGTTTCTCCAAACGCTTTCGATCTGACTCTGTCAGAGGTTTCCCATATTGCTTATACCGTTTTAGCGTATCCAGATCCATATGGTAACTCGAAAACGGAATCCCTGTCTTTTTCCGCAGATCCAGCAGAATGGAAAATCCTCCTGCATCAATATCGCCAAAATGGTAATACCCAGCATATGGGATTGTCTCATAGACCATTTTTAATAAAGTTCTTCGAATCCGGTTATGGTATCCGCCAAGGTATATGAGAAGACTATCCTCCTCCCGGTATCGAAAAAAAGAAGTGAGATTCTCAATGGTGATCACTTTCTTTATCCCGGCAAGATCAGAAAACCGAATATGCTCAAGATCCTCTCCGGAAATGCCTATCCCCTGTTTTAACAGAGATAAATCGAACTGCTTCTCTCCCATGGATATCCTGGCATCTCCCTTAAAATACACATAATTGGGGGTTCTGTAAATTCCATATTCTGCCAATAGTTCCAAGGTATCCATTTCCACATATTCCCCAGAAAACTGCCGGAATACTTTGGCAATACGACTTTCTATCTGCTCAAAATATTTCGAATTCTGAAAATGCATGATGGAAAATTCCCTGATATAGCAAGGCTTCCTGTTTTGCTCTACAAGCACACATGCCCGAAGAAACTGATCTGTTTCTTTCATATTCTCCAGCACTATATATTCTTTGACCGACTGGTGATTTTGTAACCGTTCCAGAAGATACCCGGCAAAAGTCACTGTAACAGGTGCCTTCACATCCAGATATTTATGAATTAAAAGGATATTTTCTTCCTCCAATCCTCGCTTCGGCTTACGTCCAACATATCGGTAAGCCTCGCTTATATGTTCTGTCGTCAGTCTAACCTTCTGAATCAGATAATCCCGTTTATTATCCTTCCAGATGATCTGGATCAGGCTTTTGCTTTCCAGTAGCTTCATCGAAACATGAATGTTTTCATATTCAGCAGAGCTCTCGTCAAAATAGGACGGGATCGAGGTTTTCGTGAAACGGAACTCTATCTGTATCCTCCGCTTATTCTTCCCTGTGGACAAAAGACTGTTCTCATAGGTATCCAGCAAGTGATTTAATACCTTACGATCATACTGCACCATTGATATACCTCTCTGCATAGCTTACCTTCTCGTTTGTCATTACTAACAGTGTTTCTTCAACAAATGGACTGATATACTGTATTTTATCAGGCGGAGCTGCAATCAGGATCTGCAGTGGCAGCCTTCCTAAAAATTCCAGAACACCACCGATCCTTTCGTCATCCATGTTGTTGAAGGCCTCGTCAAACAACACAAGACCGATCGCTTCTCCACCAATATTATTTTTATAAAGCTGGACGAAGGAAGCAGCTACCGTCACATAAAACGGAGTCTGCGTCTCTCCACCGCTCTTTTCCTCACACACTTTGGAATACAGAGAATAATTACCATCACTGTGGATGATGCGGATATCATAATCCATATAGGTCCGGTAATCTGTAAATTCATCCAGAGCCCTGGCATTGTTCTCATTATCCAGTGCCAGCCGTTCAAACAATTCCTCGATCACGGCTTTATGATTTTCATGGAACAACCCACTGAAAATAGATTCTCCCTGCATGGCATTAAAATCATCCATGATCATCTCATAATACTGCCGGTATCTTTTGCTTGGCATATATAGGAACTCATACCTTTCATTACTGAAGGTAATATCCGCAAGCGCTTTATTCAGTTCTTTGAACTCTGCCTGGGCCATCTTCATATTTTCCTGTAATTTTGACAGAAACTGTTCTCTGAATTCTTCTTCTGCGGCACATCGGGCGCTCTCCACCTTACCTTCATACTGCAGCAGTTCGGAATTCTTAAGCTTCAGATATTCAGCCTCAAAATCAGGATAGCCTTCCATGGTGGCTGCTGCGCCAAAATCATGTGCCGTTTTGTATTCGCCCATGAATTCCTTCATTGCATCCATTGCCTTATCCACCAGTGTCTGATTTGCCTTTCTGCGTCTTAGATAATTATCCCGGAACTGGGAAAACGACTTATCCTCTGTCTGTTTCTCATACTCCTGCTTCCAGGCTGGCAGAGAATCCCCAGCTTTGCTTCCCAGTTCCTGGTAAATGACTGCTTTTTCAGCATGCTCCGTCTGCTTTTCAGCCACCTGCTCTTTTGTCCGGCTGATCCCTTCCTCTGTTTTTCCAGCTGCCCTGTTCAAAAAGTCCAGCTTAACCGCCAGCTCTCCCAATATTTTCTCTAACTCAGACAGCTGCACCTGTTTCATGATCATATTGGAGTTTTTCTCCAAGGTAGCAATATTTTCTTTGCATTTATTGATTTCCAGGGAAACCTGACGCAGATCACCAATGACACCCAATCTGTACTTGATATCGGTATCATACTCCATTCCCAAGGGTTCCAGAACAAATTCCAGCTGCTCCATTCTGGTTTTCAGCGCTGTTAATTGTTCTTTGATCTCTTCACGCTTCTGTTTGGCCTGTTCCAGCTGCACCTTCAGTGCATTCTGACCAATGTACGGGGTTTCAAAGATGGCCGGCTTTATGGCACTGGCCACATTGTTCTGATACTTCATACACTCTTTTGTAATGGATGTTTTATAGTTTTTCAAATCCCGGTAATGTGCACACATGTGCACCTTCCCGAGAATCATATTAATATAACGCTTTGCATATTTGTTTTTTGAAGTAACAACTGTAGCCAGGGATCCCTCCGGTGCCGTATCATATGAGTCCAGATTCTGCGTATTGATGAGTCCCACCCCATATGCCTTCTTCTCTTTTCGCAGCCTGTCATACATTCCCAGTGCAATGTCAAAATTCTCCGGTTCTACTAAAATGTAGAATCTCTGCGTATTCAGATATCCCTCTACGGCATTTCTCCAGGAATCATCCGTGATTTCCAGCAATTCACACAAAATGCATGGTTCCGGTGTTCTGCCAATGCGCAGAAATTCTTCTTTGATGGCCATTCTGACACGCTCCACATCCTCGGAATAGGATAGCTTTTTCTTCATCAATTGCTCGATCTTTCTGTCCAGTTCCTGCTTCTGGCTGCTGACATTTGCTTCTTCCGCTGATACTTCCGCTCTTTTTTTGAATATCTTGTCACGCATCTCATTCTTGTAAGCGATCACATGAAAAAGCGTATCTTTCATTTTTGCCAGATCGATGTCCTGATCTGACTTACAAAGATTTTCATAGTAAAGCTTTACAGAGTCATCGATATCTTTGACCTCCAACAGCTTCTTCAACTGTCCCTTCGCCGCATCCATGCTTTTCTTTAGTATTCCACGTTCTTCCAGCAGATCTTTCTTTTTACTTTCCAGTAAATGCAGCTTTTTCTCCTGTTCATCCTTTGCCAGAAAATCCTTATCACTTGCAAGCTCAGCCCGCAGATCGTCCCTGATCTGCTGCTTTTCTGCCTGCTCTGTTTTCAACAGTTCAATCTGCCTGTTCTGCTCCTCCAGTCTGAAAGTATCAGACTGTATTTCCGACTGCATCCTCTTTACAGCTTCACTGATCAGATCAGCTTCCACTCTGGCAAGATAATACTCATACTGTCTGTCTTTTCCCAGGCCGTCCACTGCCTGATCATGCATGGTATTGATCTTTTCCAATCTGCCAATACGGATCTTCACATTCTCCAATGTACGCTGCAGATCCTGATACGTGCGGACATTCTCACGCAGCACATCGATGTTCACTTCTTTTTCATCTAATACGTACGAATAAACAAAATCTTTGATATCGTCGATTGGCCGGAAAGCCAGAGCTTTTGGGATCAGTCGGAAGAACTTATCCTCGATTCGTCCGAACCTGTTTTTGATCATAGATCTGGCCTCTTTGTCTGTGGTACACCATTGCTTGATCTTCTTTGCGTTGGTAGTTCTGAACTGATTGATGGACTTTGGGGTTTTTCCCTGAAAAAAAAGAGAATCCTCCAAACGAATGCCATCCATCAGATACCTTGTCGTTTTTTCCTGTCCCTCCGAAGCCGAATCCACCACTGCGCCAACCACAAAGTACTTATCCCTTTTTTCCTCGTAGAATTCCAATGCAATATGTGCACTGATCTCACCGGTACGTTCATAGGGTCTGTTTTCCCGTCCTGTTTTG
Organism: Paludibacteraceae bacterium; assembly: GCA_963628035.1. Lineage (GTDB taxonomy): Bacteria > Bacillota > Clostridia > Lachnospirales > Lachnospiraceae > 14-2. The sequence continues at coordinate 9,291 of CAVGED010000010.1, forward strand.
CAACGGATATATCCTGTCAGTTTTCTCTTTCCATTCTCGTGGGCCGCTTTGTTGAAATAATTCGTGGAGCAGGTCACCACAAACTGGATTGCATCCAGAAGGGTAGACTTTCCGGCGCCATTTTCACCGGAAATCAAAGTAGATTTTTCAAAGTCAATGGTGTTGTTCGTAAATCGATGCCAGTTAATCAGCTTCACTCTCATCAGCTTCTTCACTGCTCTTTCCCCCCTTTCTGTAAATCTCCAGTTTCTCATAGGCAGCCTTGATATCTTCCACCCTGACAGCCATCAGTATTGCATCGAAGATGATGATGCGGGCTTCTTCATCTGTCAGGTTGGTATCGAGGGTTTCAATAATCTGAAATCTTTTTAACGTGCTGACTGCATTACGGAAAGTTGTTTTATCAATCATCTTATCCCTGATCTTCAGACTTAAAAACTTTTCATGGATATCTCCCACATTTACAATCACTTCGTCTGAAACAGAAAGTTCCCTTCTTTTTTCATCATAAAGAATCCGCAGAATCAGTAAAAGAATAGATTCGAACAGTTTCATATTATAACGATTGTAATTCTGGGGATTTGTCAGCTGGATGACGCCATATTCCTCATTGATCTCCATGCGATATCCCAATAGCGCAAAACATTCCGAAAACTTTTCTTTATATTTTAATACAAAAAAGTAATCTAACCTATTTGTCGCATTTCTTTTGCAAAGGAAACAGAAGCTTAACAGGCGATTGCAGACCCGTGAAAACTCATCCTTATCCCGCTGCAGCATTCCGTTTAGAATGTCCATTTCTATCAACGCTCCTTCCTATGTATCGTAAAATCAGCAAACTGATACCCATCTTTTTGCGTCATTTCTTTTACCGAAATGGTATACTTCATATTTTTTCTCTGTCCGTAGAGCCTGATATAGATCAGCTTGACAAAATCATCTGTGTTCCCTAACGGCAGCTGGGAAGCCAGCATTTCCTGTCTGTCGCCAAGCTGTTCTTCCACATAATGGTTTACCTTTTCCGGATTTAAAACCCTTGCCAGTTTTTCCAGCATCCGTCTCATTTTTTCATTCCGGAATTCCTGATCCGGTTGTTCCTCTGAGATCATCTCCGGCTCAAATACTTTTTTCCCCTCGATCGGCGTGTAAAAAGACCTTTCATCCAACACAGCAGCGCTGTAAATCCGGACCAGTTCATCCATAAATTCGATTCGGTAGATCCCGCCCAGATCCATATTCTCCCGATTGATTTCTTCGTTCATTCCCGACAGGATTTCCTTGATCTGCCCTCTGACATCTTCCCCTCCTATCAGATAAAACTTTGCCCGGTTGATTGCCGCTCTTTGGTACTGCGTATTCTTGCGATTGATCTCTGATAAGATTTCATCCATATTATGAAAGGCATCTATTACCTGGTGAATGTAATGGTACACCAGTTCCTCCGCCTCATCCATAGAAATTTCCCGAATGCCCGCCAGTTCTGAGCTGGCTTTTTCCACATAAGACTTACTCCGGCTTTTACTTTCTAATCTTTCTATGATCTCCGGCCGGAATTTTGAGACATTGTCTGAAGTGAGCAGCCGATGATATGCCTTATCCACGATATTCTCAATATAATCGTTGAAAAGCACATTCATAATCTCAGCCGGTGTTTTATATCTGGTCAGTTCTTCTATGTAATGCTTGATGCTGGAGCTTAGGTTTTTCAAACCCGTGATCAGCATGTCTGTATTTTCTACTATGGACAACAGCACAATCCCCGGATTGTCCGTGGCACTTCGCACCAGACTGTATATGGTATAGATATACCCCTGATATTCAATCTGTTTTCCTTCAGCAATCTCAAGGAGCGTCCTTATAACCTTGACTGCATATTCCTTGAAATTGACCCTTTGCACATAGCTTTTATCTGTCTCTATATCAATCCAGCCATAATTCTCCAGCTTCCGAAGCATCCAGTTGGCTTTGTCTCTGGCGGACTTTCCTTCTACATCCTCTCCTGTCAGATCCGCCGCCTGTGATGCTTCAAAATAATATTGTAATTCCTCTACCAGAACATCCCTTTCCACACCAAAAGACAGCTGATGATCCATAACGGAAAACAGTTTGCAGATACATTCCCAATACACCGTCTTATTGGGAGATGCCAGTGGCACAAAAAAATGTTCATCTATAATATGAAACACGTTGGTCCCCTTCCATATTTTTCTTAATATTATAATCAAAAAGGTGCGTCAGGTCAATTCCCGACGCTTGCTTTTTTATATTTATCGCAATGAATCAGAACTGGTAAAATACTCTAATCGTTATAAAATACGAAAATCTCTTTTCTTTTCCCTTATCCTGATTTATAATGAAGAAAAGCCGCCTTGCGGCTTTCCGCTCCCCAAACGGTGCTGGACATCCAGTGGATGTCCGTTTAGCACGGACCGGAGTGGAACGGAGACGCAACGCGGAGTTTGGGGTTCCCGTTTCCGCTACCCAAATATGATAAATTGTAATTGGAGTGTACCGATGAGATTTTATGAAAATTTTAACAGCTATATAGAACAATGCGGCTGCATGGCAAAGGACATCAGTGCCCTGACTGGCATTTCTGCCGCTACGCTCAGCCGCTATCGTTCCGGTGAGCGCGTCCCCGATATGGAGTCAGACGCATTCCGCAGCCTGTGCAGAGCAATTGCGCAGATAGCTGCTGATAAAAATATCGCAGATATCACAGAAGATTCTGTACGTGAAAGCTTTATGGAGTGTTCGGATTTTGTTTCTGCTGACAGGGAACAGCTCCGGCAGAATTTCAATACCCTGATCACCGTACTGAACCTCAATATGTCGAATCTGTGCCAGCAGACCAATTACGACACCTCAACGGTCTACCGCATCCGAAACGGATCCCGACAGCCGGCAGATCCTGAACAGTTTGCTTCGTCCATCTCCCTGTATGTTGCTCAGAAAACAGAAAGCGAATCCGATCTTGCAATACTGGCGGAGCTTATCGGCACCTCCTCCGATGAACTATCGAATTGCTCTGTCCGATATACACAAATAAGAAACTGGATGCTTGAAGGGCACACTCCGGTTTCACAGGAAGGCGGCGTTTCCGGCTTTCTTACCAAGCTTGATGAATTTGATTTAAATGAATATATCAAAGCGATTCATTTTGATGAAATGAAAGTTCCATCCCTTCCCTTTCAGCTTCCGACTTCCAAGTACTATTACGGGCTGAATGAGATGATGGAAAGTGAGATTGATTTTCTGAAAGCAACGGTATTGTCCAAATCCCAGAAGCCTGTCACGTTGTACAGTGATATGCCGATGACTGAAATGGCAAAGGATCCGGAATTCCCCAAGAAATGGATGTACGGAATGGCACTGATGCTCAAAAAGGGACTGCACCTAAACAACATCCACAACCTGGACCGCTCCTTTGAAGAAATGATGCTGGGACTTGAGAGCTGGATACCGATGTACATGACCGGGCAGATCTCACCGTATTATCTGAAAAGCACACAAAACGGTGTATTTCATCATTTTCTGCGGGTTTCCGGTGCTGCTGCACTGTCCGGCGAAGCGATTTTCGGGCATCATTCCGATGGGCGGTATTATATGTCTAAAACGAAGGATGATATCGCTTATTACACCATGCGTGCGGAGAATCTGCTGGAAAATGCACATCCACTGATGGACATTTATCGGGAAGACAATGCCGGCAAGTTGAAGGCATTTGCGCTTGCAGATCTGCAAACGCCCGGAAAACGCAGAGGAATCCTCTCTGCGCCCCCAGTCTACACCATGGATGCCGGCTTCTTAGAGCAGCTTCTCGATAGTCATGGGGTAACACACGAAGACAAACAGAGCATTTTGAAATACACGGCTTCGCAGCGCGATCTGACTGAGCAGCTACTTGCAACAGAGCTTATGGAAGATGAGATTCCAAGGATTACAAAAGAAGAATTCGAACTTCATCCGATTGCCCTGCCCTTGTCTGGAATGTTTTACGAAAAAGATATTCGTTATACATACGAAGAATATTCCGAGCACCTACGGCAAACAGAACAATTTGCCAAAAATCATTCCAATTACACGGTCAATTTCACCGCTTCCAACCCATTCCGAAATCTGCAGATTTTGATGCATGAGGGACAATGGGCTATGATCTCAAAGGGAAATGCTCCTGCAATCCACTTTGTGATCCATCATCCGAAGCTGCGAAACGCCATTGAGAATTTCGTGCCTCCGGTATTCGAGTAATTGCGATATCATTCCCCACCTGCTTTAGCTGTGGGGAGTGTCAACGCAGATTACCTACCTTGAACTCCCGCTCTGCTTCCCGCTTGATGTCCTTCTTGGCGATATCCTGGCGCTTGTCGTAGAGCTTCTTACCCTTGGCCAGGCCGATTTCCACCTTCACCAGGCTGCCCTTGAAGTACACCGACAAGGGCACCAGGGTATACCCCTTCTCCGCAATCTTCCCGGTCAGCTTATTGATCTCGTATTTATGTAACAGAAGCTTTCTGGGGCGCAGGGGATCCTTGTTGAAGATATTTCCCTTCTCATAGGGACTGATGTGCATGCCATAGACGATCAGTTCCCCGTTCTCTATGCGGATAAAGGCCTCCTTCACGCTGCATTTTCCCATTCGGAGAGACTTTACCTCCGTGCCGGCAAGACTGATGCCGGCCTCGTAGTTATCCTCGATAAAATAATCATGATACGCCTTCTTGTTGTTGGCGATCAGCTTCACACTTTCCTTGCCCATGTTCGTTCTCCTTTATAAGTAAAAAATCAATCGTCCGAAGAAGCCTGTCTGCACCTGCCACACGGACCTTCACCTTCTGCCCCAGCTTATAGCAGATATTTGTAGTCTCGCCCACCATCTCATAGGTATCCTCCTGATAACGGAAGTAGTCACCCTCAAGATTTGAGACGTGTACCATCCCCTCAATGGTATTTGGGAGCTCCACGTAGATTCCCCATGCGGTGATACTGGAAATGACACCCTCGTACTCTTCTCCGATATGGTCCTCCATATATTCCACCTTCTTCAGCTTCTCCGTCTCCCGCTCCGCCTCGTCTGCCCGTCGCTCCAGCTCGCTGGACCGGGCCGCCACCTGCGGCAGGATCTCATCATAATGCGCAATCCGTCCCTCGTTCAGCCGTCCCCGGAGATTCTCCTTGATGATCCGGTGAATCTGCAGATCGGGGTATCGTCGGATGGGGGATGTGAAATGGCAGTAATAGCGGGTAGCCAGACCGAAATGGCCGATGTTTTCCGTTGTATATTTGGCCCGTTTCATGGAACGCAGCGTCAGACGACTGATCAATGCTTCCTCCGGTGAATCCTCAATCCGCGCCAGCAGCTTCTGAAGCTCCTTGGGGTGTACCTCGTCCTGGCCAATGCGGATCGCGTAGCCAAAGTTATTGATAAAAGCCGCCAGCTTCCGTATTTTCTCCGGATCCGGATTCTCATGGGAGCGATATACAAATGGCAGCTCCTGCCAGAAATAATCCTGGGCTACTGTCTCATTGGCGATGAGCATAAAGTCCTCAATGATCCTGGTGGCGACATTCCGATCGTAGGGTGCGATGGTGATGGGCTTGCCCTGCGCATCCAGAATCATCTTTGTCTCCGGAAAATCAAAATCGATAGACCCGCGAAGCCTTCTTTTTTCCCTTAAAATAGCAGCCAACTGCTCCATACGCAAAAACATAGACACAAGCTCACGGTACGTATTCATCTCCGTCTCGTCATGATCCGCCAGAATCTTCTTCACGCTGGTATAGCTCATGCGCCGATCCACCCGGATCACAGTCTCTGCGATCTGATGGTCGATCACGTTTCCTTTTCCATCAATGAGCATCATGCAGCTTAACGCCAGCCGATCCTCCCCTTCATTTAAGGAACAGATTCCATTGGAGAGCGTGTGCGGCAGCATAGGGATCACCCGATCCACCAGATACACGCTGGTTCCGCGGTTTGCGGCCTCGGCGTCCAGAGCACTGCCCTCCTGCACGTAATTCGTCACATCTGCAATGTGGACACCCAGTCGGTAATTCTCACCCTCCATGGTCAGTGTGACGGCATCATCCAGATCCTTGGCGTCCTCCCCATCGATGGTGACGGTCTGCCAGTCGCGAAGGTCCAGTCGCCCCGCCCGATCCGCATCACTCACCGGCTTCGACACATTTTCTGTCTGCTTCAACACCTTCTCAGGGAATTCCATTGGCAGATCATAGCCTCGGATGATGGACATGATATCGGTTCCCGGATCGTTGATGTGCCCGATGATCTCCACCACCCGTCCTTCCGGATTCCGATCCTTCTTGCCATAATCTGTGATCTCCACCACCACTTTATGCCCGGTCACAGCACCGCCCGAACATTCCTGTGGAATGAAGATATCCTCCGAAAGCCTCTGGTTGTCCGGCTTTACGAAGCCAAAGTTCTTCGTCTTCTCATAAGTTCCCACCAGCCTGGTGGTAGCCCGGCTCATAATGCGGGTGATGACACCCTCCCGGCGTCGGGACTTCACCTGCGCTCCCCCGGCAGATCTGCCAGACTTAGAAGCTTCCCTCTCGGATCCTGCTGCGCCGCCCATCAAGAGCACCTGCACCTCATCCCCATGCATGGCACCACAGGTATTCTCCTCCGAGATAAAGATATCCGCCCCCTCTGCAGGCTCTACAAATCCGAATCCCCGTGGATTGCCGATGAACTTTCCCGTGACAAATCTTCCCTGTGCCTTGGAATACTTGCCCTTTTTGGATATCTCGATCTTACCGTCAGCAACCAGAGAGTCCAACACTTCCTCTAACTCCGTCCGGTTTTCCCTTGGAATATTCAAGAGGATTGCGATCTCCTTGATCTTCATAGGGATATACTGATCATCGCAGATCAGACTGTAGATGGTCTGCTTGCGTTGTTCAAACTTTTCCTGATCCATTTATTCTCCTTAAAAACAAAGGGGCTGTCGAACTTCGACAGCCTCATCTTACGCTTATTATTTAAAGCTTCCAATACAGAGTATCGCGGAAATCACCATGAACAAAACAACCATCGCCGTCGTCGCCTTCACCAGAACGCCTTCCACGGAACGGCCCTTATTCTTGCCCCAGTAGGTATCGGCCATACCGCCGATGGAACCAAGACCCTGCTGCTTTCCTTCCTGCATCAATACGATTACTGTCAATGCAATACAAATTATAATAAAGACTATCGTTAATATCGTTTTGACAACTTGCATCTGTTAACACCTCCTCGGTAACTTGTTCTACAACTTTTAATAGTTTACCACAATCTCTTGCGGTTTTCAACCATATTTTTGAAAAAACTGTTACTACTCCTTGTTAAACGGATTCTTATAGCAAGCCGCATCTCCCAGCTCCACACTTTTGCAGTTACATTTCAACTGATATAGCTTGAACTCCCGATAATTACA
>CAVGED010000011.1:0-10670 GCA_963628035.1 Paludibacteraceae bacterium
TAATGAAGGGTCTGAAAGCCTTGGAAAATAAGGGCTGAAGATTCCGAGAAAATATTAAATAACCGGGGAGGAAGGAAAAACATGACGAAGAAGAAACTTGCAATAGAGATCATCGAGAGACTGAAAGAAGAATATCCGGACGCTGCCTGCTCCCTGGATTACGATCAGGCATGGAAGCTTTTGGTCAGCGTGCGCCTGGCTGCGCAGTGTACGGATGCCAGGGTCAATGTAGTGGTGGAGAAGCTGTACGAGAAGTTCCCGGACGTGAATGCGCTGGCAGAAGCGCCGGTGGAGGAGATTGAGGAGATCGTAAGACCCTGTGGACTGGGAAACAGTAAGGCCAGAGACATCAGTGCCTGTATGAAGATATTGAAGGAACAGTATGGAGGAAAGGTACCGGACAAATTTGACGAGCTGTTAAAGCTGCCGGGTGTTGGCAGGAAAAGCGCAAACCTGATCATGGGAGATGTGTTCGGAAAGCCGGCCATCGTGACGGACACCCACTGTATCCGTCTCTGTAACCGCATGGGGCTGGTGGATAATATTAAGGAACCGAAGAAGGTGGAGATGGCGCTTTGGAAGATCATTCCGCCGGAGGAAGGCAGTGACTTCTGTCACCGCCTGGTCTACCATGGCAGAGAGGTCTGCACGGCACGGACAAAGCCGTACTGCGAGAAATGCTGCCTTGCCGATATCTGTGCAAAAAACGGGGTGGCGAAATAATTAAAAGTGATATCCTATATGCCGTGGTATTTCAGCATGTTGGAAAATAAGGAGGAGTCATATGAGAATGTATGATCTGATCCAGAAGAAGAAGCAGGGGGATTCCCTGACAAAAGAAGAGATTGATTTCATGATCGATGGATATACCAAGGGAGAAATCCCGGATTACCAGATGTCTGCTATGATGATGGCTATCTGCTTTCAGGGAATGACGGAGGAAGAGACGCTGGAATTGACGCTGGCTATGGAACACAGCGGTGATGAACTGGATCTTAGCAAAATTGCGGGAATCAAGGTGGATAAGCACAGCACCGGAGGTGTGGGTGATAAGACCTCACTGGTACTGGCTCCCATGGTGGCAGCCCTGGGAATCCCGGTGGCTAAGATGTCGGGCCGGGGACTGGGACATACCGGCGGAACCATCGACAAGCTGGAATGCTTTCCGGGCTTTACCACAAGTCTTACAGAGGAAGCGTTTATAAGGAATGTCAATCAGGTAAAGCTTGCAATCATGGGGCAGACTGCCAATCTGGCGCCTGCCGATAAGAAGCTGTATGCCCTGCGGGATGTGACGGCCACGGTGGATCAGATGTCACTGATCGCCAGCAGCATCATGAGTAAGAAGCTGGCGGCGGGATCCGATGCCATCGTGCTGGACGTGAAGACCGGAAACGGGGCATTTATGAAGACGGAGCAGGATGCCTTTGCACTTGCAAAGGAGATGGTGCGCATCGGAAATGGTGCAGGCAGAAAGACGGTGGCAGTGATCACCGATATGGATCAGCCGCTGGGTAATGCCGTTGGGAATGCGCTGGAGGTAAAGGAAGCCATTCTGTCCTTAAACGGCTGCGGACCGGAGGACTTCATGGAAGTGGTCTATGAACTGGGGGCTCAGATGGTTCTTCTGACAGGAAAGGCTGCCACCAGGGAGGAAGCCATAGAGAAGCTTATGGAGACCGTGAAGTCCGGTGCGGCACTTCACAAGCTGGCGGAGTTTGTGGAGGCTCAGGGCGGTGATAAAAGCTATGTGTTACAGCCGCAGCTATTGCCTGCAGCCAAATATACGCTTCAAGTACTTAATACCCAGGAGGGCTATGTCGACCGGATCCTGGCGGAGGAGATCGGACTGGCAAGCCTGGCACTTGGCGGCGGAAGAACGACCAAGGACAGTGAGATTGATCTGGCAGTCGGAATTCTTCTAAATAAGAAACGAGGCGATTATGTGGCAGGCAACGAGCCTCTGGCGGTGATCCATGCCAATGATATGGAGAAGGCCATTGAAGCATACGGACGGGTTGTGAAGGCCTATGAGATCCGTTCTGAGAAGCCGGACAAGGTTCCTATGATAAAAGGAATCGTGAGCGAATAGAACGCGTTTTCCTATGATAAGGAGAATCGTGAGCGAATAGGACGCGTTTCTCTGTCATATAGTAGACTATGGGAAAACAGCGTTTGAAAAAGGTAAAATCAAATATTATTGAATCTCTGGAGCTTCCCAAGGACCTGATGTACGGGGCGGTGATCGTAACGGTCACCGGGAAGTCCGAGGCCCTGATCGAGAATTATAGGGGGATCATCGAATATACCTGTGAGAAGATACGATTGCAGACAAAACACTGTCAGGTTCAGATATGCGGCAAACGCCTGCGGATCGAATACTATACCAATGACGAGATGAAGATCACCGGCTTCATTGAGCAAATCGTATATGACCCATAAGGAGAGTTCATTTGTTTGCAGATAAGTTGAAGTTTTTGCAAGGCTATGTGAGAGTGCGTCTCACCGGGTATGCGCCGGAGCGCTTCCTGAATCTGTGCAGCAAGCGCAATATCCTGATCTGGAACCTGGAGTTTAAGGAGGAAGCCTATGAACTCTGTATCAGTGTGAAGGCCTTTCGGGAATTGAAGCCTGTTCTGCGGAAAACGAAGACAAGGCTTAGGATCCTTTCCCGTCATGGCCTTCCTTTTTTTCTGCATCGTTATCGAAAGCGCAAGGTTTTCTTCCTGGGGATCGTTCTCTGTGCGCTATCCCTCTATGTCATGTCTCTTTTTATCTGGAATATTGAGATTGAGGGAAATCTGCACCGGACGGACAGTACCATCCTTCAGTTTCTTGAGGAGAATCACGTATACCATGGAATCAGAAAGAACAGTCTCGACTGTGCACGGCTGGAAGAGCTTCTGCGCAGCCAGTATGATGATGTGATCTGGGCATCCGTGAAGATCCAGGGCACCCGGCTGGTTATTGATATTCAGGAGAATCTTGTCACCAATCAGGCGGCGGAGGCGACCACGAAGGATACGCCCAGTGACCTGGCTGCGGATAAGGACGCTGTCATCTACAGTATCATCACACGTACCGGTACGCCTCTGGTGGAGAAAGGGAGCACAGTGGTAAAGGGCGATATCCTGGTGGAAGGTAGGGTACCTATCTATAATGACAACGGCGAGCTGGTCCACTACCGATACTGCTATGCAGATGCGGACATTTTGGCAAATACAAGCTATTTTTATCAGGAGACCTTCCCGATGGAGCACGAGGACAAGGTTTTCAGCGGAAAAGAAAAGACATCCTATGGACTCTTGATTTTTCAGAAGCGGATCCGTTTTCCCTGGAAAAAACAGGCCTTTGCCGCCAGCGACAGGATTACGGTGGAACGCCCGGTGAAACTGGGAAAGAACTTTTATCTTCCGATTGTACTTTGCAAAGAGGTCGCAAAGGAGTATAATATAGAGAAAAAAACATATACCAAGACCGAAGCGGAAACGCTGGCGGCTGACCGATTGTCGGAATTTTGTAAAAAACTGGAAGAAAAAGGGGTTCACATTACGGAAAATCATGTTATGATAGTAGCAGGAGATGAGAACTGTACCGCCAGCGGAGAAATCAAGGTCGTGGAGTCCGTGGGTATGCGGCAGGCGGTCAATATGGAAGAACCCGATGAAGAGGCGGCCGGGGAATAGCCGACGTTAGCTGTAATAACGATATCAGAGGAAGGGCAGACAGACGAATGAGTTTAACGGAAATTAGTATCAATATGCCGACGGAGCATATGGCAAATGTGTTTGGACAATTTGACGCATATGTTAAGAAGATAGAACGGGCATTTCACGTGACGGTGGTGATGCGTGAGGACAGTATGAAGCTTCTTGGAAATGAAGCAGATATTGACAAGGCCTCGCGTGTGTTTAAGCAGCTTCTTGAGCTGTCCGTCCGGGGCAACCAGATCACGGAACAGAATGTGGATTATGCCATCTCACTTACCTTCGAGGAGCGTGAGACGGCTCTGACCGAGATCGATCAGGATCTGATCTGCCATACCATAAACGGCAAGCCGGTGAAGCCAAAGACTCTGGGACAGAAGAAGTATGTGGATCAGATCCGGGAGAAAATGATCGTGTTTGGCATCGGTCCTGCCGGTACCGGAAAGACGTATCTCGCTATGGCAATGGCCATCACCGCTTTCAAGAACGAGGAGGTTGGCCGGATCATTCTGACGCGCCCTGCCATCGAGGCGGGCGAGAAGCTGGGCTTTCTGCCGGGAGACCTGCAGAGTAAGGTGGATCCATACCTGAGGCCTTTGTATGACGCTCTCTACCAGATCATGGGAGCAGACAGCTTTCAGAAGAATATGGAGAAGGGGCTTATCGAGGTAGCACCTCTGGCTTACATGCGGGGACGTACGCTGGACAATGCTTTTATCATCCTGGATGAGGCACAGAATACCACGCCAGCCCAGATGAAAATGTTTTTGACAAGAATTGGCTTTGGTTCCAAGGTGGTGATCACCGGCGATGCCACCCAGAAGGATCTGGCGCCGGGAACGAAGTCGGGACTGGACGTGGCGCTTACGGTGCTTAAGAAGGTGGAGGATATCGGGATCAGCCAGCTTACCAGCAGTGACGTGGTTCGTCACCCGCTGGTGCAGAAAATCGTCAAGGCATATGAGGAGTATGAGAAGCATGAACAGCGCCAGGAGAAGCGGCAGGAGCATAGGAGTGAGCAACGGTCGACAGACGGCAGGGGCAGAAAACGAAGCCGATAATCATGACGATTGCAGGACAATGGATTATGTGATTTCAGGAGGATGAGGGTAATGACAGTTGTTGTAGAGAATGAAAGTGGACAAGAATTTGATTTTCCATATGTGCAGCTGGCGGAGGATGTGGTGAATGCAGCCATGGACGCGGAGAATTTTCCCTTTGAAGCGGAAGTAAATGTGCTGCTGGTGACCAGGGAAGAGATTCATCGCATTAATTTGGAGCAGCGGCAGATCGATGCACCCACGGACGTGCTTTCGTTTCCGCTGATCGCCTATCCGGCGGCCGGGGATTTCTCTAAAGTGGAGGAGGACAGCGATAATTTTAACCCGGATACCGGGGAGGCGCTTCTGGGGGATATCATCCTCTGTGTGGACAAGATCAAGGAACAGGCGGTCGAGTATGGGCACAGTGAGCGCCGGGAATATGCGTTTCTCATTCTTCACAGCATGCTGCACCTGTTCGGCTACGATCATATGACGGAGCAGGAAGCAGCCATAATGGAGCAGAAGCAACGGAATATTCTGGAGGACATGCAGATCTTCCGATAAAAGGTTATAGAAGTAGAGGATATATTTATGGGTAGTAATACGAAAAAAAGTTCCAATTTCCTAGTGCAGGGTTCTATCCTGGGCATTGCGTCCATCATAAGCAGGATGATCGGTCTGATCTACCGGATTCCGTTGACTGCCATCATTGGGGACGTTGGCAACGATTATTACGGCGCGGCCATGGAGGTATACAGCATTTTGCTGCTAATATCCTCCTACAGCCTGCCGCTGGCAGTCTCCAAGCTGGTTTCCACCAGAGTGGCACAGGGGCAGCGGAGAAATGCATATCGGATCTTTCGGGGAGCCTTGATCTTCGCCTTGATCTCCGGAACCGCCGCAGGGCTGATCGTATACTTTGGCGCGGGGGTCATTACGACGCTCTTGAAGACACCGTTGAGCATCTTTGCACTTCGGGTGCTGGCCCCGACGCTTCTGGTCGTGGCAGTACTTGGCGTGATCCGTGGCTTCTTCCAGGGACTCGGAACCATGATGCCAAGTGCCATCTCCCAGCTCATCGAGCAGGTGGTGAATGCAATCGTCAGTATCTGGGCTGCCTATATGCTGTATGGCTACGGCACCAGGATAGGGGCGGTTCTGGGCGATTCCAAGCATTATGGAGAGGCCTACGGGGCTGCCGGTGGAACCATAGGAACCGGAATTGGAGCGCTGTTCGCGCTTGGTTTTGTGTTCCTTGTATTTATTCTTTATCGTCCGGTGTTCAAGCGTCAGATGCGAAGAGACGTAACCCGGCGGCAGGAGGGCTACGGTGAGATCTTTCGGATTCTGATCCTCACCATTATTCCGGTGCTCTTAAGCACTACCATCTACAATATCAGCTCCATCATCGACCAGGGCATATTCAAGAATATCGCTGCGCTCCAGAATTATGAAGAGGTGGCTTACAGCACCATGTGGGGTGTTTTTACCGGAAAATACAAGACGCTGATTAACGTGCCTATCGCATTGGCTTCCGCGTTGGCTGCATCCAGTGTGCCGAGTATAGCTACGGCTTTTGCATCCACGGACATCAAGGAAGTGCGGCGCAAGGTGAATTCTGCCATCCGCTTCGTGATGGTTATCGCCTTCCCCTGTGCGGTGGGAATGGCTGTGCTGGCCGGTCCCATCATCAACCTGCTGTATCCTGCATCAACCGCGGCCGGGAAGGAAGCAAACCTGTTGGCGGCAAGACTGCTCCAGGTTGGAGCGGTGTCCGTGGTGTTCTATTCCCTGTCCACCTTGTCCAATGCGATCCTACAGGGAATCAACCGTATGAAGAAGCCGGTGTACAATGCTGTTTTTGCACTGGTGGCACATATTTTACTGTTGCTGATCCTTATGGTAGCTTTTAACCTGAACATATATGCGGTGGTGCTGGCGAATGCCTTTTTCTCTCTGATGATGTGCATCCTGAATGGACTTGCTATCCGAAATTACATCAATTATCAGCAGGAGGTGCGAAAGACGTTCCTGATCCCGTTTCTTGCATCCGCCATTATGGGCGTTGCGGTGTTCGGGTTGTATCGATTACTGATGGCTGCCATTAAGAGCAATGCTGTGGCAACGGTTTTTTCCATTCTTTGCGGGGCTATGGTTTACGGCGTGTCCCTGTTGCTATTAAAGGGACTCAGTGAAGAGGATCTGCGGGCGTTCCCGGGGGGACGGCTGCTGGTGAGAGTGGCGAAAAGGTTGCACTTGTTATAATAATTGAATAAAATAAATTTTCAGGCGGATACTATACAAAAAGGAGTTTATCATGAAGAAAACAACTAGTATCCGCCTGTTTCTTATTATTGCTGCCCTGGTGTGTGGAATCTCTTATGGCGGCGGCTATTATTTCAGTGTTCATCAGTCGGAGAAGCGGCTGGCGCAGGAAATGGCGATAGAGAGGGAACAGCTTCTTGCTGAGAATGATAATCAAGAGCCCCTGGTTGCCGAGAGTTCCGTGGGTGCAGCCACCTGCGAGTATGTACTTGGGGAAGAGGACGGCTATATTATTGTCTATTATGCGGATCAGGAGACGGTCTATTCCAACACAGATATCCGCCTGGACGAGCTTCCGGCCAGCCTGCAGAAGGAGATTGGCGCAGGTAAGCCTGTATACAGTGAGGGAGAACTGTATAATTTTCTGGAGAGTTATTCCAGTTGATGGGTGGCTGAATAGGCAAGAATCAGCTCACACATGCAGATTCCGGTATGTGGTGGGTGTTAAACCTTCATGGCTTTTAAAGATACTGGAGAATTGGGAACTTGTGCAGAAGCCGCAGTTTTGTGCAATCTCCGATATACTCATACTGCTGTGTAGAAGTAAGTTTTTCGAATGATTTATTCGCTGCTTCATCAGGTAGGTTTTGGGAGAATTGCCAAACTTCGCCTTGAAGGCATGACGCATGTAATCGTAGCTGTAGCCGGACTCCAGCAACAGAGCTTCAATATTGATATTCTGGGTAAAATTGGTGTCAATGATTCTGCGTATCCGGGATATTTCGTCTGGTGCGTAGACCTGCTGCGTCTGTTGGCGTGTGTGGCAGATCAATATTTCTTCCATCAGCAGTGTGATCATATCGATATAGCCGGGACAGCGGTTTAAGTACTCCTGCCGGATCTGGTCAAATCGATGGAAAATAGTCTGTGAGATATCAATGTATATGTTACTTTCCAGCTTTGGCTTATCCGGCCCTTTGATGTGAAATGCCACATCAAGAACGGTTGTATCTGTGAGATGCCTCTCGTCGTGTACAACATTTGGCGTATAAACAGCATACTGGTTTGGCATATAAGAGATGGAATGACCGTTTATAGTGGTTGTTCCCTGGCCCTTAAAGTAGAAGCAGAACTCATAGCAGTTGTGAAAATGGTCAGAAACGTAGTAGGAAGTGTCAAGGTTAAAATAATATACATATTCCAAGTTGATCTTAAACATAATTATATTCTCCAATTCATGATGAATCCATAAAAGCCAAGAAAGAAAATAAATAAAGGAAATATCTGTATTCTGTTGAAAATTATACTAATGTTTTTGCAAAAAATCAATGGAAAAATGTGGGATAAATGCAAAAAAACATAAAAAAGAAAAAAAAGTGTTTGAAAAGGAAAAATAAAAGAATAACCAATATCCAAAATATATAGCCATTTTATTATATTATTTTCACAGAATTTTAACTATAGTATAGATAGAACTAAAAAAAGAAGGAAATGAGGAGAAACTGTATGAAAAAGGGAACCGAACATAATGAAAGACGACGAAACAATAAAAGGAAAAAGACAAGGATCCTTTCTCTGATCATTTGTCTTGGCATAGCATTGTCTGCTGTAAGCTGTGGTGGCGGTGGAAGTGAAGGGCCAGACCAGGACAACAATCGGGGGAATGGAGGGGGAGACAACGATGGAAAGGGCAAGACGATAACGATCGATACATCGAAGCCTGTCACACTGACCGTTGATCTCCATGGGTGGACGCCCTCTATCAATGACACACCGACGGCAGAAAATCCTACGGTATTCCGTTCACCACAGGTGATCGCGGATGCATTTACGAAGATGTATCCCAATGTCACTATTGAATTTGTCAGGACAAAACCCATTGGTACAGAAGAGGAATGTGCGCAGTGGTTTACGACACAGATCGCTGCCGGAAAGTGTCCGGCCATCGCTTTTAGCTGGGGAACTGCCTACCAGTCCAGGGACTGGTATTTGCCGCTGGACGAATATTTGGACATGCCGAACCAATTTATTGAAGGAAATGAGCATTGGCGTGACGCTTATCCGGAATATCTCTGGAAGAATCATGCCGTTGCCAATGGAAATGGGAACGTGGTGTCTATTCCGGTGACCTTGTACCCGGGACCAGCAACCGGCTATTACTATAATAAAGAAATCTTTGCAGAGGTTGGCATTACGAAACTGCCGGCGACACTGGAGGAACTGATCGAAGTCAGCCATAAGTTGGAAGCAGCAGGCTATATCGGAATTGCACCTTACGAGGGATTCAGTAATGTCACCACAGATCAATGGATCACACAGTTTATCGTAGGACCGGCGGTAGGAAATTATATTATGGATCAGGTGGATTATGATGGAAGCGGAAGTATAGAAGTCAATGAGCAGTTACGGGGAGTTAAGGCAGGGCTATATGATCCGGTAACCCATGATTATGCGAAGGAAGTCTGGGTACAGATGAAACGATACTTTAATGAAGTGCTAGAGAACGGTTGGGAGACTACGGACTATTGGAAGAAATGGAGTAGTGGAGAGGTTGGTATCGTTGAGGATGGACTATGGCGCATGACAAATGAAAACAATAATACATATCGGGAATTTGAATATGGTATCTTCCCTTGCGTATTGATGTCTGATGACACCACGGAATATGCGAAAAAAATTGAAATGACAGAGAGCGGGCCTTACCAGCCGGATCCGGATCTTGGTTTGAATATCATGAAAGATGCGGTGGAAGGGGATGAGAATCTGCTGAATGCTGCGATCCTGTTCCTGCAGTTTTTGACAACACCAGAGAATGTAACCTCCCTGGTTCAGGAAAATAAGGTTACCATCGGGGCAGTTAAGGGAGCCGAGGCACCGGCACAACTGGCAGAATGGCTAAGTCAGCCTTTCCCGAAAGTCCCGGTAGCCCGTTGGCCGATTGGATTTACGACTGAGCAGAATACAAATGCCAACAAGGTATTTGAAACTTGGGTAAAGGGCGGAATGAAAGATGATGAGTTTTACAATAAGATGAATGAGATTCAGCAGACCGGAGCAGATGAATATATCAAGAGCCTAAATATGGATACATCAGGCTGGTAGAAAGAACTGCTATGTACTGTTGATGGAGGATTCCTATGAAACAAAAGCGCAGGATTATAACCGTACTGGCGGTGGTTGCGGTGATTGCGGGGATTATCGTTTTTGAATATATACGCTCTACCATGTTCCATATCACAGTGGAGTCCATTACCCCAAATCCAGTGTCGGCAGATGGACGGACAGCGGTCAGTATAACTCTGAGACTCACAGATCATAAGGGTGATCCGGTGGAGGGACACAATCTGTTTGCATTGCCCAAAAATGGTGGAGCTATGCGGGCAAACCGGGTGACCACAGATCAGGACGGCTATGCATGCTATACCTATTTTCCTTACAAGCTTACAAGTCTGATCAAGCTGGAGGATGTAGTCGTGGATGTGATTGATGAATCAAATTCAATATTTGTAGAAATCAATACACGAACATCCTTCGTGATCGGATTAACTGAGCCACAGGAGGATGAGAAGGTGGATATTGATTTCGATTCCATATTTGGTGAATGAAAAGCCTAATCCCCCAGCTATGCTGGGGAGAATAGAGTAAGTGGAAATGT
>CAVGED010000012.1:0-17611 GCA_963628035.1 Paludibacteraceae bacterium
TTTTCAAAGAACAGTTATCGTTTAAAAAGGACGTACCTTTTGACACCTAAATCATTATATCATATATTTTATTTCTTGTAAATATGATATATCTTATTTTCGTATAAAAATACTTTCCGCTTTTTGATTGGATGAAAAAACACCGCCATACGAGATGATATCTCATAAGCAGTGTCTCTCTGTTTTCCTGTATTATTAGTGGTTATTCTATTGTATCTTACAGCATGATTTTCGCTGAATTAATTTTGTAGGCAACACCTTACGGATACCTAGATTCTTTTTCTGGGCTATGGTATCCAGCAGAATCTCTCCCGCCACACATCCCATCTGATACATATCCTGCCTCACAGTAGTCAAAGCAACCTCCATGAATTGGTTTAATTCCACATCGTCAAATCCTATCACGGAAACCTGTTCCGGTACCTGCACATTATGGGAGCGCAGATATCCTATGATAAATGCTGCAAGATAATCATTAACCGCACAAATTGCCGTAATACCCTTCTCCTGTATTTTTCTCAGCAGCAATTCTGCCTCGTCCTCGTTATAATTGTGTATTGTAGCATTTTCTACAATCATTTCTTCTATCGGTGTCCCATGCTCATGCATGGCCTTTGTGTATCCATAATATCTATCCCTTACCGTAGTAGCATCCTCTATTTTCATATCTGTAACGAATGCTATTCTCCGATGCCCCAATTCCAATAAATGCCTTGTAGCATCATACATTCCCTGCCTGCCATCGGAAACCACGCTGCTCAGCGGAATATTCTCATAATATTTGTCCAACATTACAATCGGAAAATTCTCCAGATAGAAGAGATTCATCATATCAATGTTATCATAATCCAAGAGAGGAAAATATATAATTCCTCCTACCTGCTGTCGGTATAATTTCTCCAATAATCTTCCTGTTTCCTCTGTATTTCTTTCTGCACAATAAAATTCTATAATATAA
Source organism: Paludibacteraceae bacterium (assembly GCA_963628035.1). GTDB lineage: Bacteria > Bacillota > Clostridia > Lachnospirales > Lachnospiraceae > 14-2. The sequence continues at coordinate 959 of CAVGED010000012.1, forward strand.
CCACATTTTCTCATAACGCTGGAGACTCCTGAAATAATGTCAAGTGCCCCTCCTCGTGAACTCGAAAAAGGAACCACCACAGAGATAACCTTTTTATATATATTATCTTCCTCCGTCTTCTTGTGGCCGACATCATAAGACACATAACTCCCGCTCCCGCGAACACGATAGATCAGGCCTTCATTCTTCAAATCCTCCAACGCCCTCTTAACCGTAATGCGGCTGACCTCAAATCTTTCCATCAATTCCTGCTCGGTTGGAAGACGTTCTCCCGCCTTAAGCTCCCCACTATATATTTTCTTTCTTAAATCATTTGATACCTTTTCATATAGCAACTCTGTAACTCTCATTTTTTAATATATCCTTTTTTCATTTTTTAGTATGAGTTTTACATACTGTATTCAATAATTCCATTTTCTGTAAATTGTACCATACTTTTTGGAAATTTCAAAGATATATCTTTTTTAATTCATGAATATTCGTGAATATCACAAATTTCTACCCACAGTTTGCCAATGAACCGCCGAAGAAGCCTATCGGTAAGCGCAGGTGCGACTTTCGTGAGCCGTACAGGGACTTGGTCTCTTGGGGGCTGAAAATAGCAGCAAAATTTTCGCATTCCAGGCGGAAATTTTAGACTGGTAATTGTTTGAGGAAAATAGGCATCAAGCCTATTTTCCGAGTTGCCAGCGGCTGATATTTTTAGCTTCCGAAGACTTAGTCCCTGTATGCGCAACATCTGGAGCACCAGCACTTACGGCAGGCTCCTCCGGCGTCCATTCCAGACTGTGGCGAACAACAAAAAAACCGGGGAACCAGCTTACGTCGATTCCTCGGTCTATTCTTACTAACTATACATCTACGCCTCCGCAGGTGCTTCCTCTGTCGTTGTCTCAGGTACCGGCGCGTTATGCGGCAACGTAACCTCCACAACTACTGCTTCCGGATCTGTCATCAGATCAATATCCGGATTGCCGGCAATCTCCAGATCCTTCACACGGATACTGTCGCCGATCCGCATCGAACCAATATCGATACGAACCTTATCCACCAGCGCTGCCGGAAGTGCCTTGTAAGAGATCTCCGTGAGCATCTCCTGAACAACACCCTCTGTGATCTTATCGTGGTTCACCAGCACAACTTCTGCAACAGAGTGAACCTTCACATTGCTTACCAATGCCTGGAAATCAATCTCGTCTACATAATGGGTCATGGCATTGTACACCACATCCTTGATCAATGCATCATAGGATTTGCCTTCCAGTTCCAGCATTACCTGGCTGCCCTTTCCGTTGGTCTTAAGGATCGTTTCTACGTCCTTCTTGTCCATCTTCACCGGAATGGAACCCTGGATTTCCCGTCCAAACAGATTCCCGGTAACATACCCTTCTCTCCTCAGTTTCTTTGCTTTGACATCCATGCTTCTCTTTTCAGCTTTTAAAGTATTCATTTGTCTTTTCCTCCAAAAATCTGATTCGCTTAGCAGCCTCTGTCAATGAGGTTTTGTTAAGTGGTTTCTTGTTACAAGTACATTATAGCCATTTGGTGCAAAACAGATTAACCAATTTTTATTTTTTTTCGTGCAAAAAATTGTTACTTTTTAAAATCAAATTGCTAATAACCGCCACGCACACAGCCGCAAGCAGATTCGCCGGGCCTTCACTCTCACCCCTTCACGCTTCCCAGTGCCACCCCGGCAATGATATAGCGCGACAGTAGCAGATACACCACGATCAGCGGCAGCACAGTCAGCGACAGTCCCAGGTACACGGAACCATACTCCGTCTTGTAGATATCTCCGCGAAGCAGGCTTACCATGATTGGCATGGTATATTTATCCTGATCCGTCAAAAGCACCAGCGGTGTAAACAGATTATTCCAACTGGACACAAAGCAGAAGATAGCCTGGGTTGCAATGGCCGGCTTCATGATATGCAGCGCGATCCGGTTAAAAATATAAAACTCTCCCGCACCGTCGATACGGGCCGCCTGCACAATCTCCTGGGAGAGCGCAGGCATCATATACTGCCGCATGAAGAATACCATGGCAGGCGATGCGATGGCCGGCAGGATCAGCATAGAGAAGCTGTTAGTCATATGGATCCGATATACCATCTGGTAAAACCCGATCATCGTGACCTGAGCAGGTATCATCATAACTGCCATGATGAAGCTGAAGAACTGCCGTTTCAGCCGCCAGTCATAAACCACCAGCCCATAAGCTGTCAGAGTAGAGAAGTAGACAGCGCACAGCGTAGCCCCTGTGGAAATCAGCAGGGAATTGGCAAAGCCACGCAGCGGATGAAAGCTCTTACCCAACAGGATCGCCAGGTTCTTCAACATATAAGTGGATGGCAGGAAAGCAATGGCGTGCTGCTGTATCTGGGTGGTGGATCTGGTTGCGTTCATCAGCATGATCCAGAAGGGCAGGATACTCAGGAGTGCCAGCAAGACACAGACTATGTATATCATGGCCCTGAATATAGCCTGTCGGCTCTTCACTGCATTTTCTTTCATGTTACCGCCCCCTTTTCTTCCTTGTCCCGCATAATAAAGAACAGAAACGCGGAAGCCAAACAGATGACAACAAACATGATCATACTGGCGGCAGCCGCCCGGTTGTACAGATAACTCCCGCTGAAAGCCTGGTTATAGATGAACACACTGGTGGTCAGAGTCGCATTGTCCGGCCCTCCCAATAAGAACAGCTTGGGAATATCAAACATCTGCAGCCCGCCGATGAGGCTTGTCACCAGGGTAAACAACAGGATGGTCTTAAGGTTTGGCAGCGTCACACGAAAGAAGGTCTGCCACCGCCCTGCTCCATCCACCTCAGCCGCCTCGAAAATATCAGGGCTTATACCCAGTACCCCGGAAATCAGAATGATCATCGTGTAGCCATACCACATCCAGAACTGGATAAATGCCACCACGCCCCTGGCTACCGCCTTGCTGGCCAGAAATTCCACCGAACGTTCCTTAAGTCCCAGACTCATAACCAGGTCATTTACCGGCCCCATAGGATAACCAAACAGCGCGCCAAACAAGATGGCAACGGTGGCTGCCGTAATGATATTCGGCATATAGAACAGCACCTTGAACATCCCCTTCCCATGAATCTTGCTGCGCCGATCCGTGAACCAGGCGGCCAGGATCAGCGACAGCACGATCTGGGGGATAAAGTTCATAAACCATATCTTCACCGTATTTCCAAAGGCCGTCCGAAACGCACCGTTCCCAAGAACTGCCTTAAAGTTCTCCAGGGGATCCTTCAGGACATGGAAGCTTCTGACTCCCAGGCCCTTCAGATCCGTAAACCCGATTCCCGCCGTATAGACCACGGGATACAGGGAAAAAATGAGAAACGCAATCGCAAACGGCGCACAGAACAGATAGCCGTATTTTGCATATCCAATACTTTTTCGCTTCATGAATTTTCCTATTCCACCGGCAATGCCAGATTGTCGGCCACCTGCTGTTTGAATGCCTTCACGGCCTCTTCATGGGTCTTGTTGCCGGAAGTATACTCCCGCACCTGATCCCGCCAGAAGCTATTGATATTCTCATCGTACTGTGTCAGATTGGTACCGTTGGCATACTGGTTGGCAGGCACAAAGACCTCGAACATATTCTGACCGCCCAGGAAGTCCAGAGAACCATCGGACATACTCATAACCTTCCCCGACGCCACAGCATCCTTCGTTCCGCCTTCTCCGTTCAGAGTTCCGTTGGCCCACATATACTGAAGCCCATCCTTTGAGCTGTCCAACGTGATCCACTGGATAATATCCTTCACCGCTTCCTTCACCTTGGAATCCTTATTTGCCAAAACCCAGGTGCCGCCCCAGAAAAATCCTATGGGTGACTGGCATACTGCCCAATCGCCGTATGTACCTTCGCCCGGCTTCTCACCGCCGCAGTTGGGAGCCAATGTGTAATTGATCAGCCATGCCGGCCCGAAGAAGCCCAGCACCGGCTTCGCGCCTTCCCCCTTCATATCTGCAAACCATGCATCCTGCCAGTCACGGGTGTCATTGAAGTATCCATTGTCCTTCAACTTCTTGGAAAGCTCCAGGAATTCTTCGCGCTTCGGATCAAGATTTAATTTTCCATCCACGATCCAGCCCCGGTCGGAGCTGTTCTCCACTGCATGCCAGATATCCCCGTCTCCGGAAACAATGGCGCTGCCCTTCTTGGACAGATCCGCCGCCGCCTGATAAAACTTATCCCAGGAACCCGTCCCGGATCCGATCTTCTCGCTGACTGTAGCGGGATCATCCGTCCCCCATACTGCTTTGGCAATGGAACGCCGATAGATAAATGCTCCGCCGGTGGCTTGATAGCCCAGACCCACCAGATCACCGTCCTTATTGGTTCCTACATCGATGGTGTACTGTGCGATGTCGGCCTCTTTTACTGCAGTCGCCACATCAATCCCCAGGCTCTTATAGGTTGCCGCATACTGACTGGCATCCCCCTGGGTATACTTCAATACAAAGGCTGACTCTGCACAGTAGATATCCGGTGCCTCCGATCCTCCCGCCGCCAGTGCCTGATCCAGTGCCGGCTGATAAGCGCCGTCTGTCGTAGCGATGATGGTGGCCTTGATCTCATAGTTGAGATCCGGATGAAGCTTCTGATACTTCTCCAGCATCTTTGGAACCTCGTCCGTAAACGCCCAGACGTTGATCACCTGCTTCTTGTCCTTTTTCCCTCCGGTACCCTCTGCCTCAGTACCCGTTTTCCCGGATCCTTCCCCCGCTGTCTCCTTTGTACCACAGGCCGCAAGACTTCCGGCCACCAGTGCCGCCGTCAATAAAACGGCCATAACTTTTTTTCGTTTCATTCCCTTTCCTCCAATCCTTTCGTCTCCAGACAGGACTTTCCCTGATGTATCAACTATAACAAAAAATGTCGGAAAGAACTTTCTAGTTCTTGCTATGACCTGCTCAATTTTTGCTGATTTCTATCGGTATTCCCGGAATACACATTCCGGTAAGCCTTTCGCTCCTCATATCCGGCTGGCTGCCGCCAACATAGACCATATACAATCCGTCTTCTACCCTGCGTTTGCCGTCTTCCCCGCATAGGGAAAACGCCTCCCATGGCAGAGACAGGGAAACCTCCTGCTTCTCGCCCGGAACAAGGAGAACCTTGCGTATCCCCTTCAACTGCGCATTTGGAGTACCGGGGCGCAATGCCTTCACATAGACCTGAACGGTTTCCGTGCCACGCATTCTTCCCGTATTCTGCAGTAGAACCTTTACCTTAACTCCATCCGCTTCCTGTATAACCTCTCTTTTCTCATAGGAAAAGGATGTGTAGGACAGTCCATACCCGAAGGGATACAGCGCCTCCTGCTCCATGTAGCGGTAGGTTCGTCCCTTCATGGAATAGTCGGTAAACGGCGGCAGCTCCTCCGTGGTACGGTAAAAGGTAACCGGAAGCCTGCCTTCCGGGTTCTTCCTGCCAAACAGCGCATGTGCAACAGCTCTGCCCCCCAAAGCGCCTGGATACCAGCCCAAAAGGATTGCCGGAACATGTTCATCTGCCCAGCCCACTGCAAGCGCGCTTCCCGTAAGCAGCACGAGAACCACCGGCTTTCCACTGGCACAGGCCAGCTTAAGGATCTCCTGCTGTCCACCGGGCAGCTCAAGATCCGGCTTATCCCCGCTGGCATACTGATTTCCCTCATCGCCCTCTTCCCCTTCAAGTCCGGGATCCAGCCCCAGGCACAGGATGACTACATCACTGACCTCACAGATTCCCCGCACCTCAGAATCCCGGTCATGACCGCAGCTTAAATTGCTGATCCGGTCCTTGTAGAGATGACAGCCCTCCGACACCCGGATCCGAACGGAATCACCCACATATTCCCGGATACCCTCGGAAATTGTAACATATCTGGAGGCTGTTCCCTCATAGTTCCCCATCAATGCCCGCCGATTATCCGCATTGGGACCGATGATCCCGATGTTTTTGATCTTAGCCGGATCAAGCGGTAGCAAATCACCTTCATTCTTCAGAAGTACCAGGCATTTTTCCGCCGCCTCAAGATTTAACGCCTGCATTTTCGGAGAATCCACCACGGTATAAGGAATCTTATCATAGGGATTCTCGCGCTCCGCCCCGACTTCCTCCGTTCTGACGTCAGGATCTTCCCCTTCCTTAACCTCACCTAATATTCCAAGCATCATTCTTGCAGAAAAAAGCCTTACCAGCGCCTCATCTACCCGTTCTTCCGAAATGGTTCCCTGCCGCACCGCCTCTGCCACATACAGGAACAGATTTCCACAATTCAGGTCGCAGCCACTGTTCACTGCCAGCGCCACAGATGCCAGCGAACTGGCTGTTACTTTATGACCTTCATGGAAGTCTTTAATGGCCCAGCAGTCCGAGACCACATGCCCGCGAAATCCCCATTCCTCCCGCAGGATCTCCTTAAGCAGCTTTCTGCTGCCGCAGCAAGGCTCTCCGTTTACCCGGTTGTAGGCTCCCATCACTGCCTCAACCCTGCCCTCCTGTACACATGCCCGAAATGCCGGAAGATACGTCTCATATAAGTCTTGAAGCCCTACCCTGGCATCGAAGCTGTGGCGCAGACTCTCCGGCCCGCTATGTACCGCGAAGTGCTTCACACAGGCCGCTGCCTTCAGGTAATTCTCATCATGTCCCTGAATTCCTTCCACGAATCGTACCCCCAGCCGGGCAGTCAGATACGGATCCTCCCCAAAGGTCTCGTGGCCTCTGCCCCATCTGGGATCCCGGAAGATATTGATATTGGGGGACCAGAAGGTAAGTCCTTTATAGATATCCGTGTCGCCATACCGCTGCTGCAGGTGGAACTTCGCCCGCCCTTCCGTGGAGATCGCGTCCGCTACCTGTTCGATAAAATCCTCATCAAAGGTTGCCGCAAGGGCTATCGCCTGCGGAAACACCGTGGCCGTTCCGGCACGTGCCACCCCGTGAAGCGCTTCGTTCCACCAGTTATAGGCTTTGATGCCAAGACGCTCTACTGCCGGTGCTGTATGTACCATCTGAAAGGCCTTTTCCTCCAGCGTAAGCCTTGCAGTCAGCGCCCTGGCCTTTTCTTCGATTTCCTTCAATTTCTCCTGATTCTCTGTTAATTTCATACCTGATCCCTCTCTCTGCCGCAGCCCTGACAGGCTCCACGCTCTCTTCCATTACAATTCGTAGCCCCTGGCAGGCTCCACGCTCTTCGCTCTTTTCCATTACGATTCACAGTCTTCTCCACACACATGGCTTCTACAGTATAATGCACACCCTCCTTCTTTTCCTTCTATTTCTTGCCCGACGCCTCTCAATTCTTGCTGTCATCGCTGCGTTTTCTATATGAATTTTCTTTCGCGCATGTGGACAGGTGCGCTGTGAATTATGATTTTTTAGCACTATCGTTCCTTGCTGACGCAACGCTCTTATTTTATGCTATATAAATAGGAACGTTGTATAAAATAGAGGCTCTGTATAAATAGAGGTGCCATATAAAATAGAAGCGCTACATAACCAGGAAGGAGAACCCATTGATCGAACTGCTGAACGGAATCTATGAGACCGTTGCATATGACACCTGCAGCGGCCTGAAGCTCTATCTGAATAAGGAAGCAGAGAACTATCCTGTGCACTGGCACACCGTGATGGAGATCATCCTTCCTCTTAGAAATGAATATACGGTAATACTCAACCAGACCCCGCACACCTTCGACGCAGGCGACATCTTCATCACACCGCCTGGCGTCCTGCATGCCCTACAGGCTCCGGCAGAGGGCGAGCGCCTGGTTCTGCTGTTCGATTACAGCCTGATCTGCAATATAAAAGGAATGGATTCTCTGCTCCATTCCCTTCATCCTTATGCATTGATCTCAAAAGCTGATTATCCCCAGCTAAATGAAAACCTCTGTACCTGTCTTTATTCCATCCGGCAGGAGTATCAACAAAAGCCGGCCTTTTTTGAGGCCAGCCTTTACGCGCTGATCATCCGTTTCTTCCTGACTCTTGGGCGGGCCAGCTTCAACTCCGATCGTATTTTTCCCGGCATCGCAAGCTCAAAGCAGCAGGAATACACCGAAAAATTCATGATGGTATGCGGCTACATCTCGGAGCATTGCACCGAGCCGCTTGTCATAGACCAGCTGGCAAACATCGCCGGTTTCTCCCGGTTTCATTTCTCCAGGCTTTTTAAACAGTTCACCAACATTTCCTGCTACCAATATCTGATTCAAAAGCGCGTGGCTTACGCAGAGCGCCTGCTGCTCCGGCCCGGGATCACCATCACGGAGGCCGCCATGGAATCCGGCTTCAACAGTCTCGCCACCTTCAACCGGGTGTTCAAGACCCTGAAGGGCTGTACGCCCTCTGAGTACCGGAGCCTGAATCGTACCGGCGAGAATTCTCAGATTTCCTCCTCCACCATACTCTTCTCCCGGTGAAATGCATCGTAGATGCAGGGCACCACGATCAATGTCAGCAATGTACCGTAGATCATCCCGCCGACCACGACCACAGCCATGGGCTGGATCATCTCCGAACCGCTGTCAAGCCCCAGTGCCATGGTGAACATGGCGATGATGGTGGTCAGAGCCGTCATCAGGATGGGACGCAGTCTGGTCTTCCCTGTTTCCAACAGAGCCTCCCGCTTGCTCATCCCCTCCTTACGCAGCTGATTGGTGTAATCCACCATCACGATACCGTTATTCACGATCACACCAGCCAACATAACGAAGCCAAGGAGTGCCACGATGCTGACCTCCATTCCGGTGAAGAAAAGTGCCAGGAAGCCTCCGGTAAATGCCAGCGGAATGGTGAACATGATGATAAAGGGTGACAGCAGGGATTGGAACTGTGCCACCATGATCAGATAGACGAAGATCACCGCCAGAAGCATCATGAGAAGCACCTGTCCAATGGCTTCGTTGATGGTCTCATCCTCTCCGGTCATCTCGATGGTGTACCCTGCCGGGCAGTCATACTTGTCCAATGCCTTCTGTATCTCACGGCCCACCAGTCCCACATTGTGATCCTCGTCCACCGTGGCAGAAACAGTGATATAGCGCTCCTGGGCGTCTCTGTTTATGGATTTCAGACCATCCGTCTCGGTAAAGTCCGCGATTTCCTTTAACGGAATCTCCTTCTCGTTCCCTTCCTGGTCCGTATAAGTAAATGTGAGTTCCTTCAGATCTTCCCTGGTAACGCTCTCTGCGTTTTTCCCTGAGACGTACACCTCATAATCCTTCACATCTGTGGAGATCGTGGTTGCCTTACTGGCCCCGGACAGCTCGCCGTATACCAGTTGAAATACCTGAGCCACTGTCATACCGTAGGCGGCCGCCTTCTCCTTATCCACGGTGATCTTGTACTGCGGCGTTGTCTCCTCCAGTCCGTCGGACACCTCTGTTGTGCCCTCCACAGACTCCACCAGCGCCGCGATCTCTTTGGCGATCTCCTGCATTTTATCCAGATCCCGGCCCTTGATACGGACGGAAATACCGCTACCGCTCAGCATACTCATGTCCATAGCAGAGGAATCCACGGATATCTCGCAGTCAAGATCCTCCGTCCGGGACAGAATTTCCCGTGTCAGATCGGCATTGGTAAGCTTCGGATCATCCTTCAAGATCAGGTACATACTGATCGCATTGCCACCACTGCCCATGCTCATAAGACTCTGTCCGCCGGCCATGGCACCGATGGTATCAATATCGTCAAGCTCCGAGAGCCGTGCAATGATCTCCTCTGATAACGCTGACGCATCGGCAAGCTCTGCCTCCTTGGGCGGCGTGACTGTCACCGTCATCTGGGGGCTCTCCATTTCCGTCATAAATGCAGTTCCGTTGGACAGCGCACCGAAGATACTGCCCACCAGCAGAACGAGTACCCCAAGAAATACCATCGGTTTAAACCGCAGCATTACATTCAGCAGACGGGCATACCCTTCCTTCATCCGGTCAAAGAGCGGATGCTTCTTCTCCGTTGCTTTTCTCAGCACACCGCTGGCCATCATGGGTACGAAGGTCAGCGCGATGATCAGACTGGCCAGAAGGGAATAGGCAATGGTAAGCCCCATGTCCACAAACAACTGTCTGGTGATTCCTTCTGTAAAAATGATCGGTGCAAACACGCAGATGGTGGTCAGCGTAGAGGCTGTGATGGCTCCCGCCACCTGTCCGGCTCCCTCCACGGCTGCCTTTTTAATGGGCTCGCCCATGCTGCGCAGACGGTAGATATTCTCAATAACCACGATAGAGTTATCCACCAGCATCCCGATTCCAAGGGCGAGACCGGCCAGGGAGATCACATTCAGCGTCACTCCGGAGAAGTACATCAGCACTACCGCGAAGATCACGCTGACCGGGATGGAGCAGGCAATCACCAGTGTCGGCTTGATATCCTTTAAAAACAGCAGTAGGATCAGAACTGCCAGGATTCCGCCGACGATCATATTCTGCAGCACGGAATCCACGATCATGTCTATGTAGATTCCCTGATCCATGAGGATCGTGGTGTGAAGTCCCTCCTCAGCCTCCTCCATAACCTTGAATCTTTCCTGCACCTTATCCGTCACTTCGCCGGTGGAGTAGCCGGTCTGCTTCTCGATGGACAGAATAATCCCCGGATTTCCGTTAATGCTGGCATACACCTCATCCGAATTGTCCACAAGCTCCACGTCTGCCACATCCGAAAGGCGTATGGGCTCCACGCCGTCCATGTGCATATCCATCAGTACCAGTTGTGTCAGTTCCTCCATATCTGCCACTTTATCGCCCACGCGAACCTGATACTCTTCCTTTCCCTCCGTGATGGTACCGGCCGGCATGGAGAAGTTCTGGGCTGTCAGAATGGTTTTCAACATATCTGTCGTAAGTATATTGTCCAGTGAAGCTGCTTCATAGGCAGAATCCTTCTTATCTGTAAAACTCTTTTCCGCCTCCTCCAGCTGCTGCTTCCCGCTATCCAGCTGTGCGGTGGCGCTCCCCATCTGGATGGCGCCAAGAATCTGGCTCTTATTCAGCTCCTTTAATGCCGCGTCCAGCGTTATCTTCCCCTCCTCGATACCTGCGAGGGCAGTTTCCATCTGGGCGATTCCCGCGTTCACCTCTGCCAGCCTGGTATTCAGTTCCAGAATTAATTCCGGCAGCGTATATCCCTCTATATCCGTAAGTCCAAGCTGCTTTGCCAGCTCCTGTGCCTTCTTCATAAGCTCCGCAAGCTGCTCATCCGTCTGACCGGCCTGCTGCCACTTCTCACACCACTCTGTCAGCGTGCTGATGCCCTCCTCCAGCATAGTCTTTAATGCCTTAAGCGCAGTAAGCTCCAGCTTCAGATCGCTTTCCGTCAGCATCAGCTCCGTCCGCTTATTGTTAAGCTCATTCTGGGTGCTTCCCACTGTCTCAGCCATGGTCTGCTGCCCCTGTTCCAGCTCATTTCTGCCGCTTTCCAGCTCCTTCTTCGCCTTGTCAAGCTCTGCCTGGGCATCTGCAAAGCTCTGATCCAGAGAATTCTTTATTTTCTCATTGATTGCATCGATCTTATCCTGATTCAGTGTTACCTGTATATGTTCTTCGATGGATCCGACTGCCGTCACAGAGGCCACACCCTCAATGCTCTCGATCTCCGGGATCAGACTGTTCTCCACATACTGGCTGAGTCCGGCCCGGTCAAGGCCGTCCACATCCGCCGCCGCAATAACGATAGGCAACATGTCGGGATTGATCTTCATGATGATCGGATTCCCAACAGAATCCGGGAAATATCCGGTAATCTGATCCAGGCTTTCCCGCATCTCGATGGTTACGGAATCCATGTTGGCGGTCTGTTCAAACTCCAGGATCACCATAGAATAATTCTCAGACGATACGGAAGAGACATTCTTGATATTGGAGGTTGTCGCCATAGCGCTCTCGATAGGCTTTGTCACGCCCTCCTCCACCTCTTCCGGACTTGCCCCCGGATAGGTGGTCATGACGATGGCATACGGCATGCTCATGCTGGGAAGAAGATCTGTTGTCATCCTGCTTAGGGCTACTACGCCCAGAACAACCACCAGGGCGATGGCTACCAGCACGGTATATGGTTTTTTCACACTGAATCTTGGCACGGTGTTTCCTCCTGACGCTGCGGCCGGCTGCTGCCTTCCAGACGCCTTCCGGCATTCTCCCGCATCAGCCGCATTTCGTATTTTCCTGTTGTCGCACCTACCGGAGCGGCAGACCTTTCCAGTTTACATCCTTTTCTTTTTTGTTTCAAGCATGGAGCTCTAAAATAATTATAAAAAAAATATAAATTTCTCTGTTTAATTTTGTCGTATTATGGTAGACTATGGATAGAATACTTTATTATTTACTGTTGAAAAGAAAGGAAGCTATGCGTGCAATGAAGGTTTTGATCTTATCCTGCAGCACCGGACAGGGGCACAACTCCGCCGCCCTTGCTGTATACGAGAATCTAAAGAGTCACCAAGTGGACTGCGAGTTCATGGATGCCCTGCTGTTTGCCAGCAAGAAAACCTCCAACGCCGTCTGCAAGACATATATCAACGTAGCCAGCAAGGCACCTCATGTATTCGGCCTGGCCTATCGGGCCGGCGGATTTATCAGCAACACCAAGACAAAATCGCCAGTCTACTTCGCCAATACCCGCTATGCCAAGAAGATGTATGACTACATTATCAGCAACGACTTTGACATGGTGGTGACCTCCCACCTGTTTCCGGCTCAGACGCTGACTTATCTGAAGAAAAAGTACAAGCTTGATGTACTCACCATGGCCATTGCCACAGACTATACCTCTATTCCCTTTTGGGAAGAGACACGTCTGGATTACTATGTGATCCCTCACAAGGATCTGATCCGGGAATTCTACAAGAAGGGAATTCCCAGAGAGAAGCTGCTGCCCTTTGGTATCCCGGTCTCCGCAGCCTTCTGTTCCAGAGTCCCCAGGGAAGAAGCCAGAAGACAGCTTGGCCTGCCCCTTCAGGGCTTCGAGATCCTGATCATGTCCGGCAGCATGGGATTTGGTCATATGTCTCCCCTCATCCGCTCCTTCCTGAAAAAATACAAGGATACGATAACTCTGGTGGTGATGGGCGGCAACAATGCCCAGTTGAAGGATTCCCTGCGGGAACAGTTCGGAGAATATAAGAATGTCCACATCCTGGACTTCACGACACAGGTTCCTCTGTACATGGACAGTGCGGATCTTCTGTACACCAAGCCAGGCGGACTCACCAGCACGGAATCTCTGGTGAAGGGAATTCCCACTATCCACACTGCCCCCATTCCCGGCTGCGAGACGAAGAACGCAAGGTTCTTTGCCTCACACGGTCTTAGCTATTCCGCCAAGTCCACGAGAGAGCAGATTGCCTGCGGTCAACTGCTGATACAGAATGAGAGCGCCCGCGAAGCCATGCAGAAGGCGCAGTCCGTGCATGCGCTGCCTCAGGCTGCGGAAAGTATTTACCAGTTTTTGTTAAAGCAGGAAAAGAATAAATAGAACTTGATATGAATGATTGGATTTGATACGAAGGATTGGATTTGATACGAAGGAGCGGACACTATGCAGGATTTGATCCCATACCTTATTTTTACAATGATCGGATATTTATCCGGGAGCGTAATGTACAGCAAGCTGCTGCCCTCCCTGTTTAAACACGTGGATATCACCAAGATCTCCGATGACGGAAATCCCGGTGCCGGAAATGTCTTCAAGAATATCGGGCCTTCCTTCGGGATGCTCTGCCTGCTCTGCGACATTTTCAAAGGCATTATACCGGTAGCCCTCTGCCTGCATTACCTTCCCTGGGAGAATCCCATGTTCGGCCTGGTGATGGCAGCCCCGGTGCTGGGTCATGCCCGAAAAGGCAAGGCCATCGCCGTATCCTTCGGCGTACTCCTTGGTCTTCTGCCTTTCAGCTGGATGGTTTTATATCTGGCTGTCCCCTTCATATTCTTCTCCACGCTGGTGCGTTTCAATCCGCACGCCTGGCGGGTGGTTATTGCCTTTCTGTGCTTCATCCTCACCGTCTATGTCCGGGTACCGATACCTGCTCTGCAGTTGGGAGCACTCCTCGTGACCATCACGGTGGTCGCCCGGCACGGAATCTACATCAAATCCACCCATGAGAAGCTGCGGGTGGAGCTTGGCTGGAATCCAGGATGGCTGAAGCGGCGGGAGTAAGATGTTAAAATAGACGGCATGATACCGATGCCATTATTATACCAGTGCCATCATTATACCGATGCCATCCATGATATGATTTCTTCCACCTGCCAAAGATTCTGTATTTCGTAATCGATCCGCAGTTCCTGAGGCCGTGCTGCTGAATTTTTTCGGTTCGATGATTCCCGGCTCGATGATTTCAGGCTCAATGATTTCAGACTCGATGATCCCAGACCCGATGATTCCTGACCAGCCTCCTGTGGATGATACCAGCAGCAGATGATCCCGGCATTGTTTCCACCCTTCATATCGCTGCTCAGCGAATCTCCCACAATCATGATCTCATCTTTCTCATAATCTCCGATCTGTCGGAACACATGATCAAAGAATCCTTTATTGGGTTTCTCTATTCCAACATCCTCCGAGATAAAAACGCTGTCAAACAGTTGACCAAGCCCGGATCTCTCCAGCTTACGTTCCTGAGCCATCCGCGTACCATTTGTGACTGCATACTGCTTCACCCTTCCCTTCAACCGCCGGATCAATTCGTAGGCATCATCATGAAAGCAGATGGTATCCCCCAACCGTTTTTGATACTCCACATTGAACATTCGGATCAGATCACCCTCAGGCAGATCCTTCCCATTGCTTCGTATCTCTCCCTCCAATGAGATTCCCTCCCGCCGAAAGAACTCACGAAACCTTCCCTCCAGAACCTCCTGTTTACTGATCTCTCCCAACTCCAGACGTTCCCAGTAGCTCTTATTGATGACGGAATACCGCGCGATCATCTCATCACTGCATTCACCAAGCTGAAACTGTGCGAAGCACATCTTTATAGCTGCCTTCTCCGCTTCTATGAAATTCAGGATCGTCCCGTCGATATCCCATAGGATCACTTTTATTTTCACTTTCTTTTTCTCCCTGCTAAGCAGCTTTTCGTAAAAAAATAAACCGATTTGTGGTCGATTTATCATAGGTGAAATACATATAAGCTACGCTTTTCTTTCGTGAGCGTGCCGGGGTTCGAACCCGGGACAACTTGATTAAAAGTCAAGTGCTCTACCAACTGAGCTACACACCCTTGTATATAACAAGTGCCCAGTTCCGGAATCGAACCAGAGACACGAGGATTTTCAGTCCTCTGCTCTACCAACTGAGCTAACTGGGCATTTCTCATAAATGAGTTGCGGGGACAGGATTCGAACCTGCGACCTCCGGGTTATGAGCCCGACGAGCTTCCAGACTGCTCTACCCCGCGATATTAAATTTTCTATCCTATCTATATGACAGATAGAATGGATGGAGAAGGATTCGAACCTTCGAAGGCGGTGCCAACAGATTTACAGTCTGCCCCCTTTGGCCACTCGGGAATCCATCCATAGAGCCGATGATCGGACTCGAACCGATAACCTGCTGATTACAAATCAGCTGCTCTGCCAATTGAGCCACATCGGCGTTATCTCCAGCTGATTTGTAACCAGCTGCTCTGCCTCAGATTGACTCCGTCAATCTGCATGAATTGGAGCCACATCGGCGTTATCTCATACGCTTAATTATTTCCAAAAAAATGGGACCTATAGGGCTCGAACCTATGACCCTCTGCTTGTAAGGCAGATGCTCTCCCAGCTGAGCTAAGATCCCTCGCGTTACTTGTAGTGAGTGTCAAAGTGATAAGCTACGAGTTGTGGCAAGCTTGCTTGGCTAAGACTCGGAGCTTGTCAGTTTGTCCGAGCGTTAGCGCGGGATGGCGGTTCGCAGAACCGACATACACACTCACAACTCTAACAGTTCATCCGAGCGTTAGCGCGGGATGGCGGTTCGCAGAACCGGCATACACACTCTCACTACAAACGACCCAGACGGGACTCGAACCCGTGACCTCCGCCGTGACAGGGCGGCGCTCTAACCAACTGAGCCACTGGGCCGGATCAAAAGATACTGTCATGTACCTTCAAAATTTCACACAGAAACCGGAAATAAGTTCTTGGTCAAGCCTTCGACCGATTAGTAACAGTCAGCTCCATGCATTACTGCACTTCCACCTCTGCCCTATCTACCTCGTTCTCTACAAGGGGTCTTTCTCCTTTCGGAGGGGATATCTCATCTTGAGGGGGGCTTCACGCTTAGATGCCTTCAGCGTTTATCCCGTCCAGACTTGGCTACTCTGCCATGCACTTGGTAATGCAGCAGATACACCAGTGGTCCGTCCATCCCGGTCCTCTCGTACTAAGGACAGCTCCTCTCAGATATCCTACGCCCGCGCCGGATAGGGACCGAACTGTCTCACGACGTTCTGAACCCAGCTCGCGTACCGCTTTAATGGGCGAACAGCCCAACCCTTGGGACCTGCTACAGCCCCAGGATGCGATGAGCCGACATCGAGGTGCCAAACCACTCCGTCGATGTGAACTCTTGGGAGTGATAAGCCTGTTATCCCCAGGGTAGCTTTTATCCGTTGAGCGATGGCAATCCCACTTT
>CAVGED010000013.1:0-45437 GCA_963628035.1 Paludibacteraceae bacterium
AGGTTCATCCGACTGATGAATCTTAGTCGGAAGGCTCAAGATTCCGAGAGCCTATTAGACCTTTGTCAAATGTTCAACCTTTAAAATATCCATGGTAACCTCCTGATTGTTTCTGCGGGCAGTGTGCCCCTGATAGGTTATAGTGTAAAGAAAGAAGATGACAATCCCATGACTTTCCGGTTACAATTTTGTCACTTAAGCACATGTGAGGCGGCGGTTGAGAGTAGTTCAGCCCACGCCATTCGCAAAGGAACCTTTGGTTCTTGTCTCCGCTCGATCTGGCTGAACTGTTCCACAGGTCATACCGTAGTATCCTGATAGAAATGAATCACAAAGCGGGCGCCGCCCTCCGTTCGGTTCTCTGCCTTGATGGTGGCATTCTGGCGTGCAAGGATCATCCGGGCAAGAGCAAGCCCGATCCCGATACTCTGCTCGCCGGAACCCTTCCCCTTATAAAAACGCTCAAAGAGGTGGGGCAGATCTGTCTTGTCGAAGCCCGGCCCGTCGTCCTCGATGACAAGCTCCGTATAAATCGCGTTCTGCGTGGCGGTGACGTGGATATTCCCGCCCTGGGGCGTGTGCTCCATGCAGTTTTTTAAAATATTGGAAATCGCCTCCACGGTCCAGGCCAGATCCGCAAGGATAGATTCCCGCCTGGTCTCGGCAGTGAAGGTAAAGGTCTGTTCCCGCAGCTCCATGGGAATCTCCAGAGGCGCATATGCCAAGCGGATCACCTGAGCCAGAGGAACGTGCTGTGTCTTGAATACAACCGTTCCGGCATCCAGCCGGGAGATCTTAAGGAGTGCTTCGATGAGCCAGTCGATGCGGGAGATCAGCATGTCGAGCTGCTGCACTAGCTCCAGGCGCCGTTCCTGGGAGAGCTCCGACTCCGACAACAGAGACAGCACAAGATGGATGGAGGTCAGGGGCGTGCGAATCTGGTGGGAGATATCGGCCATGGAGGCGGCCAGGTAGGACTTGTCCTCCTTCAGAGCATCACTTTGCTCCCGCATGCACAGCAGCATTTTATCAATCTCAATCTTTAAGATGGACAGTTCGCCCTCTTTATAGTCGGAGAAACGCATCGTGTCCGCGCCGTGAAGGACTTGATCGATCTCCTGGCTGAGCCTTTGAATCTTACGATATCGAAGCCAGGTGATGATCAGATGCATACCGGTAAATATCAGGCAGAGAGCCAGGACCAGCAGGGCGCAGATTACTGCCGGAGACATTCCGTAAAAGCTGCTGTACAGCACGCCGGCGGACGTGTTGTTCTGGGAGTGACTGAAGAAGTAACCGAAGAAGCCGGCTGCAGCCGTGGCGCATACCGTAACAACCGTATGAAGAATCAGACTCCTGCGGATCTCAGGGTTTCGAAAGAAATTCATATGGTGCCTCCTAACCCAGCTTATAGCCGAAGCCGCGGACGGTCTTGATAATCCGGGGATCCTGGGGATCGTCCTCGATCTTGTCCCGAAGGCGCTTGATGTAAACCGTCAGAGTATTGTCGTTGACAAATTCCCCGGCCACGTCCCAGATCTCCTGCAGCAGTTGATTTCGGGAAAGCACCATGCCCCGGTTGGTAAAAAAGTACAGCAGCAAACGATATTCCAGCGCAGACAACAGAACCTCCGAGCCGTTTTTTGTCACATAGCCGCGGGAGGTATCGATGGAGATACCCTCATATTCGAAGACAGAGGAAGCTTGATTTCCGCTCCTTCGAAGCACGCTCTTCATCCGGGACACCAGCTCTCTGGGGCGGAAGGGCTTGGCGATATAGTCGTCCGCCCCCAGATCCAGACCGGTCACTACGCTGAATTCATCCCCGGAGGCGGTCAGAAAGATTACAGGTGTGCCAACGGTCTGCTTGATGGCGGTGCATACGCCGAAGCCGTTGCCGTCCTTCAGGGAAATATCCAGCAGCACCAGGTCATAGGGCTGTGTCTCGATCCGTGCCAGAGCCGAAGCCTGCCCTTCCGCGGAATCCACCTGAAAGCCCTCGCGCTGTAAAAATTCGGTCAGATTGGTAACGATGCTCTTATCATCTTCCACTAATAATATGCGATACATAAGTAATCCTCCGGCTCCGTTTTATATCGGGAAACCCAAACTCCGTTTGGGTAGCGAAAAACTTCGCCTCGCGGCTCCGTTTTTCTTCATTATAAATAATATAACCTCCGCTTGCAATGGAAAATTATTAGACGGTATTTCTGAAAAAAACATAAACTTCCTTTAAATCATTGACAATCCCAAACGAAATCTATACTATTTACTAGTGACAGTTCAGCCATAGCCAACGAAACGGGCGAATCATGGCCCAGGCCACCTTCTCTTGCCGCTATGCGGCAATTCACCTTGTGCTTGTATGAATGAGCACGTTCGGCTGGCTATGAGCGGAACGGATACTATCTAAGGAAGGAAGTACATATGTTGAAAAAGAAACCGATGGCCACGGAACGGACGAAGACGTTCCAGGAAATGACGGTCAAGGAGAAGATAGAGCATATCTGGGAATATTATAAGCCGGCAGTTTTCGGAATCGTCGCCGGTGTGGCACTTATCATCTATATCATTGTGAAGATATTAAATCCAGATCCGGAAGTGGTTCTGAATGTGACGCTGGTGAATTCTTATATGCAGCCGGATGCGGAGGGCAGTGTGATCTTTGACGATTATCTTACCGACAACGGCTATAATACGGAAGAGGAGACCATCAGCGTGAACAATTCCCTCTACCTGAGCGCGGATGGCATGAGCCAGATGGATATGGCCTCCAGCCAGGCACTGATTGCCATGAATGCGGTGGGCGAGATCGATATCCTGGGCGGAGATGAGACAGTTATGAACATGCTGGGAGTGAATGGCGCGCTGATGGAGATGGAAGAAGTGCTGACACCGGAGCAGATGGAGCTGTATGCGGACAGGCTCTTCACAGTGGAGAACCCGGAGTCCGGAGAGAAGTATGTGTGTGCCCTGAAGCTTCCGGCGGGCAATCTGCTGGCAGAGGCCGGATATTACCCCGAAGAGGTCTGGGCGGCAATCCCGGTTACATCAAAGCGACAGGAATTGGCAAAAAAAGTATTTGCCTATTTACTTGGAGAACAGAATTGAGTACAATAATAGTGTTCATGGAACAAGAGAGGAGAGATATGAAATGAATGAGAAACCATTGGAATGGATGACTGTATGTGGAGAGGGCATGGGACACAAGCTGGGTAGATATGTCTCGCTGGTGCTGGCAATCGTATGTTTTCTGATTGTATTGCCGATCCCGTGGCTGGGACTGATCGGAGTGGCAGCGTTCGGCGCTCTTTATGCATGGCTGCAGATGCATGCGTTTGTAGAGTATGAGTACAACTATTTCAGCGATGATATGGATATATCCGCCATATACAACCGTGCACGGCGCAAGAAGAAGCTGAGCTTTACCCTTTCTGATGTAGAGTACATGGTAAAGAAGATCGAACCGCAGGAGGTTACAAAGTATTTCTGCGATAAGAATGCACAGGGCAATATCTATACGCTGGTGTTGAATCTGGACGGAAAGCGTACAGCGGTGGTTATGGAAGCAATCCCGGAATTTGTAAAGGTTCTGGAGATCAGACGCAAGGTTCGATAGTGAAATTGACAGGAAATGAGGAATGAGTAATGAAGAAGTACGGTTTTGGCGTAGATGTAGGCGGCACCACCTGCAAGATTGGATTATTTGAGACTACGGGTGCCCTGCTGGATAAGTGGGAAATCAAGACGGATGTCAGCGACAATGGCAGCCATATCCTGGATGATGTGGCCGCAGCATTGAAGGGTAAGATGGCGGAGCGCAATATCTCCCCGGAGGAGGTTCAGGGAATCGGAATCGGAGTGCCGGGCTCTGTTCGGAATAACGGCATTGTGAATGTCTGTGTGAACCTGGGCTGGAAGAATGTGCCTGTGGAGAGTGAATTGTCCGCGAAAATGGACGGAATTATGGTAAAGGGCGGAAATGATGCCAATGTCGCAGCTCTGGGTGAGATGTGGCAGGGAGGCGCCAAGGGATATCGTGATGTGGTCATGGTGACGCTGGGAACCGGCGTTGGCGGAGGTATCATTGTGGATGGCAAGATCATTGCAGGCGCCCATGGTGCAGGCGGAGAGATCGGGCATATCACCATGAATCCCAAGGAGACAGAAGTCTGTGGCTGTGGTCGGAAGGGCTGCCTGGAACAGTACAGTTCCGCTACCGGCGTGGTGCGCCTGGCGAAGAAGGTGTTGGCAGAAGGGCACGAGAAGAGTGTGTTGGACAGTCTGACGGAAGTGACAGCCAAGGATATCTTTGACGCATATAAAGCTGGCGATGGGACAGCGAAGGTCATTGTAGATCAGTTTGCGGATGTGCTGGGTAAGGCTCTCAGCAAAGTATCATGTGTGGTAGACCCGGAGGTCTTCGTAATTGGCGGTGGTGTCTCCAAGGCAGGTCAGCCGCTGATCGATGCCGTACAGCAGGCATATCAGAAAGAAGCCTTCAGCGTCTGCGGGGAGGCAAAGTTTGCATTGGCTACGCTGGGGAACGATGCCGGAATCTATGGCTGTGTACAGTTGGTACTGGAGTAATATAGGAAGAATATTTCGCAAATTGAATTGCCTTAAGGCTCCGGAAATGCTTAAAGAGGCAGGCGTCTCCGATGATATGATTCATGCTGTCTGCTCCCACGGATACGGAATTACAGTAGGATGTGGTGCAACGATTGATGTAGAGCCAATCCATGAGATGGAAAAGGTGTTGTTTGCAGCAGATGAGCTTACAGGTCTTATCTGGGCGGCTGCGCTTATGCGTCCTTCAAAAAGCACAAAAGACATGGAGCTAAAATCCCTTAAGAAGAAGTATAAAAGCAAGGGATTTGCTGCAGGCTGCTCAAGAGAAGTGATTGAAAGAGGAGCAGAACAGCTTGGGTGGGAACTGGAAAAGCTTCTTACTATGACTTTACAGGCTATGGCTGAGTCCGAGGACGAAATTAATGCGGAAATGGCAGAAGAGATGAGTGAGTAGCTGCGAAATAGCAAGCCGAGGCCAGCACGATGTCTTCGCTCCATCTCAGTGGAGGGCTGTCGCCCTATAAAAGTATAAGAAAAAGCGCTGTTACGAATAAATTCGCACAGCGTTTTTCTTATACTTTTACCCGGCTTGTAGCTTAGCCAAAGTATCTCTTCAAAAGTCCTTCGAAAGCCTTGCCATGGCGGGCCTCATCGCGTGCCATTTCGTGAACGGTGTCATGGATAGCATCCAGATTCAGAGCCTTGGCTCTCTTGGCCAGGTCGAACTTGCCGGCGGTTGCGCCATTCTCGGCATCGACTCTCATCTCCAGGTTCTTCTTGGTGCTGTCGGTTACCATTTCACCCAGGAGCTCAGCGAACTTTGCAGCATGCTCTGCTTCTTCGTAAGCAGCCTTCTCCCAGTAGAGACCGATCTCAGGATAGCCTTCTCTGTGTGCAACTCTTGCCATTGCAAGATACATACCAACCTCGGAACATTCGCCTTCAAAGTTCGCTCTTAAGTCAGCCATAATGTCTTCGGGAGCGCCCTGCGCTACGCCTACTACGTGCTCGGCAGCCCAGGTCTTCTCGCCGGACTGCTCCTTGAACTTCTCAGCGGGAGCATGGCAGATGGGGCACTCATCCGGTGCAGAATCTCCCTCGTGAACATAACCACATACAGAACATACAAATTTTTTCATTTTTAAATCCATCCTTTCTTTTGGTAAAATGTAATTGTGTGTAACAGGAGCCGCTGTGCGGCTCTGTCATTTTTAAATTAGTAATGATTACTGATATTAAGATAACATATCGTTTTATCGTTGTCAACTGTTTTTTTGATTTTTTTCGGAAAAATCTTTTGCCATGCAATCCGGGCATATTCCGAAAAAGTGTGTCACATGTCCCTCCACCTTGCCAGCAAAGCCGTGGCTGGCAATAACGTTGATAATATCTATATTCTCCATATCAAGATCCGATACCTGGCCACACTTACGGCAGAAAAAGTGGTAGTGCGGGCTGGCATTGCCGTCAAACCGGTCGGGGCCGTCTCCGGTGGAGATTCGCATTATCTCGCCCATATCAGCTAACAGGGAGAGATTCCGGTAAACCGTTCCGAGGCTGAGGTTGGGATATTTCTCCCGGAGAGACAGATAAACCGTTTCGGCGGTAGGGTGGTCACGTCGATCCATCAGAAATTCTTTGATGCTTTCCCGCTGGCGGCTGTATTTTATCATCGCATTTCTCCTTTCAATAATAATAACTTTTACTGATATTGATACTATACATAAAATTTTTTGATCTGTCAATCATTATTTTCAGTATCCGCATCAATGGTTTTTGACATCCACATCAATCATAATTTTATAATAACTGCATAATATGTAAAAAGCAGGTATAGGAGTCGCCATGTCGGACTATCAACGGTTTGTTACATATATAAATCTGTATGAGGGAAACAGCAAGATCAAGAGCGTGGGCTTTGCCAGAATAGAGAGCAGGGCAAAGGCCTGTGATATGGAGATACATATGAGAGGAACCGGGTATACGGGAATCGCCTGCCCGGTTTATCTTTTTGTGCGCGAAAACGATCAGATGCTTGGTATTTCCATTGGAAAGATACAACTGACAGGCGGAAACAGCGACAGTCGATTCTCACTGGACGGAGAAAATATCGGCGGGAGCGGGTACAGTCTTGGGAGAATATGCGGATTTCTTATTTTTGTTACGGATAAAATCATGTTTGCCAGTCAGTGGGATGAGAAGGAGATCCGGCGGGAGCGGTTCGCCTTGCTGGAGAACATAAAACGCCCGGAAAAAATGGAGCCGGAGAGAGAGCTACAGCGTATAGAAGAGGTTGAACCGGAGAGGGAACAGCCGAAAGCGGAAGAACCAGCGCCGGAACCGGAGAGAGAGCTGCAGGCGGAAGATGGTATTGGCCAGACAAATGAACAGTTGATTTTCGGTGACACCATTCAGGCAACCGAGGCGGCTGCACAGCCGGCAGAGCAGCCATGGGCCATGAAATGGCAGTTTATGTTGGAAAATTATCCGGTCATGACACCTTTCGAGGGGGAGGATGAGATTCTGTGCATCCGTATGGAGCTGAAGGATCTCCGGCTGCTTCCCAAGCGCTACTGGTATCTGGGAAATAACAGCTTTCTGCTTCATGGTTTTTTTAATTACAGATACATCATTCTGGGAGCCATGAAGCAGAAAAAGCAGAAGCGGTGGTTCTTGGGCGTGCCGGGAGTCTTCCAGAGTCAGGAAAAGGTGATGGCTGCCATCTTCGGATTCCCGGAATATAAGAGTGAGAAGATATCCGAGCAGAATACAGGTCAGTTTGGCTACTGGTATCGCTTCCTGGAATAAAGAAAAGACGCAGAATATGAACCAATTGAGAAGCCATTATACTACTTATGGGTGAGGGCAGAAGATGTCACTGCTCCACACCGCGGATTTCCACATGGGGGAGCCAGGTTTCAAGCAGACGCTGGAAGGCTTTAAGCTCTGACAGGGAATACGCTGTAAAGCCGGGGGAGATCACCTGGGCAGAATCCTGATAGCCCTGTAGAAAATATGCCTTTGCCCCGGCAATCCAGGCGCCAATGGCGGCAAAGTCGTCTTCCTTGTGAAGCTCTCGGACAACGGTGGTGCGGAATTCGTAGTCTACGGTTCCTTCCTTCAGAAAGTCCACCGAAGCTTCGATCCGGGCAAGATCCAGCTGCGGGAGGCCGCAGATGCGGGCGTACTGGCAGGGTGCGCCCTTGATATCCATGGCGACATAGTCCACCAGCCCGTCCCGACACAGCGCCGTAAGCACTTCGGGACGATAGCCGTTGGTGTCCAGCTTGACTGACAGACCCAGCGCCTTGATCTGTGCCAGAAACGGTGCCAGATCTGACTGCAGTGTTGGTTCTCCGCCGGTAACACAGACACCGTCCAGAATGCGGCTTCTCTTCTTTAGATAAGAAAGAACTTCATCCTGGGAGAATGCAGGCTCCGTACCCGGTGAAAGCACCAGATCGCCGTTGTGGCAGAAGGGACAGCGGAAATTGCAGCCGCCCAGAAATACAGTCGCGGCTACGCGGCCCGGAAAGTCCAGTAAGGTTGTTTTTTGAAATCCTTGTATATTCAAGTTATCACGTCCTTTTCTATATGTGACAATGCATGCATGTTGGCGCTCTTTCGGGAAAACCGAACTTCGCTTTGCTATGTTTTTCTTTAGTATATCGTGATTTCATCACGATCCAATTCGTCATTCGTCAAATACAAATGAATTTGTATTTTCCTCATTTGCACTCATTATATCATTTCTTCTTGATTTCGTCATTAAGAAGTCACTCTTTTCTCATTTTCCGATTTGTCATTGGCGGATTCGGAAAATGACTTCCTTTTTACCGAAAATTGAATTATTATTTCTATAATAAACGGTATGGAAAGGAAGGACAACTATGGCAGAATCAAGAGTGTTTGCATTAAACGGAGTGAGTGTTCAGCAGATAGCCGAGCGGGTAGAGAGCTTTCTGCGCGACGAAAAGAAGATGGAAGTACAGAGCGCACCGACACAGGATGGATATCTGATCCAGGCGAAGCAGGAGGATACGCTGCGGCTGCTGTCCGGCATGAAGCTTGCAACGTCGGTTCAGTTGTCTGTGATGGGGGAGAATCTGAATGTTACGTTGGGCGAAGGGCAGTGGGCGGACAAGCTTGGCGCAGGCGCGGTAGGAATGATCTTTGTCTGGCCGCTTGCGGTAACAGCCGGAATCGGTGCATATAAGCAGAAGAAGCTTCCGTCGGAGATCTTTGATGTAATTGCACGCTGTACTTCTTCTGTCGGAACGGTCGGACAGACGGTAAACCCCGGATACGGTGCGGCTGCGCCTGCGCAGAACAGCATTACCTGTCCTCAGTGTCATGCGCAATTGCCGCAGGGATCGAAATTCTGTAATTGCTGCGGGGCAAAAATCATCAGCAGTTGTCCGAACTGTGGCGCACAGGTTACACCCGGAAGCAAATTCTGTTCTGAATGCGGACAGGCGTTGTAAAAACGAAGAGACAGTTGTGTGAATTGGTGCGCTTTATTTTTGATAAAAACCTCTCATGGGAGAAATCCGGTGGGAGGTTTTTGCGTGACATGAGTTTTCAAAGATTCCGTTTTCAAAGATTTTGTCATTAAGGATTGACAGACGAATTTTTTTGTGCTAATCTAAATTATCATATGGCACAGATATCAGGTTGTTACTTTAAGTAGGCAAAACTGAATTGTACTCAGGTAATTGTTTTTTGAACAATATGAGTATGGTTTGGTTTTTTTTTTACAAAAAAGGAGCGGATGAAAAATGAAAGAATTTACGTACACAGTGAAAGAAACACTTGGACTTCATGCAAGACCGGCAGGACTGCTGGTAAGATGTGTAAAGACTCTGGGTAGTAAGGTCACCATTGCCAGAGGTGATGATGTGACAGAGGGAACACGCCTGATGTCCATTATGGCAATGGGAGTAAAACAGGGTGAGACCGTAAAGGTTACTGTGGAGGGCGAGACAGAAGAAGAGGATGTAGTTGTTGTTCGGAAATTTTTCGAGGACAATTTATAGATAACAGGAGGTGACAATATGGAACGTCTATCCGGTCAGATAGCATTCCGGGGAATTGCTATCGGGGAGATCAGGGAGATAAAAAAAGAAATTTGTACAATTCGGCGGGAGCGTGTCGCAGATACAGAAGCGGAGAAAAAGCGCTTTTATGAAGCAAAGGAAGTAGCTGGGCAGCAACTGAAGGAATTATATAATAAGGCTCTGCTGGAGATTGGCGAAGAAAATGCAGCTATCTTTGAAGTGCACCAGATGATGCTGGAGGATGATGACTACATAGATTCTGTTGTCAATATGATCGAGGCTCAGGGAATCAATGCCGAGTATGCGGTCTCTGTAACCGGCGATAATTTTGCCCAGACCCTTGCCTCAATGGATAATGAATATATGGAGGCCAGGGCAGCGGATGTGAAGGACGTTTCAGAACGCCTGTTGAGGGTTTTGTCCAAGAAAGGGCACAAAGAAGAGGTATTAAAGGAAAACACTATCATCGTGGCAGATGATCTGGCGCCTAGCGAGACTGTACAGTTGGACAAGAGCAAGGTGGTCGCGTTTGTCACGCGACAGGGATCTGCCAACTCTCATACAGCTATTCTTGCGAGGACGATGAACATCCCGGCGCTGGTTCAGGTATCAGTCCCGGAAGGAGTTGACGGAAAGCTTGGGGTTGTTGATGGATTTGCAGGGAATATTGTTATAGAACCGGATGCCAAAGTCCTTGCGGATGCCAAGAAAATTATGGAAAAAGAAAAAGAGAGAAGAAAGCTTCTGGAGGAATACCGTGGCAAGCCAACGGTTACAAAGTCCGGAAAGGAGATCAAGCTTTATGCCAACATAGGAGGCGTGGATGATGTGTGGGCTGTCCTGCAGAATGACGCTGGAGGAATTGGTTTGTTTCGGAGTGAATTTCTGTATCTGAGAGAGGATGATTACCCTTCGGAAGAGAAACAGTTCCAGACATATCGTCAGGTGGCTGAAATGATGGGTGGAAAAAAGGTCATCATTCGTACGCTGGATATCGGGGCGGATAAACAGATCGATTACTTTAAACTGGATAAGGAGGAAAATCCTGCTTTGGGATATCGGGCGATCCGTATCTGCCTTACCAGGGAAGAGGTATTTAAGACACAGCTCCGTGCATTGTGCCGGGCAAGCGCATATGGAAATATCGCGGTTATGATTCCCATGATTGTTTCCCTATGGGAAGTGAAGCAATCCAAGAAACTACTCCGTGAAGTACAGGAGGAATTGGCACAGGCAGGAGTCCCATTCCAAAAAGATATGAAATTCGGGATCATGATAGAGACACCGGCGGCAGCGATAATGGCGGAGGAACTGGCTGGGGAAGTAGATTTTTTCAGTATCGGTACAAATGACCTGACGCAATATACGTTAGCCATTGATCGTCAGAATCAGCACCTGGAAAAGTTTTATGATGCGCATCATCCAGCAGTATTAAAATTGATTCAGATGACCGTTGAAGGAGGTCACAAAGCTGGAATCTGGGTTGGAATCTGCGGAGAACTGGGGGCGGATACAGAGCTGACTGCACAATTCATTGAAATGGGAGTGGATGAACTGTCAGTATCGCCTGCAATGGTATTGCCAGTGAGAAAGAAGATATCAGAAATATAAGGTTACTTGATTATTTGGCGGGAGGGTAAGCATGAGGATTTCAAAAATATTGAACAATAATGCAGCGATATGTCTGGAAGGAAGAGAAGAGGTAATTGTCAGAGGAAAGGGAGTCTCTTTTCAAAAAAACGTTGGTGACAGGGTTGACCCTGATTTGGTGGAAAAAATATATCGTCTGGACAGCAACGTCAAATCAAATTTTGAAGAACTTATTTCGACGATTGATGACAGATATCTTGATGTTGCAGATGACATCATAAAATATACGGCGTCTCACTTATCAAATAAATTGAGTGATGTAATCTATATTTCTCTGGCGAACCATATCGCTTTGTCGGTAGAACGCTGCATGAAGTCATTATATGTACCGAATCCGTTTCTTTTGGATATAAAAAGATTTTATCCGGACGAATATGAGATTGGATTATACGCTGTAGAACTGATTAAAGAGAAAACCGGTGTGGTCTTAACGGAGGATGAAGCAGGTTTTATCGCCATACATATCGTTAATGCAGAATCCTTTGAGGAAATACACACAACGTATGAGGCAATTGAACTTATACAGACGATTATGAATATTTTAAGACTTCGTTTTAATATTGAATATAATAAAAAATCAATTATATATTATCGATTCTTGACACATTTGAAATATTTCGTGGAACGGATTCTTACCGATAAGCAAGAAAGAAATGAATGTGGGAACGATATTGAGCTTGAGATAGTAAAAAAGGAATACGTGGCTGCGTATAAATGTACGGAATATATTGCAGATTTTATTCAAAATAAATATGCATTTCGTGTGTCGGGAGATGAAAAATTATATTTGACAATATATATTCAAAAAATTCTCAATGAGACAAAAAAAGATAAAGATAATTGACATAAATTTGAAATGCGTCAGGAGGTGATAAATGACATAATAAAATTTTTTGAAGTTATATCAATTGTTACTGTAAATGGTAACAGTCAATTCAAATGGAAGGTGACACATTTGTGGCCTGACCCTAAAATAGTTTTTATTATAGATGAAGTATCTGATATCCAAATCGCGCGATAAACAAATTACTATTTGGTAACCACTTAAAACTGAATAAGAAGAATGATAAACGAAAGGAATGGATATAAAATGAAAAACTATGAAAAGCTGGCAAAAGAGATTATTTCTCTAATAGGCGGAAAAGGTAATGTGAAATCACTTACACATTGTGCCACAAGGCTTCGATTTGTCTTAAAAGATCAATCTCTCGCAAAAGATAAAGAGATTCAAAAGTTGGATGGCGTTATTACCGTTGCGAAAGCGGGAGGACAATATCAAGTTGTTGTGGGAACAAAGGTGAATGATGTGAACGATGAAATCCTGAAACTGATAGGCGAGAATGAAGTGGAGGATCAGGATGACAAGAAAATGTCTTTTTTTAACAGGTGCGTAGACATTATCTCGAATTTGTTTCAACCGATTTTAGGCGTTTTATGTGCAGCGGGAATGTTGAAAGGGTTAAATTCGCTGTTTTGCGTATTGGGATTCTATGCCGATACCTCGGGAACCTATTTATTCCTGAATGCCTTTGGCGATGCTATGTTTCGGTTCCTGCCTGTTTTACTGGGATATACGGCGGCTAAGAAATTTAAGCTGAATCCGTTTATCGGTATGATCATCGGAGCAGTACTGTGTTATCCCACGATTCAGTTGACGGAATTGGCGGGTGCAGGGGAGCCACTGATCAGTCTGTTTTCGGGAACGGCATATGAAATGAACGCATATGCCAGTCTGTTTGGAGTTCCCATTTTTGCAATGGATTATATGGGATCTGTTGTGCCCGTAGTAATCATTGTATATTTCGCATCCAGAGTGGATCGTTTTTTAAATAAGTACATTCCGGATGTGTTGCGATTTTCGGTAATTCCAATGTTGACCCTTTTTATTTCATTATTCATGGGATTGGTAATCATCGGACCGTGCACAACGATTCTGATGAATGTGGTAACGGCCGGTATGCAGGCGTTATATAATGTAAATACGATAGTGTACGGCCTTATATATGGAGCCACGACATTCGTGTTTATTATATTTGGTCTTCATTGGGGGTTGATTGCTTTATGGGTGAACAATATTTCTACACTTGGGTATGATAATCTGGTTGTAATGGCTATTACTAATGTATTTACCGCTTTTGCTGCGGCTGCGGCTGTTCTGGTGAAGTCGAAGGATAAAAAAATGAAAGAGACAGCGGCCTCTTCAATGCTTTCTGCCTTTTGCGGAATTACCGAGCCTACTTTATATGGAGTTTTATTACCGCTGAAAAAACCGTTTATTACTTGCTCCATCGCGAATGCTGTAGCAGGGGCAATCATGGGCGGAGCAGGTGTAAAAGAATATGTCATTGGTGGTTGGGGAGTGTTTGAATTTCCGTCTTTCATCAATCCTGCCAATGGGGATATATACAGTATGATCTGGACAATCATAGCGTGTGTTGTGGGAATGATCCTTTCATTTGTCCTGACTTTTGTTGTTTACAAGGACGATTCTTCTTCCGGTAAGGAGAGGACAGAGATTATAGATGAAGTATGCAGCCCGGTAAAAGGAGAGATTGTGCCATTAGGACAGGTGGATGATTCTGCGTTTTCCAGCGGGGGACTGGGCGCAGGCGTTGCTATCATTCCAGAAGATGGACGGATATATGCGCCAATGGATGGCGTCATTAAAACTATGTTTTCCACGAAACATGCGGTTGGAATTCTTGGTGCGAATAATGTAGAGCTTTTGATGCATGTCGGAATCGATACCGTCAAGTTGAATGGGAAATACTTTACCGTACATGCAAAACAGGGGGATGAGGTGAAGAAAGGAGATCTATTGCTGGAAGTCGATTTAAATGGGCTCAAAGAGGAAGGATATGATACGACTACACCAATCACGATTACAAATTCAGAAGATTTCCTCGATGTTGTGGTGACAGGAGAAAAAAACGTAAATGCCTTAGATAAAATTCTTACAGTTCTTATTAAATAGGAAGGAGATTTTGTGAAATGCGAGAATATATTGACAAATTCCCGACGGATTTTCTTTGGGGTGGCGGAACAGGCGCTACTCAGTATGAAGGCGGCTTCGACCAGGGAGGAAGAGGAAAGTCAAATTATGATTATATCAATCGGCTGGCATTTGAAGACAGAGAAAATGATCTGGGCGCGGAGCAATTAAGTTATGAAAGATTTGCTTATGCAAAGGAACATGAAAGAGAATTGTTCTTTCCCTATCGGTTTGCGGTGGACTTTTATCACAGATATAAAGAAGATATAAGGTTATTTGCTGAGATGGGTTTTAAAGTATTCCGAATGTCTGTTTCTTGGAGTAGGCTGTTCCCTACCGGGTATGAAGAAAAGCCGAATCCAGAAGGTGTTGCTTTCTATCATAATGTGTTTGCGGAACTTCAAAAATATGGGATTGAACCACTTGTGACTATGGTGCATTATGAGGTTCCTTTATATTTAGAGGAAACGATCAATGGCTGGGAATCTCCGCAGATGATCCCGCTTTTTGTGAAATATGGAAAGACATTGATTGATGAATATAAAGAACAGGTAAAATACTGGCTTCCGTTTAATGAAATCAATGCGATTATCTGCCAGCCATATTGTAATGGCGGCATGTTTATCGAAAAGGCGAAAAAGGATTATATGTCCACAGTTCACCAGGCTTTACACCATCAGTATATTGCGGCGGCACAGGTTGTGAAATAT
Source organism: Paludibacteraceae bacterium (assembly GCA_963628035.1). Taxonomy (GTDB): domain Bacteria; phylum Bacillota; class Clostridia; order Lachnospirales; family Lachnospiraceae; genus 14-2. Next base: position 14,982 of record CAVGED010000013.1, read on the forward strand.
GCGCATGATACTGCGCCCGGTTGTAAAATGGGCAGCATGATTGCACGCTTTGAATGCTATCCATATACATGTAGCCCGGCAGATGCTGCCCAGGCATTGCTGGAGGATCAACTCAATTTATTTTCCTATGATGTTATGGCAGAAGGGGCATATACGAAAAGAATGTACAGTTACTATAAAAGCAATAACATAAACATTGATTATGTAGATGGTTACGAGGAAATCTTGGCTCAAGGGAAATGCGATTTCCTAGCGTTTAGCTATTATCAGTCCTATGTTGCGAGTGGGGACGAGGAGCATAAAAAGGAGGCAGGCAACCTTGTAAAGTCGCTGAAAAATCCTTATATTGGAGAAACACAGTTTGGCTGGGGCGTGGACCCGGAAGGATTGCGTATCACCTTGAATCGCCTTTATGACCGGTATAAAATGCCGCTGCTGATTGTGGAAAATGGACTGGGTGCAGTTGATAAATTTGAAAATGGGACAGTGCATGATGAATATCGAATCGACTATTTAAGAAAACATATTGTTGCAATTAAAGAAGCAATCAACAATGGTGTAGATGTTATGGGTTACATAACCTGGGGATGTGTAGACTGCAGATCAGCAAGCTTTGGGGACATGGATAAACGCTATGGATTTATTTATGTAGATGCAGACAATGAAGGAAATGGAACATATGACAGGTATAAAAAAGATAGTTTTTATTGGTATAAGCAGGTGATTTCAACAAATGGAGAGAACCTGTCTTCCTAACATTGCAACCCAAGGAATTGATATCATCTAAGGTTTATACACGTTTATTTTTAATATTTTAAAGGCCTGTGAAAGCCGGCTCCCCTTATAAATGCAGGGGGGGCGGCTTTTTAGGTGGGAGTGCACACTTGTTTTTGTATAATTTTGCCATTAAGGAATCGACCTTTTTTCAATTTTATGTTATCATAGAGACGCGAGGATAATAAAATGAATCAGGAAGAACGGTTTATGCGTGAGGCTATCCGACAGGCGAGAAAGGCGTATGCTCTTGATGAGGTGCCCATCGGATGTGTCATTGTATATGAAGGAAAGATTATTGCCAGAGGTTACAACCGACGAAATACGGATAAGAATACCCTGGCGCATGCGGAATTGATCGCCATTCGGCGGGCAAGCAGGAAGCTGGGGGACTGGCGGCTGGAGGGCTGTACCATGTATATCACTCTGGAGCCGTGCCAGATGTGCGCCGGCGCTATTGTGCAGGCGCGCGTGAGCCGGGTGGTAGTAGGCAGCATGAATCCGAAGGCTGGCTGCGCAGGTTCTGTGCTGAACCTGCTGCAGATGGCGCAGTTCAACCATCAGGTGGAGCTGACCACCGGCGTGCTGGAGGAGGAATGCTCCAAGATGCTGTCCGGTTTCTTTCGGGAGCTGAGGCAGAAGAAAGCAAATTCCGGGAGGTAAATTGACATGTGGTTTTGGTGGTTTATGTTTGTTTGTAATATGGCCTGTTCGCTTGCAATGATTATGGGCGGCCGATTTATGTGGAAGCATTGTCCAAAGAAGATTAACGGATTATGTGGGTACAGAAGCAGTAGATCGAGACTGAATCAGGATACCTGGAGATTTGCGCATGAGAACTGTGGGAAGCGATGGTGGAAGATCGGATGGATCATGCTGATTCCAACAATCCTGGTTCAGATTCCGTTCTATGGAGCAGATGATGATACGATAGGCATGTTAGGCATGATATTGTGCATCGTGGAATGCACGATACTATTGGTGTCAATTATTCCAACGGAAATGGCACTTAAGAACACTTTCAATGATGATGGAAGCAGGAAATAAGGGAACGAACCGCAGGAATGCGGATGGTTACCTGCGTGCCCCCCGGCTGGCTGCTTTCATAACTTAGGCCGTAGCGTTCTCCGTAGAAAAACTGGATTCGTTCATTAACGTTTTTGACTCCATATCCGGAACCACGATGCGGGCAGTCTTCTTTTAAGATGTTGCTTAGAACGTGAGGCGGGATGCCTACACCGTCATCCTTGATTCGGATGAGAACCTCTTCTTCCCCCTCAGGAGAAACTTCCTTGGAGAAGAGAATAGAGACAGAGCCGGTCTGGGTCTGGCTTTCCAGGATGCCGTGGATGATGGCGTTTTCCACCAGCGGCTGCAGAAGAATCTTGGGAATGGTATAAAGATCCAGCCAGTCCGGCTCGTTATAGGAAAAGCGAAGCTTTTCCACAAAGCGGATATTTTGAATCTGGATATAGGTTTTCACATGAAGAAGTTCCTGAGAAAGGGCAATGAACTCATGCCCGTTATTTAAAGTGAGCTTGTAGAATTTTACCAGTGCAGTGACCATTTCGGTAATCTGGGGCACGTTTTTCTGGATGGCGATGCAGTTGATAAGATCCAGAGAATTATAAAGAAAATGTGGATTAATCTGAGCCTGCAGCGCACAAAGCTCTGCATTTTTTACGGCTTGCCCCATCTCGTAACGTTCATCGATCATACTTTCCATGCGTTTGCTCATGGAAGAAAAACTGTCCATGATTTCTCCGATTTCATCGTTCCCGGAGTGAGGCAGTTTAATCTGAAAATCCCCGGCTTCCATTTTTTTGATTTCCGTATTCAGAAGAAAAAGACGCTTTAAGCTGGAATTTGCGGTAAGGCAGGCCAGAATGTAAGAGACCAGGCCAATAACAGCCAGTTCCAGCAAAAGATCCCGGTAAAGCTGCTTTTGTGCATGGAATACCGTGTTCTGAGGAAGTACAGCAGTTAAATACCATTGAGGAGGAAACAGGTTTTCCTGGCGCAGGATAGATTGTTGCCCCTTATAGCTTGAAAATTCCCATTGGTGTCTGCCGGACAGAGAAGCGGAGTCGGTAAGGGAAGCGTAGGAGAAATCCCCGCGGTTTCCCTCTTTATCAAAAAAAGAAGTGTCATCATCTGTCAGATATAAAGAGACTTCTTCAGAAAAAGCCATTTCGTTTAAAATTTGACGGATTTTATCCGCAGAAATGTCAATCTGTAACAGCCCCATGGGTTTGGTCAGATTTTCGGGAGAATACAGAATGCTCACATAGGAAAAATAGGCACAGGGATTGCCATCCTCTTCCTGAATATAACCCGGAGCCAGCCAGAAGCGGCTTTTTCCCTGAGATAAAAGGGACTGATACCAGTCGGACTGCTCAATATGCTCCAAAGATAAAAGCGCCTGTTCGTTCTCAGTATGGAGGGAATTGTTTTTCACATAAAGCAAAATACGGTCAATGTCCGAGAGCTTTTTCATATATCCGAAAAGCTGATTTATGCGCTGATAAAAGGCCTGCTGGACAAAAATCTGATTTTCGCTGTCTGTTTCAGTAAACTGGTAAATATCGGGAGTGGAAAGCAGGTTGTCCATGGTTTTGGACATGCCTAAAAAGGTACGGTTTAAGACAGAGACGCATTCGTCATAGGACTGTCCCATGGAAGAAAGCGTCTGATCCAGAACCAGGCGGTTGGTACTGCGATAGGAAATGAAAGTAAATAAAAGCAGCGGGATGATCAGAAATAAAAAGAATACCAGCTGTATTTTTGCTTTTAGGGAAATACTGTCTACGATTCGGGTAAGTTTCTTTTCCAGAAGATGCATAAGTTGTTCACCTCATTTTTGTTTCTGCAGGATGAAAGATTTCCGGGAAGCTGTCAGGGCAGATTTTCCCGGAAGGCTTTCGGAGTGATGCCGGTTTCTCTTTTAAAAACTTTGGAAAAATAGTTGGCATCGTGATATCCGGTACGCAGAGCAATGGCATTCAGAGAAAGGGAATTGTCCTTTAAATATTTTTTTGCGTGATGAATCCTTACCTGAGTAATAAACTGGTTAATGGTTTTTCCGGTTTCTTTTTTGAATAAAGCGGAAAGATAGTTGGAAGACAAATACAACTGTCCGGCCAACTGTGAAATATTCAACTTTTCATCGCTATAATTTTTCAGAATACGGTCAATTGCCTTATTAATACAAGGCGTGCTTTCCGAGGACAGATTTTTGACAAAAAGGAGTTCATCGGTATCGGCGTATTCGCCGGAAGTACTTTCTTCTTTCTCTTTGCGACGCATCTCAAGAAATTCTCTTTGAGCAAGAATTTCTGCCACGGCAACTTCTACAGCCTGTTTGATTTCGAGAATATTAACTGGTTTCTCCACATAGCTGACAACACGAATCTGAATAGCGGATTTTAGATATTCCCGGTCGGTATAGGCACTTAAAAAAATAAAGCGGCAGTTTTTATCTTCTTTCCGGATTTCTTTCGCCAGTTCGATGCCGTTTAATTTGGGCATACGGATATCGCTTAATACAATATCCGGTTTGTGTTGTAGCGCCAGCTCCAGGGCAGTCTGGCCGTTGCCGGCTTCCCAAATTTGTGAAATGCCAAGCTGTTCCCAGGGAATATAGTGTACAAGCACATCTCTTGTATAAGGTTCATCTTCTGCAATTAAGATACAAATATCCTTCTTCTGCATGGTTCCGGCCCTTTCTTAATAACTGGTTACTTTTTCCAATGTTTTCGTAAAATGTTTTATTCATTATAAGCTAAACGAATAAAAAAATCAAATGAAACGAAACTTTTTTGAACATAATATCAAAACAGAAGTGAAAATTACCGTTTTCAGAGAATATTACGATTGAAAAGGTGCAAAGGCGTTGCTAAAATAAAGGCAGTAGAAAGGAGAGGACAATGAGAGGGAAAGGATATAAAAAGCGCAACAGGGTACTGTTTCTGATGCTGTTGCCCGCGGTGCTGTATTTCATTATTTTTGCATACATACCCATGACCGGGACCGTGCTGGCGTTTAAGAATTATAATTATATTGATGGCATCTATAGAAGTCCCTGGAACGGATTTAAAAATTTTAAGTTTCTCTTTAACGGAGGCAAAATTTTCAGAGTAGCTTTTAATACGTTTGCCTATAATATTGTGTTTATTGCAGTGAACCAGACGTTGCAGGTTATTACGGCGGTACTTTTAACGGAAATCGCGGCGAAGCGTTTTCGTAAGCTTTCCCAGTCAGCAATTTTACTGCCCTACTTTATTTCCTGGGTTATTGTGGGAGGCTTTATTTATAACCTGTTTAATTATGAATATGGTTCGGTAAATAATTTCCTGCAGGCGTTGGGAAAGGCACCGGTGGATATGTATTCCAATATAGGTGCCTGGAAATATATACTGGTGTTGGTAAATGCCTGGAAATGGGTGGGTTACGGCTCGGTAATTTATCTGGCCGCTATTACAGGAATTGATAAGGAAATCTATGAAGCAGCGGCGATTGAAGGTGCCGGCAAGTTCCGGCAGATCTTTTCCATTACATTGCCATTGATTGTTCCACAGATCATTACGCTGGTGCTTTTGGATGTTGGAAGGATCTTTAAGGGAGATTTCCAAATGTTCTACCAGGTAACCGGAAATAATCCTTTATTGTATGAAACGACAGATGTGATTGATACGTTCGTGGTAAGATCCCTGCTGCAGCTTCAGGATGTGGGGATGTCCTCAGCGGCAGGACTGATGCAGTCCGTGATCAATTTTGTTATTCTCATAACCGTGAATGCTGTTGTAAAGCATTTTCAAAGCGATTATGCATTGTTCTAAGGAGGAGATTATGCATTATAAATTAAGCAAAGACAAAGTTGTATTTTCCATAATTGCATACAGCTTTCTGACTATATTTACTTTATGCTGCATTTTACCTTTTGGTTTTGTGATCTCCGGAGCATTTTCCTCAGAACAGTCGATACTGGAATATGGTTATTCGTTGCTTCCGCATCAGTTTTCCACTGCGGCCTTCCGGACAATCCTGGCAGCACCCGGTGATATTTTGAATGCATATGGTGTAACGATTCTTGTCACGGTGGCAGGCACCTTAACGGGTCTTTTGATCACTGCCATGGCGGCATATGTGCTGGGGCGCAAGTGCTTTCCGCACAGAAATGCATTTGCCTTTTTCTTCTACTTTACAACTATTTTTGAAGGTGGCATTGTCCCGAAGTATATTCTGATGATTCGTTATCTGGGAATCAAAAACAACCTGCTTGCATTGATCCTGCCGCTTTTGATCAATGTTTTTTATATCATTATTATGCGAAGCTCGATCAGTGCATCCATACCGGATTCGCTGATCGAATCGGCAGAGATTGACGGCGCCGGAGAATTTCAGATTTTTCGAAAAATCGTAATGCCTCTTTCCAAGCCAATTTTAGCAACCGTGGGATTGTTTATGGCACTGGAATACTGGAATGACTGGTTTAATGCCATGCTTTATGTGGATAAAAAGAGTCTGATTCCGTTACAATATTATCTGTATAAGATGCTGTCTCAGATTACTATGCTGCGGGAACTGGTATCCAAGGTGCCTCAGCTTACGGTGGTGACGCCGCCGGAGGAATCCTTTAAGATGGCGATGACACTGGTAACAATCGGCCCGATATTGATTCTGTATCCTTTTGTGCAAAAGTACTTTGTCAGCGGGATCATGGTCGGAGCTGTTAAAGGTTAAGTGTACCCGAAAAGGGCGCACAGCATACAACATTATAAAATAGGGAGGAATGAAAATGTTGAAAAAAAGAGTAATGGCAGTACTTCTTGTGTTGGTGATGGTTCTGGGAGTGGCAGGATGCGGCCAGGGTAAGAAGCCAAACGGTACGGGAGGTAATGGAGGAAGTAACAGCGGAGCATCCGGACTGGATCCCGTAACCCTCAAATTTTATTTTATCGGAGAGCCGGCAGCGGATAATGAGAAGGTATTCGATGAAATCAACCGGATACTTACCGAAAAAATCAATGCAACCATTGAACCGGTGTACCTTTCCTGGGGAGACTGGGATCAGAGATATCCCCTGTTATTTACTTCCGGGGAAGAATTTGACATGATTTATACGGCAGACTGGGCGCTCTATTCTGAGACCGCATCCAAAGGAGGATTTTATCCTCTGACCATGGAAATGATTAAGAAAAACTGTCCGTTGACGGTGGCCAATCTGCCGGAATCCGCCTGGAGCAGCTCAGCCATCAACGGAAACTGCTATCTGATTCCGCAGTATAATTATTTTGCAAATCACTATGGATTCATGATCCGTGGCGATTTGAGAGAAAAATATGGTATGAGTGAAGTAAAAACGGTAGATGAGCTGGAGGCGTATATGGATAAAGTCCTGGAAAATGAAAAAGGCATAATTCCCCTTGATATTTCCAGAGACAATGCTGAAATGTATATGAGAGCGATCGTTGTTTATCCGGATGAGCATTGGTATCTGGCAGGCGAGCATACCGGTGTCTATACGTACGATTTTACCGATCCGGAAAAGGTGGAACTGACGCCGTTCTATGAGCTGCCCGGTTATGAAGAGCATCTTAAGCGGATGGTGCGATGGAATCAGAAGGGATTCCTGTCAAAGAGTGATTTGACTTCTGCCAATGCAGAGCGTTTTGAAGCAGGAAAGAGTGTTGTGAAGATCTGTAATATTACAGAAGCCAATGCAGCATGGCAGTCAGCCAAAGTAAATCATCCGGATTGGAAGATCGAGTATGTAAATCTTCTGGAAGGCAAGAAGCTTGGTTCCACCGGTTATTCCCAGGGTGTTGCTTTTAATGCCAAGAGCAAAAATATTGACAGAGCTATGATGGCAGCGGATTTACTGGGATATGATCCGGAATTGAATTTCCTGATCAACTACGGTATTCCGGGTGAGCATAATAAAATTGCTGGTGAAGTGGAATATGAAGGAAATCAGTTCTTAGAAGTGGAAGCAGTCAATCCCGATGCTTACGGCGGATATTCCTTCTGGTGCTTCTCCAACACACCCAGTCTGCCGACAGAGTCTTTCGATGGTTATACGGATACTTTGCTGAGCTATTTCTACGATCAGGCGGTGCATCATCCTTTGGATGGCATGTCCTTTATAACAGATAATGTGACAACGGAAGTAGCGGCAACCTCGAATGTATTATCCGAATACCTGCCGGTTATGTACCTTGGATTTACAGAAGATCCGGAAGCAACGCTGAAGGAGTTCAAACAGAAATTAAAAGAGGCCGGAATTGATGCTGTAAATGCAGAAATGGAGAAACAGGCCCAAGAAAGATTCGAAGCTGCAAAGTAAAAAACAAAAATAAGAAGCATAGAAGTACCGGTTTTTCGGGAGGAAGAAATGAAGGAACGAATCATCGAACTGGGAAAAGGACGTTATATTACGGAAAAAACCCAAATTACGGGTGCATCTTCGGTGATGGAGGATCTGCTTGGAGCCTTTGCGCTGAGAAAAGAAGGAAAGGGTACGGAAGGCTCCTCCGATCATTATAAAAGAATTTGTTTCCTGCAAAGTATTCCTCCTAAGGAGCTGGAAGAGGAAAAAAATCTTGCTGACCTGTTGCACTCATGGAATGAGGAGAGCTGCCTCGTATATGCGCAAGGGGAAGAAGTAACTTTATATGCAACGACAAAAAGAGGACTGCTTTACGGAGCAGCCAGCCTCCTGCATATGACACAGGGAGGATATTTGCGTCAGGTTTGTGCTTACTATGCACCGATGTGCAAAGAGCGTGGGATGAAGGTCTTTACCCCTTCCAGAAAGAACATTTCTTTTTTTAAAAAATTTATAGATCTTTTGGTTTTTTATCAATTCAATACCGTAATGATCGAAGTCGGGGGTGCCATGGAATATAAGAGGCACCCGGAAATTAATCAGGGATGGGTTTCTTATTGCAAGGAAATGTCTGAGTATTCCGGAAAAACCACAGTGATACAGGATCAGACCTTTCCATGGTATAAAAATGCCATTCATATGGAAAACGGCGGCGGAGAATTTCTGACTCAGGAAGAAATGAAACAGCTGGTATCCTATTGCAAGGAAAGAGAACTGGAAGTGATTCCGGAAGTACCTTCTTTGGGACACTGCGATTATTTGATGATGGGTAATCCAGAGATTGCGGAACGCCCGGAGGATCCATATCCGGATACCTATTGCCCTTCCAATCCCAGATCGTATGAAATTTTATTTGATGTAATAGATGAGGTCGTGCAGGTATTTGAACCGGAGCGGATGAATATCGGGCATGATGAATATTATTCCATTGCTGTCTGTGAAAAGTGTCGGTTAAGATCCGGAGCGGATATTTTCGCAGATGATGTAAATAAAATTGCAGCATATCTGAAAAAGAAAAATATTAAAACCGTGATCTGGGGCGATAAACTGTTAAAAAATGCACAGGTTCCGGGTGCAGGGCCTTTTGGAGGAGCCGAAATCAGGATGTATTCTCCTGCATTTCACAGGGAGGGCAAGTTTATCGGGATCATGCCGGCAACCTGGCCGGCAATCTATCGCGTGAACAAGGAAGTAGAAATCCTGCACTGGAACTGGGGACTTTCCCGGGATCTGGAGGACGAGCTGCTGGAGGAAGGTTTTTCCGTACGTTATGGGAATTTTGACAGTTATCTGTTCCCGAACTGGAAGGATCGCAAAAAGGAGATCTGCGGCGCCATGATTTCCAACTGGAGTACGTTGGACGAAAGGATTCTGCAGAGAAACGGAATCTTTTTCAATATTGCCTACGCATATGAAATGTTCTGGAATCCGGATTATAAAGAAGATGATTTTGAGAAAATCAGAGCCTTGGTTATGGAAAGTCTTTATGACAGAAAAAACCCGGATCGGAAGAAATGCAGGATTAACGAGGAGTCGCGTCACCCGGATTATGTGGAAGTTCTGTATCACACGGATTATCACCCGGATTTCCAGTGGTTTGTGGACGGTGTATTCCCGGAGGACTCCAAATATAGGATCGGTGAGGTAAAGTTTCTCTATGCAGACGGAAGTCAAAGCAGCATTCCCGTAAGGTACGGAGATGATATCGGTTACCGGCTGGCTTCCTGGAAAAGGGAACGGATGGAAGAACAGAACATGTATCAGGTGGATGACCATTTGATGGAAACGACTTATGCAACGCTGCCGCAGCAGGTGGGAGAAGAAACTTTTTACCGGCATATGTTTTCCAACCCCTGTCCGGAAAAGGAGCTTTTAGAAGTAACAGCGGAGACGGATCCGAAAAAGCATTGTACGATTCTGGTAAAAGAAATTCAGAAAATGGAATATAAAAGATAGGACATAGGGAGGGAATATGGCAGGAACATTTCGATTTCCCATAAAGATTAACAGACAGGGAGGATATTTTGAGGATCAGGATGGAAAGCCTTTCCTGTGGCAGGCAGACACCTGCTGGAGAATTTTCTGGATGATGACGCTTGAGGAAGCACAGACTTATCTGGAAGATCGGGCCCGGAAGGGATTCACGGTCATTCAGGTGCATATGCTCCCTCATCATATCTATCAGACGAATTGCTATGGGGAAAATCCCTTTCTGGAACCCGGAAAGATAAAGGCGTTAAATGAGGCCTATTTTGCACATGCAGACCGGGTTCTGGCATATGCGCAAGACCTGGGGCTTGCGGTTGCCATTGCACCTATGTGGCTGAGTACCTGGGAGGATGACTGGCATTTGCTGTATCATGGAGAAGCTCTCCTGGAATATGCCCGTCAGATCGCGGCAAGATACGGAAGATTTTCCAATGTCATAGCTTTTATTCACGGGGGAGATGACGATGCCATCCCGCTTCATGAAGAGATCAGAAAATGCGTACCTGTCTATCAGGAAAATGCACCGCATGTTTTGAATACCTTTCATGCAGGTATCGGTCCAAGTTATCCCCTTTTCGGAGAAGAAGAATGGTATGATTTCTGCATGAATTATACGTATGATTATGATTGCTGTATCCGGCAAATGCTGGAAGCAAAGGAAAAATATCCGGACAAGCCGGCATTACTGGGAGAAACCCATTATGATGGAAATGATGGAATCGGAGCAGATGTTGTGCGGAAATTTGCTTATACCTCCATCCTTCTGGGCGGCAGCGGACAGACATACGGGAATAAGGATATCTGGATGGCAAATATGTTCTGGCCGGACGCATTATGGAGTGCGGCAGCTCAGCATATGATGACATTGCGGGAAATCTTTGAACAGATTCCCTGGTGGCGCATGAAGCCGGATTTTCAGGGAAAGAGAATCCGAACGATTCGATCATTGATGCCGAACGCATCCGATCATTATATCCCGACAGCCTGTACGGAAGATGGGAAAGAATTGGCTGCTTTTATATCGGATCGACGCTATTTTACGATTCCCGGCATGGAATATGCGAAAGATGCCGAATGGATTGATCCGGTGAGCGGCAGGCATTTTGCGGCGGTATGGGCAGATGGAGGAAGACTGCAGATTCCGGGACATAATGCGGGAGGTGCGGATGACTGGCTCCTGCATATCAAAAAGAACGGAGAATGAAAATGAGAGTGATGTTTCTTGGAGGACCGGGTAATATTTCGGACTCAGCAATTGCATATTTTCTGAAAAAAGAAATTCCTGTTGCGGTTATTAAGAGAAGCCGCGGCGGCCTGCTTGGCTATGAGGGAAAAATCCGCGTCTATTATGGAGATCGCGATCGTAAAGAAGTGCTGGTTGACGCATTCCGGGATTTCAGGCCGGATATTGTAATTGACAGCACCTGTTTCGAACTATGTCAGGCTGATACCGTGGTTTGTGCCTTAAGAGCGGTACCCTGCAGGAGATTTTTATTTATCAGTACAGCGGATGTGTACGGATACCCGTTGTCCAGACTTCCCATGGGGGAAGAGGATCCCATGAGAACTCCAAATGGAAAATATGCAGAGGACAAAAAGGCGATTGAAGAATTGTACCGGAGGGAACTGGAAGGTACGTCGATTGGATATACGATTATCCGGCCGGGATATTCTCTTGGGAAAACTTTCTGTATGAGTGCATTTGGCCGGGATAGAGGGGTCTGGCTGGTTGCCAGAATCCGACAGGGAATGCCGATATATTCCCCCGGAGACGGAACAACGCTTATCGATGCGGGTGCAGCATATAATACAGGACGGATGATCGCAAGAATCTGTGAAGAGGATAGCACCATCGGTCAGATCTATAATTGTGCACATAATCGGGCAGTTACCTATGACGAGTACCTTCAGGCATTCGGGGAAGCGCTGGGTAAACCTGTAAAGATTGTACATATTCCCACGGACTTTTTATTCTCTTTGGACAGGCAGGAAGTAAAGGAGAGCGTATTGGGTGATCTTGCCAGGTTTCACCTGTATTTTTCCGTAGATAAATTTCGCAGACAGTTTCCGGATTTTGAATGGGAGAATTCTCTGGCAGATGCTATCCGTGAATTCATTTCTTACCAGGAATCCATCGGAGGATTTGAAGGAACGCAGGAGCCGGTATTTGAAGACAAAGTGGTGCAGTTGTGGCAGGAAGACATGGAGAAACTGAAAAATCATGTCAATGCAAATGTGTGAAGGAGTGACAGCATGAAAAACCAATATGAATTGACCCCTGAGCAGAGAGTGGAATACAGCAGGCATCTGATGCCTTGTTTTAAGCTTCCCGGAGGTCTTCCCTTAAAAGGCGGGGATGGGATTTATCTGGAAGATCTGGATGGAAAAAAATATATGGACTTTACGTCAGAGCAGTTTGTCTGTCTTCTTGGATTCGGAAATCGTGAGGTTGCAGAGGCAATTTATGAGCAGGCGCTGAATATGCCTATGGTAGCCCCGCTTCATCAGACCGATCTTCGTCTCAGCCTGTACCACAAGCTGGCAAATGTGGCGCCTCCTCATCTGAACAGAATATCCTTTACGCTGGGCGGTGGCCTGGCAATCGAATCTGCTATGAAAATTGCGCTGAAAAACGTACCGGGATCCCGGAATTTTGTAACATTATACGGCGGATATCATGGCACCACCTTCGGGACGGCGGATGCAACTTTTCTGTCAGCAAGAGGGGCGGAGGAAGAAGTTACCAACGAGAGTTTTTACCGGTTTGTAAATCATGCAGTGCATCATATTGTAAAAACACAGCGGCCGTATTGTTACCGTTGTCCTTTTTCAAAGGAACCGGGAAAATGCAGCTTAGAGTGTGCGCAGTCTTTGAAGGAAACGCTGCAGCACGGGGTATCCGGTCCGGTTGCGGGAGTTATTATAGAACCCATTCAATCCGGAGGCGGCCAGATTCCGTTGCCTAAGGAATATCTTCAAAGGGTACGTCAGATCTGTGATGAAATGGGAACGCTCCTGATCTTTGATGAGATCCAGACCTTCGGAAGAACCGGTAAGTTCTTTGCTGCACAGTATTATGACGTGGAACCGGATATCATCGCTTTTGCCAAAGGAATGGGAAGCGGAATACCTGTGGGTGGAATCCTGATACATGACCGGCTCACAGGCTTTGAAAATCTGATGGAAGATATGCAGACATTCCAGAATAATCATTTGACCTATGCGGCAGTCATGAAAACCCTGGAGATTATAGAGCGGGATCATTTACTGGAAAATGGTGCTGAGGTGGGAGCCTATATGACAGAACGGCTGCTTGAAATGCAGAAACGGTTTTCATTCATAGGGGATGTAAGAGGACCGGGCCTGGCAATCGGAGTGGAACTGGTAAAGGATCCGGTAACCAAAGAACCGTTTACAGAAGAAACGATGAAAAAGCTGTTTTTGTGGTGTGTCAGTCAAGGATTGTTTTTCCAGGCTGCCCACAATGTGATCAAGTTAAAACCGCCTTTGATCATCACCATGGATCAGGCAAAGGAAGCCATGGATATACTGGAAAGATGCTTTCGGGAGGTGGTATAGGTGAAAGCCATTGTAAAATATGGGGAGCTGCCGGGGCAGGTGGATTACCGGGAAATAGAAGAGCCGGTCTGCGGGTACCGGGATGTAAAAATAGAAATCAAGGCCTGTGCGATCTGTGTGACGGATCTTCATATTATAGAAGGGGCATATCCCTGGAAAGTGAATACACCTTTGGGACACGAGTTCTGCGGTATTGTTGTGGAAACAGGAAAGGGTGTAACGAAATTTAAGACCGGAGACCGTGTGGTTGCCTGCATGGATGGCGGATTTTCCAGATATGTGGTTAAGGATGAAGAAGACTGGGTATTCCATCTGCCGGATGAGATTTCTTTTAAGGAAGGTGCGCTGCTGGAACCCCTGGCAGCTGCTGCAAACAGTGTATTTAACAAGTCCCATATCCTGCCCGGAGATCATGTATTGATCGAAGGCCCGGGTGTGATCGGCCTTCTGACACTGCAGGCCGCAAAACTGCAGGGAGCTTTCGCCATGGTATCCGGAACAGATTCCGATACGGAAAGGCTTCTTATGGCAAAAAAACTGGGCGCAGACAAAATTCTGAATGTCCAGAGAGAAGACATTCTTGCTGCCTGCAGGGAATTTACGCAGGGCAGAGGAATGGATACGGTACTGGAATGCTCCGGGAGCCAGGCGGCATTGGATACGGGATTGAAAGTCCTTACCTACAACGGTCAGCTGACCCAGGTAGGAATTTTCGGCAGACGGGCCAGTGCAGATTTGGGAAGTATGGTTTATCAGAATCAGAGAATTGTAGGCAGTATTGCTTATGACAGAGAGACATGGCTGCGGGTGATTGCCCTGGTGCAAAAGGGAAAGGTGAACATAAAAAGCCTGATTTCCCATACGTTTCCGTTGGAAGAGTGGGAAAAAGGATTTGCCATGGCACGAAATAAAGATGGCTACCGGATTGTGCTGATCCCCTGATAAAACAACCCTGAACCCTCCGAAACTAACAGTTGACTTTTCCCGGGAAACACGGTATACTTAAGACTCCGAGCAGCTGGGGAGGTAGCGGTGCCCTGTACCAACAATCCGCTATAGTTGGAGTGATGTTCTGCCCCGGGTCACTGCCTGTGGGGCTGCCTTTTATAAGTGGCGTTGAAGCCTGGGTCTTACGCAATGGAAATCTGTGAACCGTGTCAGGGTAGGAATACAGCAGCACTAAACAGAAGCTTCCGTGTGCCGTAAGGACGCCTGGGCCGAGTTAACTGTAAGAGTACCGCCCATGGTCACGATTCAAAGCAGAACGCTCGGTTTAAAATTGACTTTTTTATTCCTGTCCGGAAACAGCCGCCCCTAACTGGCTGCCGAAAGATGTCATGTCTTCCGGCAGCCAGGTGTTGTTTACGATGATGCAGGTCACAGAGATATCCTTGGTATCCTCCGAGGGAACGACACTCTTGTAGCCGTCAATCAGGTTCCTGGTATAAGTATCCATGATAAAATTCAGATATTCGTCGTAATTTGTAAAGCCTGCGGCGTCAGCTTCTTCCCTGGCGTTGTAGGCTGCGTCTTTGTCCAGACTGTCTTCGTCAAAGTAGGTGGTGGATAAGGTCACAAGAGCCGTCTGCTCCTCTACGGAGGTCAGGGTGCATGTCGCTTGCATCCGGGCCAGTGCGTCTCTTCTGGCCTGACAGATCTCGTCCATGGTCTCGTCCGAGATCTCCAGACCGCTGTCGGAGAAGTTGGAACGGATCGTCTGAGAAAGCGCATTGTCGTAGGCGGTTAAGGCGTTTGTGATATCCTCCTCGGTCATGCCAAGCTTCGCAGCTCCCGTTGTTTTGCGCATGATATATAAGTCGTAAATCGCCTGTACGGAGTCGGCGGCAGTCGGCTTTTCCTTGCCGCAGGCGGATAGTATGGGCAGCAGGCAGAGGATCAAAATGATCGCATATATTTTTTTCATGGAAGGCTCCTTGAAGTCATTTTTTATAGTATAGCATATCCTGTATTCTGCAACAAGAGGGAGTATTGCCAATTTTCGGGAAAGATAAACCGGAAAACGCGGTCTGGGACACCTTATTCGTTATGAAAGGTTGCTTTTTTCTTTCGTTGGTATTACAATACCACCGTAGAGCCACCTTCGAGGAAGCTCTCTTTGACGCCAAGAAGAAATATGAGGTGAACAATGAATAAGAAAACAAAAAATCTAACTCTTTCCGCTATGTTTGTTGCAATCGGGCTGATTTTGCCCATGATTACCGGCAGCATCCCGCAAATCGGGAATATGCTGCTTCCCATGCATATTCCGGTTTTTCTGTGCGGCCTGATCTGTGGCTGGCAGTACGGACTTGCAGTGGGCGCAATTCTTCCCCTGATGCGGTCTTTTCTCTTTGGAATGCCGCCTCTGTATCCGGTCGCCATTGCCATGACTTTTGAGCTGGCGACGTATGGCTTTGTGGCAGGATTCCTGTATAATCACTCCAAATGGCAGTGCGTGATCGCCCTGTACCGATCGATGATCATCGCCATGCTGGCCGGACGTATTGTGTGGGGTACAGCCGAGGTTGTTTTGCTTGGGGTAGCCGGTAACGCGTTTACTTGGCAGGCATTTATGGCGGGCGCAGTTTTGAACGCAATTCCCGGAATCGTTATACAGCTCACGCTGATTCCGGCTCTGATGGTAGCGCTTAATAAGACCGGTCTGGTGAAGTTTAAGCGTACCACCGCCGAAGAGGCTGTTGCCAATGGATAACTGTGAAGTATTGCTCCGCTTGGTGCAGAAGGAGGCACGCTGTCCGTTTCTTATTGCCATTGACGGTCGGTGTGCCTCCGGCAAAACAACGCTTGCCGGAAAGCTCCGATCCGCACTGAAATGTAATGTGGTCCACATGGACGACTTCTATCTTCCGTTTGCAAAGCGCACAGAAGAAAGAATGGCACAACCCGGCGGAAACATGGACTTTGACCGACTGCTTTTTGAGGTGCTGCTTCCGCTGAAAAACGGAACAAATGCTTCGTATCGTCCATATGACTGCCACGAAGATCGTTTCCTGCCAACGCAAAAGCTGGATGCAGCAGTACCTACCATTATTGAGGGTTCTTACAGCTGTCATCCGAAACTGAGAGAAAACTATGACCTGTGCGTCTTTGTTGATATTTCACCGGATATTCAGAAAATTCGGCTAATGGAGCGCAATCCGTCCGCTTATGAAGCGTTCCAGACAGTATGGGTTCCAAGGGAGGAGCACTATTTTACTGCTTGTCAAATTCGCAGTCATTGCGACTTCGTGATCTGGGGTGGCTAAAAAGTGGTGCGTATGCAAAGTTAAATTAACCAAACCGGTACGTACCAGTTCTTTTCGTCCACAGGCAACAGATCGTTTGCCATGCAGACCACACTTCCTGTTCCAATCTCGACCTTCAAAGATTCTAAGCCTCCGAAAGTTACCTCCTTGGTGACAGGCTCCAATACTTTGAAATTCTTAATGGCTGTCTTTCCCGGTGATGCCGACTTTTTGATCTCTATCGGAGAAAGCACACCATTTTGGTAGATCAACAGGTCAATTTCCTTTTGGTCCTTATCCCTGTAATAGAAAATAGGCGGTTCTTTTCCTGCGTTCAAATAACTTTTATAGATCTCCGAAAAAACATAGCTCTCGAAGAACGCCCCGGACATTGCACCTCTTTCCAGTGCTTCAGGATTTCCCCATTTCAAGAGATATGCTGCCAGGCCGGTGTCCAGAAAATGGATCAGCGGCATCTTTACAACCCGTTTGAGCGCATTGCTGTGATAGGGCTGCACAAGAGCAACGATATGAGACGACACCAAAATAGAAAGCCATTTCTTTGCTGTTGGAGCTGAAATACCTGCGGCACTTGCCAGTTCCTCATAGACGACAGACTTTGAAGTCTGCGCAGCAACAATCGTCATAAAATTGTAAAATTGCATTTCATCCGCAACCTGTGTCAAGGCCCGAATATCCCTTTGCAGATAGGTATCAACATAGGAACGGTAATAAGTCTCCCAATCCACATTTTCGTCTGCATAAAGCTCCGGCATGGAACCTTTGAAGATCCTGCGGTAGATCTCATTTAAGTCTTTTTTGCTTCGTACAGACAGGCGCTTCATAAGTTTCTGTGCATCCGTTTGGAAAGGCTCGCTTGGCTCTTGGTAAATTTCCGCGTCGGACAATCCCAGCAAGTTCACAATTCCGACCCGTCCGGCCAGACTTTCGCTGACATTTTTCATAAGACGGAAAACCTGTGAGCCCGTGATCCAGAAGTCACCTTTCCTTTTGGAACGGTCGACGCTCATTTTGATGTAGGGCAACAGCTCTGTTGCATACTGGATCTCGTCGATCAGTACTGGTGGTGAATACCTTTGTAAAAACAGGGCAGGATCGTGTTTTGCCAGGTATCTTACATCAGGATCATCCAAAGTAACATATTTGCGTTCTATCCCTTCACTTCGCTGTGCTTCTGCCAGCCTTTGCAGCAAAGTCGTTTTTCCGACCTGTCTGGGACCCGTCACCAGCAACACAGGAAACATTTTGGACACCCGTGCAATCGTATCTTCAGCAGCTCTTTTAATATATGCCATAACAATCTCTCCCTTCAGTTATAGTATAGTCAATTTCAGCCAGAATATTCGTCCAAACTAAAACGTGATTTTATTATAGCCAGAATATGAGGGGTTGTCAACGGCAATTGTTTTCTATTGACAAACGCATCATTCCTTATTATAATTATCAATGTTAATTATCGTCGGTAATCAAAAGGAGGAATACACAGATGACAATTTCAATGATAAAAGCACTGCTTGATGCTTGCTATCAGGCAAAGCGTGTCCGCGAATTGCTTCCAGCGCTTCCAAATGGCGTTGCGCCGTCTCATATTCAGTACCTCGATACGATAGAGAATCTGGAGAGTCGCGGCATTAAGGTGAAAGTATCCGACATCAGCGATGCGCTGAACATTCCGCGCCCCGGTGTGACGCGGACGGTCAAGGAGATGGAGGATAATGGATATTTGAAAAAGACCGCATCAGATGAGGATGGCCGTATTACCTATCTCTCGATTACAGATGCCGGAAGAAAACTGTCACAAACATATAACAACCAGTTTTTTTCACGACTTGCACCGTTATTGATCGATATTTCTGAGGAAGATGCCGAATGTACGATTCGTACCATTGAAAAATTGTATCAGACCATGTCGGAAAGGAGGATCACCCTTGAACGCTGATTTTACGCAAGGCAGCATTTTGAAGAAGCTGTCACTCTTTATGCTCCCTATACTCGGAGCCTTAATTTTACAAGCGGCTTATGGTGCGGTTGACCTGTTGGTAGTCGGGCAGTTTGGCTCGACCGCCGGACTTTCTGCCGTTTCAACCGGCAGTCAAGTGCTGAATCTTGTGACATTTGTAGTCACGCAGCTTGCTATGGGCGTGACGGTGCTGATCGCACGTTACCTTGGCGAAAAGCGATCCGAGCAGATCGGCGCAATCCTTGGTGGAGCTGCCGTTGTGTTCGCAATCCTCTCAGTGGGAATGTTTATTCTGCTGGTAGGCTTTGCCCGCCCCATCTCTGTTTTGATGCAGGCACCGGAGGAGGCGATCGATCTTACCGCGAGTTATGTGCGCATCTGCGGCGGCGGTATCTTCTTCATCGTTGCCTATAACCTGCTCTCTGCTATTTTCAGAGGTCTTGGCGATAGCCGGTCGCCGCTGATCTTCGTGCTGGTGGCCTGCGTGGTCAATATTGCGGGGGATCTCATACTGGTTGCGGGGGTTGGAATGGACGCTGCCGGTGCGGCCATTGCGACGGTGCTGGCACAGGCCGTCAGCGTGGTGTTTGCGGTCGTGCTGCTGGTTAAAAAGAAGCTGCCTTTCACCATCACGCGGGCGGATTTCCGACTCAATCCCCAGTGCAAAAGATTTCTCAGCATCGGCCTGCCGCTTGCTTTGCAGGAGTTTTTGACACAGCTTTCCTTTCTGGCACTCTGCGCATTCGTCAACCGCCTGGGTCTGACGGCATCCTCTGGTTACGGAGTTGCCGGCAAGATTGTAAGTTTTGCCATGCTGATTCCCAGCGCGCTGATGCAGTCCATGGCATCTTTCGTCGCCCAGAACGTAGGCGCAGGCGATCAGAAGCGCGCTAAAAAGTCAATGTTGACGGGTATCGGCATAGGTTTGGCCTTCGGTTGCGCTGTGTTTGTACTCGTTATGTTCAAGGGCGATCTTCTCGCAGGTATCTTTTCGCCGGATCCCGAGGTCGTACAAAAAGGCTTTGAATATCTGAAGGGCTTCGCACCGGAAACCATTGTGACTGCTATTATGTTCAGTATGGTCGGTTACTTTAACGGCAATAATCAAACGTTGTGGGTCATGATCCAGAGTCTCATTCAGACGCTTTTGGTTCGTCTTCCGCTGGCGTATTATATGAGCATTCAACCAAATGCAAGCCTGACAAAAATCGGTCTTGCCGCTCCTGCATCCACGGTGGTAGGAATTGCTTTGAATATTGCATTTTATATATATTGGAGCCGAAAAAATGGTATTATCAGAAAATCAGCATAAGGGCGCAGGCAAGAGGGATCACATCTTTTTTCTCCATTTCAGCAAGAATGCAGAATTTGTAATAACGAGCACAGAGCCCGCATTATGAACCAACGCACCCACAACCGGGTTCAAAGTACCGATGATGGCAAGGACAATAGCGACAAAGTTCAAAGTCATCGAGAAGGTCATATTGAGCTTTATTGTTGTCATCATCCGTTTGGACAGGGCGATCAGGTGAGGTAGTTCCTTGACCTCATCATCCACAAGGGCTATGTCCGCAGCATCCACGGCAATGTCACTGCCCACACCGCCCATGGCAATACCGACATCCGCTTTCTTCAGCGCAGGGGCATCATTTATGCCGTCACCGATCATACACACGGGCATATTTTTCGCCTGATACTCTCCGATGGAGTTTAGCTTATTCTCCGGCAGGCAGTTCGCACGGACAGTACCGATATGTAACTGGGCGGCAATCGCATTGGCGGCATTTTCGTGATCGCCGGTCAGAAGCACCGGCTGAACGCCCAGACTGGAAATCGAATCAATCGTCTTGGCACTTTCCTTACGCAGAGTATCTGAAAGAGCAAGAAATCCGGCAAATTCTCCGTTTACGGCGATATAAGTCACCGTACAGCCTTGACTGATGTAATTCCCCCCGGCATCGGCGGGAACGGTCATTTGCACATTATGCTCCGAAAGCAATTCCGGATTTCCCGCAAGGATCTCTTTGCCTTCCACGACGGCGCTGACACCGCGTCCGGGAATCATTTGGAAGTTGTCAGCAACAGAGAGCATGACAGCACGTTCTTTTTTACAACAGCTTACAATGGCTTTCCCAAGCGGATGCTCCGAAAGCTGCTCTGCAGAGGCAGCCAAACGGTAGATATCTTCCTCTGTAAAACCATCGCAAACGCTTGTGACGGCTACGACCTCCGGTGTACCGTAGGTGAGCGTGCCGGTCTTATCAAATGCAATCACTTTTGCCTTTGCCAGGCGTTCCAAAGCGTCGCCTTCACGCACGAGAAATCCGTGCTTTGTGGCATTTCCGATTGCTGCCATAATTGCAGTGGGTGTTGCCAATACCAATGCACATGGGCAGAACACAACAAGAATGGTAACCGCACGAATGATCTGTCCGGTGATAAGCCATGTCAGAGCGGCGGCAGTCAGAGCGATGACAACGATCCATGTAGCCCAACGGTCTGCAATGCCGACGATTTTGGCTTTGCCGGCGTCTGCCGACTGAACGAGTCGGATCATACGCTGAATGGAGCTGTCCTCGCCTACCTTCGTTGCCTCCATTTCAAAGGCACCGAACTGATTTACGGTGCCGCTGGATACGGTATCGCCCACCGTCTTATCCACGGGCAGTGATTCTCCGGTCATGACAGCTTGATTGATAGATGTCTGTCCGGAAACGATCACGCCATCCACAGGAACGCCTTCACCGGGCAAGACCCGGATGCGGTCACCGACCTTGACTTGCTCGGCAGGGATGGTTTCTTCTTTGCCGTCTCGAATGATTCGCGCAGTCTGCGGTGTCAGATGGACGAGCTTTTCGATACCGGCGCGAGCCTTAGCTACCGTCAGCTCCTCAAGCAATGCGCCGAGCTGCATAATGAATGCAACTTCACCAGCCGCAAAATCCTGACCGATACACACAGATGCGATCAGCGCCAGGGATACGAGTACATCTGCTTTGATATCAAAGGATGTGACAAGCCCGATGACAGCTTCCATAACAATCGGCACACCACACAGAATGATTGCCACCCAAGCCATGTCAAACGGGAACGGTTGAAATTTCAGCAGACTGCAAATGACGGCGGCTCCGGAAACTGCAAGAAAGAAGATGTCCTTTTTGATTCCGCCGAGCTCCAACAGATGCTCCAGCTTTTCCATTAACTTTTTCATATACCAGCCTCTTTTCTGTACCATATGGGGTATATGTATATTATACATATGGGGGTATGGGTTGTCAAGAGGGTAAATAAAAAAGCCAGTCCATAGAACCGGCTTTCAGAAGGTCTATTGCATATTTGCAAAACGCTCCACAGCTTTTGTGAAGCTCTCGATGGTCTTGTCCGCATCACCGTGCTGAATACCGTCTCGGACACAGTGCTGGATATGACCCTCCAACACCACTTTGCCGCAACCGTTCAGAGCGGATTTGGCAGCATTGATTTGTGCCAGGACATCTTCACAGGGAACATCCTCATCGATCATGCGATCGATCGCTTGTACCTGTCCGATAATCTTTTTCAATCTGCGGTGCAGATTTTCCGAATCCATGCATTGTTTCATAACTACAGCCTCCATACTGTTAGGGGTATATGTAATTATACTGTACAGGCGTGCGTTTGTCAACATTCCGGGGCAGTACACCTGTGGCTTGACACACTTCACGCATCCAAATATAATAAATATATTCAAAAGCTGTGTGAAGAAAGGCGGTGGAAATCTTGTATAACCCTCAACTTGATACTTTTCTGCGTGTGGCTGATGCAGGCAGCTTTAATAAAGCGGCAGAAGAAGCATTCATTACGCCGACAGCCGTCATTAAGCAAATCAATCTGTTGGAAGCGGAATTGGGCCTCCGGCTTTTTGAGAGAACTCATAGAGGACTGACCTTGACAAAAGCCGGAAAGTCACTGTATCAAGACACCAAATACATCATTCAGTATTGCAGAGATTCCGTAACGCGGGCGAAAAACGCCATGCAGGAGGATGCAAATATCATTCGTATCGGAACATCTCCCATGACGCCGGCGCAGCTTCTTATGCAGCTTTGGCCGAAAATACAGGCATATTGTCCCGATATGAAATTTCAGATCATCCCCTTTGAAAACACGCCGGAAAACGCAAGAGAAATACTGGGGAACCTGGGAAAAAACATTGATGTGGTAGGCGGTATTTTTGATGAAACCATGCTTAAACTGCGGGGCTGTGCGGGACTTATGTTATCACGGGAGCCGTTTTGCTGTGCAGTGTCCGTACATCACCGCCTTGCGGCCAAGGACAGATTGACGATACAGGATCTATATGGCGAAAACCTTTTGCTGATGTGCAGAGAGTGGAGTCATTATGTTGATGCACTAAGAGATGAGCTTTGGAAAAATCATCCGAAGATCCGTATTGTAGACTTTGAGTTTTACAATATGGATGTGTTTAACCGCTGCGAAAACTCGAATGATGTCTTGCTCGCCATTCCCGGTTGGGCAAATGTGCATCCGCTTCTGAAGGTTATTCCGGTAGAGTGGGATTACAGTATTCCTTACGGTTTGCTTCATGCCCCCGCTCCCTCGGAAACCGTAAAAAGATTTTTAACGGCTGCGGCCGAAGCAATGCCGGATATAAAATAGAATATTTGTTATAACCTTTAGGTATAAACTTATAAACGAATCGAGACTTCCCATGAAGCCTCGATTTCTTTATAATACAGGCAGAGAACAGGAAAAGAGCAGTGAGCCTTACAAAATAAAACAAACCTGGAGGAAGAATCATGAACAACTTTATTTACGAAAACAAGACAAAGGTATATTTCGGCAAAGGTGGCGTCAAGGAATATCTCGGCTGTCTCTTAAAAAAAGTCGGCAGTACCGTCCTGCTCGCCTACGGCGGCGGTTCCATCAAGAAAAACGGTGTGTATGATGAGGTGACGGATATCTTAGCTGCTGCGGGAAAAACAGTCGTTGAATTTCCCGGTATCATGTCAAATCCTACCTACGCAAAGGTACAGGAGGGCGCAAAGCTTGCCCGTGAAAATCATGTGGACTTTATTCTTGCGGTCGGCGGCGGCTCGGTCATTGACTGCTGCAAGATCGTATCGGCACAGGCAAAGCTTGACGAGGACATCTGGGAGATGGAGACCGTCAAGAAAACCTATCCCACGGAATTTGTGCCGATGGGCGCTGTTGTGACTGTTTTCGGTACCGGTTCGGAAATGAACGCCGGCGCCGTTATCACCCATGAGGAAAAGAAAATCAAGGCGGGGATTTTCGGCGCGCAGGCTGAGTTTGCATTTCTCGACCCGACCTACACCATGACCGTGCCGATGAAGCAGGTGATCTCCGGCGCATTCGACACGTTAAGCCATGCGATGGAAACTTATTTCGGAAAACCGGAGGAAAACAACCTCTCCGACGATATAAACGAGGCGGTTATGCGTTGCGTTATCCGCAATATCAGAGGGCTACTGCTTGACAACGAAAACTACGATGCCAGAAACGAGCTTGCATGGGCGTCGTCCATGGCAGAAAACGGTATTTTGAAAATCGGCAAGATCACCGACTTTCAGGCGCATCAGATCGAGCATCAGCTCGGCGCTTATACCGATTGCAACCACGGCGCAGGCCTTGCGGTCATTCATCCCGTGCTCTACCGCCATATTTACAAGAGCGGCGTGAAGCGTTTTGCCCGCTTTGCTGAAAATGTATGGGGCGTTGAAGATAAAGGAAACGATGAAGCGACCGCCCTTGCGGGAATAGAAGCGCTTTCCGATTTCATCAAGGAGATAGGACTTCCCACCACCTTTACGCAAATGGGAATTCCGGAAAGCACTGACTTCCGCGCGATTGCGGATTCCACTAACATTACCGCTGGCTGCTGCAAAAAGCTCAGCCACGATGAAATCCATGAGATATTGCGTGAGTGCATTTGATTTTGGGATAGATGCTCAAAATAGAAATACTGTTTGCATATTTTATAAAACAAAGGAGAGATCAACATGAAAAAACGAATCGCATTTATAACAAGTATGCTGCTGGTATTCAGCCTTGCCGCCTGCGGCAGTACAGCCGTTGACAAGAGCGGCTCCGCAACCGATTCCGGCTCCCAGGTATCGGATCAGACACCCAGCACATCGGGGGCGTCCGATAACAGTGAATCCAAACCGGAAGACACTTCTGAGCCGGGGGCTGCGACAGGCGGCAAGACGCTGGTAGTCTATTATTCCGCATCAGGCAATACCGAAGGCGTTGCAGGCTACATTGCAGCCGCAACGGACGCAGATGTTTTTGAATTGGAGCCGAAAGATGCTTATTCAAGCGCCGATCTGAATTACAGCAACAAGGACAGCCGCGTGGTTTATGAGCACGACCATCCCGAAGCAAGAGAAACGGAACTTGTTAAAAGCACGGTCGATAACTGGGACGAGTATGACACCGTGTTTATCGGGTATCCTATTTGGTGGGGGATTGCCGCATGGCCGGTGGACGGCTTTGTAAAGGCCAATGATTTTACCGGAAAAACCGTGATCCCGTTCTGCACATCGGCAAGCTCAGGACTCGGTGATTCCGGCAAGCTGCTCGCCGAGATGGCGGGAAGTGGAAACTGGCTCGAAGGCCAGCGTTTCTCCTCCGGCGCTTCGGAGCAGACCGTGCGGGAATGGGTCGACAGCCTTGGACTGAATAAATAAAGAAGTGATTACTATGCGAAAAAGAGGGATAGTCTTAACGGTTTTTAGCCTTTTGACTGCGCTGTCTGTTGCCGGATGCAGCATTTCTCCGGCAGCGGACGAGCCAAGCACGACGGACTCCATCGCAAAAAGCCCGACCGTCGGCGAGAGCAGTATCAGTGAGTCTATGCCGAACAGTTCGGAAGATTCACAGACAGTGACGGCGGGAACGGAAACGTATCGCGGTTTTGTGATTGATAATGTGCTACACTCCGAGCAGGACGGCGATATCCATTACAATGTATATATTCCTGACAGCTATGACGGAAGCCGCCCTTACGCCCTGTATTTTACACTTCCGGGATACGAAGGACTGTATTTTCAGGGCGTGGCTCAAAATCTGAAATCGGAAGAATTCGGCTTTGAGGCGCAGAAATACAACAATGAGATGATCATCGTCGCTCCGCAGCTTAGCGATTGGGGAGAAACCTCCGCTGATCAAACCATCGCACTGGTTGAATATTTTTTGAAAAACTATAATATTGACCGCCAAAGGGTATACGCAAATGGGTATTCAGGCGGCGGCGAGACCATGTCTCTGGTAGTAGGCAAGCGTCCCGATCTGTTTACGGCGTATCTTCAGATCTCCTCAAAATGGGACGGTGAATATGAGTCGGTAGCTGAAGCACGGCTCCCCGTTTATTTTGCCATCGGGAGAAACGATGAATACTACGGTTCAGAGCCGACACAGACCGCCTATAACACTCTGTTCGCTCTGTATGAAAAGCAGGGTCTTACACAGGCGGAGATCAATAATCTTTTGGTGCTTGATATCAGGGAACACAGTTATTTCACCGAGCGGAAAGCCCCAAATGAACACGGCGGAGGCGGACTGTTTGCCTATGACACGGATATTATGGGATGGCTGTTCGACCGCTCCCGTTTTTGACAAAGCGAACTTTGGAGCGTATCATAGTCCTGTCATTCTGGAACAACACAAGCAAGCAACAAAAATTATTTCAGAACAATTAACAAAGGAAGAAAAAGAATACTGCTCTGATCGTGTAAGTATGAAGTACCCGCTCATAATGTCGTATTCTTCTGCGTATAAGCAAATTATCAATAAAGCATATTGGATCCATATCATGTTAATACTATATGTGATTATGGTCTTATGTGATGTTTGTACGGTAGATCGGGCAAGACGACTGCACCAGATAATACGGGCAACCGAAAAGGGAACGAATAAAGCTATCGTTGCACGATTATGTGCCGGCGCTGCAATCGTAGTGGTATCTGCGCTCATTCTGTATATCCTTACCGCTATCATGCAGTTTGGTTTGTTTGGAACAGATGGTTTTCGCACACCTATTCAGCAGATCGAGGGATTTCAATGTAGTTCGCTAATGATTTCTGTCGGTCAAGCCGTTATATTGATATGCCTGACGAGCATTATCCTATTAGCAATGATCGGCGCAATTACCATGCTTCTTTCTGAACTGCTGCAAAGCTCTGTTGGGGCCATCCTGTTGCCTAGCGTATTCTTGCTGTTTTCACTGATTTTTGATAGATCGATATTTGATGAAAACAGGCAGATCTCACAGCTGTGGCAATACTTTCCCCTACAAAGAATAAGAGCGGAAATGCTATATGACGAAAGACTTGTATCCATCGGTAATAAGCTGTTTACGGCAATTTCATTTAGTATAATTCTCTACCTTGTTGTCGGTGTACTTGCACTAATACTGTGCGCTGGCATTGCTTTTATGAGAAAACGCGATAGGAGGTAGTAGTAAGCTTAATTATGCGCTTTATTTCTCTCGATACGGTTATATAGCGCTTCAAGTTCGGTCTATTATAAAGCCTATTGAGTCAACATCGCGTCTGTCTTTGCCGAAGGAAAATTTTATTTTTTTGCAAGCTGTCTTTTAAATCCATTGACACATCATCAATACACGGCTATACTATCATCATCCCATTTGGGACACGGAGGTTTGCATGAATCCAGCCCTTAACGCGGCTTTGGAAGAAACGAGGTAAACAATCGTGGAACAGACAGATATATTCAGAACGGAAAAAATCAGTAAAATCCTGCTCCGGCTCGCGCCACCGGTTATGCTGGCGCAGCTGATTCAGGCGCTTTATAATATCGTTGACAGCCTCTTTGTAGGAAGGTATTCGGATTCCGGACTGACAGCCTTGTCCATCATCTATCCGATACAGCTTTTGATGATTGCCTTTGCCGTAGGAACCGGTGTGGGGATCAATACGGTTATGGCGGCAAAACTCGGCATGGGAAAACGGAACGAGGCAGATGAGTATGCCGGAGTTGGCACACCGCTTGCAATCATGCTTTGGTTTCTGTTCGCCGTGGTTTGCTATTTGATCATGCCTTTCTATGCAAGAATGTCCACGGCCTCCGAGGCTGTGATTCGGGATGTTATTACATACGGCAGAATCGTTTGTGTATTCAGCTTTGGGTTGTTTTTAGAGAGCATCTGGACAAAGGTTCTGCAATCGAACGGCGATATGAAAACGCCGATGTTTGCCCAGATCCTCGGCGCGGTTACGAATATTATTCTCGATCCGCTTCTGATTTTCGGTATGTTCGGACTGCCGAAAATGGGCATTGCCGGGGCTGCGGTTGCGACCGTCGCAGGACAAGTCGTAGCGGCTCTTGTCGTTATGAAAAAGGGATTCCGAAAGTCTCCGAGTGCAAAGACTTATCCTCACCATATAGCGAAGATTTTCCGTCTTGGTATTCCGAATATACTGATGCAGTCGGCATACACCTTTTACATACTGGGGCTAAACCTGATATTGGCAACCTTCTGCGATCAGGCGGTTACTGCTCTCGGTCTCTACTATAAGTGGCAAACCTTTTTCTTTATTCCACTCGGTGCGATGCAGACCTGCATTGTCCCGGTAATCAGTTACAACTATGCCGCAAGAAACATGGAACGCTGCAAGAAAACACTGTCAGCATCCGTCCTGTTCGGACTTGTGCTGATGGCATTCGGAACGCTGTGCTTTCTTTCCATTCCGGCACAAATGCTGCGGGTATTTACAAGCGATGCGCTGGTAATAGAAATCGGCAGAGTTGGATTCCGCTTTGTCGGTATCAGTTTCCTGCCGATGGTCACATCTCTGATCTTTCCGGTATTTTTCCAGGCGGTCGGCTCCAGCATGAAAAGCTCCGCACTGACCGTGATTCGCACAGTTATTCTGTTTGTACCTCTCGGTTATGTTTTCTCACGGTTTGGACTGAACTGGTTTTGGCTGACCTTTCCCGTCACAGAGCTGTTGACAAGCATTGTCGGGACCGTGTTCTACCGTCAGTTCCTCAGAAATGATTATGAATTGACCGTTGATTCCTCTGTCGGTGTAGAGAAGGCTGCCGAATAACAAATACAAATCCGACAAAATCACGCACTCAATCGTTATACATATAGGAGGAAAAGAATATGCCGGAAACCACACAGCGCCCGGGGGATTGGTTTGAGGCATTCTACGAACGGAATTATAAGTTGGTATATCGGCTCTGTTTTACTTATATGAAAAATCAGGCCGAGGCCGAGGACTGCACCGAAGATGTTTTCGTCAAGGTGCTCTCCGGTGATTTCTCATTCAACGATGAAACCCATGAGAAGAAATGGCTGACAGTAACAGCTATCAATCTCTGCAAGGATCGGCTGAAGCACTGGTGGCGAAAGCAGGTCGTGTCTATTGATGAGGAGCCGGAGATTCCGAGCGAGGATGCGATATCCATTGACGAAACCCTTGAAATCGTAAAGAAACTACCTGCCAAATATAAGGATGTAATATATTTGCATTACTATATGGATTACAAAACAGATGAGATCGCAGCCATGCTGTGCAAGCCGCCGTCGACCATCCGCAACCATTTGCGGGAGGCACGGGAGATGCTTCGGCGGCAGATAGGAGGTTTTGAAGCGTGAGTGAGAAGAAAATCAAAGAAGCCATCGATGCCATCGAGCCGGAATCCGGTGCGAAGGAGCGGATGTATCAGAATATCATGAAGAAAGCGCAGCAGCAAGCAGCCCCGGCAGTAGAGCCCGCCGAGCAAAAAAAGCGGCCTATGCGTCTTGTGCGCTATGCGCTGCCCATTGCCGCCTGCTTCTGCCTGCTGATCGCCGGAGCGAGTTACTTCCTGCCTCGCTCCCAGCAGGATTCGCAGGAAGGGGGCAACGTGCAGACACCAAACCCGATTACAGAGGTGGAAAATGCCGATGCCTTTGTCTCTATGGGAATTCATATGGACGCCCCGGCAGGGAGCACGAATGTTTCTTATCAGATCATTGACGGACAAATCGCCTGTGTGGAGTTTGATCAGGGAGGACATCATTTTTATCTGAGAGCTTCTGCCCAGAGTGGAGACTTCTCAGGTCTGTATGGGACGGAGAGTGAACCGCAGCCTGTGGATGCAGAGAATAATGCGGTCCTTTCCTCTGTGGATATCGGAACGGCATTGTGCTACCGGGTGTTCTGGACGAACGGAAAAATCAACTTTTATCTGTTCAACACAGACGGAGCGGACAGCGAAATGCTCATGACAATTTACTACTCCATAATCAACAAATAAAATAGCCTTTCAAAATGTTGGAAAAATGTCGGAAAAATTTTAAAAGTTTTTCCGACATTTTTCTTTTCCCTGTCGTTATATATACAGAAGCGCAAAAAACGGCGGCGCAGCGTACGAGCGACGCCGAAGCGCTTCACCAAAAAAATACTTAATAGGCTCTCGGAATCTTGAGCCTTCCGACTAAGATTCATCAGTCGGATGAACCT
>CAVGED010000014.1:0-29251 GCA_963628035.1 Paludibacteraceae bacterium
ATTATATGTCACTGCTTCACAAATTGCAAGTATTAAAATGTAAAACCGCCCCTGCGCCAACAGGAACGGATAAAAAAAATTTACAAAAAGGAGGGATAAAAACTCATGGAAAACCTTGAAGAGCGATTGGTAGACAAATCCATTGAAGCATTTTGTATGGCGATTGAACTCTACAATAAGCCAACCATAAAATACCGCGTTGAAGGATTTAGTTTGTTCATCTGTAATGCATGGGAATTAATGCTAAAAGCTCATTTGCTTAAAAGCAGAGGAGACGAAAGTATCTATTTCAAGGATCACAAAAACCGAACTATATCTTTGGAAAATGCGATCAAATTGATATTTACCAATGACAAAGACCCTCTGCGGCTCAACCTTGAAAAAATTATAGAGTTAAGAAATACTAGCACGCATTTCATTACAGAAGAATACGAAATGGTATATGTCCCACTGTTTCAAGCTTGCATATTTAACTTTAATGAAAAAATGATGGCTTTTCACTCTATAGACATGACTACTATTGTTCCGCAAAACTTTTTGACTCTTTCAGTAAGCATGAAAGCTTTGGACGAATCAGAGATAGTTGCGAAATATTCGGAGCCGATTGCCCGACATTTCATCGATGCCAAAACCACTGTGGATGATTTAGCGATAAATAATAATGCCAAGTTTGCAATACGTATCGACCATCGCTATTTTATCACCAAGGACAAAAACAAAGCCACAAACATTGTTCATTTTGAAAAAGACGCTTCTCCTGGTGTGACAGTTGTAAAAGAAATGCAGGATCCGAATAACACGCACAAGTATACAGCAAAATCATGCATCGAGGCTATAAGGGACAGGCTAAGGAAAGAACGTGTGGAGATTTTCTATAATGGAAATCCAACAAAATTCACCAGCTTCCATTTTACAAATTTTTGCAAGTATTATGATTTAAAGCGAAATGAGCGTTTATGCTATATTCATAAACAATACGCCACACCACAGTATTCATATTCGCAGCAAATGATTGAATTCATAATTAGCGAAATAAAAAAGGATCCGGCACACATTCTGGATAACATAAAAAAATAAGCTAACCCCAGGGGCAAAGGATTTCTAAGCCTTATGGCCTACTCCCATTCGGGAACCCAGCCTTGTCCTTCACGAGTTAACTTATTAATAGTATATCATATATATAAAATATGTCAATTATGCAAAATAACAAAATTTCCGCCCCAGTGCTACCAACACCAGGGCGAAAAGATACATCCCGAAGAATGCACTACTGTCAAAGGAATTATATCATTCTTCGGGCAGCCACTGCAAGCAGAACTTTTGTTCCGTGCTGGCTGTTATTTTTATACCTTAAATCAAGGAGGATGATATCATGTGGAGCGAAACGCTGCCAAATGGAAAGGTACGGTTTGCGGAGCGATATGAAGATCCGCTCACCGGAGAACAGAAAAAGGTGTCCGTCACGATGGACAAGGACACTGCAAGTACCCGTAAGCTCGCCCAGGCGGCTCTAACTGACAAAATAAGCGCCCAGGTAGACAAACTACTGGCGCAGACCAAAAAGCAGGATCTGCGGCTGTCAGAGCTTGTTGAGCTGTATCGGGCAGATCAGCAAGTATCTGTGACAAAATCCACCTATCAGAGAAATTACTATGCTGCAAATACATTCCTGCGGCTCCTGGGGGAATCGACGCTGGTTTCAAGGTTGACCGCTGGCTATGTAAAGGAAAGACTCCTCGATGGCTGTAAAGCACCCGGAACATACAACGAGCGCCTTATACGCTTTAAGTCCATGATACGTTGGGGGTATGAAAACGATTATATATCAGATATACGGTACTTGGATAAGCTTTCTCCTATCCCAGACAAGGAACGCCGCGAAAAGCTCCAGAACAAATATCTGGAAGCGGGCGAACTGAAAGCCCTGCTGGAAGCAATGACTGTGAAGAAATGGAGATACCTGGCAGAACTCACCGCACTCGCCGGATTGCGTTGCGGAGAAGCGATCGCCCTTAATATGGCCGACGTGGACTTCGACTCTAAAACTATCACCGTCAGCAAAACTTACGATGCAGTAAACAAGATCGTTACGCCGCCCAAAACCATCTGCTCTAACCGCGAAGTCTACATGCAACCGGAACTCGAAAAGCTGTGCAGGGAGATACGGCGGCACACCATGTCTGGGAAATTAAAATATGGGTATGACACGGATCTGTTTATGTGTGACGTGAACGGCGGTTATCTTGAATACTATGCTTACAATAAGTATCTGGGGAAAACCTCCATGCGCGTGCTTGGCCGGAAGGTTACAACGCACATCATGCGCCACACTCATGTATCGCTCATGGCAGAGGCTGGTATCCCGTTGGAAGTTATCACTCGCCGCGTAGGCCATGAAGACAGTGGCATCACCAAGAAGATCTATCTGCATGTTACCAAACGGCAGGAAGAAAAGGATCGGGAAAGACTTAAAAAGATCACTCTGATGGGGTAATTTCATGGGGCATTTATGGGGCAGAAATGGGGCAAATTATTTTAAAACATGAAATAAAGAAAACTCGCGAATCCCCATTTTTCGGGCTTTTCACGAGTTTTCTTTATAAATAATTATTAAAATTCCTGCGGATAACAGGACTTGAACCTGCACGGTCTCCCACCAGAACCTAAATCTGGCGCGTCTGCCAATTCCGCCATATCCGCATACGTCATTTTCATGACTTTTAAAGTCTACCCCAGAATTGGCAGATTGTCAAGTCCTTCTTCGATCTGGTTGAACCGTTCCCCTACAGAAACTTGCTCTTAGTTTCAAATTTTAATGGTTCCCCTACAGTATCTTCGTCGTCCACCTTGAGCAGTCCCAGACGTCGTCCACGATATCCTGATAGAATTCCGGTTCATGACAGATAAGCAGGATACTTCCGCGATATTCCTTCAAGGCACGCTTCAGTTCCTCCTTGGCATCCACATCCAGATGGTTCGTTGGCTCGTCCAGAAGCAGGACATTCGTGGTACGATTCATCAGCTTGCACAGACGTACCTTCGCCTGCTCGCCGCCGCTCAGGACGCGCACCTGGCTCTCGATATGCTTCGTGGTAAGGCCGCAACGCGCCAGTGCCGCACGAACCTCATACTGGGTAAAGGCCGGAAATTCATCCCAGATCTCTTCGATGCAGGTGTTTTTATTTTCCCCCTTGATCTCCTGTTCAAAATACCCGATTTCCAGGTTCTCCCCCAACTCTACACTGCCCTTCAGGGCCGGTGTCAGTCCCAGGATACTTCTTAACAGGGTGGTCTTTCCGATGCCGTTGGCCCCCACCAGTGCAATCTTATGTCCCCGCTCCAGGGAAATATCCAGGGGCTTCGAGAGGGGTTCCCCGTAACCGATGACAAGTCCCTTCGTCTCAAAAATATACTTTCCGGGAGTACGTCCCATCTTAAAATCGAATTCCGGCTTCGGGCGTTCTGCTGCAAGCTCAATGATATCCATCTTATCCAGCTTCTTCTGTCTGGACATAGCCATATTCCTGGTTGCAACTCTTGCCTTATTGCGGGCCACGAAATCCTTCAGTTCACTGATCTCCTGCTGCTGTTTGCGGTACGCCGCATCCAGTTGGGATTTCTTAACCTCGTAGACCTCCTGAAACTTCTCATAATTTCCCACGTAACGATCCAAATGCTGATTCTCCATGTGATAGATGATATTGACTACCTCATTTAAGAACGGAATATCGTGGGAGATCAGAATAAATGCGTTCTCATACTCCGTGAGGTAGCGCTTCAGCCATGCAATATGCTCTGCATCCAGATAGTTTGTAGGCTCGTCCAGAAGCAGGATATCCGGCTTCTCCAGAAGAAGCTTCGCCAGCAGCACCTTCATGCGCTGGCCGCCGCTCAGATCCGTCACGTCATGCTCCAGGCCAAGCTCCAGGAGACCCAGCGCTCGCGCCACCTCCTCCACCTTCACGTCGATCACATAGAAGTCATGCATAGTCAAAGTATCCTGGATCACGCCCAGTTCTTCCATCATGGCTTCCATCGCATCCGGATCCGCTTCTCCCAGGGAATCACAGATCCGGTTCATCTTCTCCTCCATCTCAAAGAGCCAGCCGAAAGCGGATTTCAAGACGCTCTCAATCGTCATTCCTTTGGTCAGGGTGGAATTCTGATCCAGATACCCTACCCGGACATTCTTCGCCCATTCCACCTTTCCTTCATCCGGCATAAGCTTCCCGGTCACGATATTCATGAAGGTGGACTTTCCCTCGCCGTTGGCTCCCACCAGTCCGATATGCTCCCCCTTCAACAGACGGAAGGACACGTCATCAAAGATGGCACGATCGCCGAAGCCATGGGTCAAATGTTCTACGTTTAAAATACTCATATGTGTGTTCCTGTTTTCCTTTTCCTCAAATTATTCCTATTATACCAGCGCATGGGTAAAAAAGCAATTTTTCCGCGAAATGTCATTTTGCGGGTGCGAAATGCGCTTTGTACCAATTGAAAAAGTATCCGTTGTATTGTAAAATAAACATATACGCAGCTTGTTTTTCGCTTGTATAAGGAAGAAGCTGTGAATCGTATCAATATTAAAAGGAGAACTCGTTATGTTGAGAATTGCCGTATGCGATGACAACCGGGACTTTTTGCAAAACGCAGTATCATTTATAAAGAAATGGTCGGAACAGAGCGGAATCCCCGTCAAGCTCTTCACCTACGACAACGGTGACAGCTTGATCGCCGGTAATTCCTCGCTCCGTATGGATATCATCTTCCTGGATATTATCATGCCCATGTTAAACGGCATGGACACTGCGCGGGAGCTTCGGCAGCACGATACCACGGTGCGGATCATCTTTCTGACCTCCTCGCCTGAATTCGCGTTGGAATCTTATGAGGTAAAAGCACAAGGCTATATTCTGAAGCCTGTCACCTATGATAAAATAAAAGAAGCTCTGGACGAATGCGCACATGCATTTGAAGAAGAGCCGAAAAATATCGTTCTCAAAACGACATACGGCTATCAGAAGCTGTATTTTCACGATATCGAATATGCGGAAGCCCAGAATAAGCAGGTGATCTTCTTCCTCAAGAACGGGGACAGCATCGAATCCTCCGTGCCGCTTTACTCCTTTGAGGACAAGCTTACGGACAGTGACGGCTTCTTTAAATGCCATCGGAGTTATCTTGTTTATATGCCAAATGTGGACCATTTCAACAATACTGATATCATAACGAAATCCGGGCGGAATATCCCCATCGCAAGAGGCTATGCCAAGGCGTTCAAGGATGCTTATTTTTCGCTGATGTTCCGCGAATAGGAGGAAATATATGCTTATAACAATACTGAGTTTTTTGCATAATGCAACAACGCTTCTTTTCGGTGTTTATATATCCGCTGCCTTTCTGGGAATAAGGATGAACCGGAAGAATATTCTCACACTGCTCTCCTTTTCTCTGGTAACAGGTGTGATCTATATCCTTTCCTATGTATTTTTAGGGTTCTCAGGAACGGAGAAAATATATCCGCTCATTGTACACCTGCCCCTGGTCCTGTTTCTTACATTTTATTATAAACACAAATTTTCGCTTTCCGTGCTCTCGGTACTTACCGCCTACCTCTGCTGCGAGATCAGCAACTGGATGGGAATTGCCGCAATGAATGTCAGGAATTCCGAAATCGTATATTACAGCGTTCGCATTGTGGTTACCGTTACCGCTTTTATTTTGCTGATACGCTATGTTTCCGATGCGACCGCAAGGCTTCTGGAGAAGCCGACAAAGTCTATCTTTATCCTGGGTATGATGCCGTTCGTCTACTATCTTTTTGACTATATCGTGAGCGTTTACACCAAACTGCTCTATTCCGGGCATGCAGTGGTCACGGAATTTTTAGCCTTTATCCTTTGTATCTTCTATATTCTCTTCATATTCCTGTATTTTAAACAATATGAGGAAAAAATCGAGGCCGAGCAGCGCAACCGCCTCATGAAAATGCAGCAGACATATTCCAAGAAAGAGATTGAGGCCATTAAGCGTTCCGAGCGCAGCATCGCCATTCTGCGCCACGATATGCGCCATTTTCTTGCAAACCTGTCCGTTTTGATTGATAACGGCGAAACCGAAAAAGCGCAGGAATACATTAACGGCATCATAAATTCCGCTGACAGAACAGTGAATAAGCGTTATTGCACCAACGATACCGTGAACATGATCCTGTCCTCCTATGAGAATATCATTGCGGAAAACAGGATTGATTTCCGTTATACCTTACGTATTCCCGAGAAATTACCCTTTGCGGACGTGGATATAACCTCTGTCCTCTCAAACGCCATGGAAAACGCCATACACGCGGTACTTCCGCTAAGTGAAGAGGAACGCATCATCGAATTGAGCATTATCGAAAAGAATGAAAAAATCCTGATGTCACTCTCTAATACATACGCGGTAAAGCCCAAGATGTCAGACGGTTTCCCGGTAACAGACGATAAGAACCACGGCTTCGGCACGCAGAGCATCCGGTACGCAATTGAAAATGCGAATGGGAACTGCCAATTCTCCGTAACCGACGACCGCTTTGTTCTGCAGATCGTTCTGTAGAACAAAGCGGCATGACAATAGAAAGTTCGCGCAGCGTGCTTTCTATTTTTTATACAAGCATTTCTTTCAGCATCCGGTTCACCATGCCCGGATCAGCCTTACCCTTCATGGCCTTCATGGTCTGACCCACCAGGAAGCCGATGGCTTTCTCCTTTCCGCCACGGTAATCCGCCACGGACTGGGGATTTGCCTCAATGACCTGTGCGATGCAGTCACGCAGAGCGTCCGTATCAACGACCGTCTTCAGGCCCTTCTCTTCCACATACTTTTCCGGATCGATGTCGCTCTTAAATATTTCCTCGAAGACTTCCTTGGCTACCGTACTGTTGATGGTTCCGGCCTCGGTGAGCTTCACCAGCTTCGCCAGATTCTCCGGCGAGAAAGGAATGTCCTCCGGCTCCATCTCATGCTCCTTCTGGAGACGCAGCGTCTCCACCATCAGCCAGTTGGACACCTTCTTAGGCAGGCCGCAGAGGGCTGTGGCCTCCTCGAATACATCTGCCATGCGCTTGGTGGCAGTGAGGATCTGGGCGTCATAGTCGGGAATCTCGTACTCCTGCTTGTAGCGCAGAAGCTTCTCGGTGCGCAGCTCCGGCTGACGGGCGCGTATCTCCTCCAGCCATTCATCACTGATGATGAGGGGAACCAGATCCGGCTCCGGGAAATACCGATAATCCTGAGCATCCTCCTTGGACCGCATGGCATAGGAATATTCCTTGTTGTCATCCCAGCGGCGGGTTTCCTGAACCACCGCTTTTCCTTCCTCTATAAGCTCGATCTGCCTTGCCCGCTCGCCCTCAATGGCTCTGGCAATGGCTTTGAAGGAATTCAGGTTCTTCATTTCAGTTCTAGTTCCCAGCTTATCGCTTCCCATCGGACGCACGGACAGGTTCACATCCGCCCGCATGGAGCCCTCCTGAAGCTTGCAATCAGAGGCTCCCAGATACTGGATGATGGTGCGCAGCTTATCCAGGTAAGCAATTACTTCGTCAGCGGAACGCATATCCGGCTCGGACACGATCTCAATCAGCGGGACACCGGAACGGTTATAATCCACCAGGGAACAATCCTCCCACTCATCATGGATCAGCTTGCCCGCATCCTCCTCCATGTGGATCTCATGGATTCCAATGCTCTTTTTCCCGGCTGCCGTCTCAATCTCCACGCTGCCGTTCCTGCATATGGGCAGATACAACTGGGAGATCTGGTAGTTCTGGGGATTATCCGGATAGAAATAATTCTTCCGGTCAAATTTGCTGTATTGCGTGATCTTGCAGTTGGTGGCAAGTCCCACCGCCACCGCATATTCCACCACCTGCTTATTCAATACCGGCAGAGAACCGGGCATTCCGGTACATACCGGGCAGGTGTGGGTGTTGGGTGCGCCTCCGAAGGCAGTGCTGCACCCGCAGAAAATCTTTGTCTTCGTGGCCAGTTCTACATGAACCTCCAGTCCGATGACTGTCTCATATTGTCTACTCATGCTTCGTGCCTCCCTTCTGCCGTACTGTCGCTTTCCACCATGTCGCCGTTTCCTGCTGTGCTGACTGTTTGGGCTTCACTTTCCGGCCCTGCCAGCGGGCAGCGCCGATAGCTTCCGGTCTGTTCAAAGGCATAGGCCGCCCGGATGATCTTCTTCTCCTGGAAGCAGTCACCGATGAGCTGCAATCCGATGGGAAGTCCCTTGCTGTCTGTGCCACAGGGCAGGCTGATACCCGGCAGGCCTGCCAGATTCACGGAGATCGTATAGATATCTCCCAGATACATCTTGATGGGATCCTTCAAGGATTCTCCCAGCTTCGGCGCGGTTGTCGGAGCCGCCGGTCCCAGGATCACGTCGTATTTTTCAAAGGCCTTGTCAAATTCCTGCTTGATCAGTGCCTTGGTGCGCAGCGCCTTCAAATAATAAGCATTGTAGTAGCCGGAGCTTAAGACAAAGGAGCCCAGCATGATCCGACGCTTGACCTCCGCTCCGAAGCCCTCTGAGCGCGTCTTCTTGTACATGCTGTGAAGACCATCGTAATCCGCGGCTCTATGCCCGTACTTCACACCATCGAAGCGGGCCAGATTGGAACTGGCTTCTGCAGAGGCAATGACATAGTAAGCCGGGATGGCATACTCCACCAGCCCAAGATCAAACTCCTCCACAACAGCTCCAAGCTCACGCAGAACCTCGGCGGCACCCAGAACGGCATCCCGTACTTCCCGGTCAAGACCCTCGCCAAAATAATCCCTGGGAATGCCGATCCGCATGCCTCTCACGTCAGTCTTTAAGGCAGAAGTAAAATCAAGATCCTCCCGCCGGATGGAAGTGCTGTCCTTCTTATCATAGGAAGCAATGGCCGTAAGGATAGCCGCACAGTCAGCCACATCCTTTGCCACCGGCCCGATCTGATCCAGTGAGGAACCATATGCGATAAGCCCATATCTGGATACCGTCCCATAGGTGGGCTTGATTCCTGTCACACCGCAGAAAGCACTTGGCTGACGGATGGAGCCGCCGGTATCGGAACCCAGAGCATAAAAGCATTCCTCCGCCGCCACCGCCGCGCAGGAGCCGCCGGAGGAGCCGCCGGGTACATGAGCCGTGTTCCATGGGTTCTTTGTCTCCCCATAATAGGAGGTCTCCGTGGTGCTTCCCATGGCGAATTCATCCATATTTGTTTTTCCAAGAATCACGGCTCCGGCTCTTTTAAGATTGCGGACGGCCTCCGCCGTATAGGTTGGAACAAAGTTCTCCAATATCCTTGACCCCGCCGTAGTCAAAAGTCCTTCTGTACACATGTTGTCCTTGATGGCTGCCGGAACACCGGCCAGCGGACCGCTAAGCTCTCCGGCCTCAATCTTCTTCTGTATCTCCGCCGCCTGTCTGAGTGCGCCTTCCTCATCAACTGTTATATAACTGTTGACAGTCGGCTCTAATCTTTTTATCTGCTCCAGGGCGGCAGCCGTGGCCTCCACAGCGGTCAGCTCGCCGGCCCGTATCTTTTTTCCCAGCTCCAAAGCTGTCAATTCTGTTATCTGCACAATATCCCTCCTCGTAATCATTGTAACACCGACAATGGCTGAATTGTCAGTCTCTACTCTACCGTCCTCGGAACCTTGAAGCTTCCGTTCTTTTCGGCCGGCGCATTCTTAAGAATATCTTCATGGTCGTCACCGTTCGTCACCACGTCCTCCCGGAACACGTTATTCACCGGAAACACATGGGACATGGGCTCTACGCCTGTGGTGTCAAGCTCATTCAGCTTGTCGATATAATCCAGCATTCTTCCCATATCCTGCTTGGCCTGTTCCTTCTCCGTCTCGGAGAGCTCCAGCTTGGCCAGGATGCCGACGTATTCTATGGTCTCGTCGGAGATGATATTTTTTGTCTCTGTATGGTCCATTTTTTGCCTCCTTGTAATCAAAATTTATTGTGCCCCCACGGTATGGCATTTTTCTATGGCTCCCCACGGTCTGTCATTTATCTATAGGCCCCCACGGTCTGTCATTTATCCTTCGCAGGTCCGACAGACGGACTGCCCAGGAAAAATAACATACCGTGGGGATATCCGCTCATTGCCATCGTTAGGGTGTCAGTCTGCTCAGGTCTCTGGGGAACAGGGTGGCCTCACGTACGTTGTCCTCTCCGAGAAGTTTCATGGTTAGCCGCTCCAGGCCGATGCCAAGACCGCCGTGGGGCGGCATGCCGCACTTGAAGGTATCAAGGTACTGCTCCATGCCTTCCGTATCCATGCCGCGTTTTTCAATCTTCTCCATCAGCATGTGATAGTCGTGGATACGCTGGCCGCCGGTGGTGATCTCCATCCCCTTGAAGAGCAGGTCGAAGCTTAAGGTATAGGTGGGATCCTCAGGGTCATCCATGGCGTAGAAGGGGCGCTTCTTGGAAGGATAATGCGTGACAAACACGAAGTCTGTGCCGTATTCCTCCTGAAAATACTGTCCGATCAGCTGTTCCTCCTCCGGTTCCAGATCATAGGGATTTCGGATCTCACGGTGATATTTCTCTGAAACCTTCCGCTTGGCTTCGTCAAACCTTACCGTTGGGATCCGATCCACCACAGGAAGTGTGACACCAAGAATGGCAAGCTCATGGGCGTATTCTTTTTCCAGGAGTGCCATTGTATACTGCAAAAATCCGGTCTCCATAGCCATGATGTCCGCAAAGCTCTCAATATAACCCATCTCAAAATCCAGGCTGGTATATTCATTCAAATGGCGCTTGGTGTTGTGCTTCTCTGCCCGAAACACGGGAGCAGTCTCAAACACACGCTCAAACACGCCTACCATCATCTGCTTATAGAACTGCGGGCTTTGAGCCAGCACCGCAGGACGATGAAAATAATCCAGGCGGAACAGATTGGCACCGCCCTCTGCGCCCTTGGCGCCGATCTTGGGCGTTCTTATCTCCGTAAAGCCCTGGCTATACAGGAAATCCCGAAATCCCCGGACAATGCCCTCCTGCAGCTTGAACTTTGCCCGCTCCCTAATATTTCGAAGAGCAATGGAGCGGTGATCCAGCTTGGCTTCCAGAGAAGTATTCAACTTCCACTTGGAGACAGCCAGCGGGAGCGGCGCCGCCGGTTCCGACAATACCCGGATCTGTGTCAGCCGAAGCTCCACGCCGCCGGTTGCCCTTTCCTCCTTTTGCACAACGCCTTCTGCCTCAATCGCAGATTCTTCCTTCAGAGTCTTTAAGTCAAATCTGGCAACTCCTTCTTCGAAGACACACTGTAAAAGTCCCTCCCGCTTCCTTAATATAAGGAATGCTACTTCACCCATGTCCCGGATGGCATGGACAGTTCCGTTGACCTTCACTGTTCTTCCTTCGTAGCCGCCGCCGAGAAGATCGCTGATCTCTACCGTTTCTTTTTCCTTCACACCTGTCATAAATTCCATTGCTCTGTACTCCTTTTCTTGTTATTAGCGGGACGAGAATCTATAGTTGTGTATTCCCCTGCGCAAAACAGCAGACCACAGATTGCTTCGCAATCCGTGGTTCGCGAAAAAAAATCCCGGAATGTTCGAAAACATTCCGGGACGGGATACTCTTGATTCCCGCGGTACCACCCGCATTGGTATTATGCATTCGCATAATTCCCTCTCTATGCTTAACGCGCACCCACGTATTGACCTACTGTTGTTCAGCCAATCTGCTCCAGAGTGTTCCCGCTACCTTCTCTTCCAAACAGCGCTCTCAGTCGGTGACGCCGTATTCCTGTCGGCCTCTGAAGATAGGAGTCTCCTTCATCGCTTTAACTTATTAAAAAATTAATATGGCCTATGGTATCACAGTTTATGTGAAAATGCAAGAACAAATTTATAATAAATTTATAATTTTTTTCTTGAAATTTTCATATTTTTTTCTAAAAAACGTGCTATACTTTATTTTAAATAAAGAACTCAAGAGAAAGAGAGGTTTATTATGAAAGAAGTCAAATCTCCAAGAAAACCATTGATCTATTACTATGGCATCGTTCTACTGGTTCTTTTTCTCTTCAACATGCTGATCTCCCCGCTGCTCTTAAAGCAGCAGGTAAAGGAAGTGGACTACGGCACCTTTATGAGCATGATCGAGGAAAAGAACATTGGCGAAGTACAGGTGGAAGATTCTCAGATTATTTTTACAGACAAGGATAACACCACCGTCTACAAGACCGGCGCCATGAACGACCCGAATCTCACGGAACGGTTGTACAATTCCGGTGCAACCTTCACCAGAGACATCAGTGAGACCATGTCGCCGCTTATGAGTATTCTGCTCACAGTGGTACTCCCCATGGTGATCTTCATCGGTCTGGGACAGTACATGAGCAAGAAGCTCATCGAGCAGGCCGGCGGCAAGAATTCCATGGCCTTCGGCATGGGTAAAAGCAATGCCAAGATCTATGTGCAGTCCACGGAGGGCATCCATTTCAGCGATGTCGCCGGGGAAGATGAGGCGAAGGAAAATCTCGCCGAGATCGTAGACTACCTGCACAATCCTGAGAAATATACCGCGGTCGGTGCCTCCATGCCCAAGGGGCTTCTGCTGGTAGGCCCTCCCGGAACCGGTAAGACCATGCTGGCCAAGGCGGTAGCCGGAGAAGCAAACGTTCCCTTCTTCTCCATCTCCGGTTCTGAATTCGTTGAGATGTTCGTCGGCATGGGCGCTTCCAAGGTGCGCGACCTGTTCCGCCAGGCCAAGGAGAAGGCTCCCTGTATCGTCTTCATCGACGAGATCGATGCCATCGGTAAGAAGCGTGACGGTCAGATGGGCGGAAATGATGAGCGCGAGCAAACTCTGAACCAGCTACTTACAGAGATGGACGGCTTCGAGGGAAACAACGGCGTTATCATACTGGCAGCCACCAACCGTCCGGAATCCCTGGATCCGGCGCTAACCAGACCGGGACGTTTCGACCGGCGGGTGCCGGTGGAGCTGCCGGATCTCATGGGCCGTGAAGCCATCTTAAAGGTACATGCCAAGAAGATCAAAGCCTCCGACGATGTGGACTTCCACACCATCGCCCGTATGGCCTCCGGTGCTTCCGGTGCAGAGCTTGCCAATATCATTAACGAAGCCGCTCTGCGGGCAGTGCGCAGCGGACGCACCATAGTAAACCAATCCGACCTTGAGGAAAGCATCGAGGTGGTGATCGCAGGATATCAGAAGAAAAATGCCGTCCTGTCCGATCAGGAGAAAAAAGTAGTGGCATATCACGAGATCGGCCACGCCCTGGTGGCAGCCCTGCAGACCCATTCTGCTCCGGTGCAGAAGATCACCATTATCCCGCGAACATCGGGCGCTCTGGGGTATACCATGCAGGTGGAGACCGGAGATAAATATCTCATGACGAAGCAGGAGATTGAGAATAAGATCGCTACATTCACCG
This sequence comes from Paludibacteraceae bacterium, assembly GCA_963628035.1. Taxonomy (GTDB): domain Bacteria; phylum Bacillota; class Clostridia; order Lachnospirales; family Lachnospiraceae; genus 14-2. The sequence goes on from CAVGED010000014.1 coordinate 13,476, forward strand.
GCGGCCGGGCTGCAGAAGAGGTGGCCTTCGGCGAAATTACCACCGGCGCCTCCAATGACATCGAACAAGCCACCAAGCTGGCCCGTTCCATGATCACCCGCTACGGCATGAGTGAAGAATTCGACATGGTTGCCATGGAGACCGTGACCAACCAGTACCTGGGCGGTGACACCTCCCTGTCCTGTTCCGCAGATACCCAGAAAGAGATCGACCGGAAGGTAGTGGAGCTGGTAAAGACGCAGCATGAGAAGGCAAGACAGCTTCTCCTTAAGAACCGCGCCAAATTGGACGAACTGTCGCAGTTCCTATATGAGAAGGAGACTATCACCGGTGAAGAATTTATGAAGATACTGAATGCTGATGAAAAAGGAGGTTTACAGTCATGAAAAGACGTTCTGGTTTTGGATGGATGGAGTTAATCGAAGGTGTTCTGCTGATCATTCTGGGCGTGCTTAATTTGATCCGGCCCCAGAATGCTCTGACCGGCATTGTGATGATCTTTGGACTCATCGCCGTTATCACAGGCATCGCTGATATCGTTTTCTATATTAAGATGGAGATGCACACTGGCTTTGGCCCCACGATCTCGCTGATCAGCGGGATCTTAAGTGTCATGGCCGGCTTCATGCTGCTGGTCTATCCCAATGCCGGCAAGTGGGTTCTGGCGCTGTTGATCCCGATCTGGTTCATAGCCCACTGTATCTCCCACCTGTCGCACCTGAATATTATCCGCATAACTGCCGGGAGCTCCTATTACTATTTTTCGCTGATCATCAACATCATCGGCCTGGTGCTGGGCTTCCTGATGCTGATCCGTCCGGTGATCGCAGTGGTGTCCGTGGGCTATATCATCGGCATATACCTGATTCTCTTAGGCATCGACAGCATCGTGAGAGCTGTCAGCGACATGGGATGTCGATGGTAGTATAAGGCGCAGCAGAGCTTCACAACCCTCCCGAATCTCCTGATAGGTAAGATCGAAATCACCGGTATACCAGGGATCATCAATGTCTCGCGGATTGTCAGTAAAGTCCAACAGTCGATAGATCTTGTGTTCCGGATCGCCGCCAAGTATGCGCAGCATGTTCCTGATGTTGTACTGCTCCATGGCGATGAGATAGTCATATTTCTGATAATCCCGGCGCTCTATGCGCACAGCGGTCTTACCTGCGCAGGAGATTCCATGCGCCTCTAAAATACGGCGTGTTCCATAATGGACCCCGTTTCCGATCTCTTCCATGCTGGTAGCAGCGGAAGCAATATAAAATTGATCGGCCATGCCCTGTCGGGCAACCATGTCCTTTAAGACGAATTCGGCCATTGGGCTGCGGCAAATATTGCCGTGGCAGATAAAAAGTATTTTTATCATAATTGTAATATCCTTTCACATCCTTGCATAACTTGGTATATCCTGGCATATTTTTCCACTGCTGTTTCACTCACACCTAGTTTCTTATCCCCAACCTTACAGTGATTTGGTACAATGAAGACTTACAATTTCCTGCTCCAGTTTGCAGTTATGGTCCAGCATATACTGCAGAGTATTCACATAGCAACCTTTTTGAATTAAATTGTTCGCTTTTACCAAATCATTTTCATTCAGCGGTCTGCAGGATTTTCTATACGCTTCCAACTGTTCACTCCCCATCAAAAGAGGCATAATGTCAGTTCCGGTGCCTTGTTTCAGATGTTCCAAAATATAAAACCCATCCGGGTCGATATCGCCAAAATGAAACCATTCCTTGCCGGGGTTTTCTTCCGCAATCCGCCTAAGCAACAACTGCTTTTCTGTGTTGTGGTATCCTGCTAAATAGATATACGTATTTTCCGGATCATTTACCCGATGAAAAGCGGTTAAGTTTTCAACCGTGACAATTCTCTGACTTTTTACCGTAATGGATGTTATTTCTTTTATAAGCTCTGAGGACAGGGCAAGTGGAGCCTCTCCAATTATCAGATGCTGTCCATTCTTCAAACCAATACTTACTTTCCCCTTGAGATAAACATAGGATGGATTGGCATATATGTTAAATTCTTCGAGGATTACTTTTTCGCGCTCTCTGTCATTATCGATGCCCTCCAATTTGCCCTCAAAATCCATATATGCACATAGTAACTTGCAAATTTTGGTACGATATTTTGTTTCAAATGCTTTACTGTCCGACAAAATTATCATGGACAATTCTCTTTCCAGTAATTCCTCCCTGTTGGTTAACAGATAATTCAATAACTGTAAAAGGTTTTCCGCTATATCCAGCGTGTACGTAGCTTTCTTTCCTGAAGTAATGCGCTCCATCTGTTCCTGGCAATAGGAGACAATCAACGTATTTCCCTTTTCGCTCCAGGCTCTGTAGAAATCCATTTGTTCCTGCATCGCATCCTTCTTTGGCTTTCTCAGCAGGATGTCATAATACTCTGGAATTCGTTCATTGCTGGCAATAAGCTTGCTGATTTCTCCTCCCTTTCTCTTAGCTGTCAGTAATCCCTCTTTTTCCAGATACCCCATGTCCGCTTCAAAATCCTTTATCTGCTCGACATCCGCAAAATCAGAGGTATATTCCTCCCAGATAGCTGTCGGGTCAACTGCAAAGTTCTGTGCAACCAGGTTCGTTCCTTCATAGGTTTTGCTTCTTTCGTACTTATCCAGCAAGACATTCAAAACTCTTCTCTGATTAGATGTTAAACTCATTTATTTTCACTAATCCTTCCACTGCTCTTGTATATCGTCCCGTAGTAACCAGGCTGACCGTCGACTGAATATACTGACCGATACTGCTGATTTTTTCCGGTGGTGCGGCATAGATTACCTGGAAATCATTTTCCTCCAAATACTTTACCATCTGCTCAATTCGTTCTCTGGAAAGCGCAGAAAAAGCCTCATCAATAAAAGCAAGACGCACACAGCAATTTCGTCTGGGATAACATTGAAGCAGGCTGGCTGCCAAAATAATAAAATAGGGGGTTTGTTTTTCTCCGTTGGATGCCGAGCCTTGTTTTTTCGAAAGATCCGCTGTAACTTCTTCCTCTCCCTGTCTGCTGGTAATCTCCATATCATAGGTAAAATATTTTCTATAATCCGTATATTCTTCCTCGTCTTCTTCGTTCAAAATCATGTTCATGAATTCCTGGATATCCCGTTCCATTTCTTCATCATCACGGTTTGAATTCATGTACAGTTCCGGAGAGTCCATATAATTTTCCAGCTTTTTACAAATACGGAAAAAGAGAATCCGATCCGTTTTTTCTTCCATTTTAAATTTATAGGTATCCTGTCCAAATGGGATTTGCTTCAGTTCCCGGTTAATTGCAGCAATCTCTCTTCTTGCCTCGCCAATTGTCTCGTTGATTTCTGCAACAAAGTCATTCATAAAAGCACTTTCCAGCTTCTGGGACTGTTCCACCAGGCGGCTATGGGCATCCTCAATTTTTACATTTGCAATATTACGGTACTCTTCCCGGTAAAAGGGAATGTATCCAATCCCTCGTTTATTTATATCAATCTCAGAAATCCTACAGTATTCCAATTGCGCATTTTCCAGTGTTTTGATACAAGCATCCAGTTCTGCCCGCAAATTTTGCACGGTTTTATCCGTAATCACCCTTACTTCGCCGCGTTTTGCATACAGTTTTTCATATTCTTCCAGCATTGGTGCTTCCAGTTCCAAATGCAATATTCTGATTTCGTCGTATGCGTTTTTCGCACTATAAATTTCACCGGCAATGTTTTTCTGTCGATTCTTTTCTTCCTCCCATTCAGTGTTTGTAGAACCGATTTGCCGTTCAACCGCTCTATTCTTTTTCGCAGCTTCATCATAGGCTGCTCTGGCATCCTGCTGTTCTTGAAGCACAGAGAGAAATTCCGGATTTTCCTTTATCTGTTTCACATTGTCCTCATAATGTTTCTTTTTTGCATAGCTTTCAGAAAGCAGTTCCGGTGTCTCCAACCGGTAGTTTTCCAATACAAAATCTATACCCTTCATGGAATTTAATTTTGTATTTGTTCTTTCCAGTTCGTCTAGTTTTCGCTTCCATTCCTCCTGTTTGCCATTTTTCTGTGCAAGAACTGCTTTTTTCTGTAATTCAATGGCATCCTGTCCCAGACAAATCTGGGTATTTTTCATGTTCATGTACGCCACAGAATAACTTTTTGCCAGCATTCCATCCTTCATTAATCCGCCCTTTGGATATTCATGCAATTCTTCCAGCGAGTCACACAAATGAATCCGATTCAGCAAATAGTTTGCATATCTTCTGGCATATACATTGGGTATTATCAATTGCTCTGCCGCAGAGCCTTTTATTATCTCGGAATCCGGCAGCTTATCGGTAATAACCACATTGGCTGCATATAATTTCTTATCCCGCAGAACTTTCATTGCTTCCCGGCAATACTGTCCATCCACTATGATATAGAATCTCTTGCGCCCTAAAAAGGTTTCAATTGCTTTGCGCCAGGACACATCCTTTACTTTCTGTACCAGTTCTGCAAAAAGCCGGACATCCGTAGTAATTCCCTTCTTGGCAAGCTCCTCTTTGATTACCTGTTTCGCCCGCACAATTTCTTCCGGATAAATTACCTGATTTGATTCCAGAACTTTTAACTGCTGTTCCAGTCTTGCAAGTTCCTGCTTTATGGCATCTGCCTCATCTGACAGATGAACCTTTTCCGTTCCCAGACTTTCCTGTACCTTCGCCATGTGTTCCAGATAGACAATGAGTTTTTTTCGCTTCTTCTCCGTTGCATAGCCCTCTTCACCGATATGCAACAGATATTTGGCAGAATCTTCCTCCACCCCCTCTAATGTCCAGGACAACTCTGCAGACAATGCTTTCTGGAAACGTAACAGTTTTGCAAGCTGCTCTTCTTCCTGTTTGATTTTAAACTGCAATGACTCTATCTGATGTTCAAGGTTCTGTATTGATGTCTGCATCCCCTGAAACATATCATTGCTTTCCGCAATCGTTAATCTTTTTCTGGCCGCCTCAAATAGTTCCTGCACATCTTCATTCTGTTTTCTCAAATCCGCCATTTTTTGTTCCAGAACTTTCAGACGAATTTGAATCTCTTCTTTTTCCTCCTGTTTTTCTCTAAGATTCTGGTACTTCAAAAGCATTTCACGAATATCCAGATTTCGCTTTTTGCTTTCGTATTCCTGTGTTTTCTTTTCTACTTCTTCCAGTTTTGCCTTTCCGTCACGCAAATCTTCGTATATCTTTTTGATATGCTCAAACTGCTCTCTCTGTTGGCGAAGTTCCTTCAGTGAATTTACCTTCCCCGGTTCCAGAACACATTCTGCAATAAACTGGTCAATATTATTTTCCGGGTTAAATGCCATCATTTTGACCAGTTTTGAACGATATTTACTCACATCACACCGCAAGCCCAGTGTTCTGGCAATCTGTTCTGTTCCCTTTTCCTTCCCCATAAACTGTTTGGAACTCATTCGTGTGCCTTTTACCTGCAATAGACTTTTCGGCGTAACATATAAATTCTTTTCCTCAACGCTTGCAAAATTGATATCCTCTATAACAGCATTTCTGCAGATAAACCAGTTGCTGGTAGGCGAGGAGACCTCATCCGGCGATTCAATACACACACCGATCACCATCTTTTCCTGTTCCACCGGTGACCAGAATTCCATTGCCACATAACTGATGACCTGCCCTTGGCGAAGATATCGCATGGAACCGTTACTTTTTGTATCTCCTCTCACATATCCCTTTACAGTTCTGTCCCTGTCCTTTGCTGCTTTATTAAATTGTGTATTTCCGGTAAGCAAATAAGTCATAGCATCCAGGATAGTGGATTTACCGCTTCCGTTCACTCCGGTAAAAAGGGTGGAACCACCCAGTTGAATGGACTCTCTCTGAAAACGGGACCACTGAATCAATAACAATTTTGTGGCAGTTTTCCTATTCTGCATCATCCCAGTTCTCCTCCTCTGTATCTTCCGCTTTTTCTCCATCCTTTGTCAGCATACGTTTTTCTGTCGCTTCCACAAATTTTTTAAATTCTTCACTATCCAGCGCAAACTGCAGGGAAGCATATAACCGAATCATGCAATCCGCATCGCCGATTTTTCCATTGACATCAATCAGACTATACCTGGAAAACAGGTTTAGTATATTAGTCATTACTGTTTTATCTAAAGGCTCTTTCAACCCGTATTTTTCTAATGCAAATCTTAAATCAGTCATTGATACCATGATAGTTTGTGCCAGACTGCCGTTCCGCAAACGGTCTGCATATAAAGTCCACAGACAGCACAAAACCATACTTTCTGCTTTTTTTAGAGCCAGTCTGTTTGCCTGGATTTTTCCATTTTCCCCGAAATCTGCACAGTTTCTAAGCATCACTACACCATTTTCACGGTCAACCACAATATCAAAGCCAATAAAAGAAAAATACTGCGTAAAAATCTCCGGTCTCTTTGCCGTAAAAAAATATAATTTCTTGTTTTCCTCATCCTTATCACGGACAATAAATGTCTGTTTCAAAAGTTTACGACAGCTTCTTTGAAATAAATCTTTTTCCGATGAAGTAAAGTCATTCCATAATGTATCAATACTCATTTGGGTTCCTCCCTTATAATCTTAAACCGCCGTAAAATCATGTCGTTTGCTTCGTAATAGCCATCCAGTACTTCAATGTCAAATCCATTATCCTTCGCATAGGCGATGGAAGAAAGATTTGCCAGCATATCGTTTTTGCTGTTCAAAGGTAATTCCTCGCTTACAATAGACCTGCTATCACCCATTTTCTTTTCCAGATACAATTTCATCAAATCACTGGAATAAGGATTATACGCCTCTCTCTGCTGTGCCTCTTTTGCCGCCTGCAATGCTTCCTCTGTCATTTCTTCAATTTCTGCTACCACCGGTTCTTTAATGGTCTGATTCTTCCGTGGATAACGAATGGACCCTTCATCTATAAACTCATGCCTGTCCATCGTGAACAGAGAATTCATCTCTTCCGGTAAATTATCTTTCATAGAGAAGTCTGCTAATTCTTCCATAATATAACGCATCGTCCGCTCTACATTTCCGCGAATATCATGTTCACGATTCCGTATGAATCTGGCTCTTCCTACTGCAATTTGAAGATATACATTTATTTTATGCTTAATATCTCTCATGATTTTGTCATAATCTTCCACGAGAAAACGTTTCGTTGCCTGAATCATATCCAGAACAGCATCCTGTGCCTGTTCATAATCAAGTTCTTCTTCTCTTGCACAATCTTCCACTATTCTCTCAAAAACAGAACCATCTGTAATCATACCGTCCAGTCTTGACTTAATAAACATACGATAGATGTGTATATTCTGCTGTTTCGTCAATCTCGAATATTCCCGAATAAAATTCCCCTCGCAATACTCCAGAATGTTCTCTGTGAGGCTTTCTAACGTTTTCTCCTGTACCATTTTTTCGATGATTGTGCGAATAAAAGTAGACAGCTTTTTTAACGCTTTGGATAGTTGGCGAGCATTTTTATTAATGTTTTTGATTCCGTTTACATAGGGGTTTTCCTTCCATTGTTCCGGATTGTTTAACGTGTTATAGATATTATAAATATAACTGGAAAATTCTTCCTTTTCCGGCTTTTCCAGCTGATTTAAAAACTCTGCCAATGCAATTCCGTTCTCCGTCATCACGATTTGCTTTTCATAGGTAGCTTCATCAATTTCTTCATCCAGCCATCCAATTTCCCTGGAGAGAAATTTTCGTAACACAGCACTTGCCATATCATTGGCTGTTTTGTCACCACTATACTCTTCATTAGACAATTCCACATGATTTTCCAAAAAATAAATTGCAAGAGAATCCCGTATACGATTTCTGGGGATACGGTAACTAATCTCGCGTTCATATTCTTTGTAAACCAGTTGAATACAATCCGCATAAATCCTTTGATTACTGCCGCTCGCTAAATTATTAAAAAATCCCGACGGAATCATCTTAAAAACACAATACATTTACTTTTTCGTCTCCTACCCTTTTCTCTATTTATTGAAAAACTAATCATACTTCGTCGCACTTCTCTTCGCTTTTTTCCATCGGATACTTTACATTTTACATGCAAATGCTCTCATTCATCACTTTATTATGATTATTATATATTTTTCGTAACATTTTTTCAATTTCTTTATTTAGAAATTTGTATTAATTTTGGTAAAGCTACGTGTGCGCTTCTCTCTGGATAACCTGAAGTTGGACGGTGATGTACTGAATATTCCTCTGTTCGCGTCAGATCAGGCTGATCGGTTAATTGGATTAGCGCTGGAACAGAGAAATACAACAGGCTCCTGATACGCCTGCCGAATCTATGATATCTTGTCGTATTGCATTTTTCTAATCCGTCTTTGTCGACATTTATACCTCATACATAAAGAGAAGCGTGATCAAAATCACGCTACTCAATGAATGTCCAGTTAAAATATCTAAGGCTCGATAACTCTCTATCCAATATGCCCATATACTTAATCCCACAAATAATAAAACCATTTAGAAAACAATTCCAATGCCCGGTTCTTGCATTCTTCTCTATATTGGCTCAATATTTTTTCCTCTGCATAATACTTATCTTCCATTTCCTTATATTCCGGTAAATCACTTGGAAAATGTAACACTCTGCCTATTTTATCTCCTTCTCCATTTTCAAGCTTTTCTCCGAACAAACCGTATTTTTCTTCAAACTCATGCAATACCTTTTCATGCTCTATCTGATATGAATTTTCCTTTTTGCATGTTTCTTCATTCATCTCTCGGAATAGAAATATCATCTGTTCCAGAATCTTATCCCATTCTGCATGACACTCATCATTACATAAGATCCCATGTTCATCTGTATATTCCGTTCCTAAGTTTCCGGGACTTCCATGCCGGGTATCTTTAAACTGCTGCAACATATCTGGTATAAGGTTCATAAACCAATAATCTATGTTCCATAAATCCTTATCACAATATCCCCTTGTTATCCTCTGCCAGCTATATTTTATATTTCGCAGCACCAGCCTCGGTATATTCCACGGTCTTTTTCTTTCATACCAAAAATCCGACTTATCCCATACATTATACATCGTGTACCGCCTTTCCATAAAACAGTAATATCCCCATCAATGATGAGGATATTTTCTATACTGGTATGTAATACTTTGCTAAGAATCAGTAAATTATCCAAGCTGGGTAACGACCTTCCCGAAAGCCATTTATATACTGCCTGTGGATTTTCAAACCCCATAACTTCCTGAATGTCTTTTACTGAGTACCCATTATCCTGTAACAGTTTTCTGATTCTGTCTCCTGTTGCTTTTTGTTGGATTGATAAATATATAGGCTCCACGGTCACTCCTCCTTTATTCATCTTTCATCCCGATACACAGCTATATTCTAGCAATTTTCTTGTGTTTTTTCCAGTATATTTTCATTAAATTCCTCACAAAAATTTTGATAATCCTCATATCCAAGCAATAACATCTTGCTTTTCAATTCTTCCAGTGCTTCTAAGAACTGGGTTCTATTCTTTTTTCTGACCTTACAGAATATAAGCAGATAGTTCATTCCCTTTTTTTGATATTCCTGCTTAAATTTTACTTGCACCTTATGCCGAATAAACAATTCATCTGCTAAATACTTTTCTACATCAACAAAGCAATAGTAATCATATCTCAACGAGAACTTTTTAAGCGGAAAATAATTTTTATATTCCATAGCACCATCCTTCCTTTCTGCCGGATTCCGTGCTATACTATGGGTGTATTCTAAAAGCCCGCCCGACTTTAGATATACATATATAGCACGGCTCCGGCTGTGCCTGCCCTCACTATATACGCTAAAGTGAGGGCTTTTCTTTTAGTTTCCTTCAACATATCCAACTATCCGTAAAAATTTGCCCATCGTCCCCTTTGCCGTACAGTCGGAAACGTTATCCTCCAGGCCATCAAGGGACATCTGCATACTTTGAAGCTGCAAGGCAATTTCTCCCAGATATTCGCTGATCTGGTTCATGGTCTCCGCGATCTGCTTCATATACTCGATAGCGGATATTGATAGTTCTTCGTTCATGCTCTTTTTCACCTTCCTTTCCGTGCGTACTGTCTGATCGCTCCTATATACACTGAAAATATCGCCCAGTACGGAGCAAACCCTTGTAAATCAAGGCTTCCCTTTACTCGTCGGTGCCGCCCAGTACGGTGGTTCCGTTCTATCGTACTCGGCGATTACCGCCCAGTACGGTAAACCCTTGTAAAATAAGGCTTTTTATCGTACTAGTCGTTTTTCTCAGGGTCTTTAAGAGTGATGAAAAACTTCTTTGGGCTAAACCCTACCGACCAAGTATGTGTAACGCCTTCTTGCCGGAGAGCCACTTTCGCGTCTTTAAGAGCATGCTTACTGATCCCTTCCACTTTTGCCAGTTCGTCCAACTCGGCAACCTCCATCTGCTTATGCTCGTTTAGGGTGGCTAGTATAAACTCCTTCGCTTCCTCCGCTGCCGGAATGGTGCTTCTAAGCTTGGAATCCTCCAGGATAAATTCTTTATCCTTTTTCCCAGAATAACTCTTAAATATTGGTACACCGTCCACCAGTTCGAATAATACGGTTTTTTGCAGCTTTCCCCAGTTGGATTTCTCATGCGATATGTAGCGCAGCCCTTCATTGTTCGGAACAGTGCCAGCCATCAAAACCGATCTGGAAGCGTCCCATATATCGGAACTGTCCGCGATCCGCTTTCTGCCCCAAACGCCGCTTTGCTTGTTTGCATGGGCAATTATGATAGAGGTTGTCTTGTACGTTTCACCGAATCCGATCAGCGGCGAAAAGCACTTTCGCATTGCGTTCCTGTCCCCCATTCGAAGATTCTCCGGGACGAAGGCCTGTACTGGATCATATACCACCAGATCCGGCTTGTTCGTTTCTACAATCCCTTTCAGCAGATCGCCGTTGAAGTTTAATTCCGTGAAGCGTTCATCCTCGGGCCCCATGTACAAAATGCGATCCATATCAGCCCCATTATTCATAAGCCTTTGCTTCAGAACATAATTCCAGGAATCTTCTGCTGAAAAAACCGCCACCGTTTCCGGCTTTCCAATAAAGGGGATGTCTCCGTCCAGCAGGAAGGAACATTTCCCGGTTGTGATACATGCCACGATTGAACACCAGAGCGAAGTTTTGCCAACTCCACCCTCTCCGGCTATTGTTGTAATCCCATATCTTGGAATGTATCCAGGGATCAGCCATTCCGGTTCTTTGATTTCAACGCCAGCCGCATTGTCAAGATGGAAATCGGTTATCTTCTTTCTCACTGGCCGGAACTTCCCACCGTCAAAAACCGCCCCGGGCTTCCTACTGCCTATATTCTCTAACTGCTGATCTATCTCCGCTATCTGCTGGTCAATAGCTGCTGCTTCTCTTGCAGAAGCTTCCGCTTCTTCATCAGTAAGTCCTGCCATTCGCCCACCTCCTCATTATTTCTTTTCATTCTTACATCACCCTTTCTTTTCTGATTCACGAGCCACGCTGCGGCTTCCTTCATTGCCTGGCGCTCCTGCTCCTCGTATTCTGTTACATACCGAATATAAAATTCGTAAAGCCTGTTATAGCCTGCCCTTCCTAACCTCTCAAACACCTCATATTTGAATTGTGGCCGTGTTACGCTGTATCCGTACACCTTAAAGAAAAAATCCCGATCCAGGCTCATTCCGGGACGTATGGACGCAAGCAGGCTTTCACGTGATGGCGTTGTCATTTAGCCGTCCTCCTCGAATCCATAATATTTCTTCTTGAAGAATCCGATCGGAACTTTCCCGGTCACGGTCAAGTAACCACCTGCTTCAAGTTCTGCGTTCATCTTGCGGATAAGGTCATAGGCCTTCCCCAGGGATACGCCGACAACCTCGGCCACTTCTGCCGCTGTCATGTACTGCCTTTTCATCGTCTCACCACCCTTCATAATGAATTTCTCACCCATGCCCGCCCGGCATTCATTGATATATGGCACTTCTTAGGCTGTGCCAGCCCTTTCTGGCTGAAAACTACCCTTGTAGCCTATGCTTTTTCAATTTGGCTATCTTCGGCGGTAAATTCTTCACCTTTCGGTCTGTGTCCGCTTCTGTACCCGTAGAGGGCACATTTTTTAATAGAACATTCCCGAACTTCTTTCACCTGGCCGTTGCAGCATTCCAGGCATTTTCGCCGGATAGCTTTCATCGGGGTTAATTTTGCCATGTCTGCGCTCCTTCCTATTCCATGATCTCGGTTACGTCACAACCCAGAGCCGCCGCCAGCCTTCCGGCTGTCATGGTGGACACCTTGCGGCTGTTTAACAGAATGTTGATCCTGTTCCTGGAGCAGCCATAAGCTTCTGCAAGCTGTGTGATCGTCATGCACTTACGCGCCATAACGATGTTGATTTTGTTCCTGCTCAATTCCATGCTGTTGCCTCCTTTCTTTGGTTTGCTGCGCTCTGCAATTTCTCATGCGGGCTTGCGACCGCCAACGGCTGCATTACAGCCCCGGCCAGGTGCCGGGAAAAGAACCCTGCTAAGCGGAAATATAGCCATCCTCAAAAGCCTTATTGATCATTTCGTAGACCTCGACAGATAAACAACCGTAGTAGCCAATACAATAAGCCACGACACCATAACACGAAGGCTTGTATTTACCCGAAATAATTCCGGCCGATGTTAACATATCAAGAAAAGCTCGATAATCATTATCGCTAAACATCTTTTTAAATCTCCTTTCTTAAAGCCATTGAAGGCCTATTTAATACCGTACTCCGGAAGTCTTTTTACACTGTCCCATCTGATAGAGTAGTATCTGCCGCCAACGGATACCGCTGTATAACCAACATCTCCGATTGTCATTCTTTCCTCTGCACTGTATCCGGCTTCCTGGATCTCGATGTCTTTCAAGGCTGGCTCGAATCCGTATTCGCTTTTTAACCTGCACTGTACGAATGCTTTTATTGTTCTGGTGATTTCTCTGTCTGTCATGGCTTTTCCTCCTGTTGCTTATGCAATTGAAATATTGTACTTGTAGCCCTTGCTGATTGCTTCGGCATATGCTACTGGCTTGCCATCCTCTTTTATAAGGACGATCGCACCATCTTTATAGATGACATTGCTAACCTCCAGGGTATAATTAAACTGCTCACCGTTTCTTTTGACTCCTTTTACAATTGCTGTCATTTTGTCATCCTCTCTTTCGGCGTGGGTAGTGATTACACATTGTTTTTCTTGTATGTGCCTATGTTATCACATTGTTTTTATTGTGTCAATGCAAAAACACAATTTTTCTTGTTTTTTTTGTATTAGTGTGATACACTTCATATTAGGGGGTGTTAATTATGGATGTTGGACAAAGAATAAAACGCGTCAGGAAAGAACGGGGCTTAACTCAAAAACAATTAGGCGAAATGTTAAATACGTCCCAACAAATGATTGCCCTGTATGAGAGCGGAAAGCATGCGCCAACAATAAGCACCTTAACAAGAATCGCTAACGCGCTGCAAGTAAACACCAAAGCACTAATTGGGAATAAAATCACAAATGTATTTAGCGGTGTCACGCCAGATAACGCCTATATGCAAGACGCTTCTTTGATCGAGCAAATACTGGAAGAACTAGAGCAAAACAAAGCTTCCGGGATTAGTGATATAGAAGATATATATTTGCTTCAAGATTTTCGGAAATTAAATATTTTAGGAAAAAAAGAAGCACGAAAGCGCGTTCAGGAACTCACCGAAATAAAGCGATATACCGACCCGGACACCCCGCCCGCTGAATAACCAGCTCCGGGATCCCGGACTTGCGCCCGCGCAAAATAACCACGTGTACATTGGCAATATAATAGATTTACTAGGGCAGCCGGGGGACGTGCTGCACCCGTTCCGAGCCTGTCGGAGGTGGTGCTTATGAGTACATACGAGGAATTCATGATTATATTGACCATCGGCCTTTTGATCGTTGCAATTCTGAATTTGAAAAATAAAAAATAGCCGTCCTGACCCTGAGAAAGTCGACGACTATTTTTATTAGTTGAGTTTTCGCCGGGGCGGGAAAGTAGTGGTTTCCTTCCGGCTGTCCTGTTAAGTCTATTATAAGCCAATCATATAAAAAATGCAACATCAAAATTCTTCCTTCACCCATGCCCGCCCGGCGGATGAAAGGAAGGAAATCATGCCAGTATTTAAAGATGAACAGCGAAACACTTACTATGTGAAGTGCTATTACACCGACTGGACGGGATCCCGGAAACAGAAATGCAAGCGCGGGTTCAAGCTCCAGCGGGAAGCAAAGGAATGGGAAAGGGTATTCTTGGAGCAGCAGGCCGGAACGCCGGAAATGACGTTTGGCGCGCTTTGGGGACTGTATTATGAGGACTGCAAGAAGCGGAATAAACTTTCTACATGTAAAACCAAGGAAGCGATCTATAAGCAGCACTTAGAACCGTACTGGAAAGGAACATGCATTAACCAGATCACCCCGGCAGACGTTCGGCAATGGCAGAGTAAAATCATTGCTTCCGGGAAAAGCCAAGCCTATTTGCGTGCTATTCACAGGCTATTTTCAATAGTCCTCAACTATGCCATGCGTTACTATGGTTTGAAGTCCAATCCCTGCCTCGTTGCTGGCTCTATGGGGAAGGCAGACGTTGCACGGCTAAACTTCTGGACACTGGAGCAGTTCCAGGCATTCATTAACACAGTAGACAGCTTACCCGCGAAAGTAGCCTTCCTGGTGCTGTTTTATTCCGGTATCCGGTGCGGGGAACTCCTGGCGCTCACCCTGGCGGACTTCGACCAGAACGCCGGGACGATCACCATAAACAAAACCTATCACCGCTTTGACAAGGAAGATCATATCACCACACCCAAAACAGAGAACAGCAACCGCACGGTCACGCTGCCGCCGTTCCTGGTGGAGACGTTGAAAGAGTACATAACGCACATTTATGATATCCAGCCGGAAACGCGCCTGTTCCCTACTGTAACGCCGCGCATTCTGAAATATGCCATGCACAAGGGAAGTTCTGCAGCAGGACTTACCCCCATACGGCTCCACGAAATCCGGCACAGCCATGTAAGCTTGCTTATTGATATGGGATTTTCTCCCTACTTAATAGCGGAGCGGATTGGGGACACGCCGGAAATGGTGAACAGAGTATATGGCCATCTGTACCCGAACCGTCACCAGGAAGTAGCGGATAAATTGCAAGCTTTAGTATCAAAGTAGTATCACAGAACATAAAGAAAGCCCCGAATTACTGATAAATTCAGCGTTTTGGGCTTTCTTGTTGTTTTACTTGTGGTATAATTTTTCGTGCCTCTGCTAGCCCACCTTTAATTCCAAACATCTCATATAATAAGCATAGAGTCGGTCGTAACAAGGATTGCTGCAAAAATGAAATTTTTCTTTTCTGCTCCCGCAAAGCATATCATCCACCGGCACATGGAATAGTTCACTCAGCGCATATAGATTGTCCACTGTAGGCATACTGCGTCCCTCAAACCAATGATAGATACTCTGGAGAGTAGATAGGCCCAGATACTCCTGTACATTACGAACTGTCAGCCCGCACTTCTGCATAATTCTCTTAATATTTTGTCCTGTTCTATACATATCAATTCTAGGGTACTTTTCACTCATATCGCTACTCCCCTTTCAAGCAAAGAAAGTCTGAACTTCTGGATAATTCCCCAGGCTGGTTTCACCCCCCATACCAGTCATCTACTTGATTCGAACTTCTTGCTTATATCCCTAAAACAGCAGGGA
>CAVGED010000015.1:0-66137 GCA_963628035.1 Paludibacteraceae bacterium
GCTCTTTATTCGGGTATATTCTGTACATATACGCTTTTTCCATCTACACCACCTCGCTTTTCCTTCTGATTCATTATAGGAATCTCTTCGAGAACCCTATAATCATGTATTTTAACGTATGCAAGTGCAAATGTACAGTATTTCTGCTAATTTTCATATGTTTTTGTTCAACATATGTGTGGCCAATTCATCTCATGACTTAAGTCACGAGTGTTCTCGGCTATTATCATAAAAAACAAACACTTTCTTTCTCTAACACTCCACGACTTGTACGCCGCAGTCTTCCATCCGCTCTCGCCATTCCTCGTCCATAACGTAATCCGTAACGATCACGTCCACCTCGGCAAAATCCGCGATCCGGGTAAATGAGATCCGGCCGAACTTGCGTCCATCCGTCGCTACGATCTTGGTGGTGGCAGAAGCCAACATCTGCTTCTTGATCCCCGCGTCCAGTTCATTGGAATCCGTAAAACCCTTGTGGAAATCCACACCCATACAGGAGATAATCACCTTGTCCACGTGAAAGCCGTCCACCATGCGCTCCGCCTGATAGCCAACTAAGGACAATGTTCCTTCCCGCAGGGCGCCTCCGGTGGAGAGTACCTTCCAGCCCTTCACGTCAGAGAGTTCCAGAATGATCTCAATGGAGTTAGTGATCACAGTGATATTCTTCTTACTGCGAATCTGCCTTGCCACAAAGAGCGCCGTGGTGCTGGCGTCCATCATGATATGATCACCATCCTGGATCATGTCGGCGATCTTCTCTGCGATCCGCTTCTTGATCTCCACATTGGAACGCTTACGCACCAGGTAAGGAAGCTCTTCTTTATCGTTTTCCTTAAGTACAGCGCCGCCGTAGGTGCGCTCTGCGAAGCCGTCGTTCTCGATCTTCTCCAGATCCCGGCGGATCGTCTCCTCCGTTACCTCGTACTTCTTGCTGAGGTCGGCAACGATCACACGTCCCGCATCCTTCAGCTGCGCCAATATTTCATTCCGTCTTTCCTTTGCCAGCATAGCCCTTACCTCTCCTTTATATAAAACGAGTGCCAGTCGCAAAACCGGCACCTTCGCGTCCGGACATATATGTCCATATAGCCTTTTGTCCTTTACAGAATCGTCGACCACAACTTCGGATCCGGACTTGCAATCACAGAGCTGTCCAGATACATGCCGTTTTTGCTGACTGCCGCTTCGGCTTTCTTGATGGCAGCGTCAACAGCCGCCACCTCACCGGTAAGGAATACATAGGACTTGCCGCACATCCCTCTTGCCACACGGATCTCGATGAGCTCCACCTCAGCAGTCTTCGCCGCCTCATCGGCTGCCACGAAGATCGCTGCCGCCGAGAAGGTCTCAAGCACTCCCAGCGCGTTGCGGTTATGAATCTGGGCTGTGCCGTAGACAGCAGGGAAGATCCCTTCGTGGGGATTGCCCAGGAGGAAGCTGTCGATCAACTGCTCTGGATATGCTTTTTTCGCCGCGTCAATGGATGCCCGCACCGCACTGATATCTCCGGTAAAAATAATGATATATTTGCCCGGACATACTGTCTGCGCCTCGATCACTTCCACGTCTGCCGTCTTGATCACCAGATCTGCCGCCAGAATACCCGTGGACACGGTCTTATATTCCACCATTCCGATTGCTTTTGCCATTCTCTTTTCCTCACTTTACTGCCTTGATTGTCACTGCTTTATCATTCACATCAATAACGATACCGTCAATGGATGCGTGAACCGGAAGGCTTAAGGCCTTCTCCTTGGCCGCTCCTATCAACTGTCCTGCGCTTACGCGATCTCCAACCTTCACCATCGGTGTGGCCGGTGCGCCGATGTGCTGGCTCAGCTTCAGCTTCACCTGTTCTGCATGCACCGCCTGTTCATCCAGGGCAGCCGGAACATCGTATTTGTTAAGTCCAAGCCTTGCCCGCAAACGCTTCAAGGGTACTCTGCGGTAATCGAAAGCCTTATCTACCGGGCGTACCTCTACATCCGTCGGCGGCTTGATCCCATTGGCACGAAGTCCGGCCTTATAGTTCTGGATCAGACTTCTGGGAGACAATCCCTGGCCGCAGGAATACATCTCACACAGTCCGCAGGAGCTGCAGAACATCGTATTCAAAAACGGTGCCACATCCTGTGTTGTTCCGGTTGAGGCTGCCCGCATAAAAGCATGCGGCTCGATGGGATGCCCCAAAAGATACCGCGGACACAGATCCGTACACATCTGACATTGACAGCAGGCTGCCATTGCCCGTTTCAGGTTGATCTGGGCATTTCCCTGTTTCTTTAAGATCACCGGATGATCGGCTTCCAATACCAGGATGGCATTGGATGTCTTGGTGATCACATCCTGTGGGCTTACAATGGGTCCTGTCATAGGCCCGCCCATAATATAAGCCGGATTCTTGGCGGTCACACCTCCTGCCAGGCTGACCACCTCCTGCACAGTCATGCCGAGCGGGACGACTCTGGTACAGGGATTTTCTACTTCTCCGGTTATGGTAATATATTTCTTCGTTACCGGCACATGTGCATTCAATGCCTGGTAAATGTTATAGACTGTCTCAACATTAAACACCGCCACTCCAACCTGGATGGGAATACTCCCCGGCGGCACCACCTTTCCGGTGGTCTCATGGATCAGAATCACCTCATCCCCGGCCGGATAGACCTCCGGCAGAAGCCCCAGTGAGACCCGTGGAAAAGAATCAATCTGTGCCTTCAGTGCTGTCACCGTATCCTTGTAGGCTTCCTTGACACCAACGATAACCTGATCCGCGCCTATCGTCTCCGCCATTAATTCCAGCGTGCTTAAGATCTCATAGGCATGGGCTGCCAACAACTGACGATGCAATCGAAGCAGCGGCTCACACTCCGCACAGTTCAGGATGATGGTTTTCGCCCTCGGATCCAGCTTCCCATAACTGGGGAAGCCAGCTCCCCCGGCTCCGGCCACTCCTGCATTTTTTACAATATCAACGAGTTCCGTAAATTCCATGATGCTCTACTCCAATTCTGTTCCGTTATCCACAATTCCAACGATAGCCGCGTCCACTGGTTCGGTCTCAATGCCGCAGCCGATGCGGGCGGCGCTTCCGGTTGCCACCAGAACGACCTCGCCGATTCCGGCTCCCACATTATCAATGGCCACAATGTTATTTCCAGAAGCCTTCATTGATTTGAGCGGCTCCACGATGAGAAACTTATTTCCCACCAGATTTTCATTTTTGCGTGTGGAAACAACACTTCCCACTACTGTTCCTATGATCATACTGTCAAATCCTTTTCTTCCTGACAATGGAATGTGCTACCGGCTGCTGTTTATCACAACCGCGTCTCCGGTCTTAATATTGGAAGCATTTGCTTCGTCCGTGTCAATATGCATCTCCAGCGTAAAGCTGTCATCCACACGGATCAACACCTCATCGAAGGTAGTTCCTCTGGCATTTTTCGCCGTCACAGAAACTACATCCTTGTCCTTAAGGCCTGCTGCACGCGCATCCGCCGGAGACATATGGATATGCCTTCTGGCTACGATACAGCCTTCCTTCAAATAAATGGCTCCCTTGGGTCCCACCACTGCGATGGGTGCAGAGCCCTTGATATCTCCGGAATCACGAAGCGGTGCGCGAACACCCAGCTTCATGGCATCCGTCTGGGAGATCTCCACCTGTGAGGCCTTCCGTACCGGTCCTAGGATCCGTACGTTTTCAATGGCCCGAAGCTTCGTTCCCACGATGGTGACCTGTTCATTCGAGGCAAACTGCCCGCCCATGAGATCCTTCTTCTTGGTAAGCTGATAGCCTGGTCCAAAAAGTGTCTCTACATCGGCCTGGGTCAGGTGAACGTGCCGTGCTGACACGCCCACCGGTACCAGAAAGCCTTCTTCTTTTGCATCATCGCCCCGGAGCATTTCCATTACAAGCTTTGTTATCTGTTCAATGTTTCTCTCATCCACCATTGCATGCTCCTCATCTTAATTCCAACCGGCTAAGATTATTTCAGTGTGGGAAGGATCTTCTCCACATCGCCATGAGGCCTGGGAATTACATGGGTAGCTACCAGCTCGCCCAGCTTGGAGGCGTTGGCTGCGCCTGCTTCTACAGCGGACTTCACGGCTCCTACATCGCCGCGAACCATAACGGTTACCAGTCCGGATCCGATCTTCTCGGTTCCGATCAGAACTACGTTTGCGGCCTTAACCATGGCATCTGCTGCCTCGATGGCTGCTGTAAGACCTCTTGTTTCTACCATTCCTAATGCTTCCTGTGACATAATATGTACCTCCTTGTTTTTGGCTGGCGCATTCTCCGGCGCCGTCTGTTGTTTTGTTGCTGCCGCAGTCTTCGCTGCGGGCTGTTTCCTTGTTGTTGTTGCTTTCTTTTCGTTGTCTGGCATTTTATTTCACCGCCTGTTTTTTCTCTGCTGCAATCAGACTTCACTGAAGGTCTTCTCGTCTAATGTCTCATCTTCCGCCTTCTTCTGCTCTGTCTGTTCCTTCACCGCCTGTTTCTTCTTCATGCGGCTTGCACTCAGCTCTACCATTTTGATGGTTTCTTCATGAGGTCTGGCGATCACTGCCTTGGTGACGGGCTTGTCGGACAGGCATCCGGCCGCTGCGGCTTCCACTGCCTCTGTCACGGCTGACACGCTTCCCTGCACGATGATGGTGACAAGACGTCCGCCCATTTTTCTCTCCCAGGTGACGAATTCCACATCTGCCGTTTTCACCATGGTATCCAGGGCATTCACTGCAGCTACCACACCGCTGACCTCAATAAATCCTAACGCGTTCATATACTCGCTCCTTTACCTGGCGCGTATTCCTTGCAGTCTCTGCTTATTTAAGAGTCGGCAGAATCTTCTCCACATCGCTGTGAGGTCTGGGAATTACATGAGTAGCTACCAGCTCGCCCAGTCTAGATGCGCTTGCGGAACCGCTCTCTACAGCTGCCTTCACGGCTCCTACATCGCCGCGAACCATAACGGTTACCAGTCCGGATCCGATCTTCTCGGTTCCAATCAATGTAACCTCAGCTGCCTTCACCATTGCATCCGCTGCCTCGATCGCTGCGGTCAGTCCTCTTGTTTCTACCATTCCTAATGCTTCCTGTGCCATTTTTGTATCCTCCTTGTTTGATACGGGTTTTTGTTTTATATGTTTATTTTTTATATACATTTACTTCGCAGTGCAGCTCGATTCCGCTTTGCTGCCACTACACTTTATCTAATCCGTTCAGCTTGAACATCATCTCGGTATCCTCTGCCGGGCCGGCCATGATGTGCTTGCTGACTGTTCCGGTCAGGCTGTTTGCCGCCTGCTCTGCTGCTGCCACAGCCGCTGTCACATCCTCTACGCTTCCGCGGAACTTCACGCATACGATCAACGGAACCGGGAGAGCGTCCGCGTTGGCAGGCTTGTTACGGTCGAAGGGCTCCATAGTGACATTGGCTGCCTTACAGCCGGCATCCCCCGCCACAAAGGCGCATACCAGACCAAATACTTCAATGATTCCCACTGCCTGCTGTGCCATTTCCTACCTCCGATTACTCGTTGATGATCGCAATCTTAAGGCCCGCCATCGCCAGGTTGGTCTTGTGTGCTTCGTTGATCTGATCCAACGGGAAGGTATGAGTGATCAGCTTATCCATGGGCAACCCAATGGCCTTGGCACTCTTTAAGAAATCAAAGGTGGTGGCATAATCGCGCAGGGTATATACCCAGGAACCAACCGTTGTGATCTCTTTGGAGCAGATGTCAAAGTGCGGGTTGATGGTAGCATCTCCACCGTTGATGAAGAATCCAAGCTCACACAGTCCGCCGCCGTTGCGGATGAACTTGTAGATGTTGGAATGTGCTACAGGAGAACCGGTACACTGGAAGGCAAAGTCTGCCAGATGTCCGCCGAATGCCGACTTAACAGCATCGGTCAGCTCCTCGATTCCCTTATGCTCCTTGAAGTTCACAGTAGCGGAAGCTCCCATCTCTCTCGCGAAATCAAGACGCTTCTGCTCGCCGTCTACCGCTACGATGTTGACGATTCCCATGGTCTTTAAGATCGCGATGCAGATCAGACCGATGGGGCCGCATCCCTGAACAGCCACCCGGCTGTTGAAGCGCAGGATTCCGGTGGTCTTCGCACGCTCTACTGCATGGATCAATACCGCGCAAGGCTCGATCAGGATTCTGGACTTCAGATCCAGATCGCTGACGTTAAATACCGTGGAACCGCCCCGAATCACGATATAATCAGCAAACCATCCGTTCAGATGGATGTCATCGTCCGGCAGCAGGCCATAGACATCAGCCGCGCCTACATTCTGTTTGTTCAAGTCATACATGGTGATCTCGGGATCATCCTGGAAGATCATGCAGGTAACGACCTTATCGCCCAGCTTCAGAGGCTTGCCTGCGCTGTCCTTCTTCACATTCTTTCCCATCTTCACGATCTCACCGGTTCCTTCATGTCCCAGCACTACAGGGATCAGTCCGAAGGGATCACGCTTGAACTCGTGGGCATCTGTGCCGCATACGCCGCAGCCTTCCACCTTTACCAGGATATCATCATCGCCCAGCTCAGGAATCGGGAATTCCTTGATGTCATAGTGCTCCAGCGCTGTCAGCATAGCTGCCCGGCTGGTCTTGGGGATCGTTCCGTTCTTCACGGCACCAGCAGTGCTTCCGGCCAGAGCGGATGGATCACGCATGCCATCCAGCACCTGTTTTACGATTGCTTCGATCTCTCTCTCATTCATTGCCATAATTTCCTCCTATCTGATGCACAGGCTGTCTGACATGACACAACGGCGCCTCTTGGTAAAGGTGCTGGCTGAGGTCAGGCCCTCGCCGGTACGGCTGGCGATGGTGAAGGTGCAGTAGCCCTCTCCGCCAAATCCCAGAGCCGCATAAGACGGTGCATTTTTTACAAAAATAGCGGTATCAATCGCTTTCCCGAACTTCGTCAGGTTATCAACATTCTTGGAGTGCATATGGGCGGAATGGCGGTTGCCATGCTCCAGCCATACTGCCTTCGCGATCCCGTCATCCACATCCTTGGCACGAACGATTCCCAGGATGGGCATCATCAGCTCGGTTGCGATCAGCGGGTGCTCCTTCTCTCCCTCAAAAATGATACAGCGGATGTCATCCGATACGGTAACACCAATCATTCCAAGAAGCGTCTTGGCGTCACGGCCAACACATTTCCGGTTCAATGCTGTACCCTTGGTAAATACGGTGGCGATCAGCTTATCCTGTTCTTCCTTGGAAGCCATGTAGCAACCGCATTCCTCAAGCATCCAGTGGATCAGTTCATCCGCTACGGAATCCACAACCACCACCTCTTTCTCTGCGATGCAGGGAAGGTTGTTGTCGAAGGTACAGCCGTTTACGATATCCATGGCTGCCTTGCGGATATCTGCAGTCTCGTCCACCAGTGCCGGCGGATTACCTGCTCCGGCTCCGATGCCACGCTTCCCGGAGGAAAGCACGGTGGTCACAACGCCGGGGCCTCCGGTAGCTGCGATCAGATGGATGTCCGGATGCTTCATCATGATAGCGCTGGTCTCAATGGAAGGATGCTCCAGGGAAACCGCGATGTTTACAGGGCCGCCAACCTCCATGGATGCACGGTTGACCATATCTACCGCGAAATTGGACACCTTCACAGCAGCCGGATGCGGACAGAACACGATGGTGTTTCCTCCTGCGATCATCCCGATACTGTTGCAGAGGATGGTCTCACTGGGATTGGTGCAGGGCGTGATAGCTCCGATCACCCCAAAGGGTCCCATCTCGATCAAGGTAAGTCCCCGGTCACCAGACCAGGCGGTTGTTGTGATATCTTCTGTTCCCGGTGTCTTTTCAGCTACCAGGCGGTGCTTCAATATCTTGTGGCCGACATTGCCCATGCCGGTCTCCTCCACACCCATTTTTGCCAGAAGTTCTGCATTCTCCAGGGTTTTCTCGCGAATCTTGCTGATGATCTTCTCGCGGAAATCCATAGGCATCTGCTGCATGATCTTCTGTGCGTCCTTTGCAGCTGCGATAGCTGTATTCATATCGTTAAAGATTCCAAGCTGTGCAGCGGGAGCCTGCTCCTGCTCGTTCAGCTTCTTCACTACTTCCGACACGATAAGCCGCAGTTCTGACTCATTTACTGCCATATATCAAGTGCCTCCTTCAATAATCTCTCGCCGTACTCAGCCAGTGCCGTGTCCTGGGCTTCACTGCCTCCGCTGACTCCAAGACCACCAATGACTTTATCGCCCCAGCGGATGGGAATCCCTCCGCCGAAGATAACGATCTTCCCTTCGTTGGTATGCTGGATCCCGTAGAGCTCGCCGCCCGGCTGACTTAATCTTTTCAACTGCGTGGTGGGCATCTTCAGTGCTGCACAGGTGTATGCCTTGTTCAATGCAATGTCGTAGCTGGCGATGTAGGAATCATCCATACAGTGAACCGCCACCGGACGTCCGCCCCGGTTCGCCACTGCGACCACGGCATTCACACCCATGCGGGCAGCCTCGGCTTCGACCGCTTCAATCAGCTTGACAGCCAACCGAAGTGTGACATCTGTATTCTTCTGCACATTCTCAACGACACGTGAGACGACCTCGGCTATGTATTGATCTTCCATTTTCTCACATCCCTTACTTGGAAAATCCCAACTGCTCCATAACCTTCTTGGTAATATCGGCTACCAGCTCGGCATTCTCTTCCTTGCCCTGCTTCTTGCCGCCGCAAGCTCCGCAGCTATGGCAACTTGGCTTACCTGCTACAGTGTTGGGGCAGAGGTTTGCCGGATGCTTTCCCTTCATACCGAACTGTCTGCGGATCTCATACAGGTCCTCAACCTGCTCCGGTGTGAACTCGTGAGGGCCACCCATCATCTTGGACTGATACAGCAGCTGTGCATAAAACTCTACAGATTCCATCTTCAGATATGCAGAAAGCAGGGAATCGGAGTAGGTCAGTGCACCGTGATTCTCCAGCAGTACCGCATCAAAATGCTGCAGGTATGGGGATACCGCATCGGGGATCTCCATGGTGGACGGTCTTCCGTACTTAGCGATCGGTACGCATCCTAATGCGATTACCGCCTCAGGCATGATCGGCTGAGTAAGAGGAATCCCGCAGATCGCGAAGGTCGTTGCATACATAGGATGTGCATGTACTACGGACTTTACATCGGGACGCTCCTGATATACTCTCATATGCATCTTGATCTCGGATGACGGCTTGAAGTTGCCGTTTGCCTGGATGACCTTTCCTTCCTTATCCACCTTGCAGATGTAGTCCGGGGTCATAAAGCCCTTGGATACACCGGTCGGTGTACATAAGAATTCATTGTCGCTGATCTTCACGGAGATGTTGCCGTCATTGGCCGCAACCATGTTGCGGTTGTAGATCCGTTTACCGATGTCACAGATCTGTTTTTTGATTTCATATTCGGATACCATAACTTTCCTCCTGTTTTTTGTTGGTTTTCCTTGCTTAAGTTTGTTTTTAGTTTGCTTTAGGCTTATTATAATACATCAAAAGAGACAAGTCAACATGTTTTATGTGGTTTTTTGTTGTTTTTATCCGCCGATCTGTCCCTTTAGTCCTACGCAGTTTACTTCTTCCAGAAGTATCTGCATATGCTCCTTGTCCGGCGGAAGCGCATCCCCCATGAGATATTCCCGCCCAAGGCCGGTATACTTGTCCTGTCCGAGCCGATGATACGGCAGCAGATGCATTTGTTCTACCCCCTTTAAGGTGGCTGCGTACCGGGCGATGGCACGGATCTCCTCCGGCGTATCATTAAAGCCCGGAATCACCGGAACGCGAATGATCAGCTCCGTGCTGCTGGCTGCGATCCGTTTTGCATTTTCCAGCATAAGCTCATTGCTCCTTCCGGTAAACAGCTCATGCTTCTTCGGATCCATGTGCTTAATATCCATCAGATAGAGATCCAGATTCGGCAGATAGCGTTCTATCGTCTCGAACTTCGCGCAGCCCATAGACTCCATGGCTGTGTGATAGCCTTCCTCCTTCAGTCCATGCAGCAGCGCTTCTCCGAAATCCGGCTGGCAAAGCGCTTCTCCGCCGGAAAGCGTCACGCCTCCGCCGCTCCTCCGATAGAATGTCCGATCCTGGGATATCTCCAGAAGAACCTCTCCTACCGTCACGTCCCGGCCGATGGTCTTCTCCTTTCCGTCCACCACCATAGTCTCAATCTCATAGTGCTGTGACTCTGGATTGCAGCACCAGCGGCAGTGCAGTACGCATCCCTTGAAGAATACAATGGTCCGTATCCCCGGTCCGTCATGAACGGAAAATTTCTGGATGTCAAAAATCCTTCCTTTTACATTTCTATATTCTCTGTCCATTTAAAAACCCTGCTCCGTTCTTCGGATGATATCGTCCTGCAGTGACTTAGAAAGCGTCGTGAACAGCGCACTGTAGCCTGCCACACGCACTACCAGGCCTTTATACTTGTCCGGATTCTTCTGGGCATCCAGAAGCGTTTCCCGATCCACCACATTGAACTGCATATGGCTTCCCTTCTGATCGAAGTACCCCCGAACCAGAGCCACGAAATTCTCCAGCCCCTTCTGTCCTGCCAATGCCGACGGATGGAACTTCTGATTAAACAGCGTTCCGTTGGAGGCTATGTAATGATCCAGCTTTGACACGGAATTAGCCGCCGAAGTGGGTCCGTGGGTATCCTTTCCCGCGGAAGGTGATACACCGTCTGCCACCGGCGTGTTAGCGTACCGTCCGTCCGGCGTAGCTCCGGTCTGTGCTCCCAAAGGCACATTGGCCGACACCGGATACAATCCTGCCTGGAACTGTCCGCCCCGCGGATTCCTGTATTTTTCCAGAGGACGTGTGTAGGTATAAGCCGCATCCCTGGCCATTGCATCCACCTGTGGGATGTCGTTGCCGAACTTCGGTGCTTCGGACAGTAGCTCGCGAATCTCTTCGTAGCGCTCACGGTTTTTGCTGTTCTCTTCCTGAACCATCGCTGTCACTGCACCTGCGATCTGCTCCATATCGGAAGCTGTCACGCTCCTGCCATTTTCTGCGATCTCACCTACAATTCTTGCCGTGATCTCCTTTACGGAATCCTCCGAAAGACCTTTCCCGAAATTATGCTCCAGTGCGGCCTTCAGCTCTTCCATAGTAATCTTCTTCTGCTCATAGACCAGCGTCTTGATCGCATATAAGGAATCCGCCACATTCGCAATGCCAAAGCCCTGCGGCCCGGTAAAGTTATAAACAGCTCCGCCCTCCTGGACGCTCTCTCCTCTGCCGATGCAATCCTCCACCATACCGGAAAGGAATGGAAGCGGGCAGCGCTCTCTGTGCGCCATATCGATGGCATTATCCGCGTTGACCATCAGAGAGATCATGTACTCCATCTGGGTTTTATAAGCATCATAGAACTCCTGAAAGCTCTCCATCCCAGTCACATCGCCGGTCTCTCTTCCTATCTGTTCATTCTTGTCCCAGCCGTTGGAAAACACCAGCTCCAGAGGTCTGCACATATTGAAAAATGCTGCGTCATGCCAGCCGTCCGTCTTCCCGGACTTCTGGGGTTCTACACATCCGATGATGTTGTATTCTCTGGCATCCTGCAAGGTCAGCCCCCGGCTCATCAGTGCCGGAATGATCACTTCATCATTATAGTAGGCCGGCAATCCGATCCCGGTTCTGGTCAGCTCCGCTGCCTTCAGCAAAAGCTCCTGGGGGCTCTTGTTCCACACCCGGATTGACAGGGATGGCTGTGGCAGGAACACATGATGACTGGCCTCAATACACATAAAGGAAAGGTCATTGGTCACATCCCCCCCGTCCTTATCCTGGCCGCCTACGATCAGGTTCTGGAACATACTGTAGCCGGCGAAGCCTTCTGCGCTGGCCGCATCCCTGGCTTTATTGAGGTCGTTGAGCTTCACCCAGACGCAGTCGATAAGCTCCTGTGCCTCCTCTATTGTGATCCTTCCGGCATCCATATCCTTCTTATAATAAGGATACATATACTGGTCAAACCGTCCCGGAGAGATGGAGTGCCCGCTGGACTCCACTTGAAGCAACAGTTGTACGAACCAGAAGGACTGACAAGCCTCCCAGAAAGTGGTCGCTCCCTTTTCTGGCACATTTCGACAGTTTTTCGCGATCATCAGAAGCTCCTGCTTTCTTGCCGGATCTGACTCCTTTGCCGCCTCTGTCTCTGCCAGCGCCGCATAGCGCCTCGCATATGTAATGGCCGCATCACAACTTATAATGACCGCCTGCAGGAACTGGGAACGTCTGCAGTAATCCGCATCGCCCACATTCATAGCTTCCAGTGCCTTAACAGCTCTCTGACGTATTCCGGAGAATCCCTCCTTTAGCACCTCGCCGTAATTCACTGTCACATGGCCGATTCCGTTGTAGAAATAATTGCCGGGCGTGAAGATATTGTGAGCGATCGCATCCCTGGCCTCAGGTGCCATATACGATTCGGCTAATTCGCTGGTAGTTCTGCCCTTCCAGTAAGGATAAACCCGGCGGAGTGTCTCCTTGGTCTCTTCCGAGATATGGAATGGATCTGCCGATCTCGTCTCGATGGTATCAAATTCCTTCTCCAACCATTCCCAGGAGAATTCCGGGAACACCTGGCAGCTTCTGGGAGCTTTGGTACTGCTCCCCACCACAAGCTCCTCCGGCCGGATGGTAATAGGCAGCCCTTCGCATATATGCGCGAAGGCTTTGGCTCTGCGCATGATGATAGGTTCTCCCTCTGTGGCCTGATAGGACTCAGTCAACAGTACAGCGCGGTCAGCCTCGATCTGCGGCATATTTTCGAACAGATGCTCCACCAGTCGCTGGATACGAGGAGACTTCGTGATCTCTCCATCGTAGTATTCCGTCATTTTTTCACATCCTTTCCGATTTTATTTGTTTTTGTTTGTTTTTATTTGTTTTATGTTCGTTTCACATTCATTATACGTCTGTTTTTCTGATACGTCAATAGGATTTCAACAGATATACAACATATATTCCATCAAAAATTCCCGGCGCGATTATCGGGATACTATAATACACACCGGGATTTTTTACCATTTTATGATTTATCTCTTGGAGAGAACCTCTTTCTCGTACTTCTTGATCTCTTCAAACCAGGCAGTGTCTCCGGCTACGCCGCAGCGGTCACAGTATTCTGCCCACACATCGCCGAAGGGATAGGTCTTCATCTCCTCCTGCATTACCATCAGCTCTGTCATCTGATTGGTATCCTGAAGCTCGGCAAGCTTCTCATTGGGCGTGCAGAGCGCCATCAGCAGTGCCTTCTGCCAGCTACGGAAGCCAACGGTCCAGGCAGAGATACGGTTGATGCTGGCATCGAAGTAATCCAGCGCCATGTATACGCGACCCAGAGCGTTATTGCGAACGATCTCCTTGGCCATCTCTCTGGTCTCATCGTCAAACAGTACCACATGGTCGCTGTCCCAGCGGATGGGACGTGTAATATGCAGTGCGATCTCCGGGAAGAAGCACAGAAGCGCCGGAATCTTATCGGAAACCACCTCGGTGGGATGATAATGTCCGTTGTCCATCAGCGGCATACACTTTTCCTTGTGGGCAGCTGCGAAGCTTAAGGTAAACTCAGCACTTCCAACGGTGTAAGCTTCCACGCCGATACCAAACACCTTGGACTCCACGCAGGGCTTTACCTTGTTAAAATCATACGGCTCGGACAGGATCTGCTCGATGGAATCCTTATAGCGCATTCTGGGACCCATACGGTCAGCCGGGATATCCTTGAAGCCATCACCAGTCCAGATATTCATGACACAGGGGATTCCTGTCTCCTCTGCAAAATACTGGGAGATGCGGATGCAGGCCTTGCCATGCTCGATCCAGAACTTCCGTGTCTCCTCATCCGGGCTTGACAGGGTCAGACCATCCTTCACTCTCGGATGTGAGAAATAGGTGGGGTTAAAGTCGATTCCCATATGATGCTTCTTGGCGAATTCCACCCATTTTGCGAAATGCTTCGGCTCCAGCTTGTCCCGATCCACAAACTCTCCCGGCTCGAAGATGGCATAGCTGGCATGAAGGTTCAGCTTTGCTTTTCCAGGCACAAGGCTTAATACCTTCTCCATATCCTCCATCAGTTGTTCCGGTGTCCTAGCCTTGCCGGGGTAATTGCCGGTAGTCTGGATACCTCCGGTCAGTGGGCCGTCATGGTCAAAGCCGGTGACATCGTCTCCCTGCCAGCAATGAAGGGAAACCGGAAGTCCCTTCAGTGTCTCGATGGCTTTCTCAGTGTCTACGCCCAGCCTGGCATAGGCTTCCCGGGCAGCTTCGTAACGTTCTTTGTTCGTCATGATTGATCTCTCCTTATATTATATAAATTTTCATATCTGTTACTGCAAGAATTACTATATATAAAATTATAAAATTCCACGGATTGCTTCGCTTTCACACGCTTCAATATGTATCAATACTTCTTTATTTCAAAGGAATGATAGATGCAGGTTCTGGCTTCCTCTACGGTCTTGAACTCGCCCTCTTTCAGCATCTGGGCTGTGAGGTTTCCGATGGCGGTAGCCTCGGTGGGGCCTGCATGGACTTCCTTGCCGGTGTACTTAGCGGTCAACTGGTTCAGATAAACGGCATTGGCACCGCCGCCCACCACATGGATACGGCTGTAGGTCCGCCCCATGATATGTTCGATCTGCTGTGCGGTTCTGGCATAGCATTCTCCCAGGCTGTTGTAGATAACTGCTGCGATCTGTCCCGGCGTTTCCGGCACTGCCTGATCGGTATCCCGGCAATAGCGCTGAACCTCAGCGATCATATTGGCCGGAGCCAGGAAGCAATCGTCGTCCACTTCCACTCTGGACTTGAAATCGTCACACCCGGCAGCCATGTCGCAGAGCTCCGCAAAGGAATACTTGTTATCAAGCTCCTTCTTGACATTCTGGATCATCCAGAGTCCCATGATATTCTTCAGATAACGGAAACGGTAATCGTAGCCGCCCTCGTTGGTGATATTCGCTTTCTTGCTCTCCATAGAGCAGTTTGCCTTCTTCGTCTCGATTCCCATCAGAGACCAGGTTCCAGAACTGATGTAAAGGAAATCATCATCGTTGGCGGGTACGCTTAAGACGGCGGAAGCAGTATCGTGTGTTCCCGGCAGCACCACATTGCAGTTAAACCCAACCGTTTCCTGAATCTCCGGTTTAAAGCTGCCCACCAGAGTTCCCGGCGTATGGATCGGAAGGAACATCTCACGATTATAGCCCAGCATGTCGATGAGTTCATAATCCCAGTCCTTTGTCTCCGGATTCACCAGCTGTCCGGTGGTGGCCATGGTATACTCCTGCATCTTCACACCGGTCAGCAGGAAATGGAAGTAATCCGGTGTCATCAGCATGGCCTTCGCCTTGTCCATATATTCCGGATGTTCACACTTTACTGCCATCAACTGATAGATGGTATTGAAGATTGCCTTCTGGATGCCGGTCCGTGCGTACAGATCATCCTCGGAGATGATCTCATAGACCTTGTCATCCATTCCCTTAGTCCTGCTGTCACGGTATCCCACAGGGTCACCCAGAACCTGATCGTTTTCATCAAGGAGAACGAAGTCAACACCCCAGGTGTCGATTCCCATGCTCACCGGGATCTTGCCGATCTCCTTGCACTTCTTAATCCCAGCCAGAATATTCGCAAAAAGTACTTCGTGATCCCAGCAGAGGTGTCCGTTTTTCTCCTTCATTCCGTTCTCAAAACGATAGATTTCTTCCAGCTCCATCTTGCCATCCCGGATGCTCCCCAGGATATGACGGCCGCTGGAAGCGCCAATGTCAATGGCTAAATAATAGTTGCCCATGATGCTTCTCCTTCCCTTTTCGTAAGCATTGTTCAGCCTGCGCCCGTTCTGGCTGAACTTATATGTAAGTTAGTATACCGTTTTTTCGGGCATAAAATAAGGACGGTATTTTACAAAATTACCGTCCTTATTTGCG
Organism: Paludibacteraceae bacterium; assembly: GCA_963628035.1. Lineage (GTDB taxonomy): Bacteria > Bacillota > Clostridia > Lachnospirales > Lachnospiraceae > 14-2. Next base: position 16,014 of record CAVGED010000015.1, read on the forward strand.
ATTTTTGATTTCACTTGCTATTTGGCGGGATAAAAATTTCCCGCCAAACGAAATGGTGTTTCCGAAGAAAATGTATTACTATTGAATCACGGATCGGATATAGCGCTATATACCCCGTCAGAATGGAGGTGAATCAAAATGAACATGAGAAAATCTATAATTGCTTTCGCAATGATCGCGGCAATTCTTGCCGCAGGCATCCTGCTTCCGGCATCTGACAATGCATGTAGCGCTGACGATACGGTTGTTGCCTATTTCCCTTGGGACATGATTGAGGGCACTTAATCAAGTTCCAGATGATACTTAATTGCTATTTCATCCTTTATATGCTTTGCTGACCCCTCTTTCTCGCATATATTGAAGAGCGTAACCGCCTGATGAAATAGCAATTTTGCTTCATCCTGTTTATGCATCTCATAAGCTGCACAGGCCTTATTACTAATCAGATACGGCAGTACTGCCAGCTTATTATGTTTTACACAATAATGAATCCCCACACTGCTGATCCGATATGCTTCCCAGTGGTTTCCCACCTCTTTTCCGATTCTCCAGGCGATGTTGTTTAGAATCATCGGATACTTCTTCGCCTTCTCTTCCTCATCGATCACATGCTCTTCCAGATAATCCTTCAATTCATACAGCAATTTCAAGCCGCGCTCCTGCTGTCCCATATTGTAGTATTCCAGAGCAATGCTGTTGAGAACCGTGATCTCATCGAAGGTAAGCAGCCGGTTCCTGATATTTTTCCGTTCCTCAAAGTCCGACATTGTCAGTCGGATCGCCTCCAGCAGCTTCTCTAAGACCACCTCACTTGGCTCGCCATTCCGCTTCATCATACTGGCCTTGGCAAAGATCAGATACTGCTTCTCCAGGACATCCGAGTCGCTTATTCTGCTCTCCAGTTCCTGTATCAGAGCATCTACACTGGTATAATCCTGACTCTCCAACCTCCAGGCCAATTCCTGTATCAAGCGGTAGATCTCCATCTCCCGCTTGCTGACAAATGCACTGTAAATGGACATCGACATGCCCATCCGCTGCATGAGTGCGTCAAAGACACGTTTGCTTGGAACCTGTGAGTTGTTCTCGATCCGCGACAAGGACGATGTACTGCAGATGCCAAAGCTCAGCGCCTCCTGCGAATAGCCACGGGCTTCCCTGGTATCAAAGACCATGTCTCCAATCGTGTAATTCGCCATTCTTCCACTTCCTTTTCCTAAGTATTTCATTCATGGCAACCGGAAGCTCAAAAATCGTGCTTCCTATTGTTGAAAATTTTTTCAACCGCCATTATACGAAAAAAAGGACTGTATAAGTGCAAATTTTGCCCGATTTGCAAATCGCATTGGCTATTCGTATATTTTATGAAGTTTGTCCATTCAACAATGCAAAATATTTTTTCTGCTTGTCAGGCTTGTCTTTACAGTGTCAAATTTTAGTGGTATCATTACAGAAAGAGGAAGTATAAGGCATTGCATTTAAATCGCATGACAAAAAGTACAATCACTAGAACAGGAGGTACACCATGCCACTACCCAAAGAACAAATCCACACCACTGAAGATATCTACGCCCTACCGGAAGGACAGCGTGCGGAGCTGATCGACGGCCAAATGTACATGATGGCCCCGCCAAACACAAACCATCAGCGCCTTGTTATGAACCTCTCTGCCGAAATACGGGATTACATTAGAAGAAATCATGGATCCTGTGAAGTATTTCCTGCTCCATTTGCCGTTTTTCTGAATGAGGACGATACAAATTACGTTGAACCGGATATCAGTGTCATTTGTGACAGGGATAAACTTACAGACAACGGCTGTGTCGGTGCTCCGGATTGGATCATCGAAATTGTTTCTCCTTCAAGTACCAGAATGGATTATTTCGTAAAGCTATTCAAGTATCGTACTGCCGGTGTCCGTGAATATTGGATTGTCAACCCCATGAAAAAGACTGTCCAGACCTACTCCTTTAAGGGAGAAGAAGACTCTAACCAGTATTTCTTTCAGGATGACATTCCATGTACCATTTATAAAGACTTAATCATCAATATTGATCGCCTGCTGCAGTAAGAGTGTACTGCTCACCGCCACTCGTCCCGGTACTTCTTCGGTGTCATTCCATACCGTTCCCGGAAGATCCGGTGGAAATAGCTGGTGTTGTCATAGCCAACTGCCAGAATGATCTCCTCCACCGTTAGTCTGGTTGTCGTCAGCAAAAAGGACGCCTGATTCAGACGCTTCTGCTGCAGAAGCTGCTGGAAATTCATGTCGGAGTTTTTCTTGATAAAGCGGCTTAGTCCTGTCACAGACTGATTCATCAGCTCCGCCAGTTCCGTCAGCGTCCCTTCTTTATAATTCTCCTCAATATAGCGCAGCACCGTAAACATCATATTCTGCTCGTACTGCCTCGGATTACTCCCTTCGATACGATCCGTATAGTTGGCCAGCTGCAGCATCAGCAGCCCCATGGTGGTCTGGTTGATATTGCGGACATTTCCCTGCTTATGTACCAGCGACCAGATCATGTTCTCAATGAGATTCTGTACCGGAAGAACATCAGCCACCTTGAAATAGATGTAATCCCTTCCGTCACCATTCTGCTTTAAGCTTCCCACAAGAAAGTCCCGGATCACATTCTCCTCCTCCACCATCTCGAAGGCTTTGTCGAAGAATTCCGGCAGCACAATAAAATTCACAGCGATATCGTCCTCTCTTGCCGGATAGATCTCATGCGAAGTATTCCGGTTTAAGAACAACAGATCTCCTTTATTCAGAACGACCTTCTCGCTTCCGTTTATGATGTGAGTGGTCGTTCCCGAACACATGTAAATGATCTCGATATAGTCGTGGCTATGCCTTGGAAAATGGATAAAGCGGGTATGTATACGGATGTCGATGAGTTTTCCCCGCTCCAGCATACGCTTTCCGTTGATGACAAACTCCCGCCGCCCCGTATAGATACTCCGTTCAACCTCCGTCTTCCCCTCCAGGATATCCTGCTCCTCCGGGGAGATTTCTTTTAATTGTGCCAATAATTCCTGCTGCATAACCCTTATCCTCTACTCTCCATCCTCCAGCTGCTCAAAATCCTTCTTCTCAAACTCCTGAATGGAGATACTCTTCTTATTCGGATTGGCAAAAACAAAGGTCTTGTCCACATTTTCCAGATAATTCTGGATCTTGTCATTGGTGGCACTGATGATGACCTGGAAGCCAAGGCTTCGGATCAGGCCGATACAGCTGGCCACCTTCTCGCCGTCCATCTTGGAAAAAGCCTCGTCCAGCACCACCAGGCGGATGGTCGGATTCCGAAGGAGCCTTGACGGCATATTGATACGATAGGCCTGGGCGAAGCTGGCAAGAAGCGCTACGTACAGGGGGTTCTGACCCTCACCGCCGGAATTCTTCTTAAGCATCTTAGAGAGCTTCAGCTTAATCTGCCCCTCCTCGCTTCGGATGATCTGCTGCATATCGAAGGACAGATAGGTGCGGTAATCCGCATACTTCTCCATGTTCCGTCTGGCTTCCTCCTGCTCCTCATTGCTGGCATCCGCCGGCGGGATGAACACGCTCATCAGCTCGTTTAACAGCTCCCCGTACTTCTGTCCATGCTCTATGGAGAAGAGATTCATCTGTTCCTCCATATTGTCTGACAACTGATCCGGGCTGATCTCCAGGGACTTATCCATGAACATGTCATAATACTTTCCATCTTCCCCGTGGTTCCTGGTAAAAACAAACTGATACTTATCTTTACCGAAATCCAGCTTGTCGATGATCCGGTTCAGCTCATCCTTCCGATCCATGGCGTCCTTGATGGCACTGCGGATCTTGTAGATAAAGTCATTCTGGAAATGCTGCACGGCGGACTTGGCCTGTTCCCTGGCCAACTGCTGGTACTTCGAAAGCTCCGTAAACTGCAATTCCTCAAGAACTCTGTCATATTCCCGGTTATCCTGACTAAACTGGGAGAATCCGCGGTTGGGGTACGCCTTCAGGTAGCTTCCTCTTGTCTCCGCCAGTCGCTGGAACAACTGTTCCTTCTCCTGTCCGGCATTTTCCTTCTTGGCAATAAAGCGTCGCTTCAACTGTTCAGAGGAGAAACGGTTCTCCTTAGCGACAATCTCAGAAAATTCCTGTTCCAAGGCTTCGACCAGCGTCCCGGAAGACTCCTGTCCCGGCTCCTGTTCCGGTGCCGCGCCGGACTTCTCCACCATAGGAATCACATTCTCTCTGAATTCCTTCTCCAACTGGGTCAGAAGTTCAATCCCCTCGATGCGCTTCTGCTTGTCTTCCTCCAGGGTGCGCTTTAAGAGTGCCGTTTTTTCCAGATGACCTTTGAGTCTCTCATCGGCTCTGCGAAGCTCTTCCTCCACATTCTCCTTCTGCTGCTTCAGTCTGGCCACATCCTTCTTCTGAAGCTCCAGGATCCGCTGCTCCAGACGTTGCTTCTCCTTTTCCTTGGCCTTGCTTTCCCGGATATCGGAAAGCCATTCCATATATTCGTAAGGTTCCTTTCCCAGCTGCTCCATGGAGAGCATTGCCACGAATTCGCCCTGCTGTGACAGCTTGGGGGAAAGCTTTGATTCCAGCCCGGAAAGCTGCTTCTTCAAGAGGGAGATCCGGCGCTTCAAGCTCTCCGCACCGATATAGGCTCCTCTGGTGTAATTATGCGGATTCATATGGGACAGCTTGTAGCCCTGGTACAGCAGGCAGTTGTCCATGACAGCCACCGGATACTCCCGCATCTCCTCAATGGTATCGCACTTTATCACGTTTCCAAGGAGATAATTCAGATAGCTCTGCACATAGGATTCCTTTGCCTTCACGGCTTCGGACAGAGCATTCTCCCGCACCCGATGCTCCTTCTGAAGAATTTTCTCTGTATCCAGAACCGCTGTCCGGTAATATTTGCTGCTGTCCAGCTCCCGATAGATCTCCATGGCATCCCTGGCATACTTAGGCTCCACCACCAGCAACAGCTTGTTGTTGCCCATGTAGCCCTCCACCGCGTTGCGCCAGCGCTCTTCCTTAATATCGATAAGATCCGCCAGAACTTCCACGCGCACAGCCTTACCGAGGCGCTTCACCAGTCCCTGGTACAGGAACTGTCTGGCCTCCGTGACCTCCCTGGGATAGACCTTGCTTCCGGTGTGAAGCTCCGCAAGCTCTCCCTGGATCTGCTTCATCTCTCCCCGCAGGCTGCGTATCTCTCCATCCAGTTCGTTCTTCTCCTCCTTCACCTCATTCATCAGCTGGGCGATGTCAGCCTTCAATTCGGCAAGCTGATCATCCTCGATCTCATAGGAAGCAAACCGCTTGATGTTCCAGAGGATGGCATTGCTGGCCATGTCATTGTCATTCCACGCCTTTAATCGTCCCGCTGTCTCATCCCAGCGCGCCCGGCTCTTCTCCATGCGCTCCAGCAGCTGATTCACGCCTTCCAGACGCTCCGCAGCCTCCTGATAGCCGGTCTCCGCGATCAGTCGGATCAATTCCTCCTTCTTTCCGTTCAGTTCCTCCTTCTCCGCCTCCAGTCCGGTCAGGCTTTCCGCCAGTGCTTCAAGATCCTTCTCATGCAGATCGGCCTTCTGCTCCAACTCTGCCAGCGCCTCCTTCTGCTGAAGAATCTCGAATTTTCTTGCGAAATAGTCGTATTTTTCCAGTTCCTTCTGCTTATCCTCCACCAGCAGATACTTCTCCTGCACCTCGGTAAGGGCATCAATTTCCTCCGCCGTATCCGCGATCTTCTTCTGCATACGGCCATACTGCATGACGCTCTCCTGCATATCCTCGATATGGATATCCTGCTCCATGCAGATATATTCCTTCACGAAGTCCTCCAGCCTGCTGTTCATCTTGAAGGGAATCGCCCGCTTAAACAGCATGGGGAACTTCTCCATGTCCAGTCCGCCTAGATAGATATCGTAGAGTCTGCGCCGGAAGGACTCATTCCGGGATGTCGTATAGAAATCTGTCCGGTCGAAGCTGCGGGCCAGATATTCCTTGACCTCCTCCGTAGACATGACCCTCCGGTCTATCCGGTAATCGTTTTTCAAAAGCTCGCCCTTGTGCCAGAAAAAGCACCGTGCGATCTCATTGGTAGCTGTCTCCACATCAAAGACTACGCCCACGCACTGACATTCTCCCGTGTCGCTGTCCTCAAGCTCCAGCACGATGGTACTGGAAAAATTCCTGTTTCGCAGGTAAGCACTCTCATTATTGTCCTCGATGTTGATCATACCGCGCAGATATTCGATAAGGTTTCGGTCGGAATCCTCCGCCGCGGCCTTATTGAAGAAGCCCCGGCCATCGGTATTTGCATACAGCACGATCTGCAGCGCGTCGATGATGGTGGACTTTCCGCTTCCGGAATGTCCGGTAAAAAAGTTGATCTCCTTGTGAAAGGAAAGTATCTTTTTATCAATATAATGCCAGTTATTGAGGCACATCCGGGACAGCGCCTCAAATCGCTGTCGGTTCGTCTTCGTTTCCATCGCTCTCCTCCTCAAAGGATTGTAGTAATTCCTGCACCCGATCACCGAAAAGCACCATGCTGATCGAGGGATATATGATAAGGCGGCTCTCGCTCTCCAGCTCATCCAGGGCATCTAAGATCTCGATGATCTGATATTTTTTCAGCAGAGTCAGTGTCCGGCGAACCTCTGTTGGCGAAGGCCGTTCCTTCAGGAGACGAAAACTTCCCATCCGCTCGTTCAACTCGCCCAGGGTGGTATAGATATTCACGCTGGTGGAGGCCTGAGACATCTGCTCGTCATAAATGAGCTTTAAGAGCAGCAGATAGATCGTTGCCAGCTTGGTAAGCCGCAATGCCTGAGCATCCTCCCCCACCAGATAGATCACACCGGTTGGCGTGTTCTCCTTAAGCTCCATGCCAGCCACCTGAAAATATTCCTGCAAGAATTCCAGATGTCTGCAGCAGATACGGTACTCCTTATTAAAAACAAAGCGACTTCCCTTCTTGTCATATTTCCGTTCCAGCAGGAAGGTCTGCGCAAGCAGCGTGCGTATGATTCCTGTCAGCTGCTCTTTTTCCTCGTCTGAAAGCTCTTCTATATATGTTATCATCTTGACTGCCCTTTCTCTATATTATCGTTCTTTCCATTCCACAGATACCGCTCGTCCACACAATGCGCGCTATCCCACATCCTTCTTTATAAATGTAAGCTTCGGATAGATATAGGAACCATTATCTACGATCTCCTCCGCGCCGACATCCACCTGGAAGCTGCTGTTCCGCTTGATGGCATAATCATATGCCAATATCAACTTCTCAAAGTCTTCATCCGTCTTCACGGCTTCCTCGTCGATCTGGACATTCCCGGCCGGATCCATGCGCGCCTCCAGATATTCCTCCAGCTGTTTTCTGGTAAAACGGTGCTGGATCTTATTGAGCCGCAGAATCTCCTCCTTGGAAAGTTCTTCCCTCTCCTCCTCCGGCTCCAACTGATCGATGAAGTTCTTCCGGGGGGAGCGTTTCTTATAGAGGGACTTTTCCGCCAGAAGCTGCTGGCTGGACAGATTCATGATAGCCGCCGTCTGCTCCAAGGCCTGCGTGTTATCCGTCAGTTCAGACAGATGATTCAGAAGTTCAATGATCAGCCCCTTCATGCTGCCTTCCCCGTTCAGAAGATAGTTTAGTCGCACCACGGTAGCCTTCACATACTTCATATTTTCCTTATCCATGTTCGCAATGCGCCGCTCAATATCGTCAAAGCCCCGCTGGATGCGTTCCAGATTCTCCAGGATCTCCGTCTCGCTGACCTTTCCATGCTCCTTCTTCAGTATCTGCTGCATCCAGGCCTCATCCTGCTGCATCTGTCGGATCCAGTTCTTGATGTCTGTCTTATAGATATAGAAGTTGTCACTGGTCTTTAAGATGTGATATTTTTTTTCAATAATCTGCGACACATAGCCTTCCAGGTGTTCCTTCAAGAGATCCCCGTAAAAATTCTTCTCCAGCAGACCGCCAAAGAATCGATCCATATTGTGGAGCATGTTCTGAAGCGAGCGGTTCAACTGCCTGGTATTCACCAGGGCTGTCTTTAGGAGTCGGTAGCTGGCCCGCTTGTCATTCTGCAAGGAAAACAGGATAGCATAGATATTCTGGATATAGATCTCCGTAACATCCAGTTCATCATCGGTGAGCCGTTCAAAGGCTTCGATGAAGATAGCCGCATAATCCGGGATGATGATATTGGTCACCTGGGCGTAATAATCCTCCAGCTTCTTCAGCCACTGTGCCCGAAGGAGCCAGTTGAGGATCCGGTTGGCCGGCGTCTCTAAAAGATCCAGCTCCGTCTCATCCTCCTCCCTGGCCATGGTCAGCTTCTTCTGGGAGAAATAATCGCTGAGGATACGAATGCAGGACTCTTTACTCAAAAAATAACTGTTGTATTGATATTCTTCGTTTATGATCAGCAGCGCTTCTATGTAAGTATCCCGGTTCGGTGACCGGAACAGACCGTAGAAGCGTTCGGGAATCTGATAATGGAATTCCATAACTGTCCTTTCTATAAAGCTTCGCGCTTCGGGAAACCCAAACTCCGCTTCGCTACGTTTGGGTAGCGGAAAGCTTCGCGCTTCGGGAAACCCAAACTCCGCTTCGCTACGTTTGGGTAGCGGAAAGCTTCGCGCTTCGGGAAACCCAAACTCCGCTTCGCTACGTTTGGGTAGCGGAAAGCTTCGCGCTTCGGGAAACCCAAACTCCGCTTCGCTACGTTTGGGTAGCGGAAAGCTTCGCGCTTCGGGAAACCCAAACTCCGCTTCGCTACGTTTGGGTAGCGGAAAGCTTCGCTTTCCTTCATTATAAACAACTTTACCTCTGCTGGCAAGTTTGGGATACAAAAAATACGGCGAAAACTCAAATCAGATTTTCATTGACATTTTTTTCGGATGGATTATAATAAATAGGTTCGAGCGAAGAAAGGGGAAATATGTCAATGGAACATTCATTCAATATTTTGAACATCTTATATTATCTCGCCATCATTCTGGTAGCGACAAAGGGGTTGGGTGTACTGGCCAGGCGTTGCGGACTGCCTCAGGTGGCAGGCATGGTCATCGCAGGACTGCTGGTAGGGCCGGCGCTGTTCTCCGGGCTGGACGGCAGCTTTCACGGATTAACGAATCCCTCGGCGGAAGAAATGGATGTGCTAAATACCTTTTCCCAGATCGGGGTCATAATGATTCTATTCACCAGCGGGTTGGAAACTGACCTGAAGGAACTGAAACGCAGCGGTCTGGCGGCGACGCTGATCGCGCTGTCGGGGGTGCTGGTGCCTATCGGGCTGGGCTTTGTAGGATCCATGTTGTTTATGGACGGGTTCGGCGCCGGATACTGCCACGAGAAAATGCTCAACGGTCTGTTCGTCGGCTGCATTCTGGCGGCTACCAGTGTGGGCATCACCGTGGAGACCCTGCGGGAACTTGGAAAGCTTAATACCCGCGTCGGCACCACCGTGCTCAGTGCCGCCATCATCGACGATGTGATCGGCATTATCGCCCTGAGCCTTATCACCAGTCTGAACGGCGGCAGCAGCGTATGGATCACCCTGTTGAAAGCAGTTGGGTTCTTCGTATTCTCCATCGGGCTGGGGCTACTCATCCGCTATCTGTTCAAGAAGTTGGAAAAGAGCCATCCCCACACACGGCGCACCGGGATTTTTTCACTGGCAGTGGCTTTTTTCTATGCATTCTGTGCAGAAAAATACTTTGGCATCGCCGCCATCACCGGCGCCTATATGGCAGGGATTATGCTCAGCGGTATGGACGATACCGGATTTGTGGATCGGCGTATCGAGATTAGCGAGTATATGTTTTTCGCTCCGCTGTTTTTCGCCTATATCGGAATCAGCGCTGATTTCAGTCGGTTCCACTTGGGGGATCTGGTATTCGGGCTGACCTTTGTGGCGCTAGGCATTATCGGAAAGATTGTGGGCTGTAGCGGTATGGCACGGCTGTGCCGGTATGATAAGAAGGAGGCTCTAACCATCGGCTGTGGGATGATTGCCCGGGGCGAGGTGGCACTGGCGGTGTATACCACCGGTCATGCTCTCATCTATACGGCGGCAGACGGCACGCTGCTGGGTATTGACCCGCTGGTGGGCATCATCCTGTTGATTATCCTCACCTCCATCCTCTGCCCGGTGTTGCTGAAACTCCTGTTCCGGCACAATGGAGCGTCTCAACCTGCAAAAGCGTAATCGAAAATGGTACATACCAGAATACACTTCTATGGTATGTACCATTTTTAATTTACGATAATATCATCCCTTCGACTTCGTAGACAACACCTGTCGCGGTTTCTCCGCTTCCGCCTCGTTGTCCCAGGGAAGAACGTCTCCCGGTTCACGCAGATATTCCAATAACTGCCATATCCCTTCTCCGGTGTAAGAGCTCACATGAAATACCTCCTGGCACCCCGCCAGCCGCAGCCAGCGTTCCGCCCATTCGGGGTTTGCTTCCGGCTCATCGATCTGGGTCACAATGCCGATAACCGGGCGACAGGATACCGCTGCCACACAGGGTGGAAACAGTGAATACGGCTCTGTGGCATTGATAAGAAGCGCCACTATATCCGCCTCATAGGAATACAGTGCCAGCGCTCGTCCCAGTTTACCGTTCTCCGCATACTCTCCCGGTGTGTCAATGACCACATCGTAGTGATTGATGTATTGTGTTTTGTGATAATGAATGGTGTCACCCTTTAAGGCCTGACGCAGAGTGGTCTTTCCGCACTCACTGCGCCCCACCAATATAAGCTTCTTCATAATTACGTCCTGGTGATCTCGCACACCGTAAAGCCCAGCTTCTCGATCAAATATGTATTAATAGCTGTGATGGCCTCCTCCACGGAGGATACGGTTCCGGTGAAGATCAGGGTCCCGCTGAATCGGTCGATAAATCCAAGCTCAATATCTGCACTCTTAATAGCGATATCTCCGGCAATCACTGCGATCTCCGCAGGACTCATGCTCAGAATACCGATGGCTGCACGGCTGTAGTCCACGCTGGGATCCAGCCCCAGCTTCTTATATACGATGGGATCGGGGCTTGCAATGATATGAGCCAGCGTCACCTGCTTGCCTGGAACAAGCTCCTGTACAATTCTCATTTTTCCTTCCTGGGAAGGCGGTAATTGGAATTCCACAAAAATCAACTCCTTTTACACATATAATACAACATAAAACAACAAAATACAATAAGAAAATATATTTTTTTATAGGATGGACTGAATTGTTACACTTATGCAGGAATATCGCAAACCCGATTGTTCACACCAGCTCCACGATCATCTCATGCAGTGCTCTTTGCACCTGACTGAAATGTCCTTCCTCCGGGCATTGCACGGCAATCACCATCTGCTGACCGGGCAGCACCATCGTAATCTGTCCATAAGCTCCGTCCGCCCGATAGGAACCGGGATATTCGCTGAGCCAGAATTGGTAACCGTAGCCATGTCCTTGCCACGGAAGCTTTCGCTCCTTCCCATTCTCGTCAAACACCGGATTCTCAATCTGCTTCTTCACTGCTTCCTTCACCCATGCATTGCTCACGATCCGGTTTCCCTTCCATTTGCCGCCGTCCAGATATAACTGTCCAAGCTTCGCCATATCAGCAAGACGCAGACACAGACCGCTTCCTCCCAGAGGATGGCCCTGGGGGCAGCATTCCCACATGGAATATGGAATATCCATGGGACGAAACATCCGTTCATACACATATTCCGCCAGATTTTTCCCCATTTTCGCTTCCAGCATACGGGCAAACAGACAGCTATCTCCGGTAGAATAGAAAAAATGGCTGCCCGGCTCCTGCACCACAGGCTGAGACATCATATAAGCCACATAATCAGGAAAGCCCTCGCCGCTTCTGCGCCCTTCCACAAACAAGAGCCGCTTCTCAAATCCAGAGGACATGGTAAGCAGTGACCTTAGGGTAATCTTCTCCAATCCCGGATTGCCGCCCTTGGGAACCTTATCCGGGAACACATCCACCAGCCGATCCTCCAGGGAGAGAATGCCATCGTCGATAGCAATTCCAACGGCCGTCGCCACAAAGCTTTTGGTGTTGGAATAGATATTTCGCTCCCGGTCCGGTGTCCATCGGTGGGAAAAGATCTCCGTTCCTTCCCGGTATACCAGAATTCCCTCCACCTTCAGATTATCTGATTCCACCCGGTGTACAAATTCTTCCAATGCTTTCACGTGCCTGACTCCTTCCTGATTTCGGTTTGACTTGCGATGTAACAGTTCAGCTCGCGCCATTCGTTCTGGCTGAACTGTTGGAGAAAATTATATCATAATTCACCCTCTGGTAAAACGCCTCTTCCACGGTCCGGGTTCCGATGTTTCCTGTTCCAAGCATCCACATGGACTTGGCGATTACTGCCTCCAATGTCATGTCATAGGACTCCAGAATCCCGCACTCCTGCTTGATCTTATTGCCAACCTCATAAACGGTCATATCGCTGCCTTCATGGGCTACCTGGGTTGCCATGATCACAACTGTATTAGGGAACTCCTGATACAGCCGATAGAACTCATCGGCGATGGAAGCCGGAATACCGCCAACCCCAAAGCTCTCCACGATGATGCAGTCGTGCTCTTCAAAAAGAAACCGCAGCACCCGCGGCGAGATTCCGGGGATCAGCTTCAGCAAGAAAATGTTCTCATCAAGATTCTCATAGAAACGTACATGATCCCGGTAGGGCATCATAGGAATATAGCGCATGATCCGCGTATCCTGAATCATGGCAAGATAAGGATAATCGATACTCTCAAAGGCATTGTAGCTCTTGGAGCGTATCTTCTTTGCCCTGGTTCCGGCGATGACCTTCCCGCCGAAAACGATCTGCACTCCCTGGGAATCCTCATCCGCCGCATACCGGAAGCTGTCTATGAGATTCGTTTTTGCATCGGTGATCTCAAGGTCGATAGACTTCTGCGCACCGGTGATGACGATGGGTTTCTCTGAATTCTGGATCATGTAAGACAGCGCTGCTGCCGTGTAGGCCATGGTATCTGTCCCGTGAGCGATCACAAAGCCATCATATGACTCATAATTCTCACGGATCGCCCGGAGCATCTGCTTCCAATGGGAAGGTTCTATATTGGTGCTGTCAATGTTGCAGACCTGCACTGCATAAGCATCACAAAACTCCCGGATCTGCGGGACATAACTAAGGATCTCCCCGGCATCGATCTGCGGGCAGAGTCCATTGGCAGAATGCTTGGAAGCAATGGTGCCTCCAGTTGCCATCAATAATATTTTCTTCATATACTTACGATCCTACCGGTCTGCGCACAGCCGTCCCTTCTTATTTCTTTTCTGCAAAACTGATATCACGTACGTCAAACTTCTGCTTATCCAAAGCCTTCACAACTCTGTCGAAGTCCTCCGCATCAATTCTCAAGAAGATCTCCACCAGGTTCATCACGTCCGTGTGCATAACCAGCATGTTACGGATATCCCCGCCGGCCTTCGCGATGGTCTCACACAGCTTCGCCATGGTTCCACGGCTGTCATAGGTGTAAACCACCAGTGAATTGTGCTCATGCCCAAACATTTTCTGATACTGCTTGAACACGGCCTGCTGGGTAACGATTCCTAACAGTTCGCCGTTCTTATCTGTAATGGGAATAAAGCGCACCTTGGAGTTAATGAACCGGACGGCAGCCTCCTCAATCCGCATGTCTGCCGGTATCGGCTCGATCGTTGTCCGCATGAATTCCTGAACCTTCTTCTGCAGGAACTCTTCCTTGCTCACCTGGTCACAGCGAAAATACTCCTCATACACAAACTGCTTGGACAGCACGCCCACAAACTTCTTTCCGTCCACCACCGGAAGCGACAGCAACTCATGTTGATCGATGATCCGGATCGCAGTCTCAATGGTATCCGTCACCCTGATACAGCTAAGTCGTTCATACGGCAGCATGATAGCTTTTACTCTCATTTGAAAATCCTCCCTTTATTATATGCATTTTACTTCACAATACACGCTACGTTTGGGTAGCGGAAAGTGCTTTGCACTTTCCCTTAGTATACCATACTCTTCACAGTGAACTCAAGAGTCTTTCTGCATTATGGCCTCATCCAGTCGTCGACTCATCGCAAGGAGTTCCTCCTTCTGCACCTTTAAGACCTTCCGGTCATACGTGTAGAAGCCGTTGGTCTCATCCTCCACATCGGAGAGCTGGGTATAGATACAGCCGCAGACACCCTTACTGACAGCAGGCAGGATCGTCTTTTCATACAGGCTGCAGATCTGATCCGTCAGCGCCTGCCCACTGTCTGAGCCCCCATAGCCATAATGCGTGTATTTTGCATAGAAGTGCCCCGGCACGCCATAGGAATATCCGCCTGCCTCCGACACCAGTATCGGCAGCTTGGGATTTTCCGGCAGTTCCAACCGCTTATAATAGATGTGCTGACTGTCGAAATCACTCTTTTTCCCCGGAAACCAGCCGGAGGCTGCATCATACAGCCGGGTGCCGTCCAGTTCCTTTGCCTCTTCATACATGGCATCGCTCTCAAACTGTCCCCATCCCTCATTAAAAATCGTATACGCAACAATGCAGGGATGATTATGCAAGTGCATAATTGTTTCTCGCATATGCTGCCGGAAAAAGGCTTTTCGCTTTTTCCTTCCCAGGTGCGCCCCGATATCCTTCCGGTAGATGCCAAGCGTCGGCAGCGCAGTGTCCTTCAGCCAGGAATACCGACCACTGTTCACCATATCCTGCATTACCAGCATTCCGTGAACATCGCAATAGTAATAGAAGCATTCCGGCTCGATCTTGATGTGCTTCCGCAGCATGCGAAAGCCCAGTTCCTTCATGCCCAGGACATCACGCTCATACTCCTCTTCCTCCGCGGGAAGGTATATGCCATCACAGAAGTAGCCCTGATCCAGCACACCGTTTAAGAAGATCGGCTTTCCATTCAGACATACTCTCGGCCGCCCATGAACTTCCTTTATCTCCACTGCTCTGAGGCCGAAGTAGGATTCCACTGTGTCCTCACCCATGGTGACCGTCATCCGGTACAGATATGGGTTCTCCATGCTCCAGAGTACCGGCTGATAACGGCTGCCGTCCGAAAGCCGGATGTCTGTCATATCAAGCTCAGCCGCGTTGCCCTCTGCATGGACAGTATGAACGGTTCCGTCATGCAGGGTGACACGGACCGATATTCCATCCGTATTCTCCGTCTGGCTGCCGTCCGTCCTCACTTCCACAGACACATGCTCCAGATCCGCTGTCACCTTCAGGCTGCTTATATACGCCTGTGGCACCTCCTCCAGCCACACACTCTGCCAGATCCCGCTGACCGGGGTATACCACATGCCGCCTCTGGCCCTGCGCTGCTTTCCATAGGGATAATCCATAGACAACGTATCCTTTACCTTCACTTCCAGAAGGTTTTCGGTGTCTTTCGAATCCTCCCGGTCTACACACTCCGTGATATCGAAGGAGAAAGGCAGATAGCCTCCTTCATGCTTTCCCAGATATCGACCATTTACGAACACCTCCGCCACCTGGTCAACCGCCCCGAAATGCAGCAGAATACGATTGCTCTTATCTGTTTTATGAAATACGAATTTTCTTCTGTATGTCAGATGATTTCCCACGTGTCCCCGAAAGCCGGAAAGCAACGACTGCGGCGGAAACGGCACTAAGATTTCCTTACCATCCAGCTCCCAGATTCCATTCAGACTACAGAAGCTCTCCCGCTTCATCTGCGGCCTTGGATATTGATTCCATACCTTATCAGCCGCCCCTGCCCTCCCGTTCCCGGACAACTGCTTCATCAATGCTTCCCCGGATTGGGAAAGCAGCCGATTATGACCATTTTGCATCATGGCAAAGATCAGATACAGCACTGCCAACAGCAAAACTGCAGCCACCAGCGCCGCCAGATAAATATTCCGGTTGGGAAGAAAGGATGTGGTTCCGTCCGAGTTGACGATCTGCTCCGCATCGCGGAGGACATACGCCCCGATCGCCGGGCCAACAATCCCCGGCACAAGCACCTGACCGATGATACGGATTCCCTGAAACTGCCCCGCTTTTTTCTCCGGGATATTGCTTCGGATCATGGCGCCGAAGATCGCCATCCCGGTGAGATACCCTGTCATCATCAGTAGGGAGCCGATAAACACGATCCCCGTGCCGGTTCCGACATACAGCAGCACATAGCCGACGATCAGGAAAAGTACAGTAGGAACCACAGAAGAACGAAATCCCAGCAGATCATAGAGCTTTCCGTAAAAAGCCGTGATAACCGCAGCAATGACAATGGCCGGAGCCATAATAAATACATAGTTGGTCATCCCTAAGGTTTTCTCATAATATAGGATCAGATATGGCATGAAGATCTGGATGGAGATGCCGAATATCGCAAACGCTCCGATCACTGCATAGAGCAATGGATTGCCCTTGATCACAGAAGGCCGGAAGCTGTGGATCACGGTGGCAAAATAGCCATCTTTCCTTCTCCCGGTCAGCCCCGGCTTCTCATCAATAAGTATAATTCCAAGCACACCGATGAGAAGCACAGCCGCTCCGACAATGAGATAGATCATGGTCCAGCTTGATGGCTGTTCCATGTCGAAAGCAGAGAATCCGCCAAATACCACCAGGATTCCCACCAACGGCATCATGGAATTGATTCCCTCGATTCTCCCACGGTTGCCATCAGCGCCCCAATCCGTCATCCAGGCATTGAAGCTGGCATCATTGGCCGAAGAGCCTAAGAATGTCATGACGCAGTCCATAAGGATCACCAGCGATATGCCAAGAGAAGCCGCCCGGACGGTACTGCCTGCCATGGGCGTCAGAATATCCATACGGATAAAAGCAAATGAAACAATCGAGATTCCCCATGCAATATACCCACCGCAGATCAGAAGCTTCCGCCTGCCGATATAATCCGAAAATGCACCCACCAGAATGGTTGTCACCGTGGCAGCCACGGAGCTGGCTCCCACCATTCGGGAGATGTCTGCCGCCGAGGCATGGAACATCTTGTAGATGAACACATTGAAATACATGTTCTCCACAACCCAAGCCACCTGTCCCATGAGGCTGAATACCACCAGCGCTGTCCAGAATCTTTTTGTAAGCTGTTTTCCCATAATCGCATTCCCCCACATGAAGTGTCCCAGCTCTGTGGGCAGGGACAACATCCGATTTTCTTATCAACAGCATACCTGTTTTTCCTGGATACGTCAAGAGACTGATGGATATTTATGATTTAACAGTTGTGGATTCTATTTCTCATTTAAAGCTTTCAATATTGTCTCAAAGGATACTCCGGCAAACCCCGATATCAGGTAATCTGCCTCTGATAAATCCTCTTTTTTCCCAATTCCAATGCAACGCATGCCGCCTCGGTGTCCAGCTTCTATTCCCGCTGCCGCGTCTTCAAATACCAGACACTCCCCGGGTTTTAATCCAAAATATACCATACTTTTCACAAACACTTCCGGATCCGGCTTCGTATTCGTGATCATCGTACCATCCACAATATAATCAAAGGATTCCCATAAACCCAAGCGATCCATAATGACAGACGTATTCTTACTGGCACTTCCCAGCGCAATCTTAATTCCACGTTCCCGTAGCTCTGTTAAGAACACTTCTACTCCCGGCAGAATCTCCCTTTTTTCCATCTTTGAAATCAGCTCTACATACCCTGTATTCTTGCGTTCTGCCATAGCAAGCTTTTCTTCCGCGGTCAGATTATTTCGCCCGCCTAATGATAATATAATTTCCAATGAAGCCATCCGGCTGACACCTTTCAATCGTTCATTGTCCTTAAGTGTAAATGGAATCTGCAACTCATCTGCAAGTTCCTTCCATGCCAGATAATGATACTTTGCCGTGTCACAGATCACGCCATCCAAATCGAATATACATAATTTTATTCCCATCATTTTCTCCCTTTCACTGCTTTCCTAAATTCATCACGGAAACGGTATGATCGGAAGTTCAATAACGGTATCTTTTGTTTCTCCCGAAACTGGGGAGTCCATATTTTCACTTCCTCTGACAGTCGTTTCGCCCTCCTGTGCCTTTCCCGGTTCTGTGGCGGACTTGGTCTGAGAAGGCTGAACCGTATCAACCGGAAGCTCAAGCTCACCCTTGGAATCTTCTGTTCCGCCTAACTGCCCAGCATCCTGCTCCCCAGTCGTATCCGGCTGCCCGACGTTCTGCTTCCCGGCCAGATCCGAATGTCTGGCATCCTGCTCCCCGGCCGTATCCGGCTGCGCCGTTCCGCTCTGACCGGACCGGCTGCAACCGTCCAGTGACAGTGTCACCAGAAGCAATAATACAACGAAAAAACGTGCTTTCTTCACTCACATTCCTCCCATAAATTATCTTAATCCATGAAACCCGAATTTTCAAAACTCTGCGTATCCGCCGGGTGAATCGGCAATGAAGGATCATTGGTTGACACAATATCCTCCGCATTGTAAGGAATAATCTCTATTTGTGGATTTTCATATATCATCTTCATCCTGACCTCCTTTATTTCTCTGAAGATGTATTTTGATACGCATAATACGCAACCGCTTTCTGGTGATACCAATATATTGCACTTATAATATCATTAGTTTTCTCGTTCACTGATATCTGCGTATTATACATTCCCTTCACATAGCTCATAAAACCATATGTGATTGAAAGCGTGTCAGCGTCTTCTGCCTTCCCGCTGTCTGTACCCGTTACGGTAACCGTATACATCGTTCCCAGATCGTATGCATTGATTTCCTGGACATCTACATAATAAAGTCCGCCTTTTTCCTGTAAAGTGAGTGTCTCTGCTTCCGTTCCTTCTTTGCTGAGGGTAATCGTGAAGCCATTGGCCTCTGCTCCATCCTTCAACTTGAAATAATGACGGATCGACGTGCGGGAACTCAGTATCAATGTACTTCCGTAATAGCTGATTCCTGCCGGCGCAGTTCCGGAAATCTTACGATCATAAGCTGTATCTGTTATTTCGGGCATTTCAGCCAGGGTACGATCTGTCTCCTCCAGCACCTGATTCGCCGGCACCGTCTCCGGTGCATATTTTATCTGAGAATATCCGCCATAGTTCAGCATAGCTTTCACCAGATCTTTCGCTTCCTGGGGCTGGGACGGATCATTCAGAAGCGTCTGAGCGTATTCCGTAACAGAATATTCCATCACAGGACTCTTGTCTGTACCACTGACAATTAGCTGAGCTTTCACACTCTCGGCCATCTGGATGGCATTGACATTACAGGTAAAAACAAAATATTCGGTACCGCCGATTTCCTTTTTGACGGCGTCTTTTACAAAAATTCGTATCGGTTCATTCTCCCCCACAGCAAACTGCATGTAAGCAGTCGTGCTATGCTTCACGTCTTCGGAGAGGCTGACATAATAGTTGATTCCGATATCTCCATCCAGGCTTAAGGATACGTAAGAAACCTCCGCGCCAATATCCTTCAGAATTGCTGTGTATGTGGCGTCCTCTGTGAATTTTGTTCCGATTGTCGGTGGCGTGATTGCTGTTTCGGACTCCGCTTTCCATTCACTGGACACAGCCAGCGTTACGGCAACGTCATCCCCGATCATAATGCCGGTGCTGTCGGTATAGTAAGCTCTTGTAAATCCCTCCTGGGCCTCACTGTTATCCAGCGCAGTGAAGGTCACTTTTACAGGAGCCGAATTGCTTTCATCAGCAAAGCACACCATGGTGCTTGTCTCATCATCTGCATCTGTCGTTCTGATCACTGCCCAGTCGGCATCTTCCTCGCTATTTTCCCGGTTTGCAGTGTACATTGCCTCACCGGAAAGGAAAGCTTCCTGGGACAACCTTACAACAGTGGCCTCGTCGACGGCGTCTGTGCCACCGATTGTCCCTTTCATGCAGGTTGCTTCCTCGTGGTAGACATTTGACAGCGTAAGTGTACTATGCGCATCAGTTCTCATCAACTGGTCAACATTTTCCGTATTGAAGACTAACACGTTATGGATTGTAAGACCTGCATCCGTTTTTCCTGTTCCATTCCGAAAAGCGCCAACCAGGGAACCGTATCTCCCAAGTGTAGGCTTTTTCACACCATCACTGGCATAAAAGCCGCCTCCCCAGACAGCAGAATTTGTAAGTTTTACATTTGCTCCGTTACATTCTCCCAGATACAGTCCGATGGAAGAAAAGGCACTCCCCAAAACCTTATTATTTATGGATAGATTATGCTCAAATATGCAGTCATCCGCATTTACCTGTCCCATGATCATTCCAACATTCACGACCTGGGACGCAGCCGTTTTTGTGACATCCAGCACACAATCTGAAACTACGCAATTCCGAATTGTTACCGGCTTCCCCTTGTTGCTCCGGGAAACCAATACGGCAATGGCATTTTGAGTATCCCCTTCTGCCTTGGAAACAGTTGTGTCTTTCACCACAACATTCTCAACCGTCAAGGCATTGGTATACTGCTCCACCAAAGCAGCAATCGCGTAGGAGCCTGCTACAGAGCTTTTATTTAACGTCATTTTTTTGATACTGCTGCCTGCATACAGCTTGAAAAAACCGCTGGTTCCCATATAATTTGAAACCGTATGATCACGTCCATCAAAGCTTGCTTTCAGTCCGTTCATTCCGTTGAAGCTGGAATTCGTCAAGTCAATATCATCCCCCAGATACAATGTCTGCTCTGCTGTAAAGCTGCCTGCGGCTTTTCCGGCTGCTTCCAAATCATCTGCATTCATGATCATGAAGCCCGGCGCGTCAGAATATTTTTCCCATTCAACAACTGGCGGCAGTTCCGGTACATCTGCATAAACATAAGCTGTTTCCAGAGCACTTACATCCGCATCAATCTCCTGCTGGCTTGTATATGCAGGCGTTGTTTCCGTCCCGATATTGTTTAATTTCATCTGCACACTTTCCAACAGCGTTTTCAGTGCTTCTGAATTCCTGAAATACTTCGTATCCTTCCCTTCATACCTTGCAAGCTGTGTCTGCAAAGCACTGATATCCATTCCTGACTGAATAATGGTAACAGCAACATCCGTTGCAGGTACAGTAAAGGTTCCGTCCGGCGCAATCGTGACACTTTCTTCGCCCTCCGTCACTTGATATGCTCCGCTTTCCAACATATATTCCGTACCAGCCGGAATATAATATACATTTGTTGTCTCAACCCCAGCAGCGCTAATAGTCGTCAACGTAAGCCTAACCACCTGGTTTTCTTCGGTTCCAAATACGGTTTTATAATCCGCTAATGTATAGTAGACCTGTGTCCCCTTTCCTTCTGTATATCCTTTGTTCAGCTTATAAGCCAGCTCGCCGTTAGAATAAGCTTCAGAATCAAGTGTACAGGTACTATCATTCAATTTATTGGAAACATTTGATCCAATCGCATAAACATTCGCATATGGACTGGTGCTTGGATTGTTGTAGCGGAGAACATAGACGCCGCTTTGCGTGCCTGACGTACTGACATGAAATGCTCCGGCATTAAAGCTGTTATACGCATACCCTGTGTTTTGTCCCCAGTCATTTAAGCCTGCAGCACGCCCATTTGCCATATTCGTAACAGTACCTATATTATAGCAGCCATCAATGGTACTCCCATTTAATGCACGACCAACCAGACCGGAAACTGAACAGTTCTTACCCGTTGTATTCTGCGTCACAGCGACATCTGCTCCATTCCAGCAATGCTGGATAACTGCTCCGCTGCCTGCGCTTCCGGCGATTGTGCCAATCCCTTGTCCATCATCTGTATAACTATAAATTACGGAAACACTTCCACTGGCAATTCCCAGACTCTGCACCACACCCGTGCTTCCAATCGTTCCGATCAGTCCCACCGGAGTCTTTGCCGAGATTGTCTCCTCAATCTTAATATTCTCAAACACATACCCATGACCATCAAGCACCCCTGTAAATGTTCCTGCATATGCCAACGGCTTCATCTGCTGGCTGTTCATATCAATATCATTCATAAGGTGCAACGTCTTTCCTGCAAAAGCGCCAGTCAAACCATTACTGTCCGTAACCGCTGCAAGCCAATCTGCTGCTGAAGCAATTCCCCAATCCGTTATTGCTTTTGCAGCTTCTTCGGTCATGTCCGCCTTCGTCGAATATAATGGATATTCATCTCCGTCTACGGACATCTTCCCTGTCTCCGTTTCTCCTTCTGCGCTTACAGGAAGGATGTGGCTGGTTGACATCGAGAAAAGCAATAGCAATGCCATAACAGCAGCCAAGATTCTTTTTCCTCTCATGGAAATCTCCTCCTTCAATTTTAATCTTTGTTTTCTTTCCGCTCTTGCTCCTTCAGGCAAGACACTCCCACTGCAGCCTTCCCACGCCTGTAACCTCCCCGGTGTCTGTAAGGATACGAAGCTCCTGCTGTCCCTCCAGTACCTGGACCGCCACATCAATCCAATCTGAACGATTCCGCACAGCTTCCAGTTCCAAATGGCTTCCCCGCCACCAGAAGCGTACCCACAAGCTCGTCCAAAGTTCCGGCAACCTTGGCCGGATACACAGCTTATCTCCACGCAAACGGATTCCGCCAAAGCCCAGGACGCAACACTGCCAGATACCACCGAGAGAAGCTGCATGGATTCCATTATCGCTGGACTTCATATCCGGCCCTAAGTCGATCTCCCTGGCCCTTTCAAACAATCGGTATGCTTTTTCACCCTGGCCGCAATCTGCCGCCAGCATGGAGTAGGCGCATAGGCTTAGGGAGGACTCATGCACACAGAAAGGCTCGTAATAAGCCAGACTGGTCCGCTTTACTTCTTCCGAAAACTGTTCCTCCATCAGCAAAAACAGATTCATCACATCCGCCTGTTTGGACACTTTAAGCTTCACATAGGAAGGGTATGGATAATCCTCCCGCAGCTTTTTCTTTCCGGCTCGGTACAACTCCAGGTTGATCTCCGGCAGGGACAGGTACGTATCGTCCTGAGGCAGGATATTCTGCTCATTTGCTGTAGGGAGCATCAATTTCTCCATGCGCTTCTGCCAAAAAATCTGCTGCTTCTTAAGCCCCAATGCTTTCTCCAGTTGCTCATAATCCACAGGCGACTCTTGTCTAAGCCGCTCAGACCACATGAGGGCCAGCTCCAGATTCCGGTGAGCCAGATAATTGGTATATGCATTGTTATCGGCATGATGGGTATACTCGTCCGGGCCGATCACATCATGAATCTCATAGCAGTCCTTTTCTCTGTTATATTCCAGCCTGGAAGCCCAGAAACTGGCTGTCTCAAACAGGATCTCACAGCCATACCGACACATGAAATCCAGATCGTGGGTGATCTCATAATAGGAATAGACGCCATAGGCCACATCCGCCGTCACATGATACTCATACTCTGAAAACCGTGGTTCCGGGCAGACATCTCCATCTGTGATCCAGGCCGCCTCCCAGGGATACATTGCCCCCTGATAGCCGTGTTCCACAGCCTTCTTCCGGGCGCTGTCCAGACAGCGGTAGCGATATTCCAGCAGGGAGCGGGCTCCCTTGGGATTTTCCCAGATAAAATAAGGTAGCATATAGATCTCCGTGTCCCAGAAGCTGTGACCTTGGTAGCCATAGCCGGAAAGCCCTTTGGCTCCGATATTCATACGGTTGTCATGCAGAGGTGCCATGACAGTCAGATGGTACACTGCGAACCGAAAAGCCAGTTGATCTCTACTGCTCCCTGCAATCTGCATATCGCGCTCCGACCAAAGCCTGTCCCAGTATTCTTCAGATTTCCGAAATACCTGATCGTAGCTAACTGCTGTAAGTTCCTGCATATTCTGTAATTCCGCTTTCATCAACTGCTCCGCAAGATTTCCGACTGGCCGACCACTCCACTCTGTATCCCTGCTGGTGGCTACCCGGCACAGCTTTTCCAGGATAAGCGTCTCGCCTGCGTAAAGCTTCTCCACACACTCGGTCATAACTTGCTCCGGCCGGGCTTCCCGACGCAGCTTCACCTGCCTGCGTTTTCCGGCAGCATCCACGCGCCAGACCTGAATGAAAGCGCTGCTCACAAAGGTAATCCGGCTCTCATGAGTAATCTCCGCGTATTGCAGCACATCCTCCTGCACTCGGCTCTGTACCAATTGAAAATGCGGCTCTCCGTATCGTTCTCCGCCCCGGATCCCGCTGGCAAGCTGCAACTCTCCTGATCCTTCCAGCACTTTCACTGTGACCCGCTGGCCAATCGTATGGAGGTTTGCCAGAGATACAAAGCGTTCTGACGCAAAGGCCAGTCGCAGTCCCTCCCTGGGGCTCCACTCGAAGCTGCGATGAAGCAATCCGTTTTTCAAATTCAACGTACGCTGATACTCCCGAACAGTTTTCTCCGTCAAGTTCAGAAGAATTCCATCGGCAGCCAGGATGACCGCCGTGATGTCTGCACTGCAAGGAAGTTCTGTTGTATTTTTTGTCTTCATCCGGTCGAAGGTTCCTGCTACCAGGGTATAACGGACATTGCGGGGATAATCCTCCTCCACCGCCGCCCGTATACCCAGATAACCATTTCCCTGGCACATGATGGATTCGTATTTTCTCACATGTTCCGGGCAAAAGTATTTCTCCGTTACCAGCCAATCTCTCATACCATTGCTTGCTGTTTCCTTCGTCTTGTCGTATTTCACCATATCAGTTCCTCTTCAGCTTCGCCATCCAGTCTGCAACATAGGTGTACAGACTGTCATAACCGGCAGAACTGGGGTGAAGTCCATCATCAAAATCAATGTCAATATCCGTCCTGCTGTACAGGTTCAAATACGGAATACCCCAGTCCTCACAGATACGAATCGCCATATTGGCATAAGCCTCATCTTCCACGCTACGCTCCGTCTTAAAGTTCACGATATAGCCCAAAACCGCCTCCGGGTGCTGTTGCTTCGCCGTATAGAACAGAAGCTCCAGTCCTCCCGCAAAGGTACTGGTATCCGCCTTGGTCGGATCAAAGGCTGCCTGCCCCTGTAGCGTACCAAGTGCCACCTTATCGCTGGCATCGTTAAACATGCCGTGCATGATGACATAATCGTACTTGTTGTCCTTAGCTTTCATCAGGTTGTTGTAGATGTAATGGTTCGCTCCGCTACTCTCGATTCTGGAGGTGGAAATGCACGCGCCGGACACACCGTTGTTGGTGACGTCCATCTTACAGTAATAGCCGATACGCCCGGCCCAGCCGCCACAGGCATAGATATTCGCTCTGTCCCGCGCACCATAGGTGATGGAATCCCCTACGAAGAGGGCGCTCTTTCCAGCCAACGCTTCCACAGTAGCGCTCACAGGCTGCGGAACGCCGTAGGCAGTGAGGAAGCTATTTACAATCTCTGTATCTGTCACCATTTCGCTCGCCGCAACCTGCCGACTTGTATAATAGTCCTGATAATCCGTATCATAAGCAATCTTCACATAGGACGGTGAATCTTTCGTTGGAACCGTATAACAGTAAATCCCAAAGTCACCGCCAAAGCTCTCCACCAGCCGTAGATCCGATGATGCGATGGTTCCAGTGCTGCTTCCATTCTTGCCATAGGTTTCGCTGGCTAGAGCCATGACCTCAGTAACAGCTCCGAAATACAGCCTGTCTCCAGCCTTCACATCACAGTAGCTGCTGACACCCACAATGTCCTTCACATCCACACCCTTCATGCTCCAATAGGCTCTCCAGGTCAGGTTGGAGATCTCTGTCTTCGCCACGGAATAGACCTTCCCAATGTCGCTCGGTGCGGAGAATACCAGCTTTTCCACACCAGTTGGCACCGTGTACTGATAGATCACCATGCCATTTTCAAATTTATCACTGACCGTAAGTTCTGTGTCGCGGATCTTATCCGTCACGGCAGTGCCGTCTGCTGCCAGTCCGACAAGATGAAAATACTGTGCGATGTCGCATGGCCCGAACCACACATTCTCTCCGCTTTTCACTGAAATAACCTCAGAAGACACATAATCCGTGGTCAACACCCTTCCTTCATCAGAAGTATAGCCACTAAATCCCTGTTCAAATAGATTATCGAAAGGATAATCCTGAGCTGACGTACTGAAATGGGATACTGCCAAGCATGTCAGTATAACCACCGCGATTACTGCAATTACGGAAGTTAAGATTTTCATTTTCTTCTTCATTGGATCTCCCTCCTATTCTGCTTTTTCAGTGAAGGTTTCTGCCCCCGGCTCACTCTGGGTTGTTAGCGTCATGAAATCCGGAAGGCCCTCCTTGACTTCGCGAATGCCACTCTTGACATTACCATGCACTGCATTTCCACAATTCCGATACCACAACGTTGTAATATGCAGATTCGCGTCTGTAATAGGTTTTGCAGCCGTAATGGCATACCCCTTACAACTGTCAGCCACCATATTCCGAATGGTGATGCTTGGATATGTGCTAATATCATTACTATTGTTATATATCCGCAGGCCATTCTGCTTCGTGGAATTTAAAATAACAAGCTGATCCACCTCCAATGTATTGGCATGGTTAAGCTGGATGCCCTGATTCGTCACTGTGTCAATCCAAATCTCCGCTGCCCGCAACGTACTGTTCTTTTCCATCAGGATTCCCGTTCCGGAAGTCCCGGCTGTATTGATATTCGACACAAAAATATTGGCTCCTGGTGCACTGATGGTTCCTCCATTGTTGCGGATCCCACTAGCGGTACCAACCACATTATCCACCTTTAAGTAGCTGCCAGTGATATTCATAATGCCGGAATTCTCAATGCCATAATAGTTGCCCAGCACATCTGACACCTGGATATTAGCCGCCGTTATGGTTCCCACGTTATTGATTCCTCTTCCTGCCTTCGGGCCTGTTACCTTTATGGTTCCCGTCGCTGTCATGCTGTCTGTTGCACTCCGAATCCAGATTCCGTTACCGCCCACGTTTTTTACTGTAACATTGCCAGCTCCAAGCTTAGCGCCGCCGTTCGCCGCATAGATCCCCTGGTTTTTCACATAGGACACAGTTATATCTCCCTCCAGGCTCATAACAGTCTTATCCAGCAGAATACCGTTAAAAATAGAATTCTCAGAAGAAGTGCTGTCTGCGGCTTCCGACCCTGTGATGGTCACGCTGCCTTTTCCGGTTATGGTTCCGCCGTTCTTTACCACAATGCCACTTCCTACCGTATTGTCTGTCTTGCCATTGGCTGTTGTGGTGTAGATATTGCGGATGTCTATGACTCCATCTGCCACCAGGGTTCCGGTGTTCATAATTCCGTTTCCGGAATTGGTGTTCAGTGTAGTCGCATTATACATGGTGACATATACATGTACGCCGTCAATGATCACGTCTCCCAGAGACATCTTAGCTTTGGCCCCATTGTTATTGATGGCATTGATATTGTTTCCGGAAATATTCTTTACCGTCAGTTGCGAATCTGCCGCTGCCAGGAAGGACCCTTTATTGTTGATGCCATGGCCTCCTGCCCCGTCAATCATGAGGTTCGCTCCGGCATACAGGGTCACTCCATTTTCATAGGAATCTCCATCATCCTTTCCAAAGGTGCGGATCGGATTAGCTTTCATTTCAATGATACGGCTACTTCCGGTGAGAGTTGCCCAGCCGTCATAACGACACACAAGGCCGTTATTGGCACGCGCTACATCCAGATTTTTCACATACATGATACCTTTGTTGTAAACAGCATTCTCGCCTACACCATGTATCGCCAGGTCATAGCCGGAATAGCTTCCGTTGTCAATCTGCAGTGCCGTCTTGGGGATCGTGATCTCTTCCGCATCTTTGGATGCCGTTCCGGCAAGACTTCCGCTTGCTCCGGTCACCGCTTCGTTGTAGTCGCCCAGGGTCACATGATCCAGCATGGTCAGCTTGCCCTGATTCTTGATGGCAATCCCCTCCGCACCGGAAGCTGTGGGTGACACATGATTCACCACCAGGCCATCACCAGACAGCCTGGAACCCTTTTCCACAAAAATCCCATAATTTTCAGCATAATCCAGGATCACATTCGTCACATTTGTAGCTGCATTGCCCCGGTTCCAGAGAGACGTGCTTGCCGCATTTAACACCGTCGTGTCATTTAAGTCCAAAATACCACCATTATTATCGATGAGATAATCATGGGTCGCCTGCGAACCATCCACCTGTACCGTATATAGCTTTGCATGACCTGTATTATAAATAGCCTTGCTGGCCGTTCCGGTCAGCGTTAGTCCCTCCGCCTTCAATTCGCCGCTATTGTTTAAGAGCAAATCGCCCGCATTGGTCACAGTGACATTTTTCACAATCAATGTCTTGCCATTGTAGATTCCATGCTTGCCGGCACCTATGATATCTGCGGATCCGGTGATCTTCAGTTCGCCGCTGTTCTGGATCCCGTTAGCTGCTGCAGACGTGATGGTAAACACCGCCCCCTCCAGCGTTCCGGTATTGTTCACGCCATATCCGGAAACCCCGGACACATTGACAACTTCCAGCCGCATAGTTCCGCCATAATTGCTGATTCCATTCTGGGCAGCCTCCGCAACTGCCACCGTTCCAGTAGCAGTAAAGTCCCCGCTGTTGTATATTCCGTGGTTTTTGGAATTCAAAGCCGTCACGCCACTCACCGTCATGGTTCCCGTATTCTGGATACAGTTCATACCTTTTCCACTGCCGTCCAGTTCCACGCGGGTGGCCGTCATGGTTCCCGTGTTGCTAATCCCGTGTTCCTCTGGGTTTTTCACAGTAAATCCGGTAATATAAGCTGTGCCCTTATCATTATAAAATCCATTGTGGCTGGTTCCGTTCACCTGGACATTTTTTCCTGTCATAGTTCCCGTATTATAGATTCCGTGGTTTTTAGAGGATTTGATGGTGACATTCTCCACCGTCATGATCCCATTGTTCTGGATTCCGTTCTTGTCCGCCCCGGTGTCGCTGATTTTTACATCTGTGAGCTTCATGTTACTCTTATTGCTGATGCCATGCTCCGCTACACTGGCAACAGTCAGATTGGATGCCGTGACACTCCCCGGAGCCTTGTTATAGATTCCATTGTTGCCCGCTCCGGTGATAATGACTTCCGTTGCCGTCACCTTGGATGAGTTGTTAATTCCCTGTTTCCCCGCCCCCTCAATAGCCACCTTTTTTAATATCAGCTCGTTCTTATCATCAATAATGTAAAAACCGTTGGACGCCATATTCTTCAAGGTACTATCCGCAACAGTCACTGTACCCCTGGCGATATATGCGCCATGGTTTCCAATGTTGTCCGCCTTGATGCCGGACAAAGATGTGCTTCCTTCCTTATTCTGAAGCATATTCTTGGCTACTGCGTCAATAGTCGCTCCATCGACTACAATATTACCCTTATTATTGTATAACCCGTGACTACCGATATTCTCCATAGAAATCTCCGTCGCCACGATTCGGCCACCGTCTGTCTGGATTCCGTTCTGTGCGATATCCTTCATAGCCACATTCTTAAGCTCCGCATAGGCTCCGGCATCCAGTTTCACCGCCGTAGAGCTCACGTCCTTGATATCGCAGTCCTGCATATACAGTTCACCGCCATACACGTACACGCCATACTTTTCTCCGGTGGTTCCGGCAATGGTCACGTCTGTTACCACTGCCTTGCCGCCACCCACCGACATAGACTTATCCTTGCACTTGTTCAGCAGGCCTCCGTTGATGGTAAGGGTTCCGCCGGCATTGGACACGTTTCCGTCCCGGCTGCCAGACACAGTCAGGTTGGTAAGCACCATATCCCCGGAGAAGTTATACACCGCGCAGGTATCACAACCCTTTGCAATAAAATCCGTTGCCGTCACTTTGCCGCCGCTATTTGCCAGACAGTACACCGCCGCCGTATCCACCATAGTTCCGCTTAATTCCATGGCACCGGTGGTGTAATTCATGATACCGCACTCGTTCAACGTGACTTTCCCGGCATAGAGACTACCACTGTTGCAAAGACCATGGTTGCAGTTGGAGATCGTTCCTCCTGTCACCTTCGCTTCAGCTCCATCCGCAACAAGGATTCCATCCTTCGCTGCCTTGTCATTGAGTCCGCCTGTCATGGCAAAGGTTCCTGCGGCCACATATACATTGTGATTCCTTGAACTGGAAATGGTTCCACCGCTCTGGGTTGTCTGCCCTGTGGTATAGACCAGCGCTCCCGTGGAATTCCCGAATAATGTCCCTCCGGTAACAGTTAATTTTCCGTCGTTGATAACGCCGAAGGCAAGCCCGTTTTCCAGTTCTCCTCCAACGATTTCCGCCATGGCTCCCTGCGCGACCATCAGATTAACATAGCGCCCATTTGACACCACTGCCTTTTCCGTAAGGAAGAAGCTTCCGTCCTTTTCCACCAGCACGCCGTTTGTCTTTTTAACGGCATCTGCCTCCACGGAGTCCTTCATGGTTAGAGTAGCTCCGCCTTTTATCGTTAGGAGCACTGACATCCCGGAGGTATCCTCTGTCTTCACCGCCGAACAACCCTTTCCCCAACCGGTGGTATTGTTCTCCGCTTCGTTCCAATCTCCTCCCAGATCACTTTTCACCAGGATTCTGCCGCTCCCTGTCAGTATTTTGTCTCCGTTTACGATGAGTGGTTTCGTTACGTAGATATCTCCGGTAATCTCAATGGTATCGGTGCCCTCTGCGGCCAGACGCTTCGCCAGCTCGCTGCCGCTGATGTTACTGTCGCCTGTGAACTTCCAGACCAAGAACCCGATGCAGCCGCTTAAGAAAAGCAGCAACAGGATCAGCAGCAGGATCAGACGTTTCTTTCTTCTTTTCTCATCGTTCTGCTCGCTTTCTATTACTTGCACTTCCTGTTCTTCCATGTAAGATTCTCCTCCTTCTTCTTGCTCTCCGTTTTGCAAATTCAATAATACAGCTCTGCCTGTATCGGGCAATGATCAGAGATATGCTCTCCGTCGTAGCGGTCATCTACCACCTCAAAGATCTTGGCTGCCATATTCTCTGACTGGAAGAGATAGTCACCAAATGCATAATTTCCTTCCTCACGCTTGCCCCAGTTGTTGAAGGAACCGCTTGTGGTAGTCTCTGCCGCTTGAAAGCGTACGTCCGGATAGCCTCCCTCCGTAATGGCATGGTAAGCGGCATCGGTAATGCTCATGTTCCAATCACCGCCCAATATGGCCGGACGCTCACCACGAAGTTCCGTTACCATCTGAGCCGTCAGTTTGCAGGAGTTGGTCCGAACCATATCATTCTCCGGGTCAGTGTGGATATCCAATGCCAGGAACTCTCCGCCCGTCTTCTTATCCTTAAGGATCACCCAGTTTACGCATCGCGGAAAGTTGCTGATGGTTCCGTCCGTCCATGCTGCGGAATATACCTCCGGCGTGGAAGACAGCCAGTAGTGTCCGCTGTCCACAAGGTCGTATTTTTCTGTTTTCCATAAAACCGGTGCAAACTGTTCTCCGCTCTTAAGCCCCGCTTCGCTCAGTTCTCCGCCATAGCGACCGTAGCCGTAATAGCTGTACCCATTCTCTGTCATAAATGCCTGGACATAGGGGATCCAGTCTGTGCTGACTTCCTGGAGCATAAGCACATCCGGGTCGTTCTTTAAGACGAGATCCCAGATCTTGCCTACCCGCTCCTCCACAACGTCTTGATAGTAGACGTTGTAGCTCATAACCTTTACTTGATTCTTGTATTGTTCCATATCATTCTCCACCGGAACGTTCATATTGTCGTTTTTCGTTCCATTTTCATTATCATCAATTTTAGTCTCCGAATCCGATGTTCCGCTCTGGCCCTGCTGACTGTCCTTCGGTGCGCCACAACCTGTGAAGCACAGAGTCAATGCCACGAAAACAACGATAAAGCGTAATCTTTTTTTCATGTTCTGCCTCCTTTTCATCAACGCTATCCTTTCAACGACCCCATCATAATGCCCTTTTTGAATGACTTCTGCACCAACAGATATGCGATCAGCATAGGCAGGGTAGACACCACGATAATGCCGTATTTCAGGCTTTCATAGATGAGCTGATCCGATATGGTGTTGCCGCTGCTCATTCCATCCATGCTGCCTAATACCAGGATCCTTCTTAAGAAAATCTGTAAAGGCATGAGCTGGTCATCAGACAGGTAGATCAATGCGCTGAAGTAGGCGTTCCAGTGACCTGACATGTAATAGATTGTCAACACCCCCAGGATAGAGCCGGATAAGGGCAACACGATTTTCCTTAAAATTTGCCACTGACTGGCTCCTTCCATGTATGCTGCCTCCGTCAGTTCCTCCGGAACGGAATGAATGAAATAGTTCCGCATGATCAGGAAGTTGGTGACGCTGATAGCCGAGGGGATGAACATGACCCAGGGCGTGTTCAGCATGTGCAGACTGTTCAGATTCAGGTAGGTGGGAATCATACCTCCGCCGAAAAACATGGTGAATGTCACAAACATGGTCAACACGTTTCTTCCCCGCAGGTTCTTCTTAGACAACGGGTAGGCTGCAAACACCGTCAGAACCATATTATACAGTGTTCCTACCACCGAGTAGAAGATGGTGTTGCGATAGCCTGTCATAATGTTCTTATTTTTAAATATGTAGCGATAGGCGTCCAGGGTGAAGCCCTTAGGGAACAGCGTCACATTCCCGGCTAAGAGCTCCTGAGGATCCGAAAAGGACGCGCTCAGCACAAAGATCAGCGGATACAGCCACAACAGCGCTGTGACGATTGCCACCGTGTAGACAATGACAACATAAATCGTATCCGTGCTGAATTTCATTCTCCTTCTTTTCTTTCTTTTCACGTGCTTCCTCCTTATTGTTACCACAAGCTCACATCGCTCTTCTTCTTTGCAATCCAGTTCACCAACAGCAGCACCGTCACATTGATCACCGAATTGAACAGTCCAATGGCTGTGGCGTAGTCATACTGCTGAGCCGAGATTCCACGGTCATACACGAAGGTGGAGATGATCTGGGATACGCTCGTGTTTGTGGATGTCTGCATCAACAGCACCTTTTCATAGCCAACGCTCATAATATGACCGCATTTTAAGATCAACTGGATCACGATGGTCGGCACGATACATGGGATGGTGATCCTGGTCAGTTGCTTCCACCGACTGGCCCCATCCACCTTAGCTGCCTCGTAGAGCTCCTGGTCAATGGCCGTCAAGGCAGACAAGTAGATGGCTGCGCTCCAGCCGGTGTTCTGCCACAGGCCGGAGATGATGTACATTGGCCGAAAATATTCTGGCATCCGGGTAAAGTAGATTCCTTCCTCGATGATGCCCAGGTTCTGGAGCAGGATGTTCACAATGCCCGTTGTTGGGGACAGGAATGCCTGCATCATACCCACCACCACTACCGTGGATACAAAGTGAGGCGCGAAGAACACGGTCTGCAAGGCGCTGTTCAGCCTTTTTACACGAATCTCGTTGAGCACAAGGGCCAGGCAGATACTTAAGGGGAAGGAAAACGCCAGGCTCAAAAGACTTAAAATCAGCGTGTTCCCCAGTATCTTCCAGAAATTATAGGCTTCAAAAAAACGGATGAAGTGCTCAAAACCCGCCCAGGCACTGCCCCATATTCCATCCCGGATGGTGAAATTCTTAAATGCAATCTGTATCCCCGCCATTGGAATGTAATGGAATATCACAAAGTTGGCGATAACCGGAATCAGCAGTAGGTATAGCTGCCAGTACCGCTGCAGGGAGATCTTCCATAAGTGGACGGAAACACTGATCCGCCCTTTTTTAGCATTCTTTTCTTTCATATAGTTCTCCGTTCCTACTTATACTCGTTCTGGGTATGGTAGCCTTCCTTAAAGCCACTGTCATAGGCCCGCTGTAAGGCCGTCTCATAGACCTCCAACACATCCTTCACTCCCATGCTTTCAATCGTGCGCACATACTGATCCCAACTGTCATCCGTCAACTCCGTAGTCCCCATGATCCAAGCGTCACGCATGGAAGCCACATAGGCATCGATGTCCTTCTTCTGATCCTCGATGATACGCTGCTCCTTGGTATTGAAGGTGAAACTGGGCCAGGCGATAACGCAGTCACCAATGAGGGCATTGGCCGCCTCCAGAGCGATGCCTTTATTGTCATCAGCACTGTTATAGGGTACCTTGGTCATGGTAGGTGTGTGTCCGTAGCCGTAGAGGCTAACATACACGGCACAGCCATCGTAGGAGTTGGATCCGGAGTAATAGTCCGCCAGTACCGCATCCGTGAATTTATAGGTACCGTCCGCCTGGGTCTCATAGGTCACTCCCTCGTCCCCATAATAGAAGAACAGGGAACCCTCATCGCTGTAGAAATAATCCGCCCAGCGCAAGGCCACCTCCGGATACTTACATGCCGTGGTAATGATGTAGGCCCCGGTGTCCCCCAGACTATTGATCCCGTAATAATCCTTGTCACCACCCGATCCCTCCATGACACCGTCCAGGTAAGTATATTTCTGCTGTACACTCTCACCCACCATGCATAGGTTGGTGTAGGCGAATACGCCACAGACGTCGTTATTTAGATAGTTTCCAAGATTTCCCTCTGTGAAATCAAAGTATTCCTGATTCAGAAGTCCTTCCGCATACAGCTTGTGAACCCATTCCACCCACTGACGGAAACCGTCGCTGGTGGCAAAGAACCGTACCTTCTCATTCTCTTCATCCCAGTCGATGTAGCCGTTATTCCGCCCTCGGTTGCCAATTCCGAACAGACCGTAGGTAGTAAACTGCAAATGGTTGGGACTTAAATACAGCCCCACCTCATCTGCCATACCATTGCCGTTTGGATCTCCGTTTTTGAACTTATCCAGCACGTTATAAAACTCGTCTGCCGTGGTGGGAGTGGAGAGCCCCAGCTTCGTCAGCCATTCTTTATTAAAAAACATTTTGCTAGCCAAAGTGGAACCGGTGGAATTCCGCACCATCCCTAAGGAATACACGCTGCCGTCCGGCATCATGGATGAAGATAAGATTTCCGGGTACTTCTGGCACAGTGCCCAGTAGTTGGGGGCATAGTTTTTCAACAGGTCGCCCTCCATCAAGTTCAGGAAATACCCTTGCTCCCCGTATTTCAGTTGAGATGAATTGGACGTGCCGCCTTTTAAGATAATGTCCGGCAATTCCCCGGTAGTGAGTTTTAAGGCCAGTTGATCCGCGAAAGCGTCCGAGGATACCTCCTCCCATTCGATATGTACGCCTGTTTTTTTCTCATAAGCGTCCACAAAGTATACGTCGTGGATGCTGTTCATGTTGGAATACATGGTTCCGTTGACAATCATGACCTTCAGGGTGATATCTGTCCCCTCCTTCACGATAGGGAACTGGGAATCTGTGTTCAGGTAGTCCGGTACTCCCTCAGAAACATTATTCCCCTTGTTTGCATTATTGCCATCCTTGTTTCCTCCGTTGCCACCGCAGCCCATAAGTCCAACAGCCAGGCTCAGTGCCACAAACAGCGTCAATGTTCTCTTCTTCATGATAGACCTCCTTTTATTGCTATTCATTTATTGTAATCCTTCTTTCCGATTGTCCGGTTCGATCCGCCAGATATTGCTTTAAGGGCAGCACCCAGTCAGTCTGGATAATGTCAAATCCTCGATCCAATATCCAGCCCCAGCCATGATCGGGGCTCCCGGTCACTGCCACATCATCTGTGTGACCGCCGGACAACTGACTCTTGTAGGAATATAAAATTGCATTGCACCACAGCACTCGTCTCCGTTCATGGTGACGTCTTATGTATTCTTCGGAAGCCAGCGGCGAATCCTCCGACGCAAACACAACTTCCGCGCCCACAAAGTTCAAATTCATCTGCTCCAACTGCCCGGTCAGCTCGTCCTTTTCCTTATAAATCGGCATAAACATCATATCCGGTGCCAGCGCCTCCATCTGCTGCGCATACGTAAGCTTCGCCGGAGCCTTGATCAGCACCTGCCGTTCCATCCCGTGACGCCTTACCAGCCGGGTCATCTCCGGTAGGCAGTCCCAGCCATGATCCAGATTAATAAAACAACGCCCCTTGTAAGTCTCCAGAAACTCCTCCAGTGACGGAAGGTGATACTCCGTGGCCGCCCGATCAAAATTCACATAACGAAGCTCCCGTATTTCCTTCCCGGTCATCTGTTCCAGATGGATATCCAGGTTCAGATGCTTCCGCTCCTGGCTCGGATGGAAGATAAACAATTCCCCGTCTGCACTGACAGTCACATCCGTCTCCAGCATATCAGCTCCCTGAGCCAAGGCAGCTTCGAAGGCCTGTATGGTATTGAAGGGAATATTCCCGCCGGACACTCCTCTATGCGCAGCGATCAGAACACCCTTCTCCCTTCGTGCTTTTTGCAATTCATTTTCATATTCCATTGGTTCTGTCTTACCTCCTTCAGTAACATTTTGCTAAACAAGGTTTGCTTTTTCATAACCATTTTCCCATTCTCAGGCATTGCTTTTCAGGATTTTTCACTTATTTTCCAGTATTTAGCAATCCTTTTTCTCACATTTCAAACATTCTTTTCCAAACTTTGTTTTTATTTTATTCTATTATTTTAAAAAAAGCCATTGCATGATGTGTCCATTATTTGATATAATGTTACCAATTCATTTAGGAGGTTCCCATCCAATGAACAAATTAGTTGACCGCTTCACCGTGAACCCCATCCCCACCACCGACATTGTCCCCGTCCGCGCCGGATACCAGAAATGTGACCCCGGCTACGACTTCGGTCCGGTGACCCGCGACAGCTACACCATCCAATACGTGTTAAGCGGCTGCGGTACTGTATCCAAGGGACAAGCCACATTTCCGGTACACGCTACGGAATGTTTCATCCTGCGTCCGGGTGAGACAATCCGCCTGACTGCTGACGTCTTAAATCCCTGGACCTATATATGGATTGGCTTTCGTTCTACGCTAGATCTCCCAGAGCTGCATAAGGAGGATGTGATACCAGGAAAAAGCCTGGAAAACCTATTTCTGGAGATTGCCAACTGCAACAAACCGGCCAACCGGCCCCTGGAACCGCTGTTACTCTCCTATCTCTGGGATCTGATCTTCCGCATGAGACAGATGAACGCCGGAAAGCACAACATCTACAAGAATTCCGAAGCCTACGTAGAAAAGGCCTGCCAGCTCATCTCCAGCAACTATGCCACCATAGATGTCAATCACCTGGCAGCTCATCTTAAGCTGAGCCGCTGTTACTTAAGCCGCATTTTTAAGGAAGGAACCGGGATCTCCGTACAGTCATATCTTACCAACACACGGCTGCAGGCCGCCAGAAGTCTTCTGCTCTCCGGTTATACGGTATCCCAAGTCAGTAGCATGGTGGGCTACGCGGATATCGCCAGCTTCTCCAGAGCCTTTAAAGCGTATTATAAGTTTTCACCCCGGCAATATGTGCAGTTGGATTGGAAAGAAAACGAAGGAGATGGATAGAAAAACAGAATTTTGAACACGTCCAAGATACGCATCTCTAACTATAATATAACAAGAGGCAGGGAATACTTTCCCTGCCTCATACTGTAATAATATTATTCCTCTACGCTTCCGCTATCCGCGGTATCTCCGGTGTCTTCAGCAGCACTTCCTCCATCCGCGGTATCTCCGGTGTCTTCAGCAGCGCTTCCGTCATCCGA
This sequence comes from Paludibacteraceae bacterium, assembly GCA_963628035.1. Lineage (GTDB taxonomy): Bacteria > Bacillota > Clostridia > Lachnospirales > Lachnospiraceae > 14-2. The sequence goes on from CAVGED010000015.1 coordinate 53,645, forward strand.
AGTATCCGTCTCCGGCTCTTCCGTCACATCCGCCACGCTCTTCTGGAATGCGGTATAGATGGTACTGTCCACCAGATAGACGCTGTCATCGCCGCTAACCATTAGGTAATACTGGCTTGTCATACTGTTATACATGCCGATGGTGATGGTAAGCTCCTGATCTCTGCCTTTTAACCGGATCACATTCTGCGGCTCATCAAAGCCATACTCGCTGATGTCCTCCGGCGCTTCGAGCTTTTGGCCAGCTGTGATCGTCCCCACATTCGAGAGCATTGCGGTGATCGACGTCTGCTTGATGCTGACGGACTTATCGGCCTGGTAATACCAGGTATCGTCTTCTTTTATAAAAGTGATCTCTTCGCCGCTATTCTGATAAGAAAACTCTGTGACCTTATCCGCGGACATACCTGTCACCGTGATCTTTTCATCCTCTTCCTTCTGTGCCTCCTTCTCCTCCTGATGCTTGTTGAAGGCCTTCAGTCCGAAAAATGTCCCACAGAAAGCAACCAGGACTACGCACAGAATAATAAACTGCCTTTTCTGCTTCTTCATTATCTCCGTCTCCTTCTCACCCAGATCACGATACCCGCTACCAGCAGGATCACAGGTATGATAATGGCTGCTGCCAGACCGCCCAGAACAATACCTGCCTGGTTGATGATCAGCTGGGAATTGTCATAGCTCTTCACCGGCACAACGCTGGTCACCTCACTGCCTGTGAATTGTGATACCACACCGGTAAACAGCGCCGCATTGTTTCCGTACACCATCTGGCTGGCGTTGTCTGAGAAGATGCTGTCACTGGAGAAAATATACAATTCTGTCGTCTGATTCTCCCCACTCTCGCTCTCCAAAGTCTTAGATACATAGAGTCCCAGGGCAAAGGGGCCGTCGATATCTCCTGCTTCCTTATCATAAGTCTCCATGCTCTCCACATTCACCTTGGAATAGGCTGAATCGCTGGTGGACAACAACTCCTTATAGGTGACAGCAGAACCGGCATCCTCGCCGTCTCCATCTGTCTCATCCTGCTGCTCATACAGAAGTCCCCTCACATACGGAAGGAATACGTATTCTCCGGAAATGTCGGAGGTTGCAGATGCATAGGATACTTTCGGAATCAGGTAAAACGGCATCTGATAATAAGCCGTCCGATCCGTCTCCAGTACGACACCCTCTGCCATAGTCACACCGTAAGCCGCCAGCAGACTCTCGAAGTTGGGAAGCTTCTGCCCGTTATAGCCGGAAGCAATAACTGCCTTCCCGCCTTTTTCCAGGTAAGCCAGCACCTTCTCCACATCATCCTGGGAGAAATCCTTGGCCGGTGCGTTGATGATGAGCGCCGCCGCATCCTCCGGGATCTCGTCTTTTTCCAGGAGATTCAGGGACTCCAGCGTCACATTCAGCTTGGCAATGGAATCCGTAAAGGTTCCGTTTAAGCTCTGTTCATCATGTCCGGTAAGCTGATAGATCACCGGCATATTCTCGCCCGTCACATAGGTGATGGCGCTGGTAAGCTGCCCCTCTGCATCATAGCCTGTCACCGTGCTTTGGTATGTCGAATAATCAATCTCCGTCTCGTACAGATCGGAATAATCGATGACCTTCGCGCGTTTGCTGCCCTCCACGATCAGACTCTTCATGGTAACACTACTGTCGGTATAGTTCGTATAGAAGGAAGGCGACACTGCCGGATCCTTATATACGACCTTGATGTGCTTGGAGTAGCCGGCATACCGCTCCAAGGTCTTGCCTACCGTGGCATCCTGCGATTTCTCGCTTGCCAGCACATAGATCGTGATATCTTCATCCAGGTTATCCAATACTTCTTTGGTGGCATCTGTGATGGAATACAGCTTCTGGGATGACATGTCGATGGCGCGTACCTCATCCGGCAGTTGCGCACCGATCAGGTTCACCACCACAACAGCCGCCAAAGCCACCGCGATAAAGCCTGTGCTGAACACGCCAGTCTTGATGCGCATGGTGCTCATGCTCCAGCGCCGCTTCTGGATTGCCTGCACGGTCAGGAACAAAAACAGCACGATCAGGGACACATAATAGATCACGGACTGCACATCCAGAAAACCGCTCAGGAAATCATCCAGCGGACTTGTCAGGTCATAACAGCCTAATATCTTCGTCAACAGGTTTCCCGTAGAGGAAATGATGCCGGTGATACCGCTCATCATATAGCCCAAGAATAATGCGCCAAACGTCAGTACCGCAGCAATGACCTGGCTCTCGGTCAGAGCTGACAGAAATGTTCCGATGGCGATACAGGTCATTCCAAACAGCCAATATCCCAGAACCGCGGCGTAACACTCTCCGAAGGGAACCGTTCCAAAGGCGCTTAAAACGACAGGTGTCACACATATGACTGCAACCGTTATGGTAAATACTGCACCCATGGCCAGGTATTTTCCAATAACCACCTTACCCAGTGAGACCGGAGAGGTCAATATCAACTGATCCGTTTTATTCTTCCGCTCCTCCGCCAGCACACGCATCGTCAGAATTGGCACTGTGATCAGCAATATGAATGTGATGGCCGACAACGTGTTGGCCAGCGTAGGATATCCATATGCAAGATTGTATACGTAAAAATAAAGTCCGAATACGCCTAACGTCACCGCCAGGAACAGCCAGCCGATCACTGACTGGAACAAGGACTTGAATTCTCTCTTAAATATTGCCGCCATTAGTTATCGCCCCCTTTCTCATCCTCTGCATCGATATTTTCTATATGATCCGTTTCCTCCGAATCCGACTCTGAATCAACTTCCGGTTCCGTATCCGTTCCCGGCTCCGACTCGGCTTCCAGACCGGAATCCGACTCCTGTGTCAGCTTCAGGAACACATCCTCCAGAGACTTCTTCTCTATACTCATGCCAAGGATCGGCTGCTTTGCCTCTGCCAACGCATAGAACAGCCGCTCTCTGGGATCGCTGTTCTTCTCGGCCGTAACCGTCACATGCACCGTTCCATCCTTTCCATCTGCTGTAACCGCATAGGAAGTGATCTCCCTGACCGCATCCAGCACCTGACAGATCCGCTTCTCGTCGCCCTTGATCTCCAGCTTGATCTCCGGCGCTCCCTCCATCCGCTGGCTCAGATTCTCCGTAGCATCGCTGGCTACCAGCTTTCCTTTGGAAATAATAAAGATATGATCGCAGACCTCGCTGACTTCCGACAGGATATGGGAGCTTAAGATCACAGTGTGCTTTTTCCCAAGTTCCCTGATCAGATCCCGCATCTCAATGATCTGCTTGGGATCCAGACCTACGGTAGGCTCGTCTAAGATGATCACCTCCGGATCGCCCAGGATTGCCTGTGCCAGCCCGACTCTCTGCTTGTAGCCCTTGGACAGATTGCGGATCAGGCGGCTCTCCATCTCCGTGATGCTGGTCATCTCCATGACCTTCTCCACCTGCTCCTTGCGCGCCTCTCTCTTGATTTTCTTCAGCTCCGCCACGAAATTCAGATACTCAAGAACCGTCATCTCCTGGTACAGCGGCGGTATCTCCGGCAGGTAGCCAACACACCGCTTGGCCTCCTCCGGCTGCGCGAAGATATCGAAGCCGTTGATCTTCACCTCACCGGCAGTAGCGCCCAGATATCCGGTGATGATATTCATCGTAGTGGACTTTCCTGCGCCGTTTGGCCCCAAGAATCCATAGATTCTGCCTGGCTCCACGGTGAGACTCAGATCGTCCACCGCCACATGATCTCCGTACTTCTTCGTCAAATGACTTATTTCGATCACAAAAAATTCCTCCCTTTTTCATCGCATTTTTTTCATTCTAAAAATGAAATGTGATAAAAAACGGAAGGAATTGTGTTTTTTCTGTGTCTATACCAGCTGTTTCTTCTTCCAGCCTCCCTGAAAATACCGGGCCGCCGCGATGACAAGCCCCACGAACCAGCCAATGGGATTCGCCCACATGATGATCATGCCGCCTGTCGCGTCCGCCAGCGCATAGGTCAAAAGCACTCTGGTACACAGATTTGCCAGGCTGCTGGTTAGAAACCACTTCATATCGGCAGCTCCCCGGAGCACGCCGTTACTGACGTTCATAAGGCCCATGACAAAATAGAACAGCGACACGATCCCCAGATATTCCGCCCCGATGGCAATGGCCTCCGCGCCCTTGTCAGAATCCATGAACAGCCCTACAAACTGCTCTCCGCAGAAGAAAAAGATAACTGCTATAAGGATTCCGATGCCTGCTGACATCATCAGACAGATGCGGTAACCCTTGCCGATGCGCTCCGGCTTCCTGGCTCCCATATTCTGCGCCACATAGGTGGACATGGCGTTGCCTACCGCTACCATGGGAACAATGGCAATTCCGTCAATCTTGATGGCCGCCGTGTACCCGGCCAGGAACATGGAACCGAAGCGATTCACCGCCGCCTGTATCAGCAGCATACCCACAGATACGATGGACTGCTGAATAATGGTGGGTATGGCAACTGTTATCATATTTTTCAGCATATGCGCATCGTAGCGTACATACCGCTCCGTCTTGATTCCCCTGAGCTTAATCATCAAAAATACAAAGGACAGCACCGCCGAAATTCCCTGGGCGATCAGCGTCGCCCATGCCACACCGGCCACCCCCATTTGAAGCCCTGCCACAAAGTAGATATCCAGTCCGATATTCAATAAGGAGGAAAAGATCAAAAATATCAGCGGCTTCACGGAATCCCCCAGTGCATTGAAAATGGCTGAGAATGCATTGTATAAAAACAAAAATACAAATCCGTAGAAATAGATCTGCAGATAAGTCACCGCATCTGCAAATATATTCTCCGGCGTACCCATCAGTCCAAGCAGCCCCCGGTTGATTGCCATCCCGATAAGGCTTAAGATCAGACTGAATCCCAGGATGGAAATCAGGGCTGTGGAGATAGCCGTCTTCATTTCTTCCAGCTTCCTTGCACCGTATAGCTGGGATATGACAACCGAGCAACCTATACCGGTGCCGACTGCGATCATCACGAAAAGCATCGTGACGGAGGTGGATGCTCCCACCGCCGCCAGGGCGTCGGAACCCACCACGTTTCCCACTACGATGGAATCAATGATATTATAAAATTGTTGAAACAGATTCCCCACTACCATGGGGATTGTAAAAAGGATCAGGGGCTTCACCGGATTTCCTACGGTCATGCTGGCCCTGCTGCTCTTTTGTTCTTGCTCGGACATTGCTGTTTACCTCTGCGCTTTTAATTTCTTTTCTTAATTCTTTGCATGTCGGCGAAAAAGCCGTTCAAGAGATTATGGTAACACAGGCGCCCCAAAAATACAAATGCTAATTTCTTATAATAGTTCAGCCCACGCCATTCGCAAAGGAACCTTCGGTTCTTTCTCGCTGCTTCGCAGCTAACTTTGCTCATAAACGGGCGTTCCCTCAGACCGAAAGTAGTCCGCTAAATTCGTGCAAGCACGATTTATCGTCCTGCTATCGGTCTGGCTGAACTATTTTATAAACTTTTAATATTTTCAGTTTTCCTTTATTTTCCGCACTTTTTCGAGCCTTGTTAGCACTCGCTTTGAAAGAGTGCTAATTTTCTATTGACTTTTTTAACGGACAGTATTAAAATTCTTAACAGAATGCAGAGGCTCTTACATACTGTCCTCTGTCACCAATATATCAATAAAGGAGTGTATGCGATATGAGTAACAAACATGGAAGTCTTTCCATTAACAGCGACAATATTTTTCCGATTATAAAGAAATGGCTGTATTCCGACCACGATATCTTCTATCGTGAGCTGGTATCCAACGGCTGCGACGCCATCACCAAGCTGAAGAAGCTGGATCTGATGGGCGAATATACCCTGCCGGACGGCTATGAGCCCAAGATACAGATCGTGGTAAATCCTGAGGACAAGACCATCAAGATCAGCGATAACGGTCTTGGCATGACCGCGGATGAGGTTGAGGAATACATCAACCAGATCGCCTTCTCCGGCGCCACGGATTTTCTGGAGAAATACAAGGATAAGGCCAGCGAGGAACAGATCATCGGCCATTTCGGTCTGGGCTTCTATTCTGCCTTCATGGTAGCAGACGAAGTTCATATTGATACGCTGTCCTACCGGGAAGGTGCCACCCCGGTACATTGGGAATGCGACGGCGGCACGGAATTCGATATGACCGACGGCACGAAGGATAGCGTCGGCACCGAGATCACACTGTTTTTAAATGAGGACTGTGTGGAATTTGCCAACGAATACAAGGCCAGAGAGGTTCTGCAGAAATACTGCTCCTTCATGCCTACCCCGATCTTCCTGTCCAAGGCCAACGCCGAGACAGAATATGAGACGATTCCTGCCGAGGAAGTCACCGAGAAGGATACAGTTGTTGAGCACATCACCGAAGAGGCCAAGTACGAAGAGAAGGAAAAAGAAGACGGCACCAAGGAGCAGGTTGAGGTCTCCCCGAAGAAGGAGAAGGCCAAGATTGTAAAGCGCCCGGTTCCGTTAAACGATACCAACCCGCTGTGGGCAAAGCACCCCAACGAATGCACCGATGAGGAGTACAAGGCCTTCTACCGTAAGGTGTTTATGGATTACAAGGAGCCCTTGTTCTGGATCCATCTGAACATGGACTATCCCTTCAACTTAAAGGGAATCCTCTACTTCCCGAAGATCAATACGGAGTACGATTCCATCGAAGGAACCATCAAGCTGTACAACAACCAGGTGTTTATCGCAGATAACATCAAGGAGGTTATCCCGGAATTTCTGATGCTCTTAAAGGGCGTTATTGACTGTCCGGATCTGCCGTTAAATGTCTCCAGAAGCGCTCTGCAGAACGATGGCTTTGTGAAGAAGATCTCCGACTACATTACCAAGAAGGTAGCAGACAAGCTCATCGGCATGTGCAAGACCGACAAGGAATCCTATGAGAAATACTGGGATGACATCAGCCCCTTCATCAAGTACGGCTGCTTAAAAGATGAGAAGTTCTGTGACAAGATGAACGATTACATCCTGTTCAAGAACTTAGACAGCAAGTATCTGACACTGCCGGAGCTTCTGAAGAAGGAAGAAGAAAAAGCTGCGGAAACCGCGGTAGACGAGAATGGCAATCCGGTGGATGCAGAGGTTGTTGAAGATAGCAAGGATGCTTCAGCTGATACTGCTGACAGCGATGCGGATACTGCAGAGAATGAAGAAAAGGATACCAGAAAGACCGTTTACTATGTAACGGACTTACAGCAGCAGAGCCAGTATATCAACATGTTCAAGGAACAGAATATGGACGCTGTCATCCTGGATCACAACATTGACACCTCCTTCATCACACAGTTGGAGCGCCGGAACGAGCACTATCGTTTCCAGCGGATCGATGCTGATGTAAATGAATCCATGAAGGAAGAAGGCTCCGAAGAGGAGTTGAAGGAAGCTACCGACACGCTGACGGATACCTTCAAGAAAGCCCTTGGACGCGACAACCTGAATGTGAAGGTGGAGAAGCTGAAGAATGCCAATATCTCCTCCGTCATCACCCTCTCCGAGGAAGGCCGTCGTATGCAGGATATGATGAAGATGTACGGCATGGCCGGTATGGATCCGTCCATGTTCGGCGGTGACAGCACGCTGACACTGAATGCCAACAATGCCCTGGTGAAGTACATTCTGGAGCATAAGGATTCCGAGCATGTACCCATGTTCTGCCAGCAGTTGTATGACCTGGCACTGATCTCCAATCACCCGCTGACGCCGGATGAGATGAGCAAATTTATCGCCAGAAGCAATGAGATAATGATGCTGCTTGCGAAGTAAGAATACAGCTCAGTCAGACCGGAAATGGGTGTGTGCTGAACTGTTACGTAAAAAAGCCGGGAGGTTCATCTCTGAATCTCCCGGCTTTTCTACGTCATTTTCCTACTCTACCGTAACCTTCCCATACTCCTCATATACTTCAAAGAAGCTGTCTGTCTTAAGTTCATCGCTGAATTTCAGCTTCACGCCATTCCACAGCTTCTCATTCATTCTGGAAGGTGTCTGGGCTACAAAGGCATCGTACACGTCGTCGAAGGCTTCCTTCTTGCGGCGTTCCAGAATCGTCTGCTTGTTGGCATCCGTCAGCTCCTGGTCGTAATTATTGATGCATTTGATGAAATAATAACCGTCATCCGTCTCTATCGCACCGCTGATTGTATCCTTAGCCAGTGCAAAGGCAATCTCCTCCACCGCTTTGGGCCTGTCGCCCCGGCCGAAAGAAACCTCTGTCTGCTCCGCCTCATTATATGTACCTGCCAAGGTCAGGAAATCTGTCCCCTGCGTCAATGCGGCCGCCACGGCATCCGCCTTTTCCTTTGAGGTAACGAAAATCTCCTGGGCCGTCATCACTCTGGCTTCATCATCGCTGACCTCTTCCCTGACACCGGCAGTCAGGCTCTGATACAACTTGTCAGCCAGACCATACTGGCGGTACAGCTTCGCGATATCGCTCTCCTTTACCCCCATGTACGCGATTTCCTTTTTGCTTAAGGAATCATAATACTTCTTTGCTGCCTCCTTGATCCGATCCTGCTCCTCGTCCGTCAGACTGATCCCCTGCTCATCAGCCAGGAGATCCATACTGACAATCTTGGCGAGCTGGGAAATCGTCAGATCCTTCACATACTGTTCCAGGCTGTTATCGCCAAGGTCCTGTTGCCATAGATTCACACCATATACCGTACCGTAAATATTCTGGTAATTGAGCAGGATCACCCTGGCCTCCGCCAGTGAACAGCTGGTCTTATCAATGCGGAACACCTCATTGCCGGAAAGCTTGGGGTTTATGACGACCTCCTTACCATTCAGACGGCAGCCGCCGACATTCATGCCAACCGTCAGGGCAAGTGTCAGCACCAGCGCTGTTTTTTTTATAAAATTCTTCATCCCTGCTATCCTTGCCTTTACTCCGCTGTACTTTCGAGAATGCTTCGCGCCACGCTGATTCCGTTGGCGGAAGCCTGCTGTAAGCCTCTGGTCACAGAAGCACCGTCCCCGATGGCACGTAAGCCCCGGATACTTGTCTCAAAGCCCTTATCCACTACGACCTTATTGGAGTAGAACTTAACCTCCACGCCATACAACAGTGTCTCGTCACTGGCAATTCCGGGTGTCACCTTGTCCAGTGCCTCCAGCATCTCCACAATGTCCACCATGATACGATGGGGGAATACCAGGGACAGATCTCCCGGAACCGCGTCCTTCAGGGTCGGGATCAGGTTGTTGCGGCACAGCCGCTCCTCTGTGGTTCTCCTGCCCCGTTTGAAATCTCCGAAGGTCTGTACCAGGATCTTCCCATCACAGAGCATATTGGAGAGCTGGGCGATCTGCTTGCCATAGGCGATGGGTGTCTTGAACGGCTTCGTAAAGTTCTTGGACACCAGCAGGGCAAAGTTGGTATTGTTCGTCTTAAGATCCTTGGACTTATAAGCATGGCCATTCACCACAGCCAGACCATCATCATAATATTCCGTGGCCACCTCGCCGGATGGATTGGTACAGAAAGTACGCACCTTATCATCGAAGGTAGGTGTATGATATACCAGCTTGGCCTCATAAAGATTCTTGTTGAGGAATTCCATCACCTCATCGCGCACCTCCACGCGAACGCCGATATCCACGGTTCCCACCTGGGTCTCAATGCCCTTCTGTTCACAGACATGTGCAAACCAGTCCGCACCTTCCCGGCCTACCGCACAGACCACCTCAGGTGCATAATAGGTCTCGTTTTTATCCGTAACGACTCCCTTTACCTGACCATCCTCCACCAGGATGTCTGAAACCATCGTATGGAACTGCATGACAACTCCCTGCTCCAAAAGATGCTCCTGGAGCCGGCAGTAGATCTTGTAGCCCTCCTCAGTTCCCAGATGACGGATCGGACATTCGATAAGCTTTAAGTTGGCATTGATGGCCTTCTTGCGGATCTCGCGGATCTCCTTCTCCTTATCCACACCGTACACATTGGTATCGGCGCCGAATTTCAGATATATATCATCGGACTCCTTGATCAGCTTTGTAGCCTCTTCATAGCCCAGGATTTCCGGCAGATTCCCGCCGACGTCCGGGGACAGGGACAGCTTCCCATCCGAGAATGCTCCCGCTCCGGCAAAGCCCGTGGTTATAGAGCAGGGCTGGCAGCCCACACAGGTCTTTGTCTTCCGCTTGGGACATTGGCGCTCCTCAATCCGTCTTCCTTTTTCAATCATCAGTACCTTCAATTCCGGCTTTGTATGGATCAGCTCATAGGCACAAAATATGCCGGATGGTCCTGCACCGATAATGATCACATCAAATTTTTCCATTCTTCTTATGCCTCCACAATAAGATATCTTCCGTCCGGAAGTGCAAACACTTCCGACGCTTCTTCCAGTTCATCGTCATCCATCTGCGAGATATCTGCACCTTCTTCTAAAAAATACTCACGTACCTCACGCAGATTCCCACAGACAACCGCCAGACAGTCCGCAAGGAATTCTTCTGCTTCCTCCGGGCTCTCAGCAACCGGTTCCTCAAATAGCTGGGACTGCTTCTTCAAGAACGTTTTCAGCACAATCTCATCATATTCGTTCATATCGATTCCTCCTTGCGCTTATTCGCACATTCTATCTTAATATGAATCTATGGAAAATTCAATGGTTTTTTCATGAAACTTTTGATATCCCCCATTATTGCTTTCTCTACGTGTCCTTCCTCAATATTCCCATATACGCTTCATAAACGTACACTCTATTCCTAGCCGCATTCGTTGTTTCCTGCAAAATGTCTAGTTCTACAAGTTTCTTCACTGCTGTGGCTGCCGTATTATAACTGATTCCTAGTTCCTTTGCCGTCCTCTTGATATCAATAATTGGATACTGCTCGATGTAATCAAACACTGCTCGCAAATTATCTTTCCTTCGCGTAGCCCTCGGAAGCTTTGTGATATTCTTATCATGTAAATTCGAAAGCATACTTATTGATTCTAACGAATCCAACGCCGCCTTACTTACCGCTTCCAGGAAAAACTTTATCCATTGTTCAAAGTTCCCCTTTCTTCTTACCTCGCTGATTCGATCATAATATTCCACTTGATTCTTTTTCAGAAAAAAAGATATATAAATAATCGGCTTACTAAGCAGCCCCTGCTCCATCAGATAAAGCAATATCAATAATCTTCCAATTCTTCCGTTTCCATCCAAAAAAGGATGTATTGTTTCAAACTGATAATGAATAAGCGCCGTTCGAATCAATGGATCATAATCAGCATTTTCATTCATATACTTTTCTAAATCTGACATTGCTTCTTGCATGTCCTGTACATTCGGCGGAACATATCGTGCTTCTTTTAAAGAACAATTCGCCGGCCCTATCCAGTTCTGAGAAATCCGAAACTCTCCCGGTGTCTTATCCTGCCCACGAGTTCCTTCCATCAACACTGCATGTACTTCTCTAATTAATCTGCAACATAATGGTAAATTTTCCAATCGTTTCAAAGCATACTGAGTTGCCTTTATATAATTAATAACATCAGAAACATCAAGATTTGCATTCATGTCCACCTCTGGGTCAAGTACATCATCAAGCGTACACTGTGTTCCCTCTATTTGAGAAGAGATCAGTGCTTCTTTTCTGACATACATCGATATAAACAAATCTGCGTTTTTTATTAAGTTTGATGCCATATCAAGCTTAGCAAGCTGGCGATTTGCCTCCACTACCAGCCCTACCATTTCTTCATCTGTTATAATTTCCGGTACTGGTGGTAATGCACTTGGCTTAAAAGATTGATAGGCAGCATCTCCCTTTAAGTTATCAACATATATTCCTGCTCTATTCATATATATTCCCCCTCCTTTTTGAAATAACCATCTTTATTATACCCTGTTTATTTCAAAAAGTCATCATTTTTTGAAATATATTCGTAGAAAATTCTATTTTATTTCAACACAATACAACTTAGCGGGTTATTCTTCATCCCGCCGCCAACACGCTGTCTATGATATTAAGTGCGATATCACAGGCCACAAGCCCTTTATAATACTCTGCCAGAAGAAACGCATGGTCTGTCTTCTCTATCACATGCAATTCACAGGACTTAGACAAGCCCTTCATCCGCTCATAAAACCTCCGGGAATGTTCCGGGTTCCGGGAAAAGCGGTCTCGGCTGGATTTGGATCGTGATTGCGGTGGTTGAGACAGTTGTGATTGGCGGATATAAATGGAAAAACCGGAGCTAATATTAATTAATTGTTGTTGAAACTTCTATTTTAAGACATTTCTATCGATCGAGTAGGAGGCGGTGACTAACCGCCGCCTCTCACACCACCAATAATTTTATGATTGATTATTCCCCTAAAACATGCTAAAATCTCTTTAAGCAAAGAATTCTGAAATTCTGGATTTCCCCAGGCTGGTCTTCCCCATACCAGTCATCTATTAATTCGAACTCCTTGCTTATATTTCCCAAAGCAGCAGGGAGACGATGACAGTT
>CAVGED010000016.1:0-17760 GCA_963628035.1 Paludibacteraceae bacterium
TAAATAAGGCTTCGTTAGAAGCCTGTTCCCGGGAATCTCGTCACTTTAGTGATGAGAGGTTCAAATAAGAGTATCCTGCGGGAACAATGAATTTACGGAGCGTGACGCGATATTGCATCATGGCTCCGTAAGTTGTTTTATTCCGGTTTTATGATAAAATAATGGTAACTATTCAGCACCCCATTCGCAAAATCGCTTCTTCGAAGCTTTTCTTTTGCTCATGTGGTTACTTCGCCATATAAAACTGCTTATCTGCTTGAATGCAAGCATTCGCAGAAAGCAGTTTTGCATGGCTCTGAATAGTTACAAATACTGCTGAATAATACAAATTTTTGTCTGTGTTTGTAATACCGTTACCGAACGAATATATGTTATTATATGCATAAGCAATGAGCAGTGCCAGATGAAAGAATTACAAAATCTTTGATTTGCTGGACATGCACTGCGGAGTAATTTGTACATGATGTGATAAGTGTAAATGAGCAGAAAGGAAAATCAAAATGAGTGAAGTGAAAAAACACAGGATAGCAGTCATAGGACTTGGGCAGAGAGGATTGGGATGGGTCACGCATATACTGAGTCGCCCGGACGCGGAATTGGTTGCCGTATGCGATGTATATGAGGATCGGGTACAGGATATGGTGAAGCTTGCCAGAGAGCAGGGGAAGGAAGAACTGATCCGATATGCGGTGACGGATTATCATGAATTATTAGATAAGAAGGATATTGAAATCGCAATTCTGGTTGTGTCCTGGGAGATGCATGTGGAGGCATCCGTTGATTTCATGAATGCAGGCATCATTACGGCCCTTGAAGTCGGCGGTGCATACAGCTTGCAGGATTGTTATCGGCTGATAGAGGCATATGAGCGGACAAAGACGCCGTTTTTCTTTATGGAGAATTGCTGCTATGGAAAGCGAGAGATGATGGTTCTTCGCATGGTTCAGGAGGGTGTACTTGGTGAGATCGTACATTGCAGTGGCTCTTATGCCCATGATCTGCGTGAAGAGATTGCTTCGGGTGAGGAGATACGCCACTATCGTTTGCGGAATTACCGGATGCGAAATTGCGAGAACTATCCGACGCATGAACTGGGGCCGATCGCGCGTGTGCTGAATATCAATCATGGCAACCGGATGGTTTCGTTGGTCTCAAAGGCATCTAAGGCAGCTGGATTGGCGCATTATATCAGAGAGACAAGACCACAGGAAACGAATCTTGACTTCCGGCAGGGGGATATCGTAAATACGATCATTACCTGTGCGGGTGGCGAGACGATTCTCTTGACATTAGATACCACCTTGCCCCGTTCTTACAGCAGAGGCTTTACCGTGCGAGGTACGAAGGGAATGTATTTTGAAGATAATGATTCTGTGTATCTGAATGAGGAGCATTATCCAAAGTATGATTTTGATTGGAAACCATTGTGGGGAAATGCAGAGCAGTATGAGGAAAAATACCTTCCGGATATCTGGAAGGCCGATCATGATACCGGGCATGAGGGTGTGTTCGGACATGGCGGTATGGATGAGCTCATGATGAATGATTTCCTGAAATGTGTGGAGGAGGGACGGCCCATGCCCATCGATGTATATGACGCGGCGGCATGGATGTCAATCTCTGTACTCAGCGAGGCGTCTATCCAGAAGGGCGGCATGCCGGTGGAAATCCCGGATTTCACAAATGGCAGATGGCTGCTGTAGGACTGGGCTATTACTAAAAGTCATACAGCTGATGGATCTCCAGGGACTTGCGGTATGCGGATGGAGAATATCCGGTCTTGCGTTTGAACATTTTCGAGAAAGCCTGTAAGGATCCAAACCCGGTCCGAAAAGCAATGTCGGAGAGGGACAATGTATGGTCGGACATGAAGAATTTGGCACGGCTGATACGTTGGCTGATCAGGTACTCTGATATGGATGTGCCTGTGGTGCGCCGGAAGGTTTTGGACAGATAGGACTGGCTGTAGCCAATGGATCTTGCCAGATCCTCCAACGAAAAGTGTTGACCGAGGTGTCGGCCAAGGTACCGATTAATGGCAGATACGATGTCATTGTGCTGACTGTAGATCCCGTCTACAGCCGTTGTATGGACAGATACGGATGCTTCCGCTGCATGCAGAGCGTAGAGAAAAAAGATCTCCAGATAATTGCGGATCACATGCAGGGATGAAGCCTTTTCCGGGGAGAGGGCGGTCGGAGCAGATGGATCAAAAAAGTTAAATTTCTGAAAGTTATTATCGTATTCATGCATGATCCCGGACAAAAGAGGCATTTGGCCGGAAGAAACTTTGTTGGCTTTCTGACAGAGGGGAGATAAGACGTTTTCTCCCTCTGCAAGCCGGAACGCGCAGATCAATACATTACAGTTACAGTTGTTGGCGCGAATGGCATGAAATTCAGCGGGAGGGTGCAGAAAGAAGTGTCTGGCAGGAACCAGGAAGGTCTGGTCTCCTGCCAGTATCTCTACCTCGCCCATGTTGACGTAAACCAATTCCCATTCATCATGGATCTCGCCTGTGAAGACGAAATTAGGAGCATAGCTATGTGACAAAAGAGTGGCTATGGTCTTTATCGTGAAGCTTGTGTGGACATCCAGTCCCGGAATAGAAAGCTTATCTATGCTATTCAATGGGTGTACCTCTGATTTATATTTGTTTTCTTATATAGTAATATATAACAAATTACGTCGGAAAACAAGAAAAAATGATCAATGAAATTAATTCAATGGGAGGGGCGAGAAATTTCATAAGTATCATATACCATGATCTTCCAGGTTCAAAATATGCTTCTGATATTTTAAAGGCGTAGTGTTAAAATTTTTCTTGAAAATAGCTATAAAGTGGGAATAGTCATCAAATCCACACTCGAAGCATGCTTCTGTTACACTGAAATTCTGGCGCAGAAGCATGCAGGCTTTTGAAAGCTTTTTATCTTCCAGATATCTTTTTGGCGTTATAGAAAGATATTTCTTGAAATAACGTTCCAAAGTAACGATACTGACATTAAAATTAGCGGCAAGCTCATTGATGCTTTTGATAGTCGCAAAATTTTTGTTAATGTGGCTTAAAATGCTGTTAAAGTTCTGCGGTATATTATTGTTTATGTCGGTGACATTGTACTTTTCCAATCCTTGCTCGATATAGGCCAGCAACTCAAAAAAGCATGAGATTGTGGATACGGAACGATTTGGATTCACAGTTACAATTTTCTCGCAGAGGTGAAGAAATCTGTCTGAAATATCTTTGGGGAGGCGAATGAGGTTGTTCTTCCCGCGTTTCCGTTCTAAAAAGAAATCAAAAATATCAGGATTCTCATCTGGTGAAAACATAATCCAATAATGCATATGATCACTGTTGTCGTTATAAATGCAGTGGTGATATTCGTAGGGCTTGGTAATGATAATATCCCCCGGTTGAATGGAGTAAAGGCTTTTCTCTACCATAAAGGATACATTTCCGGATAGGTTTACATAAATCTCGCATAGGTCGTGTATATGAGGCGGGCTATGCCGGATGGGGGAGGAGTGGGTAACATTCAGCTTGTTTGCGTTTACGGAAAACATATTTATTGTTCCAATGGAAAGATTATTTGTCATTGCAAGATCACCTCTGCTCATTTTTCTTTCCTGTTGATTATATTATGTTTTTTGATTAAAAGTCAATGGAAACTTAATAAAAAGAATACTAAAATATAAAAAAACCGTTCAGTCAGACCGAAGAAGGGCAGGTGCTTTGATGTTATATATGGGAATTGATGTGGGGAGTTCGGGTTGTAAGATTTCTGTAGTAAATGAAACCGGGGCACTTATGCATTGTTCGGAAAAGAGGTATTCTTTCACCTATAAGGATGACAAATCCGTGCTGAATCCGGAAGTAGTTTTTGAGAGCGTACTTGGTGCGATAAGAGATATTACAGCGAAAGACAGCTTGCATGGACTTGTGTCGCTGAGCGTCACTTCTTTTGGAGAGATGTTTGTATTGCTGGATGAAGATCGAAATGTGCTGTGTGATTCCATATCTTATAATGACAGACGAGGAAAAGCGGAAGCGGAAGCGCTTATTAGAGATGTTGGGGATGACAAGGTTTATTCCATTACCGGGGCAACAGTGAATGCAATGTACTCATTGCCAAAGCTTATGTGGATAAAGAAAAATTGGCCCGAAGTATACAGCAAGGCCAGCAAGCTTTGCATGTTTGCGGATTTTATATTGATAAAGCTGGGTGCTGAATTTCATATGGATTATTCTTTGGCAGCCAGGACACTGATGTTTGATGTAAAGCACAGATGCTGGGCGCAGAATATATTGGATTATGCCGAAATAAAGAAGGAAATGCTGTCGAAACCGGTGCCTTCTGGAACCATTGTTGGGCAAGTCAATGCGGAGATTGCACAGAAAACGGGACTGCCGAAGGGTGTGCTGCTGTTGGCTGGCGGGCATGATCAGAGCTGTGCAGCCCTAGGCGCGGGAATCATACAGGAGGGCGCAGCATTAGATGGAATGGGATCAAATGAATGTATTGTTCCTGCTTTTCGCGATCTGCTGCTGAATGACACGATGAAACAATCGAATCTTGTGTGTATACCGTATGTAATGCCGGATATGTATGTTACCTATGCATTTAACCGTACTGCGGGGACGGTGTTGGATTGGTATCGGAAGCTTCAGGGAAATATATCATACGATGAATTATTTTCCAAAGTAGAGGACAAACCGTCAAAATTGCTTTTCCTGCCACATTTTGCAGGCTCGGCAACGCCATATATGGATGATGATGCGGTGGGAGCAGTGGTGGGAATGAGCCTGACCACTTCCAGGGAAGAATTGACAAAGAGCCTGATTGAAGGATTGAATTACGAAGTAATGGTGAATCTGAAATGTTTGAAGGAGGCCGGATTTGAAGTTCATGAACTGTTTGCTTCCGGCGGCATGTCCAGGAATGATAAGATGCTCCAGATAAAGGCGGATATATTAGGGATTCCTGTTTTCAGACTGGAGAATTCCCAGACGGGAACAGTTGCAATGGCTATATTGGGAAGCGTTGCCGCCGGAACATATAAGGGCATTTCGGAAGCTGTGGAAAAGCTGGTTAGACGTGACAAAGTTTTTTATCCCAATGAAGCACGTCATGCCGGGTATCAGGAAATGTTTGAAAAATATCAAAGGATGTATACAGCAGTAAAAGCAATTCAAGGGAGAGATTGACGGATGGAGAGAAAAATCAGATTTGGCATTATTGGCTGCGGACTGATGGGGCGGGAATTTGCTTCAGCAGCCGCAAGATGGTGTCATCTTACGGAAGACGTTGCGGTTCCTGAAATCGTTGGAGTCTGCGATTTTAATGCTTCGGCGATGACATGGTTCGGGGATCATTTCCCAACTGTGAAATATATGGTATCGGATTATCGGGAGCTTTTAGAAAAAGAAGATATTGATGCCATCTATTGTGCGTTACCGCACAATCTGCATGGAGAGGTATACAGTGCGGTTATCAGATCGAAAAAGCACTTATTGGGAGAAAAGCCTTTTGGTATAGATGCCAAGGCAAATGCTGAGATTATGAGAGCGATACAGGAGAATCCGGAGGTAGTAGTGCGCTGCGCCAGTGAGTTTCCCTTTTATCCGGCGTGCCAGGAATTGATCCGGTGGATCAAGGAGAGACGCTTTGGGAGGATAATTGAGGTACATGCCGGTTTTAACCATAGCAGTGATATGGATCTGAGCAAACCCATAAACTGGAAAAGGTCAGTAGAGATTAATGGCGAATATGGCTGTATGGGGGATCTTGGTATCCATACCCAGCATGTTCCATTTCATGTTGGATGGAAGCCGCTTAATGTGTATGCGGTTCTTTCGGATATTGTCAAGGAAAGACCGGATGGAAAAGGAAATATGGTTCCGTGCAGAACCTGGGATAATGCAACGTTGATCTGTGATACAGTGGATCAAAATAATGACAGCTTTCCGATGTTTTTAGAGACAAAGCGAATGGCGCCGGGATCGACAAATGAGTGGTTTATTGAGGTATATGGTTTAGCGTGTTCCGCAAAATTCACAAGCAATGACCCCAATGCCTTTTTCTATACGCAGGCGGTTGGTAAGGAGCAGGCATGGTGCAGGCTGGACATTGGGTATAAGCCGCAGTTTAAGACCATAACCGGAGGAATTTTCGAATTTGGCTTTACCGATTCTATTTTGCAAATGTGGTGTTCTTTCTTAAAAGAAATATGTGGCGAAGAGGTTTCCTTCGGATGTTTTACGCCGGAGGAGACAAGACTGTCCCATCAACTGTTGACGGCAGCATTGGTTTCGCATAGGGAAAAGCGTGTTGTGAAGCTGGAGGAAGAGTAAGATGAGATTCTGGGATTACAGCAATTTAGATAAAAATAAGATTGGAAATATATGTCAGGTAGCAGGGCTGCGACGCTATACATTTACAGAGGGAAAAGCAAAAGGCGTGGAGGCGGTGGAGGTACATACCGGTGCAGGCCTTACGTTTACCGTGTTGCCCGGAAGAGGCATGGATATTGCCTGGACAGAATACAGAGGAGTTCCCATTAACTATATGTCAAAAACAGGGATCGTATCTCCGGGCTACTATGAGAGCCAAGGTATGGAGTGGCTGCATAACTTTTTTGCAGGAACTTTGACAACCTGTGGATTGTTGAATGTGGGAGGGCCGCAGCAGGTACATCATCCGGTGATCGGAGACCGGAACTATGGACTCCATGGAAGAATCTCCAATTGCGCGGCAGAACAGGTATCTGTCTATGAGGAATGGGAAAATGGGGAGTATATTATGAAGATCTCCGGGCTTATGCAGGAGGGGGTTCTTCATGGAGAGCATCTGACCCTGCGGAGGGAAGTAAGCACGAAGCTGGGAAGCCGTGAATTCACATGGAAGGATGTCGTGACCAACCATGGAGCGGTACCGCAGAAAACCATGCTTTTGTATCATATCAATGTGGGATATCCAATACTTGACAGTAACAGCAGATTGATCACTGAGTCGAAGAAAGTCATTCCGTTAAGTGAGGAGGCAGAGAAGGAGCTTGGGCAGGCATTATCCTGTGCGGAACCGGTTGCGGGGAAGACGGAACGGTGTTATGCACATGATTTCTGCACAGATAGCAATGGGATTGCCAGGGTTGCTTTCGTAAACGAAGAACTTGAGTTAGGGGTAGGGCTGGAATATAAGAAGGACGCTCTTCCGTGCTTTAATCAGTGGAAAATGTTAAATCAGAAAGAATATGTTATCGGTCTTGAACCCGGAAATTGTCTGCCTGTTGGATATCATGAAGCGGATAGAACAGGGAAACTGGATACTTTATTGCCGGGTGAGAGTAAAACATATGAAGTAGTGTATAAGATTCTGGATGGAAAAGAAGAGATAGCCGAATTTGAAAACAAGATAAAACAGAGCATGTGAAGTATTTAGAGACACCGATATTGAGGTAAGTGTATGAAAGAACTGAATGCGGCATATTTAAAAATTGTTTCAAAAAAGTGCAGATATGATATTGTACGGATGATTCAAAATGCTGGCTCTGGGCATATTGGCGGATCGATGTCATCCATCGATATCTATGTATTGCTGTGTTACATCATGGAGGAGCAGGACAGACTGGTAATAAGTCATGGACATTCATCTGCTGCGGTCTACGCTGCACTTGGAAATATGGGATACTTCGATGTGGAGGAGGCGGTTGTTTCCTTTCGGAAGAAGACGCCCTATGAAGGACATCCATCCATTCAGGTGAATGGTGTTGAATGGTGCAGCGGCAGCCTTGGACAAGGATTGTCAGTGGCATGTGGCTTTGCTTTGGCAAAGAAGCTGAAAAAGGAACCTGGAAATATCTATGTTGTGATGGGAGACGGAGAACAGCAGAAAGGCCAGTTACAGGAAGCCAGAGAGTTCGCTGTAAAGTATCAGCTCAATAATCTGATCGCGGTGGTGGATTGCAATGGATTGCAGGCCAGCGGAGCAACGAGTGAGATATGCAGACAGTCTCTTGGAAAAAAGTATCAGATGTCGGATT
Organism: Paludibacteraceae bacterium; assembly: GCA_963628035.1. GTDB lineage: Bacteria > Bacillota > Clostridia > Lachnospirales > Lachnospiraceae > 14-2. The sequence goes on from CAVGED010000016.1 coordinate 8,041, forward strand.
GGAATGTTGTGGCGGCGGACGGACATAGCTTTGAATCATTGTACGCAGCCATAGATGCGGCGGAGGGCCCGGCGTGCATATTGGCATCAACCACCATGGGAAAGGGAATACCGGAGATCGAAAATGACTACAGGTATCATGGAACTGTCATAAGCCACGAACTGTCGGAAAAGAGTCTGAAAAGGTTTTCCCTGACAGCGGAGGAAGAAGCATTACGGAAGGAACATGTCACCTGCCGAAAAACCATCCTATATCCGTATCCAAAGATAAGATATTCGGTGGCAACGCCCTATCAAATTGATGATAAAGTGGAGATAAGAAGTGCAATGGGAAAAGCGTTGGGAGATATAGCAATCGAAAATCCCGATGTCCCTATAGCAGCTCTCGACTGTGATCTGGAAGGTTCTGTGAAGCTTACGGAATTTAAGAAAAACAGAGCAGATTCTTTTATCGAATGTGGAATAGCGGAGCATAATGCATCCAATGTCGCAGCCGCAATATCGAAAAGTGGAATTGCAGCGGTACATGCGGATTTTTCCATGTTTAATATTGCAGAGACTTACAGCCAGATCAGAATGGCAGATATAAATAAAGCGCCGATAAAATTATTTTGTACCCATGCGGGGCTAGATGTAGGAGAGGACGGAAAAACACATCAGTGCATTGACTACTTGAGTCTTCTCTCCAATCTTTTTGGCTTTCAGGTAATCGTGCCTGCGGATGCCAATCAGGCTGACTGTGCTGTAAGATATGCCATGTCTGTGGAAAAGCCGGTGGCTATTATCGCAGGACGATCGAAAATGCCGGTACTTTCCTGTGAGAACGGGGCGCCGTTGGATTTCGCATACGGAAAGGCGCAATGGCTTCGCGACGGAAGGGATGCGGTGATCGTGACATACGGAAATATGGTACATCGTGCGTTATGGGTCGCGGAAGCTTTAAGAAGTGACGGTCTGAAAATAGGTGTTCTCAATGTCAGTACACCCGCTGATCTTGATGCTGAACAGATCCTGCAGGCGGCAAAAGCAGGATTGATCATCACTTATGAGGATCACAACGTGAGGACAGGAGTCGGAAATGGAGTGGCCCGGATATTATGTAAGAGCGATGTGAAGTGTAGGCTTTTATGCAAGGGTGTATGTAAATATGGCTCATCCATGTCTCCAAATGATCTGTATAAGGAGCAGGGGCTGGATGAAGAGAGTGTCAGAAAAGAAATCAAGGCCTTATGTGAGACAAAACAGGAGGAAGTGATGAAATGTTAGTTAATCTAAATGAGGTGTTAAAGCCGGCAAAGAAAGGCAAATATGCGGTGGGACTTTTCAATGCAGTGAATCTCGAACTGGCAAGAGGAATTCTTGCAGCTGCAGAGCAGAGCGGGTCGCCTGTAATTATGGGAACAGCAGAGGTTCTCATGCCCTATGGACCGTTGGAAGAGGTTTCGTACTACTTGATTCCCATGGCAAGAAAAGCGCATGTTCCTGTGGTTGTCCATTTGGATCATGGATTGCGGAAGGAGACATGCATAAAAGCATTGGAACTTGGATTTACATCTATTATGTATGATTGTTCCACGGATACGTATGATGAGAATGTAAGAAAAGTGAAAGAAATGGCAGATATTGCACATGCATATGGAGCAACCATTGAAGGCGAACTGGGGCATGTCGGAGACAACGAAGGTTCCGCAGAGGGCAGTTCCTACAGCAAAGATCCGTCTGTCTTCTTTACCGATCCGAAGATGGCGAAGGATTATGTAGAAAAAACAGGTGTTGATGCTCTTGCAATCGCTGTCGGAAATGCACATGGAGCATATAAGCTGCCTCCGAAGCTGGACTTTGAAAGAATTCGCACGATTGCAAATATGATAGATGTACCGCTGGTTCTGCACGGAGGTTCCGGTTTGACAGACGATGATTTCAGACAGGCTATCAGAGAAGGCATCAGTAAGGTGAACATTTTTACAGATATTAATGTAGCGGCAGTGGAAGCAGAATTCAGAAAGTTTTCTGATATGAATAAAGGAATTATTGATCTGATTCCGGCGGCAGTAGAAGCAGTAAGACAGGAAGTCACCAGGAAGCTTACATTGTTTGGATCCGTGGGTAAAGGAACACAGATACAGCCGGATGTGAATAAAATTGTGGAAACCGTAATCTTAGAACTGCGCAAAAGCAAGCAGATTTAGATTATAAATATCATACCCTATAGCATGAATAAATGCTGAGAAACACATAGAGAGGAGAAAAGAAAAATGTTAAAAACAAAAATCGGATTTGTGCCATCTACATGGGAATCCTGGGACGGAAGTGCCTACACCGGGAAATGGGCAGGAAAAATGAGGGAACGTTGCTTAAAGGTGTTGAACGAGATTCCCGGATTGGAAGTGGTGGTTCCTTCGGAGGATCTTACGGAATATGGATGTGTGGGAACACCGGAAGAAGGAAGAAAGACACTTGCACTTTTTCAAAAAGAGGATGTGCAGGGTGTTATTATCGGGAATATGAACTTTGGCCATGAAACGTCTCTTAGTCCATTACTGTCAGGGCTGCGTAAGGATATGCCAATTCTTCATTTTGCCACCTTGAGTGGTCCTTATTCCCCACAGGGAAACAGAGCTACCGATACATGGTGCGGACAGTTCATGACCTGCTCCGCTATCAAGAGGAGAGGATTCCGTTTTGTACATATTCCTACAGGAAATCCTGAAAATGAAGTATTTAAAGAGAAGATTGAGACGTTTGTCCGCGCCTGTGCAGCTATTTCACGTTTTAAAGGAGCAAGAATCGTACAGCTTGGGACAAGGCCAACGGGATTTGAATCACAATTTTACAGTGAAGAAGATATGATGAGAAAGTTTGATCAGGTTCTTGTTCCCATTGATCTGGCTACTACATTTTCTTACGTTGACGCAATTGCACCGGATGCTCCGGAAGTGTTGGAAGTGGTAAAGGATATCAGAGGATATGCCGATGTGATCACGGAGGAGTTGCCGGATAGTCTGATCAATCAGGCAAGATTCGAGCTTGCACTAAAGCAGATCGCAAAGGAATATGATGCAGATGCAATGGCTGTATGTTGTTGGGAAAGTCTGCAGAAGATCTATCACATTGCTGCATGCTCTACTTTCTCGCGGTTGAACGATCAGGGGCTTATCACAGCATGTGAAGTTGATGTTATGGGGGCAATGACGATGCTTGCGATGAATGCCTGCGGCTTAAATCAGACACCCTCAGACTTCATAGACTGGACAGATCTGCATCCGACAGAGAAGAATGTATGGCTTGCATGGCACTGCGGAAATGCCGCGGCATCACTCTGTGATCCCAACTGCCAGAAGCTTCTTACACAGAATGAAAGACTTTCTATCTGGGGACCGACCTGTCATGGAGCGATTGAATTTAAACTGAAGAACGGTCCGGTGACCTGCGGAAGAATGGTAGAATATCAGGGGCAGTACAGCTTCTTCTATGGCACAGGGGAAGTTATTGATATTCCGCCTATGAGCCGCGGAACCTATGGCTGGGTAAAAGTAAATGATGTCCAGGACTGGGAAGATAAGATGATTGAAACGGGAGTCGTTCACCATGGCGTTCTGATACATGACCCAAAGGTGGCAGATGCATTGGAGATGTTCTGCAAGTATCTTGATATCCATGCAGTGAGAGGAAAATAATTGCTGAGAGGAAGAGAGTTATGAGAAAAATAGTTTTAGAGGAACCGTTTAAGATGAGCCAGGTAGAATGCGAGATTCCGCAGCCGAAGAGGGATGAAGTCCGAATTGCGGTAAAAAGAATCGGTATATGTGGTTCTGATCCCACAATCTATCGTGGACTCCATCCATATGTAACGTTTCCGGTGGTATTGGGACATGAAATATCCGGTGTGATCGAGGCGGTAGGCGAGGATGTCAGTCCGGAAAGAATAGGGGAAAGGGTAACAGTAATCCCGCATCTTGTATGCGGAAAATGCAGTGCCTGCAAAACAAAAACCTATAATTTCTGCGAAGAACTCCGTTGTACGGGCGCTGAAGCAGATGGTGCAATGTGTGATTATTTCTGCATCTCATCCGAAATGGCAGTTAAGATTCCAGATACCATGACGCTGGATGACGCCGCTTTAGTTGAGCCTGCCTGTGTGGCATACCATGGAGCAAAACGCGGCAATATACGGCAGGGAGAGCATGTGCTAATCGTCGGAGCCGGACCGATTGGGGTGTTTTGTATGCAGAGCTGCTTTGCCCTGGGTGCCGGGAAGGTGTATATAGCGGATATGGATGCAGAGAGGCTGGCACTGGCAAAGAAGCTGGGAGCCACAGAGACAATCCAGGTTGGACCACAGTCCATTCAGGATATAGAAGACAGGATTGACGTATTCTATGACTGTGTGGGAGAAAAGGGGCATGTGCTGAATAATATTCTTGAAGTAGCCAAGAGAGGTTCCCGTGTGGTGGTCATCGGCGTGCTGCAGAATGGATATGTCATTCCGAGATTGCCGGATTTTGTACAGCATGAATTGTCATTGTTTGGAACGACCATGTATGTACCTGCCGATTATGCGGATATGCTGGAACTTATGGGAAAGAGGAAAATTGTGACAGACGGAATGATTTCCCATAGATTTAGCCTGGAGGATGTTCCGAAGGTTCTGGACATGCTGGATAAGAAGAAGGAGAAGACCTTTAAGATATTGATTGAAGTAAATGATTAGCGTTTTCTATAGATAGAACAGACAGAAAGGAAAGAAAAAGTTGTGAGACATATACTCTACGGTGATGGCATTCACGATGATCATCCGGCCATACAGGAGATGATTGACAGCGGTGTCTGTGAGGTTTCGCTCCCTGTGCCGCAAAGGAACTATTTGATTTCCGAAACATTGATACTTCCATCTAATTTTAAACTTGTATTGCCGCGTTATGCAGAGATAAAGCTTGCAGATGGAGCGAATTGTCTGATGGTAAGAAATCAAATGGTTTCAGAATATGCGCAAAGACTGCCGGCTGATCTAAGCGAGCAGTGTCAGCATTTATGGTACTATGTGAACGAGTATTCTCCGGATGTGATCGCAGAAAATATTGAGATCAGCGGTGGCGTCTGGAATTTTAACAACAAGAATCAGCTTCCGAACCCAGAGCAGACGGAAGGATTTGGTCCGTATGGGTATACGGGGGATGGCATGATTTTTTACGCAGTAAGGAACATCAAGCTTTCCGCTATGACCTTGAAGGATCCGGTTCACTGGGGGATTTCGCTTGACAGGGTATCTTATTTCTCGGTGGAAGATATCACCTTTGATTATAATCTTGGAAATCCTTGCGCGATCAATATGGATGGGATTCATCTGAATGGCAATTGCCATTTTGGGGTTGTACGAAATCTCAGAGGAGCCTGCTATGATGATCTTGTTGCAGTTAATGCGCATGAGGGTTCCAGAGGCCCTATTACAAATATTGAGATTGATGGACTTTTTGCAGAAAATTGCCACAGCGCTGTAAGATTGCTGACAGTGAATGATGATATTGAAAACATACACATATCAAATGTTTATGGCACTTATTATCAGTACTGTATAGGACTCACAAAGTATTATCCCGGTGAAACAACAGGAACGTTTGACGCAATTTCCATAGATCATGTTTATGCATCAAAGGCTTTGCGGGATGGTATTTATCCTTGGCCAAATAGTTATATATACCCCTTTATCTGGCTGCAGGATGATACCAGAATAAAGAATATTAAAATCTCAGATGTATATCGGAAAGAGTATAACATTCCGGTTGAGACGATTCATATCGGGAACCGGACTGTAGTTGATCATCTGGTAATAGATCATGTGATCAATGAGAACTACACCGGGGAAGAAATGCATGTGTTTGTAAATAAAGGAAGCGTGGACCGACTGGTGACACATGATATCTGTGCAGATGGAGTGTTGGTGTCGCTGGCAGAAGATACGGCGGAGTCATAATGTAGAGGAGGTGGATTACAAAAAGGAAATTTTCCAAAAAGGGAATTTACAAAAAGAAAATGTTACAAAAGTTAGAGGAAAAACAATAAAAGATAACAAGAAGTAGGAGGAAAACAATTATGAAGGCAAAAAGAATGTTGGCTATGGTAGTTGCTGCAGTTACGGTTCTCTCGACGCTTAGTCTGGCAGGATGTGGAGAAACAGAAGAGCAAAGAGCAACGAGAGAAGGAAAGACACTTATCACTATGATGGGATGGGGAGATACTTACGAAACCGGAATCTTTCAGACAATGATCGATATGTTTGAAGAGGAATATCCGGAGTATATCGTATCTTACGATCCGAAAACAAACGGGAACTACATGACAGTATTAACCAATGCAATCGCAAATCCGCGGGAGATGCCGGACGTATTCTATTGTGCAGATACAGAATTTGTCCGTCTGGCATATGAAACAAATATCTTCGAGGATTTAAAGCCCTACATTGAAGCCTCGGACAAGCTATCGTTGGATGATCTGTATGAAGAATCCATTCTCGCATATAGCTTCAATGAAGAAACGAGAGAGCTTGGTGATCCCAATGGTGCGCTTTACGGACTACCCAAAGACCTGGGACTGACTACGCTGGTTTATAACAAAGAATATGCAAAAGCTGCAGGAATCACAGTGGACAGAAGCATTTCCGTTGGATACGATGCAGGAAATAAGAAATTGAACGATCAGATTCCCATGACATGGGCGCAATACATTCGTTTCGCACAGGACTGTGCGGCAGCCGGAGAGGAGAAAACGGGGAAGAACGTTTATGGCGGCGGTGGATATGAGATTGACTTTGCATATCTTTCTACCGGAAATAAATTTATCGTTTGGGATGAAGAAGAGCAGGCGATGAAGATCAATATTGATAATGACGATTACGCAATGTCGGTACAATATGTTGCAGATCTGGCGATCAAGTATGGTTTCACCGATGTTGAGACAGAGGCGCAACAGACGATTCGTGATCTTTTTGCGGATGGACAGGCGGCAACCTGCTGGAGCGGCACCTGGGAAACGAATTCCTTATGGGAAGCAGGTTTTGACTGGGATATCCTTCCGACACCGGTACCCAGCACCTCTACCGATCTGACGGATGTGACAGCACCGGCCAGGGAGGGAACAAAGAATGTGACAACGCTTGGCTCCGTATGCCTTTCCGTATATTCGGGAAGTAAAGAGAAGGAAGGCGCGTACAAGCTGGTAGAGTATCTCACAACCAACATAGAAGCACAGAAGTACAATTATGAGAATGGTATGGCGGTTCCGAATCGAAAGGGCAATTTTGCGGAATACGCAGAGGCGGAATTAAATGATCCGGAAGGAATGAACAGACCGCAGAACCGGGTCGTGTATCAACAACAGCTGGAAAACAGTGGACGGAGAAAATCGGCGTATACGTATAACGGTGGTAATAAATGGGAAGAAACATTGCTGACAAACGACACAGCGAAATATGCATTGTATCATGTATTGATGAAGGATGGCAATATAAGTACGTATAAACCCAATTACATTGTATTTGACTGGGCAAAGGGAGCGATGACTACAACTCCGAAGACGTATGATTCTTCATCGGCGGATGTTATTTCAGGAAAAGAATTGATTGAATGGCTGTCAGCGGATGTTCAGCGGATCTTAGATGAACAGAATGGAAAGTATAAATATTATAACAATCAATTGAGATAAGTAGGGAGTGTATCACAATGTTGAAAAAGAAAACATCAATACGGCAGAAAAGAGAAAATACGTGTGGATGGCTGCTGGTATCGCCTATGCTTGTCAGTATCTTTGTTTTTATTGTGGCACCGACAATTTTTTGCCTGTTCGTCAGCTTTACCGATTACAAAATGCTTGCTGCTGCAGGTGAAAGGGTATCAAAGTTTACGCTTGCCAACTATAAAGAAGTGCTTACCAGTGAGACATTCTGGCGATCTATGTGGAACACCATATATTTGCTGCTGGGCATGCCGTTTACGATAATCATTGGATTCTTGATGGCGTATGCTCTGAATTCCAAATTTATAAAACATGGGAAAACAGCGTACCGGGTGATCTATTATCTTCCGTCGGTGAGCAGTGCCGTGGCAGTTGCGCTGGTGTGGAAATGGTTCTTTAATACAGATGGTGTAATGAATGCTATTTTGGGTACGAAGATCGCCTGGCTGTTGGATCCGAAAATGGTTAAGAATTCCATGATTATCAAAGGTATCTGGGGCGGACTGGGTGGAACGATGCTCATGTACTTCGCGGCGATGCAGAATATTAATGAAGAACTTTACGAATCGGCTACGCTTGACGGAGCAAATGCGTTTGATAAAATGTTTAAAATTACGTTACCGTTACTGAAAACAATTACAACCTATAACATTCTTATGGGTATTTCGGGTGGATTGAATGCTTTTGCAGATAACTATACCATGGTGTCAGGAGCTGCCTCCAATACGGCTGTGTTCTGGATCTTTCAGCAGTTCCGGGGTGGCAATTATCCGCTGGTGAGCGCCGCAGCACTTGTTTTGACAGTGATATGTACTGTATTCTCCGTACCGGAATACAAGAGAGTGATCAAGGATAATTAGGATGGTGAAGCAGATGGATATACGACTGATGAAAGCAAAAAGAATAGCGTTACGTACCATTTTGTATGCATTATTGACCGCTTTTGCAATTACAACGCTTTTGCCGTTTGCATACATGATTTTAACAAGTTTTCGTTCACAGGCGGAAATGCGGGAATACATAGGTGTATTTTATCTGATCCCAAAAGAATTTACACTGGACAGCTATAAGAAACTGTTTGCATTTAACCCGAATCAATTTTCTTTCATACGCGGGGTCTTAAATACAATGAAAGTAGAAGCAGCGTTGTTGCTTGTGGGATTGATTGTGGATGTTTTTTGCGCATATGGGTTTGCGAAGGTGAATTTTAAAGGCAGAGATACCGTTTTGATCTGCTGCCTGATCGGACCGCCGTCTATCGTAACCTTGATGCCGACGTACATGATGTGGTCGAAGCTGGGGCTGGTTGGCACCATGTGGCCATTGATCATTCCAAACCTTGTGGGAAATATGGGTATAACCTTCTATCTGGAACGTTATATGAAGAATCTACCGAATGAGATATTTGAGGCGGGGACTGTTGACGGACTTGGACATCTGGGCAAGATCATCTATCTGGCCTTCCCGCTGATAAAACCGGCGCTTGTCATACAGGCCGTATTCGCATTCCTGGGTGTTTGGAATGACCTCTTAGGACCGGAGGTTTATCTGACCAGTGTCAGAGACAAGACGATCCAGGTGATGCTGATGTCGCTTGCGAGCGCAGTACAGTCCGGACGAGCTTCCGCACAGCCGCTTTTGATGGCGGCAGCAACGCTGTCCAGCTTGCCGATTTTTATATTGTATCTGTCCTGTCAGAATTTACTTGTAAATGCGATGGCGGCGACTGCGATCAAAGGCTGATCTATTCAAAGAAGGAGGCGGAAAAAGAGCATGGCAAAGAAGAAAAAAATTATGATTGCGATCATCCCGGCGGTTTTTCTGATTTTATGTTTATGTGTGTTCCTGATTTATCAATTTCAAAAGGGTGGGTTGATTGCGGAATTATTTAAGGAAGCGCTGATTAATTGACCATATTCCTCTCACCAGTAAGTCCCAAAACAATTTTTTTTGATATTCAGCTTCTATGGTGGTCGGAAATCATGAAAATCTC
>CAVGED010000017.1:0-9890 GCA_963628035.1 Paludibacteraceae bacterium
GAATATTCCCATTCCAATAACTTTAACATTTTTGTAATTTTATAAGTTTATCCTGGCGCGAGACATACTTACATGCGAGCACGGAGACATTCCGGGATCAAACTTAGGAGGAGCGAAAATGATAGAGAGAAAATGTAGCTGTGAAATGGGCGTGCATCGTGCACCGCTTGAAAAGTACGTAATTGAAAGCGGAGCTGTCCGACGGCTGCCGGAACTGCTTGCGGATTATAGCCGCGTATATATGGTGTGCGACAATAATACCTACCGTGTGCTTGGAGCGGAAGTGGAGAAGATCCTCAGTGAGGCGGGAAAGTTTTCCCATAAGCATATCTTGACGGGAGAGGTTTTGCCGGACGCGCGAAACATTGGTGATGTTCTGATCCACCTGAACGATCCGAAGGCCGATTCCGATATTTTTGAATATTCACCGAAGCCTGATTTTATACTTGCTGTAGGCTCCGGCGTGATCAACGATGTCTGCCGCCTGGTTTCCTACCGCATCGGCTTGCCTTACGGCGTTGCAGGCACGGCACCTTCCATGGATGGATACGCATCTGCCGGCTCACCGACGCTGTTTGACGGCACGAAGGCAACGATAAAGTGTACCACACCGAAGATCATTGTGGCCGATCTTGATGTTATGCGGGAGGCACCGTTTGATATGCTGCTCTCGGGAATCGGGGATATGTTCGGAAAGTATACCGGTATTCTCGACTGGGAGCTTGCACGCGACTATAACGGAGATTATTATTGCGAGGAGATCGCTGATGAGGTTATAAAGGCGACCAATCTATGCATGAAGAATGGCTATGAGCTGAAGAACCGCAGCGCGGAGTGCATCGGCAATATCATGGAGGGATTTATGGTAACCGGGCTTGGCATGGCATTTACCGGAAATTCACGACCGGCTTCCGGTTCGGAGCATATCATTGCGCATGCCTGGGAGATGGAGAGCGTTGAAAACGGAAGCAAGCCAAATCTTCATGGACTTGAGGTCTGCGAGGCAACACGTATCGTTGCGGATATGTACCGCCTGCTGTATGCGGAGACAGACGATACGCATTTAAAGGAGCTCATTGAAAAGTATCTCCCATACTTTGATGCCATTGAGGAGTTCTGCGATAAGATGGATATGCCTAACGTGACTGTGGATTACGATACGATGCTGCGCGGCGTGAAACGAGCGCTGGGTCTGCGGGATCGTTACACGATTCTTTTCTATCTGCGGGACAGGGGACTTTTTGAGCGGTATGCGGAATATGCTGTCAAGAGTGTATATAAGAGGTTAATTTAGGAAATTAATCATAGACAAGCATGGCTTTATGGAATATAATGGATGTGTTCTATTATAATGTTACTGTTTAACAACGTACACTCACGTCTCCTGCGCTGCAAACGCAGGAGACGGAGATATCATATTTCAAGGAGGGAGCATCATGAAATTCTTTATCGACACAGCCAAGGTTGAGGACATCAAGAAAGCAAACGATATGGGCGTAATCTGTGGAGTGACCACGAATCCGTCCCTGATCGCCAAGGAAGGCAGAGATTTCAAAGAGGTTATTTCCGAGATCACATCCATCGTGGACGGCCCGATCAGCGGCGAAGTGAAGGCTACTACCGTAGATACGGAAGGAATTATCCGGGAGGCAAGGGAGATTGCAGCCATCCATCCGAATATGGTGGTGAAGATTCCCGTAACCATAGAAGGATTGAAGGCCGTGAAGGTTCTGGCAGCGGAAGGGATCAAGACCAACGTAACTCTGGTCTTTTCTGCGAATCAGGCGCTTCTGGCGGCAAGAGCAGGCGCTACCTATGTATCTCCTTTTGTGGGAAGACTGGATGACATTAATATGCCGGGAATTGAACTGATCCGGACCATCGCGGATATTTTCGCTATCCATGGTATCGAGACAGAGATCATCGCGGCCAGCATCCGCAATCCGATCCACGTCATCGACTGCGCGGAAGCAGGCGCGGACATTGCCACCGTACCCTACAGTGTCATTGAGCAGATGATGAAGCATCCCCTGACCGACCAGGGTATCGCCAAGTTCCAGGCAGATTACAAGGCTGTTTTTGGCGAGTAAAATTGGCGCGATCGCTGCGCCGCAGGAGGAAAACATGCAGAATTTAGAACTTCAGAAAATGGCAAATGAGATCCGAAAGGGGATCGTTACTGCTGTTCACAGTGCCAAGTCCGGCCATCCCGGCGGCTCCCTGTCAGCGGCAGACATCTTTACATATCTTTATTTTGAGGAAATGAACGTGGATCCGAAGGATCCGAAGAAGCCGGACAGAGATCGGTTTGTATTGTCCAAGGGTCATGTGGCGCCCGGCCTGTATGCGACTCTGGCGCATAAGGGATTCTTCCCGGTGGAGGATCTGCCTACCCTGCGTCATGTGGGATCATACCTGCAGGGACACCCGGATATGAAGCATATCCCTGGTGTAGATATGTCCAGCGGCTCTCTGGGTCAGGGCTTTTCCGCGGCAGTAGGTATGGCACTGGCAGGCAAGATGGATAAGATGGACTATCGTGTCTATGCACTGGCCGGTGACGGTGAGATCCAGGAGGGACAGATCTGGGAGGCGGCTATGTTTGCAGGAGCCCGTAAGCTGGATAATCTCTGCCTGGTGGTGGACAACAACGGACTGCAGATCGATGGAAATGTGGCCGATGTCTGCTCTCCATATCCCCTTGATAAGAAATTTGAAGCATTTAATTTTCATGTGATCAATATCAATGGTCATGATTTTGATGAGATTCGGGCAGCTTTTGCCGAGGCGCGTGCCACCAAGGGCATGCCAACGGCCATTATTGCCCACACCGTCAAGGGCAAGGGAGTTTCCTTCATGGAGAACGAGGTGTCCTGGCATGGGAGCGCTCCCAACGACGAGCAGTATGCAGTCGCCATGGAAGATTTGAGGAAGGCAGGTGAAGCATTATGTCAGAAGTAAAGAAGATCGCTACAAGAGAGAGCTATGGTAATGCTTTGGCTGAGCTTGGAAAGGAACATGAGAACCTGGTGGTTCTGGATGCAGATCTGGCCGGAGCAACGAAGACCGGGATTTTCAAGAAAGCATTCCCGGAACGTCACATTGACTGCGGCATCGCCGAGGCCAATATGACAGGTATCGCGGCAGGTCTTGCCACCTGCGGAAAGGTGCCGTTTATGAGCTCCTTCGCTATGTTCGCAGCGGGACGTGCCTATGAGCAGGTGCGTAACTCCATCGGTTATCCGCATCTGAATGTGAAGATAGGAGCTACCCACGCAGGTATTTCTGTGGGTGAGGACGGAGCTACCCATCAGTGCAACGAGGATATCGCTCTGATGCGCACAATCCCCGGCATGGTAGTAATTAATCCTTGCGATGATGTAGAAGCAAGAGCGGCGGTGAAGGCTGCCTTTGAATATGTGGGACCGGTCTATCTGCGGTTCGGCCGACTGGCAATTCCGGTGCTCAATGATCCGGATACTTACAAGTTTGAGATTGGCAAGGGAGTCGTTCTCCGGGAAGGCAAGGATGTGACCATTGTGGCTACCGGGCTTTGCGTCAGCGAATCCGTTGCAGCAGCAGAGCTGCTGGCGGCAGACGGTATCGATGCAGAAGTCATCAATATCCACACGATTAAGCCGCTGGATGAGGAACTGATCCTGTCCTCTGCCGCTAAGACCGGTAAGGTGGTTACGGTGGAGGAACACTCCGTAATCGGCGGCCTTGGCAGTGCGGTATGTGACACATTGAGTGAGAAAGCCCCCACGAAGGTAATGAAGATCGGAATCAATGACACCTTCGGTGAATCCGGCCCGGCTGTGGAGCTGATCAAAAAGTACGGCCTGGATGCGGGGAGCATTGCAAGGCGCGTGAAGGAGTTTGTGGGATAGAAAAGCAGCGTTAGGATTTTAATGGCAAGCAAATTGTGCTAAGAAAAGCGGGCTGATCTGTTTTGTTGCAGATCAGCCTGCAAAAATGTAGATCGAACATTCTTTTGACACCTGTAAACGCCCATTTTATCAGGCTTCGCAGGTTTCTGACTTTGTTCCCCTCTGATATTTTTATAGAACTTTCACAATCTTTGAAAAAATGTCCAAACACTCTTGAAAAGTATGTTTTTCCGTGGTATGGTTTATCCATCTGAAATCTACTCCCATTATGGGGCACTGTCAGAAACACAGGTGGCTATAATACGACCAATAATTGAAAGTAATGATTTTTCCAATTATAAATCCTATGTAAGTGATCCGGAAATATTGAAGGTGCTTTCGTATTATCGAATTAAACGTGAAGATGTGGAGAAAGAGATGAGTCAGTAAATCGTGAAAGTGGTGAAGTGAATGGAACTAGAGCTTAATATAGAAGATTTATTAAATAAGCGTAGAGTCGAATCTGACAGGATTGAATTTAAAGCTTCATGGAATCCGGATGATATATACCATAGCATTTGTGCATTTGCCAATGATTTTGATAATGTCGGTGGCGGGTATGTTTTGATTGGTGTTGAGGAGAAAAATGGAGTTGCGGTTCGTCCGGTAAAAGGTTTGGAAGAATGCGAATTGGATACCATACAAAAGGAACTTTTGAGTTACAATAATACAATGATTCCGGCATATTTTCCTCGTGTGATTATTGAACAAGTCGATGGAAAAAATGTTATTGTATTGTGGGTGACGCCCGGAGTGCAAAGACCGTATAAAGCGCCGGAGCATGTTACTGCTAAGAAGGATAAAAAGTATTACTATTATATACGGTATGCGACAAGTTCTGTTCGTGCAAATGCAGAGCAGGAGCGAGAATTAATCAACATGACAAACTATGCGCCGTTTGACACGAGGCCTAATTTTGAGGCTACGGAGTCGGATATATCGGTTGCATTGCTAACGGATCATCTCAACACAACCAAAAGTAAGTTGGCTAAGCAGATTGGAAAACGTGGTGTTATGGAGGTGCTTGGAGATATGCAGCTTCTTGTAGGACCACCGGAGCAACAATGCATATCCAATGTGGCACTGATGATGTTTTGTGAGCATTTGGATAAATTCTTTCCATATACACAGGTTGAAATAACAAAATTTCCGGAAGGTAGCATTAAAAATCCCAATAATTTTATTGAGGTACCGGTTATCAAAGGTTCTGTGCCGACAATGATTAAAAGAACCATGGAAAAGCTACAAGACATGGTGATTGAGGAAAAGGTTACGAAAGTAGATTATCAGATGGAATCTATTCGACGGTTCAGTTATCCGTATCAGGCACTGGAAGAATCGGTGGTCAATGCTTTTTATCATCGTGATTATCAATCCTATCAAGCAATAATCATCGAGATTGAACCTGATTGTGTCCGAATCATCAATTATCCGGGCATTGACCGGTCAATCTCACAAAAAACAATTGCTGAGGGGGAGAG
The DNA here is from genome assembly GCA_963628035.1 of Paludibacteraceae bacterium. Classification (GTDB taxonomy): domain Bacteria; phylum Bacillota; class Clostridia; order Lachnospirales; family Lachnospiraceae; genus 14-2. The sequence continues at coordinate 5,411 of CAVGED010000017.1, forward strand.
ATTCAAATCTCGTTATTATAGAAACAAACGATTGGGAGAATTTTTGAAGGAATTGGATTTGACTGAAGGAAAATCTACAGGAATTCCTACTATACAGGAGGAACTTAGAGACAACGGTTCTCCTAAGGCGACATTTGAAACGGATGATGAAAGAAGGGCAGTTACTGTTGAGATACCAATTCATCCGGATTTTTTAGCAGAGCAAGTTGAACCCCAAAATGAACCCCAAAATGAACCTCAAAAAGTAGGTATCGTGGAAGATGCCATTTTGCATTTGATACGAATGGATAAGCATGTGACACGAGATGAAATGGCGAGTCAGATGAATGTTTCGTTAAGTACAGTTAAACGTTCAATAAATAAATTGAAAGCTAGTGACTTAATAGAATATGAAGGCTCAAGTAAAAATGGTTACTGGATTATTAAAAAGTAATAGAAGAGCGGTCTCGGAAACCCAATAGCAAATCATGAAAGAATAATGTTTCTTTGTATGTATGAACACCCGGCATAAAGGAGTGTAGATATTGCCTTTTCTTGCGACCGCCTGCTGCAGAACCGTAAAAAAGTATCTACAAAAAAGGAAAGCCTTTTGCATAATATCAGCAAAAAGGAAAGCTGTCATCAAAAGATGGTAGCTTTTTTGTTATCTGGTGTCGGAAAGATAAGAGAACGCTTTACAGGAATTTCCAAAATAAATGGACGAGCTGTGATAGTATGGAATAAAGAATAATGAAGGGGTGACGTCCATGATTGAGATCATTTACAAGGAATCCGGGGAAAAGGAAGATGCGGTGCTCATCAAACCGCCAAAAAATATACGGCAGATAGGAATGCCGCGGGGAAGACATAAGCTTTATGTAGAGGATTATGTCTATACATTCCTGCATTCGGCGGCATTCGAGGGCGAGTGTCAGAAGCGGGCGGCGGTTCTGCTGGGGAAGAGCGAGGTTTCTCAGGATATCCGCTACACGTTTATCAACGGAGCTGTGAGTTGCGATGATCTTGTCTTTCAGGAGGACGGCATCATTTTTGATGAAAACTGCTGGGAATACATATATAAGGAAATCAAGCGGTATTTTGACGGACAGGAGATTGTGGGATGGTTTCTGGGAGTGACCGGGTTCCCGCTGGAACTGACACCCATGGTGGAGGCGGCCCACCGCAAATACTTTGTTGGACGGGACAAGGTGCTGTTCCTGTCGGAACCGGCAGAGCGGGAGGATGTCTTTTTCGCATACGAACAGGGAGTTTTGCAGCGCAAGGAAGGGTATTACATCTATTATGAGAAAAATCTGGCTATGCAGGAATATATGATATCTGCCAGGGAACAAGCCAGAGAACGGAAGCTGGAGCTTAAGGATGAAGAAACGTTAGAAGAGATGAAGATTCAACCAGAGACGGGAAAAGACCAGGATTTTTCGGACAGAGCAGCTTTGCCGGATGAATCGGTAGTGTCGGACACCGCGGATCAGCTTACAGAGAATTCTGCTGCAACCATGCGGGATATGGGCGAGCGGATCACTGCGGAAGAGGCAATTCAGAATTATCGCAATATGCTTCTGGAACGGAAGCAGGAGTCTCCTTCCAGGAAAAGGAGCACATTTCTGTACATAGCGGCCTCCGCAGCCATGGTGATCCTGTGTGTGATCGGGATCACAACCATGAATAATTATGAAAAAATGAAACAGCTGCAGGAGACAATAGCGGTATTTGCCAATTTTGGTGGGAAAGGAGAGGACAAGGATCAACAGGATGGCATTGTGGTGGAAACAGTACCCGGCCAGGTGACCCCGGAGAACCAGCAGCCCGGAAGCACGGATGGCCAGTCTGCGAATAACCAACAACCCGGAAGTACAAATGGTCAGCCCGTCGACGGCCAACAGCCCGGCAGTGCGACTGGTTCGTCTACTGACGTTCAACTGCCAGGCAGTGCTGCCGGGCAGTCAGATGCCGCGAATGCGAGTGGACAGACAGATGAAGCGTCCGCTCTTGCCAAAACCTATCTTGACCAGGGGTACTATATCGTGCAGCCCGGCGATAAGCTGGAGCTTATCTGCAGGAAAATCTACCAGACAACCTCCATGATGGATAAGCTGTGCGAAGCAAACCAGATCGACAATGTTGACAAAATTTACGCCGGCCAGAAACTAATACTTCCTTAAATAAAAGAAATGATGTATAATCAAGGAAAGACGCGAAGCAAAGCGCAGTTCTGTGGCAGGAGGAGCATACATTGTCGAATAAACCGTACCAGCTGGTCCAGCAGGAAGTGGATCAGCTGGAAGAAAAGATACGAAGCCATAGATTAAAAATATTAAAGCTGACCATTTTTTTGATCATGCTGGCACTGGTTGTGTGCGGCGTGCTGTATTTTCTATATGAGACCAGGAGTTACGGTGATTTCCAGGTGTTGGAGAGCACCGAGCGGCAGGACTCCGCCGGCACAAGCTTCCTGGAATTTAAAGGGAATATTCTGAAATACGGCAACGATGGTATTTTTTACATAGACGCCAAGAACCAGTTGATCTGGAATCAGACTTATGAAATGCAGTCTCCACAGGTGGATACCTGCGGTGATTATGTAGCAGTGGCGGATCAGAAGGGGAAAAAGATTTATATTATGAATGTGTCGGGACTCTGTGGAGAGATTGACACCAACCGACCCATCCGCCAGGTACATGTGGCTAATCAGGGAACGGTGGCCGTGCTCATGGAGGAGGATGGAATCGGCTATATCCAGCTCTACGACAAGGAAGGCGGTTTTCTGGCGGAAGGCGAGATGCATGCCAAAAACAGCGGCTATCCTCTGGACATTGCTATTTCCGATGATGGCAAAAAGATGGCAGCGGTCATGTTGGATATCAATGAAGGCGCGGTACGAACGACGGTTGCATTTTTCAATTTTGGTTCCGTAGGTCAGAATGAGATTGATAACATCGTCAGCTCTTATCCCTACAGCGATACCATGATCACTAAAGTGGAATTCCTGACGAATGACATTGCAGTGGCTTTGGGAGATAACCGACTCGTTTTATACGAAGGGAAGCAAAAGCCTGTGGTGAAGAAGGAGATTTCGATTGACCGGGAGATTCGCAGTGTTTTCTATAACGATAATTACATTGGCCTGGTATTTGATGCAGACAACGAGGAGACACCCTTTTGCATGGAAGTGTATGACATTCGCGGAAGCAAGGTCCGAAGCATTGATTTCGCTATGGAATATGACGAGATCGGATTTCTCGGAAATGATGAGATCTGTATCCGCAACAATCTGGAATGCAGTATCTATACATTGCGTGGAACGAAGCGGTTCCATTACAATTTTGAAAAGGACATCTGCAAGGTGATCCATACCCGCGGCCGTCAATATCTGTTCCTGATGTCCGGGGCTACCGAAAGAGTAAAGTTAAAACAATAAAATACATAAAAGAAATGAGGTACGAAAATGAATGGTTTATTGATTGCAGTATTGGTGATTCTTATCGGCGCTGTCTTCATAGGATATCGCCGGGGCTTCGTGCGCATTGCCTTTTCACTGGTGGCAATGCTGCTGACCATTGTGCTGGTGTCTTTGGTGACACCCCATGTTACGAGTTTTCTCAAGAATCATACCGGTGTCTATGAGAGCCTGACGGAGAAATGTACCCAGGCGGTTCAGCTGTCGGCACAGAAGAACGCCGAGGAACAGCAGGATAGCTTGAAGGGAGAGCAGGAAGTTTCCGGGATTCAGCTGCCGACTCTGTGGGTAGATCAGATTCTGGAGAAAACAGGCAGCTCCATCGATCATGCACTGGAGGAGAGTGGCGCCTACCGTGCAGTGGGAGAATATCTGGCAGACTGGATTCTTCGAGGCATTGCGTTTTTCGTGGCGTTTATTTTGGTCTCCATCGTCCTGCGGCTTGTGGTAGGACTTTTGGATATCCTGACAAAGCTTCCGGTTATCAAGGGGGTCAACCATCTTCTGGGCGGCGCTGCAGGACTGCTGCAAGGACTGCTGATCATCTGGATGCTGTTGTTTCTGGTGGCTATCGCCTGTACCACCAAACTGGGGCAGACCATGCTTGACTGCATCGGGAGGAGTGCTTTCCTGACATTTTTGTATCAGCATAACGGGCTGCTGTACTTCTTCAATCTTGTATTCCATTGATGCGAAGAAGCTTTCGTTATCTAAATATGCGCTAAGAAAAAGCGGGCTGATCTGCACCAAAACAGATCAACCCGCTTTTCTTAGCACAAATTGCTTGCCATTTATTTTTGCAGCTCACTCAACTGCTTTCGAAGCAAGGCCAGTTCCCGCTCCTGTTCTGCAATAACGTTATCCTTTTCCGCTATAGCATTATCCTTCTCCGCTATAGCATTATCCTTTTCCGCTATAGCATTATCCTTCTCCGCTATAATCTTATCCTTCTTCTCCAGCTCTTTCTTGTGGGCCATGTCAATGATATCAATATCCAGTATCAGGGATTCATCTGTCATCTCA
>CAVGED010000018.1:0-36747 GCA_963628035.1 Paludibacteraceae bacterium
TAGGGCGGATTAGGGACTTTCACCCATTAGCGATGTGCGCCGCAAGGCGCACAAAGAAGGCGGCTACCCCATAACCGGGCAACCGCCTCCATCGCTGGCAAAAACTTAATAAAATACGTGATTTCCGATCACAAGACCGGATCTGCCTGAGCTTGCACGGCAGAAGTGTGTAGCACCACCGACATTATCGGCTCCGTTGATGGCCTCCTGCGCAGCGGAGAGACAGCTGCTGCTGACACCCTTGGCAAGTCTGCGCTCCAGCGCACCGCTGGCTGCGGGCGTAAACTGTCCGCTCTGGAAGATAACACCGGAGATGGATCCTGCATAACCGCTGCGGATACGATTCATGACCACGGCTCCCACCGCTACCTGACCCTCATAGCTCTCGCCGCCGGCCTCGCACTGGATCAGTGCACCCAGCAGGGTCAAATCATCATAGGACGCTGCTATAGCTTCTCTCTGTACCTTTGTGCTGCCGGAGCGCTGCTTCTTCTTCGCCTCTGCAGCCTTCCGCTCTTCCTCTGCCTTCTTAAGGGCGGCCTGCTCCTCCGCGATGGAGATGGCCTGGCCAAGCTCCAGTTCCACGGAGACATACTGTGCGCTGACATAAGCCGTCCGGTCAGAACAGATCACTGCGACCCATCCCTCCGGCGCTTCCGTTCCAACGGCTACCTTAATCTTCTTGCCTTCCTCCAGTACGTCAACAACCGCACTGCTTTCCTCTGTGCTGGCCTCTGCACGTACCCGAAGTCCTCCGGTAAGCGCAGTTGCGTACACTGTCCCAAGCTGATTCGCCAGAGCCTCTGCTTCTGCATCAAACACGCAATACTCGTTCTTCACATAACCTTCCACGCTGCCGGAATGGATCCTTGTCCACTCTTCCCCGCGCTCTAAGATGTCTGCCGCTGCACCCTTGTACAGCTTACCGACAACCTCTGACTCCGCATTGGCTTCCGCACGGATATTCAGGTACTGCTCCACATTGGGCATAAGCTTTTGCGCCCACGCAGACACTTCTGCCTGCGCCTGTACCGCTACTGCCTCGTCTGCCGCACTCCCCAGCATCGGGACTGCTTCTTCCAGTGTCATATCTGCTGCGGCGACAATATTAATCTTTGTCCTCGCCTTTGTAGCCACCTGCATCTCTGCTTCTTCTGCTGTAACTTCCGGGATATCCAGCCTTGCTTTGGCGCCCGCATTTCCGGTTGTAACTGCCGTGATCGCAATGACCAGGGCAAATACTGCTACCGCCGCACTCTCAATAACCTTTCTGCTAATTTTCATTATTACCTCCTGACAACACAAGATATTGGTGTCGCTGTTTTATTATATACTAAGTATTACATATCTTATGCTTTTTTATTCAGATTTGTTACAAATATTACAAACAATATTACAAACTTATTACGTTGGCATTATAGCAAAATCATTTGGTCTTGTCAAGTTTTTTACATCCAAATTCTTCCAGGGAGGCAAAAAGCAAAAGAAAAAAGCCCGTAAAATTAATGCTTTACAGGCTCTTTCTCGCTTCGTATTTTGTTTTTTAAGCCATAAAAATTACAATACCTCCCAGCCTTCTTTGTTACTCAGCCCCCTCTTCCGCTTGTCTTGCTTCTTCTATAATCTCCACCATTTTGCGCGGATCTACAATAAATGCTTTTTCAGGAAAATGCTTTTTATTGCCAGTTACCAGATATGCATCCTCTGACTTCCTTCCCTCCATTACGACTTCATAGAATACAACATCTTTTGGATCTGGGAAAATGTCTTCTACTGGTTCCGCATCAACAAATACTGACTGTTTCATAATACTCGTTACCAACGTATTGACTGCTTTTTCCGGAAATTTGAACTTTGGTCTTTGAAGTACATTCCAATATTCTTCAATAATCTCTTTGTTCAAAAGTGGTACGATTTTCCCCTTGAGAACCTCCTGTATAACTCGATCTGGATAAGAAAATCTTTTCAGCATTGCAGAAACAAGTACATTGGTATCAATTACCGCATAATACCTCATTGTCTGCTTCTCTCCCCTACACTTTTCCTTGCCTCTGTTATTTCCGCATTAATTTCATCCAAAGTCATTTCTGTTAAGCCATTTTGTTCGGCACTATCCTGAATTTCTTTCATTGCGACCATTGCCTTTTCTCTGCTATTCTTAGGCAACGTCATACTGAACGGAATGCCATTAACCATAATTGAACGTTTCATAAACATTCGAACTGCTGTTGGTAAATCTATTCCCAGCCGCTCATAAAGCTCCGCTGCCTCATTGCGAAGTTGCTCATCTACTCGAATTTGCATTACAGAACTTGCCATATTCACCGCTCCTTTCCGAATTACATTTGTATTCCTTTGTATTCTAATTGTACATCATTGTATATAAATTTTCAATACATATCTTCGGCGTTTTTTCATCCAACTTTTTAAAAAAGGTCTGTAAGTCACTAACAGCCCAAAAACAGAAAAGAAAAAAGCCCGTAAAATTAATGCTTTACAGGCTCTTTCACGCTTCGTTTTCTATTTTTCAAACTATCGTAACAACTCAGAGCCAGGGCAATTTTGCAAAAGGTACTCTGAATAGTTACCACTTTTACAGTCTCTTCAGTAGCTCTTCCCGCTCTTTTTCATAGCCGGGCTTTCCTAAGAGTGCGAACATATTCTTCTTGTAGCTCTCCACGCCGGGCTGGTTGAAGGGGTTCACGCCCAACAGATAGCCACTGACGCCGCAGGCAAACTCGAAGAAGTAGAACAGCTCGCCCAGATAGAATTCATTCTGCTCCGGGATATGTATCATCAGGTTGGGAACATTTCCATCGGTGTGAGCCAGAACTGTCCCATTCATGGCGCTCTTATTGACAAAATCCATATTCTTTCCTGCCAGATAATTCAAGCCATCCAGATCCTCCGGTTCCTCCTTCAGCAGGATCTCCTCCCTGGACTCCTCCACAGAGAGCACCGTCTCAAACAGGATCCTGGCACCGTCCTGGATGAACTGTCCCATAGAGTGCAGGTCAGTTGTCAGGTCTACGGACGCCGGGAAGATACCCTTCTGATCCTTGCCCTCGCTCTCGCCGTACAGCTGCTTCCACCACTCGGACACGTAATGCAGGCTTGGCTCATAGTTGGCCAGCACCTCCACCGCCTTACCCTTCCGCAGTAAAATATTGCGGATGGCTGCGTATTTCATAGCGTCGTTTCCCGCGAAATCCTGCTCCAGCGCAAGCTTTCTGCCCTCTGCCGCACCTTCCATCAGAAGGTCGATATCTGCACCGCTGACGGCAATCGGAAGCAGACCTACCGCAGTCAGTACGGAGAATCTGCCGCCCACATCATCCGGCACAACAAAGCTCTCGTAGCCCTCTGCATCCGCCAGACCCTTCAACGCGCCCCGCGCCTTATCTGTAGTAGCGTAGATACGCTTCGCTGCACCCTCTCTTCCATACTTCTTCTCCAGAAGCTCCTTAAAGATACGGAATGCAATCGCCGGCTCTGTGGTAGTTCCTGATTTGGAGATGACGTTGACAGAGAAATCCCGGTCTCCGATCACCTGGATCAGGTGCTTTAAATATGTGGAGCTGATGCTGTTTCCTGCAAAATAGATCTCCGGTGTCTTGCGGATCTCCTTGGAAACGCTGTTATAGAAGCTGTGTCTTAAGAATTCAATTGCAGCGCGGGCACCCAGATAGGATCCACCGATTCCGATAACCACCAGTACCTCGGAATCACTCTTGATCTTCTCGGCAGCCTTCTTGATCCTGGCGAATTCTTCCTTGTCATAATCCACCGGCAGATCAATCCAGCCCAGGAAGTCGTTTCCGGCTCCTGTCTTCTCCACCAGGCGCTCCTTGGCATCCGCCACGAGTCTGCTCATATAGCCGACTTCTTCTTCACTGATAAAGGATGCGGCTTTTGCATAATCAAATGTTATCTTTTTCATTTGCTTCACTCCTTGTCTGCATATGCATATTCTTCACTGTAAGATTGTAGAAACCTTTTACATAGTTCTCCCATTTGCAATGGCTCCTGTCCTTACGTATTTTACCAAAGTGTATGCACTTTATCAAGGGAAAAATTCCTGTAACACAGAATTAAACACTTCCTCGTCATCCGGTTCCTGCTCCCGTCTCCGAGACGCAAGAATCTCCCGTTCCCCGTCGGCAAGGAAGCGTTCTCCCCGCTTCATCTCCCGGTTTGATACTTTTTCCCTGGAATTCTCCCATCTGGAATCTGTGCTCGTTTTTTCTTCCTCCGCATCCTCCGCCATGATTACCCGGAAGTAGTCCTGGATATTCCCTGTAACCATGCCCAGACTGCGGTTTAAGCGCTTCAGTTGGCTATGTATCCGGGTCAGGAGGAATACCGTCAGGATGGTGAGAATCAGAAGTCCCCAGAGTGCGTATTGATCGATAAATTGGAAAATCATTTCTTTCATGGATTGCTTGTCCCCTTTCTTGTTATGAGGTCTATTATCCATGATTTCCTGCACTTTGGGAAGGGGTTCGGGAGCTCTTTTCATCGCATGTTTTTCGCAGATTCGACGGCATTTCTTCTATATGTAATTCTTTCTGCACAAAAGCAAAAAACCTCCCTGCAAAAGACATTCTTTCAGAGAGGTTTTCCGTATAACAGTTCAGCCCGCAACACCTGCGATAGCTGAACCGTTCGTCATATCCTATTTCTTATACAGCACTCGAACGGAATTCAAGATACACAGCATCGCCACACCGGTATCAGCGAACACCGCCAGCCACATGGATGCAAATCCGCAAAGTCCCAGAACCAGGACTGCGATCTTGACTGCCAGGGCGAAGACCACATTCTGGGTAGATATGCGCTTGGTCGTCCTGGCAATGGCTAACGCCTGGGGAATGGCCTCCATGGATGATGTCATGAATACCACATCTGCGGCTTCGATGGCTGCATCTGCGCCGCTTCCCATAGCAGCTCCCACATCGGCTCCGGCCAGCACCGGCGCATCGTTGATCCCGTCGCCCACAAACATGACCGCTCCGTGACGGCTTCGGATATCCTGAAGACGGTTCAGCTTATCCTCCGGCAGCAGCCTTGCATGTACCTCGTCGATTCCTGTCTCGGCCGCCACAGCCTCAGCATTCTCTGCTGCATCACCGGTCAGCATGGCAGTGGTGATATGCTGCTGCCGCAACCGACGTATAGCCTCCTTGGCATCCGGCTTCAAGGTGTCGGAGATAACCATATAGCCCTCCAGCACACCGTTTACAGCCACGAAGACTTCAGAGCCCATGACCTTCTTCTCATAATCATCTACTGCAATGAGGAACTGATCCATCAGCTTCTTATTTCCGCACAACACTTCTCCCACAGAGAGCTGTGCACGGATCCCGTGTCCGGGAATCTCTTCCAGAGACATCGGTGTCTCCAGCGCGATCCCCTGCTCCTTCGCGGCTGTCACAATGCTGACCGCTATGGGATGAGTAGAATTCTGTTCGCAGCTGGCACATATGCGCAGCAGCTCATCCTTTGTATTTTCACCGGTAGGAACTGTTTCCTGCAGGATAAAGTTTCCTTTCGTGATAGTTCCTGTCTTATCCATTACCACGGCCTTGATGTTGTCCATAGCCTCAATGGCAATTCCGCCCTTGAAGAGGATTCCCTTCTTAGAACCCGCGCCAATCCCTGAGAAAAATGCCAGCGGCACACTCAGCACCAGCGCACATGGGCAGCTCATGACAAGGAAGGTCAATGCTGTGTAAACCCAATGATTCCAATCTCCGGTAATCAGAGATGGGATGACTGCCGTGCCTAAAGCCAGCAGTACCACAACGGGCGTGTAGATCCTTGCAAACCGCGTGATAAACCGGTCGATCTTCGGCTTGCTGGCGGCGGCGTTCTCCACCGAGTCCAGAATCCGCGTTACCATAGACTCCGACAGGGGCTTTTCCACCCGGATCTTCAACTGTCCTGAAGTATTGACACAGCCGGATGTCACCGGACTGTCCACAGCCACCTTCACCGGAACCGGCTCGCCCGTAATGGGAGAGGTATCAATCCGGCTCTCGCCCTCTACCACAACACCGTCCAGCGGAATCCGGTCACCCGGACGCACCAGAAGGATATCGCCCACATTGGCCTTCGCCGCATCGATCACCTGAACCTCTTCTCCATCCAGCAGGTTCACCACCTCCGGACGCAGATCCACCGCTTCCATGATCTGGCTGCGGCTCCGCTCTACCGCGACATCTTCAAAGTATTCGCCGATGCGATAGAACAGCATAACGCCAACCGCCTCTGCAAGCTGTCCGGTTACCAGAGCTCCCAGCGTGGCAATACTCATCAGGAAATTCTCGTCAAACACCTGACCCTTTAGAATATTCTTCCCGGCGGTCAGCAGAACCTCTCCGCCCAGAAGCAGGTAGGCTGCAATATATATAATAGAAGGAACCAGATCGGGAACCCCGGCGATCCGCTCCAATACTTCTCCGGCAAGGAACGTTCCCGCGCCGACGAGGATCATGATGAGCTCCCGTCTCTGATCCTCCTTATCCTCTTGGGGCTTCGCCTTGGCTTCCTCCATCTCCAGCACCTTCACCTCCGACTCAATGGAGCTGCAAATATCCTGAATCTGCGGAAGATACTGCTCCGGCTGCTTCGCCGTGATCCGCAGCTGCTTCGTGGCAAAGGTAATGGTCGCGCTGGAGATTCCATCCAGCTCAGAGATTTTCTTCTCCATCTTTGCCGCACAGTTGGCGCAGCCCAGATTCTCAAGAATGTAGATCTTCTTCCTATTTCCATCTGTCAGGCCGCAAGTACAGGCTTCCAACGGTTTGCCGCAGGTCGGGCAGACAGCTGGGGCAGCGTTCTCTTCCTCATGGTGATGATGATGCTCATGGTCGTGGTCATGATCGTGATCGTGACCGCAGCAATTATCGTAATTATGTTCCTCGTTTCTCATAAGTATCCCTCCTAAGGTTAAACATATGAATATCTGTTCATATGTTTATATAATCACAATATTTGCCGTTTGTCAATACCCATTTTCAACTTTTTTCAGTTCTATTTTCGATTTTTCTGTTCTGGCAGACTGAATGATTTCTTCTGCCTCTCGTGCCTCCGCTTTGGTGAGCTGGGGCGTGTCCTTCAGAATATAATCCATTCCGAGATTCTCATACTTGACCTTACCCATGGCGTGATAAGGCAGCACCTCCAGCCTCTCCACATTGGAAAGCGTACTTAAGAACCGGCCAAGTCCGGTCAGTGCTTCCCTGTTAAAGGTGATGCCCGGCACAACCACATGGCGGATCCAGACAGGCTTTCCAATATCATCCAGATAACGTGCAAATTCCAGGATCGGCTGATTGCTGTGTCCCGTCAGCTTCCGGTGCTCGGCATCATCGATATGCTTGATGTCCAGCATAACAAGATCCGTCACCTCCATAAGCTGAGCGATCCGTACCATTGCGTCCGACTGTGCCATTACGCCCGGCGGCAACATTTCTCCCGGTTGCCGGGCACATAAGCTTTGCCCCGGAAACATGATCCCGGAAGTGTCCAGGCAAGTGTGGATGCCCCTCTCCTTCGCCTTTGTGAAGAGTTCCGTCAAAAAATCCATCTGGAGCATTGGCTCCCCTCCGGTGGCAGTGATACCTCCGGTCCGGTAAAAGGCACGGTTGCGCTCCATCCGGGCAAGAATATCTTCCGCGCTCATATCCTGTCCATCCGAGGCAGCCCAGGTATCTGGATTGTGACAGTACTGACAGCGCATGGGGCAGCCCTGAAAGAATACCACAAAGCGGACACCCGGCCCGTCCACCGTCCCGAAGGTCTCTATTGAATGAATCCTACCCATAAATGGCTCCTCTCCAGGTAACAGTTCAGCACACGCCCATTACTCTGCATAAGTTTTTCTAAGCTCGCTGACGCTCACTAAGAAAAGCTAGTATCGCAAAGGTTACATCCTCTCATGGAACGTCCGCGCAATAACCTCATCCTGCTGCTCCTTGGTGAGCTTAATGAAGTTCACCGCATAGCCGGAAACGCGGATCGTCAGCTGTGGATACTGCTCCGGGTGCTTCTGCGCATCCAGCAGGGTCTCCCGGTTTAAGACATTGACATTCAGGTGATGTCCGCCCTGCTCCACATAGGCATCCAGCATTGCCATCAGATTAGCCTCCTCTGTTGCCTCCTCCTTGCCGAGCGCATCCGGTACGATGGTGAAGGTGTTGGAGATTCCGTCCTGCGCATCCATGAACGGAATCTTCGCCACAGATGCCAGCGATGCCACCGCTCCGTGGGAATCGCGGCCGTGCATCGGATTGGCGCCCGGTGCGAAAGCCTCCCCCTTCTTCCTGCCGTCCGGCGTTGCCCCGGTATTTCTGCCATAGGACACGTTGGAGGTAATCGTCAGTATGGAAGTCGTGGGAATTCCGCCACGATAGGTATGATTTCCCTTGATATAGCCGATAAAGGTATGAAGCACCTCTTTTGCGATATCGTCTACACGGTCATCGTCATTTCCGTATTTCGGGAACTCACCCTCTACCTCAAAATCAACGGTAACACCGTTCTCATCGCGGATCGGCTTGACCTTGGCGTACTTGATTGCAGATAAGGAATCCGCCACCACAGAAAACCCGGCGATACCGGTGGCAAACCAGCGGCGCACCTTCTTATCATGAAGGGCCATCTCCAGCTTCTCATAACAGTATTTGTCATGCATATAGTGTATGATATTCAGCGCATTTACATACACGCCTGCAAGCCATTTCATCATGTCCTTGTATGCTGTCCACACCTCATCATAATCAAGATATTCGGAAGTGATCGGACGGTATTTGGGGCCGACCTGCTTCCCGGTCATCTCGTCCACGCCGCCGTTGATGGCGTAGAGCAGGCATTTTGCCAGGTTCGCCCGCGCTCCGAAGAACTGCATTTCCTTTCCAATGCGCATGGAGGATACACAGCACGCGATTCCGTAATCATCCCCGTGTATCACCCGCATAATGTCGTCATTTTCATATTGGATCGCAGAATGCCGGATGGAAGTCTGCGCACAGAAACGCTTGAAGTTCTCCGGCAGTTGCACGGACCAGAGCACGGTCATGTTCGGCTCCGGCGCCGCGCCGATATTGTTCAACGTATTCAGATAACGATAGGACATCTTCGTCACCATATGTCTGCCGTCCACGCCGATACCGCCGATGGACTCTGTCACCCATGTGGGATCTCCGGCAAAAATACTGTTATATTCCGGTGTGCGTGCAAATTTGATGCAGCGCAGCTTCATAACAAACTGATCAATGATCTCCTGGATCTCCTCCTCGGTATAGGTTCCTTCCCTGAGATCCCGCTCCGCATAGATATCCAGGAAAGTAGAGGTGCGCCCAAGACTCATGGCCGCGCCATTCTGCTCCTTCACCGCCGCAAGGTATGCAAAATACACCGCCTGCGTTGCTTCTTTTATATTTGCAGCCGGCTTTGAGATGTCACAGCCGTAGATCTTCGCCAGTTCCTTCAACATCTTAAGGGCACGGATCTGCTCGGACAGCTCCTCACGCTCCCGGATCACGTCGGAATACATGATGGTACGGGTGGTGTTTAACTGCTCCTCCTTGTCCTCGATCAGACGATCCACACCGTAAAGCGCCGGCCTTCTGTAATCGCCGATGATACGGCCTCTGCCATAGGCATCTGGAAGTCCGGTGATGATGTGGGCGGAACGGCAGGCACGCATTTCCGGCGTATAAGCATCAAACACACCCGCATTGTGTGTCTTCCTGTGTGTGGTGAAATATTCCACCACCTCTGGGTCCACATGGTATCCGTTGTCCTCGCAGGCCTTCACCGCCATGCGGATTCCGCCGTAGGGCTGCAGGGCGCGCTTGAAGGGCTTATCTGTCTGGAAGCCCACAATTTTTTCCTTATCCTTATTCAGATAACCGGGTCCATGAGATGTGATCGTCGAGATGGTCTTCGTGTCCATATCCAGCACGCCACCGGCTTCCCGCTCCTGCTTCGAGAGCTCCAACACCTGCTCCCACAGATCTGTGGTATCCTGTGTCGGCCCTGCCAGGAAACTGCCGTCCCCATCATAGGGCGTGTAGTTTCTCTGGATAAAATCGCGCACATTGATCTCCCGCTCCCATGCACCGCCTTTAAAATCTCTCCATGCTTCTGTCCTTGTCTCTGTCATTATCTGTTCCTCCTACTGCTTGCTTCGCAATCCGTGGCTCGCGTTGCATTTTTCTCTGCTCTCCCTTGTGAATAAGCAGACCACAGATTGCTTCGCAATCCGTGGCTCGCGTTGCTCGTCAAATGCACGATCTGCTACTGGAAAGCAAGCTCTCCAGTAGCTGCTCGTTGCATTTTTCTCTGCTTATTCGCGAAAAATGCCCACTGTCCGGGTAATTCGCCCAGACGGTCGGCATTCTCTATGTTATACTCCACGTGGTTCTCCACTGATTCCGTCAGTCATATAACAGACTTATCTTACAATAAAATTCTGAGTTTTGCAATAGGTGAATTTATGCTTTATCGGAAAAGATTGATTCCCCAAAACTTTTGTGCTATCATACTTTTAACAAAAGCGTTACTGTAAACAGCAACGCCAAAACCCTTTTTAGGAGGATCACAGCCCTATGCCGCAATCACCCTTCGATGATGCCGCGCCTGTATGCGAGGTACATCACCATCATCATATACACCCGGAAAATATCATCAGCGAGGACAACCTATACCGCCTGGCTGACCTGTTTAAAATATTCGGCGATCCCACCAGGATCCGCATTCTGCATGCACTCTCCGGCCAGGAGCTGTGCGTATGCGATATCGCGGATACCCTTGGCATGACCCAGAGCGCAATTTCGCACCAGCTCCGTGTCCTGAAGCAGATACAGCTGGTGAAGTACCGCCGGGACGGGAAAACCATCTACTACTCCCTTGCGGACAGCCATGTATACACGATCCTTGCTCAGGGGCTTGAGCACGTAATGGAACCGCATAACTGAAAGTTACTATTCGCAGTCCCTTCCACACACATGCGTGGCTGCGAATAGTAACATTTATTCGTCAAACTCCACCGTGACAAAGAAGCCCTTGGGCGTCTCATCCACGCTGACTACCGTTCCTTCTGTGGATTTCAACCGCTCGCTGAAGGTATAATTCGCTGACATGGCATATGCCTTGCCCAGCGTATAATAATAAGAAGTCGGAAGCTTTCCCTCCGTCACCGGAAGGACATCGCCCACCTTTAGGAGGCCTGTCCGCTCCATCTTGAATTCCATTCGACGCATAATACGATCTCCTTTTTCAATTTGATAAGAAAGTATAACTCTCTTTTATCCGGTTTTCAAGATAAATCTTCTGAAATCGGTGGCTCTTCCAAGGTCAACGGATAATCACCCATGTGTTCCATCTTAAAACCGTTGTCCTTGTATGTATCATAGTCGAATGCCTCCAATTCATCAATAGCCAGCTTATGAAATTCGTAAAAATTATGCCACCATGTCTGGTCACTCCCAAGCTCTGCTGACAAATATGCATCAGCGATATCACATCCCATTGCAGGCGCAACATAAAACGCACCCATAGCCAGGACATTCACTCCATTTCCGGTAATTGCTCTTCTTGCCGCCGGAACGCTCTCTACGACACCTGCATGAACATGTGGACATTTACTTGCTGCAATGTGTATCCCCATTCCTGTTCCACAGAAAAGCAGCGCCCGTTCAAAATTTCCTTCGGAAATCTGTGCTCCCACGCGAAGACCTACCCGGTGAAACATATTCTCTGTGTCATCCGGATCACTGTCCCTTGTCACACCAAGGTCGGTAATTTTCCATCCCCTGTTGCGTAAATGTTCACAAACTGCTTCCTTTAAAGGATAACCTGCAAAATCTGCTCCAACTACCAAATACTTGTCTTTTATTGTTTTCATTTTTCTCTTTCCTTTCTCTTATGATTCTAAAAGAATTGCCTCAATCAACTTAATTGCTATATAATAGTGAAACTCCCGAATCGGATGATTAAACTTATTTGCCAAAAGTTCTGTCACATTCACACCCGATTGCTCCATCTTCTCCCATACCGGATACATATCACAAACCGGAACCCTATACTCTTCACAAAGCTTTTTGGCTTCACCAAAATACGCTTTCAAAATACCCGCATTCTGAATCTTAGAAAAGTTTTCTGCCAATTGGAGAAACAGTGGTTCATGCAAATGTGGACTTACCGTAGTATTCATGTAATTTTGTGTAAGAAAAATGATTTCCACACCATTGGTTTTTAACTCTTGAAATATGTTTTTCAATGCCGTTTTATAGGTTTCCATTCCCTCCATTCCATATCCACTATCATTTAATCCATAAGACACAATGACCAGATCCGGATGATAGGACAGAATGTCCCTCTCAAGACGTGTGCATCCGCTTGGAGCACTGTCACCGCTAATCCCACTGTTGATAACATTAATCTGCACAGAAGGATACAGCAGGTTCAGTATTTCTTTGAGTCTGGTGGAATATGCGCTTTTATAATCAAACACAGTCTGTACGGTATTAGGGGACTCTATATAACATTCAAAACATCCCTGCGTCACACTGTCACCTAGAAATGCGATAGTAACCGGCTGGTTATCCGTTAAGTTTTCCTGCTTCTTTTTTAATAACTCTCCCACTTTCATATTTATTCTCCTTCGCTGATTGAAATCCAAACAATTTCATCCGGTTTCATCTCCACGGTTCTCTCTATACCATCCCTGTCAAAAAACCGGGTGCGTTGCACCTCATTGGTATTGTTAATCAGAGCATACTTTGCACTATCCGGATAATAGGTGCAGTCTACATTTACATTGTCCGCAAATGCTTTCTTCATCTCTCCTTCTTTATGAGCCGCCCAAAACATGGCACGCAGTAACATCCTTGCATTTTCTGCGGAATACGGAAGCCCTGCTATATATACGCCTCTTCCCTCTCCATACTCATTGGCGGAAAGCTTCACCTCGCCCACATTGACTGTTCTTTTGAAGCGGTCAGAAATCACAATATCCAGCACCTCTGTCCCTGGCAGGGCATAGACATTCTTCATTCCTTCCCCATAATCGATTTCTCCGATTACGTCTTCCGTAATAAAATGTGCTTTCTTCTCAATATTATATTTATCCTCGGATAGGGTAACGCCCCTTTCCTTGTCCACTCCCAACACATCTGCAAGCTGGAAGGATCTCCCTCCTTTCTGGTATGCCGTCGGCTCCCCGACTCCGACAAATCCATGGCCTTCTGCCACCCATTTCCGGAGGATTGCCACAAGCTTGGCATCGTTCCAGTAGTCGCCGCCACTGAATGCAGTGCCTTCGTCTCCCACGTTTAAAATCACGTCAATGTCTTTGCCAATTCCATGTTCCTTCACCTCATCAAAGGAAAGGAACTTGACATTCACCGGAAGTCCGGAAAGCGCCTCATATACGCCCTGATAAGAATACACCTGCTGATACCACAGCTCATGCGCCACCATATGGCACATCCAGCTCCGCTTTGCTCCCCAAGCATTGAGAACCCCGACCGTCAGTCCCGAATATGCCGCTCCTGCCGCCGCATCACAGATGGCACGGAACTCATCACACACTTCACCTACTCGTTCAATAAATCTCGGGAACTTGGCTGCCAGCTGCAAATACCCGCCAAAGCCGATTCGATCTAACGGCTTTCGCATTATGGCACGACGCGCCGTCACCCAGTTTCGGTTCAACTCTATAATTGCATTTTCTTCATTTCCTTCAAAGAAGGTATCTGGGAAAAAGTAAGGGAGAAACCGTCCTTCTCTGTACTTCACATGGGGAATTTCTGACAACATTCGAACAGTCACGCCACCGCCCACGCTACCTACCACAGCATCCAGATCCATATCCTTAAAGTACTCCCCATAGGGCTCCGTCCCGATCCAGCTGTCTCCAAGGAACATCATAGCTTCCTTTCCTTCCTCATGCACGATATCCACCAGTTCCCGAACTGTCTTTGTTACATACTTTTCCGTAAACTCCATGTAATCCCGGAACTTCTTTGTCGGATTCACAAAGTTGTTCTGGTACGTCCCCTGCGCAACAATATCTTCTGATTTCAGCGTATATCCATATTCCTTTTCAAAAGCGTCAAAGGCATGGGGACTTGCAGTCATGGGATAGCCAAACCAGTCTACATGTTTCTCCTTATTGATGTCATTAAACACCAGAAAGAAATGGTATAAAAAAGTGGTATACCGCACCACGTTCACATTTTCATTTTCTACACACCATTTTTTCATATTGTCCTTGATGTGGGCAAAGGTCGCCTCAAAGCGCGGCTCCATGACCTTGTGTTTCTCAATATTCCAGTTATTGGTGATGTAATTGTACATCTGGGTGGAATCCCACAGGTTCTTTGCGAAAAAATTCACTGTATATTCGTGATAAGGTGTCACATTGCGAACACGGATCTTTCCTTCTCCCACATACTCCCAGTCAAAATGTTCTTCTCCCGAGGTCCTGTCAAATACCTGCCAGTACTTTTTCGGACTTTCCTCATTGATGCCAAGCTGATCGTGGGAATATCCTTTCAACAAGTCAATTGTGACTGTATTTTCTGTTGCCAGAACATAGCCTGTCATCAAAAGCACGCTCTGCAATTCGTCTGTATGTACATCTGCCCAGGCATTGTCCCCACGCACCACAAAATAAGTATTGTACACCTTGTCTGCAATTTCCAACGCCTCTTTCGGCAGATGCGTGCCATCACAGTCCCGGACTGCATCTGCGCCCCAAAGCTCTGCGATCTTTTTGGTTCCCTCCACGTAATTTTCATCTGTAGGAATAGTTACTCTTCCTTTTTGCATTTATAGCCTTTTCTCCTTTCTAAGGGAAACATCCAAGCTATTCTTTCCAACACGGAATTCATAGATTCCCTCATATGGTTTCCAATCGTTTTCTCTTGGATCATAGTTTCGCAGAAGACTCCGATCCACCGTAATCTTCGCTTTTCTCTTCGTATAAGAAGGCACCATTACTTTGGTAAATCCCTTCAGTTCAAAGAAATTCGTTTCCGGACATCCTATGTACAGCTGCGCCGTCTCTTTTCCATCTCTCCCCGATGTGTTTTCGATGGTAAACGTTACATCCAAACAATTTTCCTGCTCCACGATCTGCAAATCTTCGTAGGTAAACTGGGAGTAAGACAATCCATAACCAAAAGGAAAGAGAACAGGCTTCTTTTCTGTCACAAAGTACCGGTATCCAACGGCTCTTCCTTCCCGGTAATATACACTTTCTGCAGTACGCTCTGTACAATAAGCCGGAACATCCTCTAAGGCAAGCGGGAAGGTCTCTGTCAGCTTCCCACTGGGATTCACATCGCCTAAAAGAACCCGGGCAACCGCTCTGTTTACCCTATCACCGCCATAGCCTGCCCATACAACCGCACTTACCTCTTCAATCCAGGAAGACATTTCAACCGGTGCACCTGCATAAACGACTACAATCACATTCTCGTTTTCTTTTGCCAATGTATGGATGTAAAATTCTTCTTCCTTCGGAAGACGCAGTGTTTCCCTGTCCTTTTCTTCCGCCTCTACGATATGAGAATTTCCAACCGCAACAATAACTGCCTCTGCTGTTTTTGCCTCTTTTACACAGTTTCGCAGCGTTCCCGTCTCATCACTCCACGCAAAATGGGCACCTGTTGCACCATATCTTTGCAGACTCTCATGCAGTTTCTCATAAGGAAACTCCGACTTTACCTCACTGGAGCCTCCACCCCGGTAATACTGCTCCGCAGCATTTCCCATAATCGGAAGAACCGCTTCTTTATTTCTGAGCGGTAAGATCCCATTGTTTTTTAATAGTACAATTCCGTTTTCCTCTATCTCCTGAGCAATCTGCCTGCGTTCTGAAACAGTCAGCTTACTCTGTCTCAGAGCCCTTTCATACTCACACTTCTTTGCCAGAGCAATCACCCTGCGATTATTCTCCTCCAATGCAGCGTCATCCACATCGTCTGCGGACATTAATTTCTCCATTATTTTCTCATCATATGGCATGATTAAGTTGGTACCTGCATTCACTGCTTTTGACGGACGATGTACAGCCCACCAGTCTGAGATTACGGTTCCATCAAACTGAAATTCTTCTCTTAAAATGCGATGTAGTCTTTTGTCTTCATTTACCTGAACCCCATTTACTCTGTTATAGGAGGACATTATAGTCCAAGGCTCTGCCTTACATGCAATTTCAAAAGGTTTTAGGTAGATTTCTCTCAGAGTCTGCTCCTCTACCTCTGCTGAAATCCAATATCTTTCGGATTCCTGATTGTTGCAGCAATAATGTTTAAGACAGGCGCCTACATGGCGTTCCTGCAAAGCACAAATATAATGATATCCTACCAGGCCGGCTAAATACGGGTCTTCTGACACATATTCAAAATTACGCCCACAGGTAGGTACGCGTTTTATGTTTACTCCAGGCCCAAGCAGTATATCTACTCCATGATCAATACAATCGTCGGCGAGAGCTTCCGCATAACGTTCTACAAGGCTCATATCCCAGGTATGGGAAAGCATTTGCATAGAAGGATATGCAACGGCAGGCTCCGTGTCTCCGCTCTCCCCATGATGCCGTAATCCGATTGGTCCGTCTGATAGACAAAAGGTATAAATTTCTCCCTTGGGAGAATAATTCGACCATCCGTCTTTTCCGATATTTAATTTAACTTTCTCTTCTCTTGTCAGGATTCCCATATTAACCTAATATCTCCAAAATCTTCTCCGCTAAGGCTCGCTTATCTTCCGGATGAATCTGCGTATGTTCACAAACATCACTACTCGTCATCACTTGCACGGAAGGAATCTCTCTTTGTGCCTCTTCCTGAGCCTTCTGAATAACGCTCCATCCCTCATCCATACGGTCATCAAGATCACATATCTGTATAATAATAAAGGGCAAGGTTTTATTCTGTAAATCACATCGCCAAAGCAAAACAAGTTTTTTTAATAATTGCAGATAAACCGTCCCTTCCGCAACGGAAGTGTCACTCTCTCCCTGATACCAGATTACAAGTGCCACCATATACGGCGCAATGGGCAAAAAAGTTTCTTTATAACAAGCAGCATCCTGGTTAAATGCCTTATAAGCAGGATCTGAACTATCGGCATGGCGCTGTTCTATGGGAATATATACTTCAGGCGTTAAAACCTCTTCCGATAACCAACTCCGAATTGCAGAAGCCCCCTGCACAGCTGCAATAATACCAACACACACCCCCTTTTTGCTCACAATTCCCTCCGCAACATGATAAGCGAGCGCTGAAAAATCGGGAACATTCTCTTCTGTTGCCAATAACCACCCCATGTCGCTGCGAAGTCTGCCATGTCTCTCAATATTATCTGAAAAGAAATAACGGATGTTTTCGTTCGGCTTTACATTCTCATTTTCTTTTTCCAATCCAATTTCAAATTGCATATTCGATTGGCCGGCGCAAAGCAATACCTCTCCAAACATAATATTTTCTAAATGCTTCTCTTCCCCATCCAACACAACCCTCATGTGATATGGGCCGCCGTAGTTTTGAGGTGCAAGTTCTATCATCCATTTTTCACTTTTTGACTGTTTTCGGTATATTTTCCCCAGGAATTCTATTTCTATATTCCCACGTCCCGTTCCAAAAATACGGACTGGCATATTCGCCTGGAATACCATCCCATCTGAAAATATCTGTGCTAATTTCATACAATCCTCCACTATTTTTCTATGATTGCCATCTGACCGGGTGCAAGCCATTCCTGGAAAGGTTTCTCATTTAATGTACCATATACCTTATCCGAATCATCCGCCCCCTGCATATTGTTGACAATTACAAGGAAATCACCATCCGGAGAAGAAAATTCGCTCAGTATCAGATTGTTACCATATTCCGACTGAACATCCAGTCCTGCAATATCGCCTTTCCGATATAGCGGCATCCCTCCATATGCGGTTTTGTAATGATATACCTTTTCGAGTTTTGCCTGCGCGAACCGTGTGGCAAAAAACTTCATAAATATATTGTTCTGCCTCGCCAGAATGTCAAACATAGGCGTTCTGCGATAAAAGCAATCAATGGGAGCGTCGCGGTAATTATCTTCAATCAAATCACGCGAATAAATGAAAAACCACAGCAATCCTTTTACCCCATGCGCCGCTGCTGTAGAAATCTGCCAACGAATATCATTCTCCGTGGGCACACGGTAAAACCAGTGTCCCACGCAAAGCAACGTTGTCCAGAAATCTGTTCCGCAGCGTTCCGCAACATTTCGATATATGCGCAAATTATCGAAGTATTGATCAATTCCGTATTCCTTATTCCGCATATAGCATTGCGTATAATTATCATAGCAGATTGTCGAAATACCGGAACGCTCAACCACATCGACCAAAACGTCCTCGTAATCGTGTTTGTCCTTCAACAGATAATCGGAAACAAATGGTTCATCCGCCATCGGCAGGAAATTCAGAAAAGCTTTTGAACGCGCATCAACGATGCGAACTGCCTTAATCGCCAGTTCCAGCTCTTTACGTGAAGGTTCATCTCCGACACAAAAGGCATAACATGCAGGATGCGCTCCAAAATCGGCTACTGCAGACTCTACCTCTTTTATGTAATTCTCCTCTCCGTTTTCCAAATTACGCCACAAAGTTCTTTCGTCACATATGATTAATTTAATTCCGTTTTTTTCTGCCTCCTCCAATTGCGCAAGCATCAGTCTCTTATCATCCCCGCGCAAAAAAGTGGAGCTCATTGCCAAATTCATTCCCAATTCCTTCCAATCGCAGGCGGCCTGTGCTTCATTTAATCTTCCTGCTCTGGTATAATTCCAAAATCCCATTAAAAACTTTTTATTCGCCATCTGTGTATCCTTTTTTCGTAAAATCATTTTTGTTCTTTTCCGCCATTTTGCCAAAGACTGAAAAATCTATCACGCCTATCCTCAGTCCCTTCCCATGTCCAACGATTTTTAATCTCACTTTAGAGCAGCTTTTCGTCTCAAACACCTGATAGTCAATATTCTTATCAACATCATTTTTTCTCATATCCAAAAGAAGAAACCATTCTCCCCCACAATATCCTTCAACTATGTATTGTACCGGTGCCGGAACAATTCCTCTTGCATAATCCAACCCAAGTTCTCTCCAGAAAATACGACAGGCGGATACTTCAAACTCTCCGGTCAGATCACATTCCAGAGTTTTTTGGGGATCCTCTTCCTTGGGGAGCCAAAAAGACAAATTATTCTCGTCTGTTGCATAAACAGCATCCCGTCCCTCCAAACAACTTGACACCACCGGACGACATCCACCCGTTAAAGAAACACATCCTGCATCATTTCTGCTATGAATCGGATCCGCCAAATACCCCGGAATAAACTGTGGTGTATCAGTGACCCCGTGTGGACAGTACAGTTCACCATTCTCATCTATCGCAACCAAATCCATGCCAATCCTGCGCTCATACCGATGCAGGTACGGACAAGCAATTGTATAGAACGCCCAGAGAGAACCATTCGGGCCATGTTCTACACACCCATGTCCCGCACCCGCAACAATACCCTCACGATGGAACGTAAGCGGGTTCTTCTTCTGACAAACATATCCCGTCAGCGGATCCTCGTCGGAATAATACACTGCCATACAGTAAGAGGCATCGCATGTATCCGGTGTAGCATAAATCATATAATATCTTCCATTATGCTTTAAAAGATGAGGACCTTCTACCCAGCCGTAATAAGTATTTTGACCATGTAAGCCATGTCGTTCCCAGGGTTTATTTTTCGGATCCATCTCCACAATCGGAATCGGTCCCTTTACGACCTGACAAGGATTCTCCTGATCCAATTCATACCCGATAATTTTATGAATTTGATTTTCCTCATCCAGGTCATATGCATATAAATAGATTCTTCCGTCATCATCTGTAAAGATCGCCGGGTCACAAGGGGTAAAGGTGTTTCCATTCAAGTCAACAAATTCTCCCATTTCTTTAAACGGTCCCACCGGACTCTCTCCCACATACAAGGGACAGAACCATGATGTCAATAAGAATTTCGCCTTCCACGGAGTAATACAAGGACTGTATTTCGGACAATATGGCTCTGTTCTTATATGCTTCCAGTTACAAAAATCTTCACTTACCCAGGCCATTCCATAACTGGGATAAAGGTACCATTTTCCCTCCCAGAAAAAAACGGTAGGATCACTGATGGACCGATAGTCCGGTCCCTCGACTGTTTTCGGTTTATTTTCGTGACTGAACATTCCCCTTTCATAGGGATACCATTCATCCTTTCCTCTCGGAATCTGCGGAATCGCAAGGGGATTACAGTACGTATATTTCATTTTGTTTTTTTCTTCCGTTTTCTTTTTTTGAACTGTCAACGCCGCTCACTCCTCCTATAAAATCAAAACACGTCATAGTCTGTCTTATCCACAATTGTATCTTTGTACATTGCCGGAGACACACCTATCTGTTTTTTAAACACCTTTCCAAAATAAAGTGCATCTGAATATCCCACTCTCTTTGCCACTTCTTTTACCTGAATGCCCTGCGACAAAAGAATTTTTGCTTCATTCATTCGTATTTGCAGTAAATAGGCAAATGGAGTCACACCTGTTTCCTTTTTAAATATTTTTTGAAAAAAATTAGGAGAAAATCCAAGCTCTAATGCCTTTTTATCGATATCAATATGCTGCGGATAATTCTCCATCACATATTCAATAAACTTGTTAATTTCTGCACTATACCGCTTTTCTTCCTCTATCTCTTCCATGCGCAGTAATCTGGACAGAATTTCCAGTAAATAAGCCTTTAACAGCATGCGATCCTCTGTCATCAATGGCTGAAACATACTGGAAATATCCTTCTCATACATTTTCTGTAAAATTTCCAGAAATACATTAATATTTTTCACCTTCATAACAGCCGGGGCTACAAACACTCCGGCATTATCATCTTTTACAATATACCGAGGATTCTCATTCATTTTTACAATCCCTGCCCGGCAGGAATTGAGATACATATCCTGCATCCTCCAATTTACTCGCTCCGGGCTGTAAAATAAATCAAAATTAACGACAAAATATTTTGCTGAATGTCTTTCCTCTATAAACTCTTTGTGTTGCACAAAAGGAGGCATGATTAAAATTTCTCCCACCTTCAGGGTAATCTGCTGTTCCTCATAGAAAAATTTCATTTCTCCCTCCAGCATGACGATCATGGCATAATCATACAATGCCCGCAACGGTACATTGTGATTCTCCCACGTAGTACTTATTTTATTTACCTTTCTGACAAACGGATTTATTCGCATAAAGTCAATATTGGGGTCTGTCAAGTATTGCCTTAGTATTTTCATTTTCTTCCCCTTTCCTGCTGATTTATATGAGAGCAGCCGGCTATCTTTTTTCTGCCGGGAAAGCATCCGCAAATGTAAGGTTCTTCAGGTATATGGTTGCCGCTCCTCCGTTAGCTGCAATGCTCACTGCTGTTGAATAGTCTTCCACTTTCATGCTGACCGTATACCATGCACCCTTAGTAATCGGACTCCTTACCCCATTCATATAAGAACGAAGGTAATCCCCCTGCGTAGCGGAACCTGCGACATTCGCACTCCAATCATATCCGGTTGCATTGGTCCAGATATTATGGGTAGAAGTATTAAACAGGAAGTTTGCGGAAGACTCAATGTACATATCAAAAGTTACATATCTATAGCCCAGGTCGAAAAACCTTCCTTTGCTTCCACCTTCCGACATAACATCCTTGAAATATACATCTGCCCCATCTTCAAACACAGCTTTGATTACCGTTTCTCCGTCTTTCATTTCCTGTGTTGTGGTAACTCCTGAATCTCCAGCAAATCCTAAAGAATCAAAAGGCACACAGAAGGCACCGATATACTTTTTAGAGATTGCCGAATGGTTTCCAGGATCCACTTTCGCCATAACCGTGAGCGCTTTTCCGTCTGTGTAGCATCTTGGATTATTTGAAATAAATGCTTTCATGCTCTCAAGTCCATCCGCCGCTATCACTCCGGCTAACCCTGGGTCAAATGTGAAACTATTCACATGGTTTTTTACAATTGCTGTCAGAAATGTATCTTCAAAGTTGTAGAATACATTGTTTTCAAACACTGCTGTCGGGAAGAAATCCAATTCAAATTTTGTTGTCCCTTTATTCCGCAAATAGAAAATGTTATTAACAAATTCCAGATTTTCTCCCAAAACAGAGGCATCACACCATTCGTTGCTTTTTATGATTCCCTGTTTCGTGTTTGTTCCCGGTATTACAATGGTATTGTTTGTAACAGAAATGCCGGAAACCTTTCCCTGGATATGGAATACGGTATCATCGTTATCTGCGAAAACGTTGTTCCGAATTATGACATTCTTCCAATCAGAATAACTTGTCTGAGCGACAGGTACCCCATTCACAATATTCGCATAGGATCCATCTTCGTTAAACAGAATCTCATCTGAAGGACGGTTACAAAGAAGAATTCCCCCGCCTTCATTATGGTGACTGTAATTATATTGGAATAAAATGTCGGAATTTCCAATGTCAATATCAAACCCCTGTCCATCTCCCATTCCTTCCGGTACATGTGTATAAGCCGCCTCATTATACTGTAACACCAGATTTCTACATGAATGAGACCAGATTGCGACGCAGTAATAGTTCGATCTCCCGAGATATTGCGCATGGTAAGCAGCATTTCCTTGTATAAAACCACCTTCTACTCCGATCAGAACCAATGCGTCACCGCCAATATACGAAATCCGGTTGTTTAGCACGTTAATATTTCTATGCGGATACCAACCGGTCTCCGTATCATAATAACGGTTATTTCCCCAACTGATGCCGGGGCGTCTTATCCATGAGGATGTAATGAAAATACCGGTACGAGAAACTCTCTCAATCTTGTTCTCTTCTACCCAAATGTTTTCAAACCAGCTTGCACCGGTATATTGATCTGTATCTGAAGAGAAATAGATCCCTCCATACGGATAAGCATATCGTTCATTCGGGCACACCGCTTCTGCATCTACAGAATCGTGTGAAACATCTTCAGGCCGATTTCCCACAGAGAAATCATTCCAGCGAAAATTGATATCATGGATATAATTTCCCTTCAGCACAACATTTGTCAACGCACCTGCCTGAGTAGTGTATACATAAAATCCTCTGTCACCGGATGGACAGGTAAGCTCTAAGCCGCTGATGCGCACATTGCTTCCAGCCACTTCTACACAATTTGGCGCAGAAGAGAATGTTGCATACCGCGATGTTTCGGTTCCACCATATACATCAATTAGCAACGGTGCTTTCTCACTTGCTGTGAAGGAAACCACTTTCAGTGTCTCCGTATAAGAGCTTCCGGCTTTAAATAGCACCTTCGTGGGCACATCGCCTCTGCACGATGCGATAATGCGATTTGCTTCTGCCACCGATTGCTTAGGTGCAGCCTCGCTAAGGCCGTCGTTTTGATCACTTCCGTTTACAGAGTCGAAGTAGTAGGTTTTGTAGTCAGCGGAATCTGAAACTGCATCATACGTACCTGGCGTCGGCACATCCTGATAGGTTGTTCCATCTACAATTACATCAGAAGAATCTGCATTTTCTTTTGGAAATCCTTTTTCAAATCTCAAGTTTTTTAAATATATAACTGCCGCTCCTCCGTTTGCCGAAATACTTACTACGTTGGAATATGCCTCTACCCGCATACAAACGGTGTACCATTGACCCTTCGTGATCGGAGCCCGTTCTCCGTTTCGATATGTGCGCAGATAATCCCCCTGCTTCATACTTCCGGCTGCATTATTGCTCCAGTCATAGCCGGCTCCGTTGGTCCAAATATTGTGGGTAGACGTATTAAACAGGAAGTTTTCGGAAGATTCAATATACATATCAAAGGTTACATATTGATACCTTCTGTAATCCAAAGTGAAAAATTGTTCTTTTACCCCGGCAGGAGTGACCACGCCCTTAAAAAAAACCTGTTTCCCGTCTCCTCCGAGAACTGCCTTGAGTACATTTTCTCCATCCTTTGTTTCCTGTGACACGGTCGTTCCTTCTCCCGCGACAAAGCCGAACGGATCTGTCGTGTATTTTCCGACAGAGAATGGTGTAGCGGCACTTTCAACGCCCTCATATTTCGCGCTTTCTTCCACAATGGCTTTGACATAATATGGGCCAAAGTCGAATTTTGTTCTTTCATAATACAAGCCATCTTCTTCTGTTGCATAAACATATCTGATATCGCCATATGTGGCTGTTGCAGACGGACTCGGAAGTCCTCCTTCCTTTATATTCTGCACCATAACTTCACTCAGAGTATTCTTCTTCGTGAATATAAGGTTTTTCAGATATATTGTCGCATCTCCTCCATTTGCCTGAAGGCTGACAATCAGAGATGATGCAGCATCTACTTTCATTCGAACCGTATACCATGCACCGCGATTGATAAAATCTTTCGTTTCCCCTTTATACGAGCAGAGAAAATCTCCCTGGGTCAGATCCCCCGCAGCATTTTCACTCCAGTCATAACCCCTTCCATTTGTCCAAATGTTTTGCATAGATGTATTGAATAAAAGGGCATCTGCAGATTCTATGTACATGTCAAAAACAACATACTGGTAATCATAAGAGAAAAATTTACCCTTTGTTCCCGCTTCATCCAATACATCCTGGAAGAAAATCTGTTCATTCTGATTCAGAACAGCCTTCACTACGGTTTCTCCACCCATCAATTTCTGAGATACTTCTGCCCCTTCACCAGCAATAAATCCAAGGGAATCCGGAGCATAGATCTGTTCACTCAGTTCAACTGCTCTTAGGGTTCCATATACCCTGGTTCCATCTATCGTAGTCCAAAATGGTGTGATCTGAAACAGTTCTTCAAACTCTGATCTCGGGATGTTCACCAGTCTCTTCGTCATAAAGTACTTAGAATCCGTTTTGCTGAACACATCTGTCGGCACATAACTTTGCTGTAGCTCGTCCACAAATCCGTATAATGTGCTGTAAACCGTTTTTGATGTAGCGACAAATTGTTTCCCTCCGGCTTTGATTTCAAATCCTACTTCCTGATAATCCAAAGAATCCACAGAAGTAATCACACGGAGATCCGTAGTCGCGTTTTCTATCAGTGTATCTTTTTTCAACTGACACTTTACCGTTAACACATTTGCATCTACAAACTTTGCATACGCCCCAGTCTCTGGTGTGATACCGCTTACCGGCTTCTCAAAAGCTGCATCCTGATACCATCCGGCAAATACATATCCATCCTTAGATGGATATGTATTGCTCTCCCGGTACGCGTGTACTTCTGCCTTATCATAAAGGCCATTGGAATCCGATGCCGCATTGGCATCAATGGGATGATATATTGCTGACAGCATAAGCGCTATCCCACATACCAGCATACTTATTAATTTCCTTTTCATTTGTCTCTACCTCTCCTTTCGGCAGATCCCATCTTACTTCTTTGTAAACTTCAAATTTCTGAAGTACGCAACTGCGCCTGACGCAAAGCCTAAGGAAAGCTCACCGGCGTTCGTTGCACTGAATGAGAAGGTATACCACTGACCGCTGGTTACAGTTTGTACACTGTTTCCTGCTGCATCGGTCACCGTCAGGTAGCTCCAAAGGTTCGTGTCAGCGGCCGTATGGCCATAGGTAGACCACCAGCATGGGGTCGCACAGATTGGAACAATCGGGTAACCGCCTGCAAAGTACACCTGGAATTCCACTCTCTCCCATTCATTCTCATAGAACAGTCCCGTCTTATTTGCACAATCAATACCATCAAATGTGACACGATTATAGCTATCCCATTCACCACCGGAACTACTTGCTGTAAACATCATGGTATCTGCAAAGTCACCTTCCGTTACTTTTACCACACTGCTTCCCGTGCTTGCATCCACAGGCTTAAATCCAAGCGGATCCGGCTGTCCCGGCTGCAATTCTTTCGGGAAGTCATTTGCAAAGGTCAGATTCTTCAAGTAAATGGTTGCCGCTCCACCGCTGGCTGCAATACTCACTGCCGTTGAGTAGTCTTCCGCTTTCATGCTGACCGTATACCATGCGCCTTTGTTAATCGGACTTCTTACCCCATTCACATAAGAACGGAGGTAATCCCCCTGCGTAGCGGAACCTGCAGCATTTGCACCCCAGTCATATCCTGCTCCATTGGTCCAGATATTATGTGTGGACGTATTGAACAAGAAATTCACAGAAGACTCAATGTACATATCAAAGGTTACATACTGATAAAGCTTCTTGAAAAACGCACCTTTACTGCCATCTTCAGCTATCACATCCTTAAAGTATACCTGGGCGGAATCTCCGCTCAAAACAGCTTTTACAACCGTCTCTCCATCCTTCACCTCTTGCGTCACAGTCGTTCCCGCACCTGCCATAAATCCGAGCGGATCCGGCGCAGCAAACAGCTCGTCGCCTATTTTTATGGTTCTTGCAGTTCCGGTAACCGCTGTGCCGTCTATTGTGATCCAGAACGGTGTTATAAGAATATCTGTTTCAAAGGAATCTTGCAAAATGTTTGTCACATTTTTCGTCATAAAGTACAGAGAATCTGTTTTACTGAACACATCCCCCGGTATATAACTCTGTGAGGAACCATCTACATAGCCGTAAATCGTCCGATATACTGTTTTCGAGACAATGGAAGCTGTCTTTCCATTTACCTCCAAACGAAATCCTACTTCCTTATAGTTCAACGAGTCTACGGAGGTAATCAGACGCAAATCTGTAGACGCACTTTCTATCGTTGTCCCGCTTTTCAACTGACATTTCACACTAAGTACTGTTGCATCCACAAATTTTGCATATGCACCGTCATCCGGTGTTGTGCCGAAAATTGCATTTTCAAAGCCTGCATCCTGATACCATCCGGCAAACACATATCCATCCTTTGTTGGGAAAGCAGCACTCTGACGATAATTATCGACAGACTCTTTTGTAAAATAGTTGCTTCCATCATTTGTTTCATTCGCTTCAGTAACCACCCCGGAAGAAACAACTGATAATACAAGCGCAAAACACATGATCCATCCCATTAATCTTTTTTTCATAAATATCACCTGCCTTCCTGCATATCAATTAAAACATACTGCCCCAATCAACATCCTCTTTACCCGGATCGTTCTGATCTTCCACGGTCAATCCGCTGGTAATAATTACCGACTGCTCCTCTAACTTTACAATATCCATTTCCGGTTTTACGTAACTATCTTTCCTACTCATTTTAATAATTTTCTCCTTCCTTAATACACGCTAAGATTTCGGAAATACGCAGTTGCATTCGGTGCAAATCCAAGTGCGATCTCTTGTGCATTTGCAATCGTCAAGGAAAATTTGTACCACTGACCGCTGGTTACATTTTGCACGCTGTTTCCATCTGCATCGGTCACTGTCAGGTAGTTCCAAAGGTTCGCATCACCAGCCGCATGGCCAAAGGTGGACCACCAGCATGAGGCCGCGCAGATCGGAGTAATCGCATATCCATTTGCAAAGTATACTTCAAACTCTACCTTCGTCTTTTCGGAATCTACTCCCTGAAAACCGACACGGTTATATCCATCCCATTCGCTTCCCTGAGCACTTGATGTGAATTTTACAGTACCTGCGAATTCTCCTTCCGTGACTTTCTCGGCTGTTGCGCCTTTGCTTGCATCTACCGGTCTGAAATCTAATTCATCGGAAGCCGGAGGCGTATCTGTCTCCGGAAAACTGTCTGCAAATGTCAAATTCTTCAAATAAATGGTTGCTGCATTTCCACACGCAGCGATGCTTACCATATTGGAAGAATCATCTACCCTCATGCTGACCGTGTACCAGGCTCCCCGATTCAGCGGTGTGCGTTTTCCATTCACATAAGAACGGAGGTAATCTCCCTGCTTCATACTTCCTGCCGCATTGTTGCTCCAGTCATATCCGGCTGCATTGGTCCAAATATTATGGGTAGAAGTATTGAACAGGAAGGTACTTGCGTCTTCCACATACATGTCAAAGGTCACATACTTATATCCCAGCACAAAGAAGAGTTCCTTCGCTCCGCCTTCTGTTATCACATCTTTGAAGTATACCTGATTCCCATCTGCGCTGAGAACCGCTTTTACCACCGTCTCCCCGTCTTTTGTTTCCTCAGTAACTGTAGTTCCTTTGCCGGCAACAAAACCTAGTGGATCCGCTTTAAATGTCTCTTTTGAAACTTCTTTCGGGAAGTCATTTGCAAAGGTCAGATTCTTCAAGTATATGGTTGCAGGTCCTCCACAGGCCTGGATAGATACCATATTTGAATAATCTTCCACCTTCATACTGACCGTATACCATGCGTCTGTATTCAGAGGGTTCCTAAACTCTCCTACATAAGTCCTGAGGTAGCTTCCCTGCATACCGTTTCCGCTCCAGTCGTACCCGGTTCCGTTGGTCCAGATATTCTGGGTGGACGTATTGAACAGGAAGCCGCTCGTAGATTCTACATACATATCAAAGGTCACGTACATATCATCTAATAAGAAGAATTTTCCTTTTTCTCCGGCTTCTGTAATCACATTCTTGAAGAAAACGTTCTGTCCGTCTCCATACAAAACTGCCTTTACAACTTCTTCTCCGTCTTTCGTTTCCTTTGAAACTACAGTGCCTGTACCGCCAATGAATCCAAGCGGATCCAGATCAATTGGCAGTTTTTCTACTTCTGTCGGGAAGGAATCGTTGAATCTCAAATTCTTCAAATAAACGGTTGCCTCTCCTCCAATAGCCTGAAGGTTCACGGTATCGGACCAATCTTCTGCTTTCATGCTGACCGTATACCAGTATCCCGCCTTAAGCGGTGTCCGATATCCTTCTACGTAGGTACGTACAAAGTCCCCCTGTGTTGCATCTCCTGCCGGATTTGCACTCCAGTCATAGCCGGCTCCGTTGGTCCAAATATTGTGGGTAGACGTATTAAACAGGAAGCCGCCTGTAGATTCCACATACATGTCAAAGGTCACATACCTGTTATCGGTAAGGAAAAATTTACCTTTTGTTCCTTTTTCCGTTATAACATCCTTGAAATAAATCTGGCTATTCTCTTTTGCTACAGCCTTGATCACTTTTTCTCCATCTTTCTTTACCGAAGTAAGTGTAACATCTTTTCCGGCAACAAATCCAAGCGGATCCGGTTCCAATGGAAGCTTGGCAATCTCTGTCGGATAGTCATTGGTAAAGGTAAGGTTCTTCAGATATATAGTTGCAGGTCCTCCGCAAGCACTGATATCAACTGTCGGAGAATAATTCTCTACCTTCATACAAACGGTATACCATAAACCTGCGTTAAGCGGTGTCCGATATCCTTCTACATAAGTTCGCAGATAATCTCCCTGTTTAAATTCGCCTGCTGGATTTGCACTCCAATCATACCCGGCTCCATTCAACCAAATGTTATGGGTAGAGGTATTAAACAGGAATGCGGTTGCAGAGTCTACATACATATCAAAGGTTACATACTTATATGCGCTGGCAAAGAAGTCCCCTTTGTGTCCTGCACTGTCAATCACATCTTCAAAAAATACTTTTCCGTTGTCTTCAAGAACTGCCTTTTTTACAAAGACACCCTCCATTCTCGCATCTGTAACCTGTGCACCATCTCCGGCAACAAATCCCATCGGATCGGCTACAACTGCTCCAAATTCTCTATATTTGTAAGGCATCTTATTGCTTCCTCTGAAATTCTTCAGGTAGCAGGCGCTTCCATTGACTCCACTTGTACGGATGGATACAAACGACCAGTCCGGTGAATCCGGGTAATTCATCTGTATCGTTACGGTATACCACTGTCCTGCTTCAAGACGCTGAACCGAGTTGCCTGACGCATCATAGAAGTAAACATTATCCTGATGCGCAAAGGAGCTTCCCACCTCGACTGACTGAACAATTGCTGTATTCTTCACAGACGGATTTGTAACCCATGCAAAGAACGTCAACTGCTTTACATCCTCCGTCAAATAGAAATCATAGCTCATGTACTTATAGCCTGCAGCGTAGAAAGAGCCATCTTTAATTGCCGCAAAACTTGCGCCGCTCCACTCGGACTGAGTCCAATTGATGTATCTTTCTGTACCGGCAAATTTTCCACCTAACACCTGAACAATACTTGCTTCAGAACCATCGGTATTGACCCAGCCCGGAACAAAGGATGCATCTGCAGGAGGTTCTCCGTAAAGAGGCTGTTTCGTCAAATTCAAATCTCGCAAATATGCACTTGCTCCTTTTCCATTGACATGGAAGGTTACATCTACATGCTCCGGTTTATCCATATATTCCACATAGAACGAAAGGGTATACCATTTCCCGGCTTCTACCTGGTTTACCGCATTTCCGTCCGTATCATAAATGGTCAGATTTCCATCGGAAGAAAACTTCTTTCCTACGGTTACAGTACTGCTGTTCTGAATCGTATAACCGGATCGTATGATGGAAGAATTCAATGCAAACGACTTCGCACCTTCATTCAAATAGAATCCCATTGTAATGAATCGTTTCTTTCCAATGAAGAATACGCTTGCCTTTGTTTTATTCTGTACTTCACGGAAATAAATGTCTCCGTTGCCTGAT
Source organism: Paludibacteraceae bacterium (assembly GCA_963628035.1). Classification (GTDB taxonomy): domain Bacteria; phylum Bacillota; class Clostridia; order Lachnospirales; family Lachnospiraceae; genus 14-2. The sequence goes on from CAVGED010000018.1 coordinate 30,657, forward strand.
ACGTTTGTATACAGGACACTTCCGGCAAATTCTCCCGTTGTGATATCTTCTAAAGAGGCCTTCGTCTCGCTCTTCACTGCCAGTCCGGAAGGTGCTGTTCCTTCATAATCCTTTGGTATAAAACTATCCTTCTGGTAATAACGTACATTATTGATATACGCAATATCTCCCTTATTCATCAGAGCGATTTCAAAAGCGGCCGGTGTATTCACATAGATATCACTCTCTAAAGCCAGTTTCTCATAATCAATACAAACGGTCTGCCAACGTCCTTTTTCCAAAGTGTATTGTTGTTTTCCGTTTGCGATAATGGAAATCCAGTCACACTCAGAGAAGTCAGTTACACCGACTGCCGCAGCAAATTCTACTTCCTTTGAAAGTAAGGAGAAGTAAACTGCCTCCGCCTCTTCAACGTACAAATCAAACGTAATATACTTTCCACGCTCTGAAAGCCGATACAGAGAATCTCCTCTGGAAGTACCAAGGGAGGATACCGCCACCATTGTATTCTGCAGGTAGTCATCACTGCCGCCGATCAATTGGTATGCTCCGGTTACGCCGGCAACCTCTTTGTCTGTCTTTTTGTACACAGAGTTATCTGCATTCGCATAGCTGTGGAATTCACAGTTGGTCGCCTGCACATAATCATTCTCTTTCTCATAGGAAACTCCATCGTCCACCATAAATGAGTCATCCATACGATAACAGATATTTGAGAAATATACCTCCATATTCTCAACATGAGATGTATAGAAGTAGCTTAAGGTAGCCGTTGGATACTCCAGAATAAACGCATACATATCATAAACGACCGTAAGCCACCGTCCTGCTACTACCCGGTTCAGGACTTCACCATTCTCATCCAAAATCTTCACCCATGAAGTATAGAAAAAGGTGTCATAAGGTACGTTATAGGTCGTACCTCCATTCGTATATCCCAAAAGAAGCTCACTTGGCCCCGTCAGATAAATATCATATGTAAAATAACGATACCCGCTTCGATAAGCTTCTATCAGATCCCCGCCGATTTTAGAATTTACCACCCGATTAGGCCAGATATCATTCCATCCTTCCGGTGTCTTCGAGAGAGTTCCGCTCATATACCGGGTAAGTCCTTCCGTTCTTCCTCCCACATTCCCCTTATAGGGTTCATAACTCACACCTTTTGCCAGATCCGCAATTTCAAAGGTTTCCGGCTCGTAAGGCGGATCTACCTTTACCACAAACGTATCCACGATCTCCGGTTTGTCCTGCAAACTGATCTCCACCGTAGCGGAACCGACAGCTTGTGCAATGACAGTATTATCTTCCAGCCTGACACATCCTTCATCGCCCTCAACAATCCGATAGGAAAGCTGTGGTTCTTTCACAAGTTTTCCCTGCTCGCACACCTCCATATCGATGTTTTTCTGATTTACCTTCTTGTTATCTGCATTATATAAGGTCAGTTCTTCCTGTTCAACCTCCACATAAGTAGACGGTTTTACCGTAATCTTGCCTGTTCCGGTAATGGTAAGTCCCTTATATTCTGCCTTTAGGATAACTTCTGTTTCGCCCAATGCCAAACCGGTTACCTTTACCCCGTCCACCGAAGCAAGCTCTGTATTTCCTGCTTCCGCCTGATAGGTAATCGGATGCAAAGATACATCCATTTCCTTTCCATCGTAAACAATTTTAGGAGAAAGCTCTGTTTCTAACCCGAGATAGGAAACGGAATCATCCAACACAATTTTGGGTTTTCCGGCAGTATCGTTTACTCTTTTTACTGTAATATTAATGGTTTTTAAAAACTTTTTACCCACAACAGTAACGGGGTCTTTACTGGTTTTTTGGGCAACTAATTTCCCATTTTCTACTGTAACCACACTCTCATCAGAGGATGTCCATTTGTAGTCTTCAAAATTTCCTTTGCTGATCTCAATCTCTTGCTCCTCATATCGTTGAAGCCAGACCTCCCGGGAATCTTTCGATTTGGTGAGGAAAAAGAGAAGCAGTGCTATTACAATTACAACTGCACCGACACCAATCCCTGCTATCAAAGTGACTTTTTTTCTCATTAGCCTTCACCTCCTAATTGGTTGTGTTAAAAGCACCTACATATTTTTTGTCTGCCGTAGAATTTCCAGCATAATCCGTTGCGGACATTTTATTTAATAGTTGTCCCGCAGTAAGACATTTTTCATTACTCGGAATAAAATCCCGCATGTTTTCAATTCCCGGTCTTGCTTCCATCTCCATCAGGCCCGGATTGAATGTCTCGCAGTCTACCGCATTTTTCACTTTCTCCGTCAGGAATGAATCTTCAAAATTGTAGAACACATTATTCTCAGTCGTAGCATCCGGGCAGAACTCCAGCTCAAATCTGGAGGATCGCTGATTTCGTAAATAAAAAATATTATTTATAAGACTCCAATTCTTTCCAAGAATGGTGTTGTCTCCCCATGCATTACTCTTTACAATTCCCTGTTCTCCGGTTTCACCCGGTACAACAATGGTGTTATTTGCAATCATCAGATCCTCTATCTTCCCTTGTATATGGAAAACGGTATCTCCATTATCCGCAAAAACATTATTGCGGATGACTACATCCTTCCAATCTGAGTGACGCATCTCCCTGACCGGCAACGCATCTTCGTCCTGCACAAAGGTTCCGTCTTTGTTATAAAGAATTTCCTCTGTCGGATGATTACAAAGAAGGATGCCCCCACCTTCGTTATGGTGGCTGTAATTAAACTGGAACAATATATTCGTATTCCCAATGTCGATATCGAATCCCTGACCATCTCCCGCACCTGTTGGTAAATGGGTATACGCCGCTTCGTTATACTGGAATACAAGGTTCTTCGAAGAATGCGACCAAATCCCCGCTGTATAATATCCCGCCCGTCCCAGATACTGTGCATGATAGGAAGTATTTCCCTGGATAAAACCACCATCTGTTGCTATAAGCACAATTGCATCTCCACCTGTATAAGAGATGTCATTATTCAAAACATTAAAATTCTTATGAGGATACCAGCCTGTCTCATCATCGTAATAGCGGTTATTTCCCCAGTCGAGGCCCGGGCGGCGTACCCAGTCGGAATTTATAAAGATACCTGCACGTGAAACACGTTTAATCGTGTTTCCCTCCAGCCAGACATTTTCATACCAGCTTGCTCCCGGAAATCTGTCTGTACTCGCTGTAAAGTAAATTCCCGAATATTGATATATATAGCGATCCACTGGACAAATGTCTGCTGCGCTTACTGTTTCATATGCAACATCCTCCGGCCGGTTTCCTTCTGTAAGATCCCCCCAAAGGAAATTAATATCATGAATATAGTTGCCCTTTAACACAATATTGGAAGATGCCCCCGATTTTTTTGTGTAAACATAAAACCCGCGATATGCATTTGGACTTGATAGTTCCAGTCCACTGATACGTACATTGCTTCCGCATATTTCTACACAATTCGGTTCTGCTGAGAAGGAAGCATATTCTTTCCCTTCCGTCGCATTATAAACATCAATGATCAAAGGTGACTCTTCCTTTGCCTCAAAAGAAACCACCTTCAAGGCCTCCGCATATTCACTTCCTGCCTTAAAGAGTACTTTTGTCGGCACATCTTCTTTACAGTTCTCAATAATACTGTTTGCCGCCTTTACGGTCTGCTTCGGTGTCTCTTCTGAAAGACCGTCATTTTCATCGTTTCCCAACTCAGAATCAAAATAATAGGTCGTATACTCCACCGAAGATGAGATTTCCGCATACATTTCCGGTGAAGGTACCTCCTCATATACGACCTTCTCACCGGTCTTAGATGTTGTATTGTCACAGCCGGTCATCAGACACGACAATGCCATAACAGACACAGCTATAACCGCAATCAATTTTCTCCTCATAGCAACCTCCATTTTTATACTCATAACGTTCTTATTGCATGGTTTCTTTCTAATATTTTTCTCTTTGGCGTAAAAGAAGGAAGGGAATCGGGAGCATAAGTGCTGCCATAAGCGTTGCTCCGCGAAAATCCAGAGAAAGGATATCCATCATTTTCAAGGTAGCTGCTATCGTACCAAGCCAGTAAATCAGGCAGCAAAAGCAGATTGGCAAAAGCATAATCTGCCTAAAATATCCTGCCGTCTCCGCAGTAAAAGTACTTCCTGCCCAACCACATCCATTCTGTGCCGCAATGACTACCAAAACAAATATCAGCACGGTCTTTCCCCATTTTTTTACAGGAATTGTAAGAACCTTAAATCCTCCCATAAAAGAGTCTACAAAAAAATGCGATGCAAACGGAATGAGATAAAGACCATAATGCGGTGTTCCGGTTTTCTTTGCTAACAATGCCATACCGATGGAATAATATTCAATCCACGCCAAAAAAAATACCCAACCAACCATAAACTATTCGCTCCTTCGTAACTTCATAAGGTCATACTGCTGTGTTAGGAATTCCTGATATGCACTGCCGCCACCAAGCAGATACGCACTTACATCAGCCGCAAAATTTGCAGACGGATCAACTCTCCCGCTCCACGCTTCACTCACGCGTCCATAAATCGTATTCTTCTGTTGCGTATAGCTATTCCGAATATCCGTCGGAGGATTCGGCCACATATAATTGATCAGATCATTTTCAATATAATTCGTCGGGTCTGCTGCCGTATCAATCCATGCCTTTTCTTCCTCACTGTATCCCTTATAGCTCAGGTTGGAAACATTCTGATTTTCCACCAATGTCAGGATTCCAGAATACGGCGGATTTGTCACATAGGATTCATCCGGATAAGAGTATGTCCCATCACCATTGTTGATCCAGTGTTTTCCCTCAATTCCATAACGGCAAAGATTGTAATTGTCTTCGCTGGAATATACCCAGTTAATGAATTTGATGATCTCTGCAGCGTTCTGTGAGGTCTTTAAGATGCAAGCCGCAAAGGCCGCGGGTGTATTTTTCATAAACCCTTTCCTGGCGGAGCCAGCGGTTTCCGGAAGTGCTCCCAACACAGTAAACTCTGCGGACTCATTCACTTCTTTGCAGCGTCTTGATACTTTTATTAAATGCTGTACCGTAGGGTCAAGAACAAATACTCCGGTTTTTCCTGCAACGAAGTTTGTCTCTCCCTGTTCCAATAGAATTATTTCTGCTTCATCAGAAGTAATTCCGGCTTTTCCCCAGTCATATTCTTTCTTCAGCACCTTTTGATACTCTTCCGTCACAAATCCCGGAACTACCTGCTCATTCCCGGCATCATCCACACGTGTTGTATACGTGAAGTATCCTGAATCACCATAAGCACCCAGTGTTAATACTTTTTCCAGATCCCAGGGCGCACCTGTGATCACATGGTTCAATTGATACTTGCCCTTCATCGTAAGACACATTTCTTCGAAGGTTTCCAGATTATCTACCAGCTTGTAGTTCGCGCCATCTGTAAATTTTGTCTGTGCCTTCTCCGGGTCATCCGTATAACCGCATGCTTCCATCCAGTCCTTCCGTACAAGAATGCCGAATTTATATGGACTGATCACAGATGGAATTCCAATCACCTTGTCATCTGAGGTTGTCAAAGCGTTTATCGGATCTCCGCCAATGTTTGCGAGAATATCTTCTCCATAGTCTTCCAGATATTCCGAAATATCCAAAAACCAATCGTTTGCAACCACAACGTCATCAATACCGGATCCTCCCCTCGTGTGAGAAATAGCCACATCAAGCTGGTCGCCGCCGGCAATGGCATTTGTCATCTGCGTACCCAAATCTTTTCCCGTGAACGTAATCTCAAAATCAAGCAGTGTTCCCGTGGCTTCATAATAAGCCTGTTCGATATAATCAATCACCTCTGATTCTTCTGAGCCTTTTACCCATGCAAATTCACTGGAACCGCCTGCATAAATGACAATTTTGGTTGCGTTTCCATTGTCCCCTCCGGCATTACCGGATTTGCTGTCGCCGCAGCCCGTCAGCAAACCTGCCGTCATAGCCGCTGCCAAAAGTAGCGATATTACCTTTCTTTTCATAATTTTAAATCCTCCTTTTACATTTTATAGACTCTCGGAATCTTTAGGCCTTTATTTATGCTGCCTCTGAGAGTCCTTTTT
>CAVGED010000019.1:0-19810 GCA_963628035.1 Paludibacteraceae bacterium
GACCTTGTTTTATTCAGGATTGCGAACTCGCAGAGCGAGTTTCGCAATTACCTATTTAACTACGAAAGGAAGTATATCATAATACCACGCCGTTCAAGCGGAAAAGCACGCCGAATCCACCGGAATCCATACGCCGCTATTAGCGGATTTGGCGCGCCGTTGAGCCGGAATACGCATGCTGCATCATCCGGTCTTTCCCCGGAGCAGATCGGTCTGAAGGCAGGAATGCTGGTCAGTGCGATATTCCCGATTTTAGGAACAGTCCTTCTGATATTTATTATTCAGTACTTTAGAAAAAGAAAAGCAGGAGCGGCACGTTGATCGTGCTGCTCCTGCTTTTCTTAAAATGTATCAGTTCCGGCTGAACTGTTACACGCATATTATTTCTCAGCAGTTACCTTCTTGATAACCACCAGCGTTAAGACTGTAAGTACGATTCCTGCCGGAAGGGAGATCAGGATACTTCTCGAGAAGCCGGCAATGATGAAGCATACGAAGGAGAGTGCTGCAACCGTTATGGCGTATGGAAGCTGGGTGGACACATGGTTGAGGTGATTGCACTGTGCTCCCGCAGAGGACATGATGGTTGTGTCTGAGATGGGTGAACAGTGGTCACCGCAGACAGCGCCTGCAAGGCAGGCGGACATGCTGATCATGCCGATGGTGCTTCCTACCGGGAAGATACTGAGCACGATAGGAATGAGGATTCCGAAGGTGCCCCAGGAGGTTCCGGTCGCAAATGCGATGGCACATGCAACCAGGAAGATGATTGCCGGAAGGAAGTTGTTGAGGGCTTCCGCAGAGCCTAACGCATTGTTTACAAATGTGCTGGAATCCAGAAGGGATGTCATATGCTTAAGGGTGGTTGCCATGGTGAGGATGAGGATGGCGGGAACCATTGCGATGAATCCCTTGGGGATGCATTCCATCGCTTCCTTGAAGGATACAAGCCTTCTTGCTACCAGGTAGAGTATAATGAAGATCAGAGCAACCAGGCCGCCCCAGGGAAGTCCGATGGATGCGTCTGTGTTGGAGAAGGCGTCAATGAAGCTTAAGGAGGCGTTGTAATTTTCAGAGGCAAAACCGTCGTCTATGCATCTGCCGACATAGAAGAGGGAAAATACACAGATTGCGATCAGAAATACCACCGGAATGATCAGATCGATGACCTTTCCTCTGTTTGTGGCGGGTGTTTCGTCGGTGTCTGCATCCGCGCTTTTACCGGAGGTGAACAGGTCGCCCTTTTCTGCATTTTTCTCGTGCAGCTTCATGGGACCATAATCAAACTTCATAAGTGTAAGAGCAATGATAAATACGAAGGTCAAAAGGGAGTAGAAGTTGTAGGGGATCGCCTTGCAGAAGAGCGCGATGCCCTGGCCATCGGGTGCATTGGAAGCGACTGCTGCCGCCCAGGATGAGATGGGGGCGATCATGCAGACGGGCGCTGCCGTGGCATCGATGAGGTATGCAAGCTTCGCCCGGGAGATCTTGGTCTTGTCTGTTACCGGACGCATGACGGCACCTACCGTCAGACAGTTAAAGTAGTCATCAATGAAGATGAGTACACCGAAGAGGAAGGTGGCAAGAGCTGCTCCGACCTTTGTCTTCACGTGCTTGGAAGCCCAGTTGCCGAAGGCCTGGGAACCGCCGGCCTTGTTCAGCAGAGCAACAATGACTCCGAGGATCACCAGAAAGGCAAAGATACCGGCGTTTCCGGAAAGCGCGGAGATAAAACCGTCGGTGATAACGGAGTCCATGGTATGAATGGGATGGAAGCCGTTTGCCAGAAGTCCTCCTACCAGAATGCCGACGAACAGGGAGGAGTATACCTCTTTCGTTATCAATGCAAGCCCGATGGCGATAGCGGGCGGAAAAAGTGACCATAATGTTCCTGTCGGTTCCGTGATGGATCCTGTAAATGCGCAGAGCACACCAAAAATTACGACAAAAGCAATGATCAGAAGGTTGGGAATGATTTTTTTGGATCGCATTTTCAATGCTCCTTTCTTTCGAAAATTCTAAACTCTTTGACAATACCACAAAATGGGTGGGTTTGTAAATAATAAATGTGAAAAAATACATAAAAAATGAAAAAAAATACATCTGTGCTTCGCGGTTGGGCTTGGACGGAGCTGTTACAATTCAGTTTGTTTTCCTGCGAGTTAATTCTTTACATCCTAATTGCTACATGCTAAAATGTAAGCGTTGAACAAAAACGAGGCTTTATTCGTGGAGCGGACAGTAACAGCGGCCACGGAAGCCTTGTAAGTTTACGTTGAGGAGGCAGTTGTGAGAAAACTATTGATTTATTTGAAGGATTACAGGAAGGAAAGTATTCTGGCACCGTTATTCAAGATGCTGGAAGCTTCCTTTGAATTGCTGGTGCCGCTGGTGGTGGCAGCCATGATCGATGTGGGTATTCCGAATAAGGACACATCCTACATCATCAAGATGTGTCTCATCATGGTGGCGCTGGGCGTCATCGGACTGGTGTGCTCCATCACAGCCCAGTATTTTTCAGCTAAGGCGGCGGTGGGCTTCGCTGCGAAGCTTCGGCACAGCCTGTTCGCCCATGTACAGAGACTGTCATTTTCCGAGGTGGACGATATCGGAACATCCACGCTGATTACGCGGATGACCAGCGATATCAATCAGGTACAGTCCGGTGTCAATCTGGTGCTGCGTCTGTTTCTGCGTTCCCCCTTCATCGTGCTGGGAGCCATGGTTATGGCCTTTACCATCGACGTGAAGGCGGCGCTGATCTTCGTGGTTACCATTCCGCTGTTATCCATCGTGGTGTTCGGCATCATGCTGGTGAGTATTCCTTTATATAAGAAGGTACAGGAACGGCTGGACCGGGTGCTTGGCATTACCAGGGAGAACCTAAGCGGTGTTCGCGTGATCCGGGCGTTTCACCGGGAGACGGAGGAGCAGGAACGGTTCGAGGACGGAAACCGGAATCTGACCCATATGCAGAACTTCGTGGGGCGCATCACGGCCTTTATGAATCCGGTCACCTACGTCATCATCAACGGAGCACTCATCCTGCTGCTCTACACCGGAGCGGTGCGGGTGGACGCCGGGATTCTGACCCAGGGGCAGGTGGTGGCGCTGGTCAATTACATGTCCCAGATCCTGGTGGAGCTGGTGAAGCTGGCGAACCTTATCATCACGGTGACGAAGGCGGTGGCCTGCGGCAACCGGGTGCAGAGTGTACTTGAGATCGAGAACAGCCAGACGGTGGAGACGGAGACTGGTGCAGATAACGCGAACTACGATACCAACCCGCAGGAGAGTCCCATCGTAGAGTTCCGTCACGTGTCCCTCACCTATCATAACGCCGGGGACAAGTCCTTGACCGATATTAATTTCTCTGTGAAAAAAGGAGAGACCATCGGAATCATTGGTGGTACGGGCTCCGGGAAGACCTCGTTGGTGCATCTGATCCCAAGATTCTATGACGCCACCGAGGGCCAGGTGTTGGTGGACGGCAGAGATGTGAAGACTTATCCCATCCAGGAGCTTCGGCAGAAGGTGGGTATTGTGCTGCAGAAGGCGGTATTGTTCCAGGGAACCATCCGGGATAATCTGTTGTGGGGCAAGGAGGATGCCACCGATGAGGAGCTGAACGAGGCGCTGGCTATTGCTCAGGCCACCGAGGTGGTAGCCGGGAAGGAAAATGGTCTTCTGGCGGAAGTCGCCCAGGGCGGCAAGAACTTCTCCGGCGGTCAGAAGCAGCGGTTGACCATTGCCCGGGCGCTGGTGCGAAGGCCTGAGATTCTGATTCTCGATGACAGCGCATCTGCCCTTGATTATGCTACCGATGCCAGGCTGCGGGGAGCGATCCGTGAGATGAAGGACAGCCCGGCTGTGTTCGTGGTGTCCCAGCGTACCTCATCCATCCGCTATGCGGACAAGATCATCGTGCTGGAGGATGGGGAAGCGGTAGGCATCGGAACCCACGACGAATTGCTTCATAGCTGTCAGGTGTACCGGGAGATCTATGAATCCCAGTACCGTGACAACACAGAGAACGGTCAGGAAGGAGGCGTCTCCAATGAAAGATAAGAAACAGGCGGGCACGGTCCGAAAAGTATTATTATACATCAAGAGATACTGGGTATTTTTGATCCTCTCCCTGTTATTGGCGGTTGTCACCGTGTTTGCAACCCTGTATATCCCGGTGCTTACCGGTAATGTCATCGACCAGATCGTAGGCCCAGGAAAGGTGCATTTCCCGGAGATTTTCCGGATCTTGATCCAGATGGGCGTTATCATCGGGATCACGGCGCTGGCCCAATGGCTGATGAATGTCTGCAACAACAAGATCACCTACGGCGTAGTGCGCGATATCCGCAGTGACGCTTTTGCGAAAATAGAGATCTTACCGTTGAAATACATCGACGGTCATTCCCACGGCGAGCTGGTCAGCCGGGTGGTGGCGGACGTGGATCAGTTCGCGGACGGGCTGCTGATGGGCTTTACCCAGCTTTTTACCGGAGTGATGACGATCCTGGGGACGCTGGGCTTCATGCTCAGCATCAATGTAGTAATCACCCTGGTGGTGGTGCTTATCACCCCGGTGTCGCTGTTTGTTGCAAGCTTTATTGCAAAAAAGACGTATACCATGTTCCGGCATCAATCAACGACCAGAGGCGAGCAGACAGCGCTGATCGACGAGATGATAGGAAATCAGAAGGTGGTGCAGGCATTTGGACAGGAGGAGAAGGTGTTAGGCCGCTTTGACGAGATCAACGGACGGCTGGAGCATTACTCTCTGCGGGCAACCTTCTTTTCCTCCATCACCAATCCGGCGACCCGGTTTGTCAACGGCCTGGTCTATACCGGCGTAGGTGTGGCGGGCGGTCTTGCTGCCATCCGCGGAATGATATCGGTGGGTCAGCTATCCTGCTTCCTGAGCTACGCCAACCAGTACACCAAGCCCTTCAATGAGATCTCAGGCGTGGTGACGGAGCTGCAGAACGCCCTGGCCTGCGCAGCCAGAGTGCTGGAGCTCATTGAGGAGGAGCCCCAGACGCCGGACGATGCGGATGCGGTGACGCTCTCTGAAGTCAGTGGGAATGTGAAGCTTGACGATGTATATTTCTCTTATGTACCTGAGAAAAAGCTTATTGAACACTTCAGCCTTCAAGTGAAGCCCGGTCAGCGGGTGGCCATTGTGGGACCAACCGGATGCGGAAAGACGACGCTTATCAATCTGCTGATGCGTTTCTATGACGTGGACAGCGGTTCCATACAGGTGGAGAATGAAGATATCCGGCATATTACAAGAAGAAGCCTTCGGGAGAATTACGGAATGGTGCTCCAGGAAACCTGGCTTAAGGCCGGAACCATCCGGGAGAATCTGATGATGGGTAAGCCGGAGGCTACGGAGGAAGAGGTCATAGCAGCCGCCAAGGCCGCTCATGCCCATAGCTTCATCAAGCGCCTGCCCCAGGGATATGATACAGTTATCGGGGAAGACGGCGGAAGCCTCTCCGCAGGCCAGAAGCAGCTTCTCTGCATTGCAAGGGTTATGCTGTGTCTGCCGCCCATGCTGATCCTGGACGAGGCTACCTCCTCCATCGATACCAGAACGGAGATGAAGATCCAGAATGCCTTTGCAGCCATGATGAAGGGACGCACCAGCTTCATTGTCGCCCATCGGCTGTCCACGATACAGTCGGCGGACGTGATCCTGTTCATGAAGGACGGGAAGATCATGGAGCAGGGAACCCATGAAGAACTGCTGGCGAAGCAAGGGCAGTATGCGGAGTTGTATAACAGTCAGTTTTCGTTATAGCAATGAGCAGTGCCAAAAAGAAGGAGCCATCAACCAAACATCATTGATGACTCCTTCTAAACTATACTGTCCATTGGACCATACCTCTTACTTTCTTCAATTTTCTTACTGATTCGAAATGCTTCTTTCTGTCAAGCTTCTTGAAATTTTACTACCGTTGAATCTTCTCTGGCATGTAATCCATATCTGAACATTGCTGTCTGGATTATCATCCACTTCTCTTTTTCATTCTTCTTCAAGGCTTCAATTACCGGACAGATTCGAGATTCGCTTCTAGGTCTTTTACATCGGTGTTCGTGTGTCAGATGTAAAATGAGGTTGCCATTGTTTCCTTACTTTCCAGTTACGTTTTCGGTGGACTGTACCTTCCTTTCTTAAATTATGGGGCAGATCGTTCGGTTTCCTTTGGACTGTACCTCTCTTTCTTTATTTTTGTTTTGCTTCTCTCGTTTCGCTTTTCTTGACTACATTATATCTGATAAAGTTCCATATGTCAACTAGAAATTTAAAAATAATGCCATTAAAGATACTTATAATTGCATATAACTTGATAAGCATGTGAATATTCTGACAATTATATTATAAAAGCCCAGTCTCCATGGAGGGACGCGGTGGGTGCTTGCACACACAAGCGTACAAACATGAGAGACGCTAACCTGTATGAGCAAGTAGACCGATAGGTCGGATTGCGCTCTATATCCGCCCAAGGATCCCGCCCAGGAGCAGGCAGACCGTATAGCTTCCGATCAGCATCACATAGTTCTGTATGGAGAGAGCGAAAGTGGTCTCCTTCTTTTGCTCCCTTTGGAAGGCGGAGATGTTCTTAAGCGACGGGGGCAATGTTACGAGAATCAGCAGGCAGGTGATGGGCAGAAGCCGCAGAAAAACCAGGACGCAGGGGACAAGATATGCCAGGTAATACAGCGCTGCAAACAGCCGGACCGCCCGCTTTTTTCCAAGATAATAGGGCAGGGTGAAGCGGCCGACGGCGGTATCCTTCTCCACGTCGCAGGTGTTGTTGGCCAGCATGATATTGGCGGTGGCCAGAGCCGGGGGAACGGTGAAGAGCAGCAGGGTAAAGAGCGGCTCTAGTTGCAGGGTGAGTTCCAACCGGGATGGGTTCAGGGAGAAGGTCAGGTAGGTGTCGGCGGGCATATTTATGTACAGGATCAGGAAGGGAATCAGCACACCCTGGAAGATCCCGGAGAACAATTCCCCTAAGGGCTGCCGGGAGATGGGGACGGGGCCGAAGGTATAGCACACACCGCAGAGCAGGCACAGGCCGCCGATGAGGAGCACCACCAGATCTGTGCACCAGGCCAGGTACAGACCGAGGCCGGAACCAACGATAAGCAGAGCGAGAATGACGGCCAGGCTTGCCCGTCTTGGAAGGGGCAGCATCTCCGGGTATTCGCGGCTGTCAATGTAGTTGTTGATGGCAGTGGTGGCCAGGTCGATGAGCAGCATGGAGAGGAAGAATATCGTGGTAAGCTTCGGGTCTGGTGCTTGCTTTTGATAGAATAAGTAAGCCAGTGTCAGAAAGAAGGGAAACACACTTGTAATCTTGGTTTTTATCTCCACAAACTGAAAAAATTTCCTTAACATCATTTTTCCCCCAAACTATGGTATTTTTAAAGTGCAACGGAAAGCTTTGCTTTCCTTTAGTGTAACATCAGAACGGGTAAAATGGCGCTAAAAAAGCACGGAACAGTAGAAGGAGAAAGCCATGAAAGAGGTTGTGATAATCGGCGCAGGTTATGCGGGCGTGCTGTGTGCAAAGAAGCTGGAGAAGAAGCTTCGAAAGAAGAAAGCCAGGGATGAGGTCAGGATCACCATCATTGATAAGCATCCGTATCAGACCATGCTGACGGAGCTGCATGAGGTTGCGGCCTGCCGGGTGGATGAGGAGAGCGTGAAGCTTGACCTGGCACAGATCTTTGCCGGACGGAAGGTGCAGGTGGTTCTGGACACCGTGACGGGAATCCGGTTTGATGAACAAAAGATCAGCGGTGAAAACAGAGAATATACATATGATTATCTTGTGCTGGCGGCGGGCTCCGCGCCCACCTTTTTTGGCGTGGAGGGGGCTAAGGAGCACAGCTACACCCTCTGGTCCTATGAGGATGCGGTGAAGCTGAAGGAACGCATCCATGCCTGCTTTCGGGAGGCAGCCGGGGAGACACGGGAGGAGAAGCGGCGTGAGCTGCTGAGCTTCTATGTGGTGGGAGCCGGGTTTACCGGGGTGGAGATGGCCGGAGAGCTGGCGGAATATGTGCCTGTTCTCTGTGAGAAATTCCGGGTTCGCCGGGAGGAGGTCACCATTGCAGACGTGGACAGCCTGCCCCGTCCGGTTCCCATGCTGCCGGAGAAGCTTTCGGGCAAGGTGATAAGACGCTTGCGGAAGCAGGGCGTGGAGGTTCGCATGAATGCCGGTGTGGTTGGCGTCGGTGAGAATTACATACGTCTCTCGGAAGGAAATGCTGTGACGCAGCATGTGGCAGGTACGGTGATCTGGACCGGCGGCGTGGAGAGCGCTCCGGTGACGACGGAAGCCGCCAGGGAGCTTACGAGTGCAGGCCGGGGACGAATCCGGGTGGATGAGTATCTGCGGAGCGTGGATTATCAGAATGTCTATGTGATTGGTGACAACATGATGTACACGCCTCCCGGAGAGAAGGCGCCCGTTCCTCAGATGGTGGAGAACGCGGAGCACAGCGCAAAGACAGCGGCGCATAATATTATGGCAGCCATATGCCGCGAGGCGGCGGGGCCGGAGGTTATTGCAGTCGGAAACGGCAAGAAAAAACCGGAACCCAAGGAAATGGTCATGAAGGAGTACCATCCGAAGTTTCACGGAGTCATGGTCTGCATCGGTGGCCGTTACGGCGTGGCGCGGGGCGGTATGGCAAAGCACCAGATCAATTTTGCCTCCTTCTTTGCCATGTTCGCCAAGCACTTCATCAACGTGGTTTATTTCATCCAGGTGATGGGGTGGACCAAGGTGTTCAGCTATCTGAAGCACGAGTTTTTTACCATTCGGAACCGGCGAAGCTTCCTGGGCGGACACTTTTCCAACCGGACGCCGAGCTTCCTGTTGGTACCGCTTCGGATCTGGCTGGGAGCCGTTTGGGTCTTCGAGGGCGTGATGAAGGTCGTGGAGGGGTGGTTCCGGAAGCCTATGCTGGAGAGTTTCTTTGGCGGCGCGAATACCTGGTATGATTCGATACTGAGTAAGGCCAGCGCAGCCGGGGCAGCGGCATCCGGTGTTATTGCAAGTGCGAACCAGGCCACAGATGCAGTGGCCAGTGCTACGGGGGCAGCCGATGCTGCAGCCAGTGCGGGAACGGTAGTGATGAATTGGAATTTCGGTCTGTTTCGCACAATCCTGGTAAGCGGCAAGGATCTGGCGTCATCTGCACTGGGGGACTACGCCTTCAAGGTGGATATTCCGCTGGTCAACTGGTTTGTGGAGAAAGTGGTGCTCTCCGGCGATTTCATGCAGATGTTTATGCAGGTTGTGATCGTCCTTTTGGAGATCGCCCTTGGCCTGGGACTTATGGCAGGACTTTTCACCTTCCCCTCAGCGGCGGTTTCGCTGATCCTGCAGGCCATGTTTTTGAGCACGACAGGTTTATACTTAAACGGAGTCTGGATGGTATTTGCGGCGGTGGCGGTGCTCATCGGCGGCGGCTACAGCCTCGGACTGGATTACTATGTGGGGCCATTTTTGAAACGACACTGGAAGAATGTGAAGTGGGTAAAGAGGTGGTATTTATACAATGACTGATCTGTTTCTGGAATATGATGCAGCGACAGAGCTGGTGCGGCGGCGTGTAGAGGCGCTTCTGATGACGGCTCCGCTGCCGGTGCGTACCTATACGACGCACCTGACCAAGTCCCAGGGGAAGTTTATCCGGGCAAGGGCAGTCCTGGCCTGTGCCATGGACCGGGAAGAGAAGATACACAAGGATGCTGTCACCTTCGCGGCGGCCATTGAGCTGCTGCATTTGGCGACGCTGGTTCATGACGATATCATGGACGAAGCCGCTCTGCGCCGGGGCGTTTTAACTCTTCAGAAAAAATATGGGAAGCGCACGGCGGTGATCTGTGGAGATTACCTGCTGGTTGCAGCGATCAAGGAGCTTACTGCGGCGCAGGAGAACGACAATTACCGCAGGCTGGATGCCGCGGGCTATGTGGGTCAGATCTGCATGGGGGAACTCAGGCAGACCGTGAACAGCCGCAATTACAACCTCGGCATGTTCCGGTATCTGAGCATCATCAACGGCAAGACAGCAGCGCTGTTTGAAGCCTCCTACTATGCAGGAGCCCTGACCGCTGAGACCGAAGAAAAGCGGCTTCGCCTGTATCGGCGGCTGGGCCGTTATACCGGAGTAACCTTTCAACTGACGGACGACTGTATTGATTATGAGACAGACCAGGAGGCGGCAGGCAAGAGCGTACAATCCGATTATGCTCAGGGCGTCATTACGCTTCCGGTGATCTACACCTTCCGGCAGGAGCCGGAACTAAAGGGACAGGCAGAGGAAGGAAAGCTCTCCACGCATACACTGCTGGAAGCGGTGAAGAACAGCGGCGGTGTAGCCTATACCCACCGGACTGCAAAGCGCTATTATGAGAAGGCGCTTAAGGCCATGGAGGAGCTTGGACTTGCCGGGCGGAAAGCGGAGATCTTAAAGGAACTTTTGGATAAGTCTTATTATGGGCTTGCCGGACGGTAAGAGAAATTTTCGGAAACCCCGAAAAAGTATAAGAAAGCATGCAACAGATGTGTGCATCGCAGATAACTTGTAGTTGTGAATGAATTAAACTATTTCAAAAGGAGCGAAATTATTATGAAAAAGAGAGTATCATTATTACTGGGTTTACTACTTACGATAACCGTTGCAGCAGGCTGCGGCGCAGCAGGAAACACACAAGGAGGTAATGCAGATAAGGGCGGGGCCACCGGAAAGACCGGAATGGCCATCTCTACCGACATCTCATCCTCCAAGGATGCCACAGCCGCAGAAGCAGGTCTGGCCCAGACCGATGTCACAGTGGCGGCAGTCACCGTGGGTTCCGACGGCAAGATCACATCATGTGTGATCGATTCCGTTCAGGCAAAAGTAATGTTTGACGGAACCGGAAAGCTGGCCACCGACCCAACGGCCAAGTTCCCGACCAAGCAGGAGCTGGGCGACAACTATGGCATGAAGAAAGCCTCTGCCATCCAGAAGGAATGGAACGAGCAGGTAAATGCTTTTGCGGACTACTGCATCGGCAAAACAGCCAAGGAAGTAACCGGAATTGCAGTAACCCAGGAGGGCAAAGCTGCCGAACAGGATTTGGCTGCCTCCTGTACGATTCATATCGTCGGTCTCCAGGCTCTCGTAGCCCAGGCTGCCGAGAATGCGGCGAAGTAACGCTTATTTTCATTAAAAATCTGCTGTATAATTTGCCGCGCCGGGTGGGAGATTCCTCCCCGGCGCGGCGTCTTACAGCACATTTATGAGGAAAAAACATGAGAAAAACAAAACTGATCAGCGCTGTTGCCATTCTCGCAGCAGCCCTTATCCTGCTTATTTCAGCAATTCACCAATCCAAGGAAAGCCCGGCTCTGCGGCGCTACACAGCCACCTTCTTCGGTGCCTTCGACACCGTGACGGAGGTTGTGGGCTATGCCGAGACGGAGGAGGACTTCACGGCACAGGTGGAACTGCTGAAGGAACGTCTGATGTACTATCACAGGTTGTACGATATCTATAACGAATACCCCAACCTCAATAATGTCAAAACCATCAATGAACATGCGGGGATAATGCCTGTGCAGGTGGATAAGGAGATTGTGGATCTGCTTCTATACAGCAAGGAGTTGTATGAATATACCGACGGCAGGATGAACATCGCCATGGGAAGTGTCCTGTCAATCTGGCATACATACCGGGAAGCGGGAAACAACGATCCGGGAACAGCCAAGCTTCCGCCTATGGAGGAACTGAAGGCAGCGGCGGAGCATATGGATATCGGACAGCTTCAGATCGACGCGGAAGCTTCCACCGTCTATCTGGCGGACGGGGAGATGTCCCTGGATGTGGGCAGTATCGGGAAGGGGTATGCGGTTCAGCGGATTGCCGAATATGCCCGTGAGATCGGCATGAAGCATGTGCTCATCAGCGTGGGCGGCAATGTCTGTGCAGTGGGCGGGAAGCCTGCGGGCGGCTGGCGTCTGGGAATCCAGAATCCGGATCTGGAGAGTGCGGAAGCCTACGTGGCGACGGTGGAGGTTACGGACGCTTCTGTAGTCACCAGCGGTGATTATCAGAGATACTATATGGTGGACGGCAAACGGTATGGCCACATCGTGGATCCCGCCACCCTGATGCCGGCGGATTATTTTCCGGCTGTCACCATCATCGCGGAGGATTCCGGTCTGGCCGACGGACTGACAACAGCCCTCTACAACATGTCGGTGGAGGATGGGATCGCCTTTGTGAACGGAATCGACGGCATGGAGGCTGTTTGGGTGCTAAAGGACGGAAGTCTTCGGTATACGGATGGGTTTGAACGGTATCTGGTGAAGTGATCTGCTACGAATGGATTGGTGCAAATGGATTGGTGCGAATGGATTGGTGTGAATGGATTGGTGCGAATGGCTTGCTGTGAGTAGGTTGCTGCGAATATGCGGCTGAAATACAAGTTCCCTCTTGACGCTGGGGCATCTTTGCAGTATAAATATTTGCAAAGCTTATACGCACAGGAGGAAGCATCATGAAAACACAGCAGATGAAGAGTTCTTTGATCTTATTATTGACAGCCTTGATATGGGGAGTGGCATTTGTTGCCCAGAGCGTTGGGATGGATTACGTTGGGCCATTTACCTTTAATTGCGTAAGAAGTATACTTGGCGGATTGGTTCTGATTCCCTGTATTTTTTTGCTGGATCGGATAAGACCGGAGCGGAAGACGGATCAGAAGCTGCCAGCGGGGGAAGGCTGTGCGGCGGACAGCAAAGTGTCTGCGGAAGATGGCTGTGCGGCGGACAGTAAAGTGTCTGCGGAAGAACAGCATGCAGGCAGGAGGACACTTCTGACTGGCGGAATCTTGTGCGGCGTTCTTCTCTGCGTGGCCAGCAACCTGCAGCAGATCGGAATCGCCGGGACCTCGGTGGGAAAGGCCGGATTCATCACGGCTTTGTATATTGTCATCGTTCCCATTCTGGGATTATTTTTCCGTAGAAAATGCAGTCCTACGGTGTGGCTGGGGGTGCTTCTGGCGATCTGCGGTCTGTATTTTCTGTGCATTAACGAGGGCATTCACATTCAAAAAGGCGACTTTTTTGTTTTCCTATGTGCCTTGTGTTTCTCAGTGCATATCCTGGTTATCGATCATTATACCCAGTTGGTGGACGGCGTGAAGATGTCCTGCATCCAGTTTCTGGTATGCGGATTCTTGAGCGGGATATGTATGTTTCTTTTTGAAAATCCCAGCATGCACAATATCTTAGAAGCATGGCAGCCCATCCTGTATGCGGGTATTCTGTCCTGTGGCGTTGCGTACACCCTGCAGATCGTGGGGCAGAAGGGGATGAACCCGACGGTAGCCTCCCTGATCCTCAGCCTGGAATCCGTGATCTCCGCATTGGCGGGGCTGGTGCTGCTTAACCAGAAGCTAAGCGTGCGGGAGACCATAGGGTGCGTGCTGATGTTTGCGGCAATTGTATTGGCACAGTTGCCGGCGGGGAAGAAAAAGGCTTCGTCTTAGCAAAAAATGTTAAGACGAAGCCTTTTTCTTATAAGCTACTAATCATATTCAATAATTAATAGGTACCATGCACGCTACACTGCCAGGAAGAACTTCACCAGGAACAGCAGCGCGATGATATAGGTGAGAATGGATACCTCCTTGGCCTTGCCGGTGAAGACCTTGATCACGGTGTAGGAGATCATTCCCAGACCGATGCCGTGGCCGATGGATCCGGAGATGGGCATGCAGATCAGCATGAGCGCTGCGGGAAGTCCCTGGGTGATATCGTCGAAATCAATCTTCTTTAAGCCGCCAAGCATGAGAAGTCCTACATAGATCAGCGCTGAAGAGGTAGCTGCTGCAGGAATGATGGCGGCGATAGGAGCGATGAAGATGCAGGCAAGGAACAAAATTCCGGTTGTCAGTGCAGTCAGACCGGTTCTTCCGCCCGCTTCCACGCCGGCAGCAGATTCTACGAAGGTGGTTACGGTAGAGGTTCCCGTACAGGAGCCTGCCACGGTTCCAACTGCGTCAGCCAGCAGTGCTTCCTTCATCTTGGGCATGTTGCCCTTTTCGTCCAGCATGTTTGCTCTGGATGCGGTGCCGACAAGGGTTCCGATGGTGTCAAACATGTCGATGATGCAGAAGGTGATAACCAGAGTGACTACCGTAAACCATCCGATCTGAGCCAGACCCTGGAAATTGAACTTGAACAGTGTGGTATCGACCATATCCTTAAAGGGCGGGAGGAACGAAGCCGATGCCAGGGAGGCGAAGGGATTCGTATGCAGGAAGATAGCCTGTCCGGCCCAGTAAATGCAGGAGGCGATCAGCATGCCGAGCAAAACAGCGCCTTTTACGCCGATATGTGCCAGAATGACGATGGCAAACAGACCGATGAACATGGTTACAACGGTGAGTATCATGACGGAATAACCGTCCCCCATTTTAGATTTGATAATGCTGGGGGTAAGTGCACCGAAGAAGTCGCGCATAACATAGAAGAGGGTGCCGTCTTCGGAAGTGCCGCCCACGGAAGCTACGCCGGCATTGGAGCCGACACCGATATTTAAGAGCATAAGCCCGATGGCGGGGGCGATGCCAAGGCGGATCCCAAGAGGGATGGCATTGACGATCTTGTCACGGACATTCAGAACAGAAAGTATGAGGAAAATGATACCTTCGATCAGAATGACACACAGCGCTGCCTGAAAGGATTCTACGTAGGTAAGTCCGGTAAGACTTACGATATTGACCACAACTGTGGCAAAGAAGCTGTTGAGTCCCATGCCGGGAGCCATGGCGAAGGGCTTGTTCGCCAGGAAAGCCATGACGAAGATGCCGATAGCCGAGGCAATACAGGTGGCGAGGAAGATGCCGTTCCAGAGAGCGGGGGTACCATCACTGTGAAAATTGGTCAACAGATTTGGGTTAAGGGCGATGATGTACGCCATGGTCATGAAGGTGGTAAGGCCGGCAATGATCTCCGTACGGACGGTAGTGCCGTTTTCCTTGAGTTTGAAAAGTTTTTCCATAAATCCTACTCCTTTGGGAAATTTTGTCTGCACTGGCAGAACTGCTTTTATTATACTATTATCACCCTGTAAATGTCAATGAACGCATTTTTACAAAAAGTTTATAATTCGTTCATGGGATTGTCTATTGTTTAAATATCCATAACGTGGTAAAATAAATAAGTATGGATTTACACAATACCCGAAACGGGACAAGATAGGAGCAGATTTATGGGAGTTATATCGAAGATATTTGGTACCCACAGCGAGCGTGAGCTTCGGCTGGTGAACCCCATCGTGGACAAGATCGAGGCGCTGCGCCCCACGATGCAGGCATTGACTGATGAACAGTTGCGGGACAAGACGAAGGAATATAAGAAGAGACTGGCGGATGGCGAGACACTGGATCAGTTACTGCCGGAGGCATATGCAACTGTCCGTGAAGCAGCAAAGCGGTCCATCGGCATGGAACCTTACCGGGTACAGCTTGTGGGAGGCGTGGTGCTCCATCAGGGGCGTATCGCCGAGATGAAGACCGGTGAAGGAAAGACCCTGGTGGCTACCCTTCCGTCTTATTTAAATGCCCTGGAGGGCAAGGGCGTCCACGTGGTGACGGTCAATGATTATCTGGCGAAGCGTGATGCCGAGTGGATGGGAAAGGTACATGAGTTTCTCGGACTGACGGTGGGTGTCGTCTTAAACTCCATGGATAATGATGAGCGCCGGGCAGCCTATGCCTGCGACATCACATATGTGACCAATAACGAGCTGGGATTTGACTACCTGCGTGACAACATGGTTATTTATAAGGAACAACTGGTACAGCGTGACCTGCATTATGCCATCATCGACGAGGTGGACTCGGTATTGATCGATGAGGCCAGAACACCGCTGATCATCTCCGGTCAGAGCGGCAAATCCACCAAGCTCTATGAGGCCTGCGATATCCTGGCGACGCAGCTGGTGCGCGGCGAAGCCAGTCAGGAATTCTCCAAGATGGATGCCATCATGGGCGTGGAGATCGAGGAGAGCGGAGACTTTATCGTAAATGAGAAGGACAAGGTGGTGAACCTTACCGCCGAGGGTGTCAAGAAGGTGGAGGAATTCTTCAAGATCGACAACCTGGCGGATGCTGACAATCTGGAGATCCAGCACAATGTCATTCTGGCGCTGCGGGCGCATAACCTGATGTTCCGGGATAAGGATTACGTGGTGAAGGACGATCAGGTGCTGATCGTGGACGAATTCACAGGCCGTATCATGCCCGGAAGAAGATACTCCGATGGTCTACATCAGGCCATTGAGGCCAAGGAACACGTGAAGGTGAAGCGGGAGAGCAAGACACTGGCGAATATCACCTTCCAGAACTTTTTCAATAAATATGCGAAGAAGTCCGGTATGACCGGTACGGCTCTGACGGAGGAGAAGGAGTTCCGCGATATCTACGGCATGGACGTTATCGAGATCCCGACCAATAAGCCGGTAATCCGTAAGGATCTGCATGACGCAGTATATAAGACCAAGAAGGAGAAGCTGCACGCGGTCATTGATGAGATCGTTAAGGCGCATGAGAAGGGGCAGCCTGTACTGGTGGGTACGATCACCATCGAGGCTTCCGAGGAGGTCAGTGCCATGCTGAAGCGCCGGGGCGTTCAGCACAAGGTTCTGAATGCCAAGTTCCATGAGCTGGAGGCGGAGATCGTGGCTGAGGCCGGTATGCATGGCGCTGTGACCATCGCTACCAACATGGCCGGACGTGGTACGGATATTAAGCTGGATGATGATGCCAGAGCGGCCGGAGGCCTTAAGATCATCGGTACGGAGCGCCATGAGGCCAGACGTATCGATAACCAGTTGCGTGGCCGAAGCGGACGTCAGGGAGATCCGGGTGAGTCCCAGTTCTTTATTTCGCTGGAGGACGATCTTATGCGGCTGTTCGGTTCGGAGCGGCTTATGAGCATGTTCAACGCTCTGGGTGTGCCGGAGGGTGAGCAGATTCAGCATAAGATGCTGACTAACGCCATCGAGAAGGCGCAGAAGAAGATTGAGAGCAACAACTTTGGAATTCGTAAGAACCTGCTGGAATATGACCAGGTAATGAATGACCAGAGAGAGATCATATATAAGGAACGCCGCCGTGTTCTGGACGGCGAGAGCATGCGGGATGCCATCTACAAGATGATCACCGACCGGGTGGAGAATACCGTGGATACCTGTATTTCTGCGGATCAACCCAGCTCGGAATGGGATCTGAACGAATTAAACCAGCTCCTGCTGCCCATCATCCCGTTGAAGCCTGTCACACCGGAGGATGTGGAGGGAATCAAGGCAAATGAGCTGAAGCATCGCTTAAAGGAGCAGGCAGTGAAGCTCTACGAGGCGAAGGAAGCGGAGTTCCCGGAGCCGGAGGCTGTCCGTGAGCTGGAGCGCGTGATCCTGCTTAAGGTGATCGACCGGAAATGGATGGATCATATCGACGATATGGATCAACTGCGTCAGGGAATCGGCCTGCAGGCCTATGGCCAGCGTGATCCGTTGGTGGAATACAAGATGAGCGGTTTTGACATGTTTGACAGCATGACCGCCAGCATCCAGGAGGATACGGTACGGCTGCTGTTCCATGTGAAGATCGAGCAGAAGGTGGAGCGTGAGCAGGTGGCCAAGGTGACCGGAACCAACCGGGACGATTCTGCCAAGAAGGGACCGGTGAAGCGGGAGAATGCGAAGATCTATCCCAACGATCCCTGTCCCTGCGGAAGCGGCAAGAAATATAAGCAGTGCTGTGGAAGGCTGCAGTAAGATGGAAGATTTTCTGACGAGCGCTGCATACGAAGCTCTTCGAATTATATTGTAAATTAACAGGCGGACGCCTTCGAATCCATATATCGGATGCGGGGTTCTGCCTGTTTTTGTATGTCTTAATCTCGTTAGCCTGGGATTTGCCATGTATGGCAGATCCGATTAGCCCAGGATTTTTTTTAGATCCTCCTCAGGTGTGCTGATGGGCGAGATGTGGAAGTTCTCCACCAGGTAGTCCAGCACGTTTTTGGAGATAAATGCGGGCAGCGTCGGGCCTAAGTAAATGTTCTGGATGCCTAAGTGCAGCAGTGACAGCAAGATGCAGACTGCCTTCTGCTCATACCAGGAGAGCACCATGGTCAGCGGCAGGTCATTTACGCCACAATCGAAGGCGTTGGCCAGTGCCAATGCTACCTGGATGGCGCTGTAGGCATCGTTGCATTGCCCCATGTCCATGATCCTGGGAAATGCACCGATGGATCCCAGATCCAGATCGTTGAAGCGGTACTTTCCACAGGCCAGGGTCAGAATAATGCTGTCCTTCGGTGTCTGTTTCACAAAATTCGTGAAGTAATTCCGGCCGGTGCGGGCACCGTCGCAGCCGCCCACCAGGAAGAAGTGGCTGATCTGTCCGGCCTTTACGGCATCGATGACCTGATCCGCCAGGGAGAGCACCGTGCCGTGGCCGAATCCGGTGGTCACCTGGGTACCGCCGTTTATCCCGGTGAATACGGTATCCTCACGGAAGCCGCCCAGCTCTAAAGCCTTCTCGATGACCGGGGTAAAGTCCTTGGAGTCCCCGATGTGTACCATGCCGGGATAGGACACCACCTCGGTGGTAAATACGCGGTCCGCGTAGCTTTGCTTTACTGGCATCAGGCAGTTGGTGGTGAAGAGAACCGGAGCCGGGAGGTTGGCAAATTCCTTCTGCTGGTTCTGCCATGCCGTGCCGTAGTTGCCCTTCAGATGCGGATATTTTTTTAACAGAGGATAAGCGTGGGCCGGCAGCATCTCCCCATGGGTGTAGATATTGATTCCCTTGCCCTCTGTCTGTTCCAGCAGCAGCTTCAGATCGTACAGGTCGTGGCCGGAGATCACGATGAAGGGCCCTTTCTCCACTGTGAGGGGAACCGTAACCGGAGCCGGGGTGCCGAAGGTCTCCGTGTTAGCCCGGTCAAGAAGTGCCATGCAGGCCAGATTCACTTCCCCTACCTGCAAGACAACCGGAAGCAATTCCTCCATGGGGAGATCCTTTCGCAGGGTATCCAGTGCCGTGAAGAAGAAGCGATCCACCGTCTCGTCAGAATAACCCAGCACCCTCGCGTGGTAGGCGTAAGCGGCCATGCCGCGAATACCGAAAAGAATCAGTGATTTCAGAGAACGAATGTCTTCTTCGGCGTTCCAGAGGTCAGCCATGTCATAATCCGGGGTCAGCGGAGCAATCTTCTTCTTCTCCGTGCGAACCTTTTCTATCAAAATCTCAATGGTTTCATCATTGAAATTCACATTCGTAATGGTTGTGAACAGCCCCTCCAGTACCAAGGGTGTGAGAGCCGTCCGTTTTGCAGCTTCCTGCTCTGCGCAGGCGCGGGCCAGACCGATCAGGGCGCCGGTGAGGCGATCCTGAAGCTTTGCCGTATCGGCAGATTTCCCACAGACACCGGCATTTCCGGTACAGCCGGTGCAGCCGGCGGTCTGTTCGCATTGAAAACAAAACATTTTTTTATCCATAAAGTGAAGTCTCCTTTTCTTTTTTTTTTGACTTGCAGGACTTAGTATAGTAGAATAATAATTAAGAGTATGTTGTCTGAACAACGGAAATGAAAAAAATGTGGTGGGGAAATTTGGAAAAGATAATAGGACGGATAATATAAGAATGCAAAAAGCACCCCAGCCTAAGCCGGGGCAGATAATTAGCAACCGAGGTTAAAGTATTTGCAAAGAGTAT
>CAVGED010000020.1:0-14156 GCA_963628035.1 Paludibacteraceae bacterium
GGCATTCTCAATCAATACAATTTACTTGAGTTGCACTTTATTATGGAAGTTCACAATACTGTGAGTGTGGCATTCTGATAAATGACGCAGAAGGGGGAATGGACAATGGAACAGGAAGTACAGAAGCTGCTTGCGCAGATTGATCGCTATATTGAAGAATCATTGGATGATAATTTTGACCGTTATCTGGCGCAGATGAAGCAGATCCTGGAGCAGGAGCCGGAGCGGTTTGATGAGGTACGGGAAGCAGTAGAGAGGAACATGCAGCGCTACCGGGAAAATGTGAGGAAGCGGGATAAAACCTCCGCGGAATTCAAGGTGGGAGCAGGAGTCTTAAGCGGGATCGGCATCTTATTTGTATTGATCGGCTTTGTGATCCTGGTGAAGAATTATATGCCTCCTGTCGTGCAGGGAATGCTGATGTTCAGCTTCTTTGCAGTGGTCTGGCTGGCTGCGCGGCTGGCAGTGGCACGGTTTTCCGAGAAGCTTTCGAAGGGGCTGGCTGCGGCCAGTGTCCTGGGATTGTATCTGTCGGTGATCGTGAATTATCATGTCCTTAAGACATTGCCGTTACATCTGGCACTGGGACTCATGGTTCTGGTGGGGCTCATTTCCTGGATGGATGCAGCTCTTGGCCGATCCGTGTTACTTTCCGTCATGAGCTTTGGCGGTTATCTGTTCTTCTCACTGTTTCTGCCCTGGGGCGAGACGGTGCCGGAATGCATCGTGATGATGGCAGTGGTCGCCGTGATGAATCTACTGTGGCATTTGGGAGCTGCCGGGGAGCGGCGGGAGCTGATCCGGCTTATCCATGCAAGCTTCTTTATGGTATATTCACTGATTTATGGGATTATATTTTGGATTTCCAGACCGGCCGGAGGATGGACTGCGGTGTTTGCTTATCTGATCCTTATGGCTGGAATTTTGAATTTCTTCTACTGCAGGAGCAGGAGCGCTGAGATCTTCTGCATCTGGCTGTGCGGCGGGATCTTTCAGATCGCATTGCTGATGGTCTGCCTTCTGGGAAGAGAGATTGGCGGCGGGGGCTCGGAATATTATCTGCTTCTGATACTGGCTGCAGTGAATCTGGTGCTGTTGTTCTTCAAGAGATTCCAATGGCACTGGCAGGGGCTGTATTATCAGGCAGTGCTGTTGGTGTTCCTGGTGGCCGTGGAAGAACCGGTGTGGCCGGGGCTTATCGCCGGTATCGTACTGTTTGGAACGGGACTTCTGATGATTCGGGA
This sequence comes from Paludibacteraceae bacterium, assembly GCA_963628035.1. Classification (GTDB taxonomy): domain Bacteria; phylum Bacillota; class Clostridia; order Lachnospirales; family Lachnospiraceae; genus 14-2. The sequence goes on from CAVGED010000020.1 coordinate 1,245, forward strand.
GAAGCGGCTGCTTCATGAGTTTGTGTTGAGCATATACTTTTATCTGTACATCGGGGCACAGCTTGACCCGCCATGGGGGATTCCGGCGCAACTGGCATTCTTGCTTGTCATTACCGTATTGTGTACATATGTACCAAAGCTGCGCAGCAGCAAGAGCGCGGCGTTTGTGTATACCAATGTCAGCCTCATGGGACTGTCGCTTTTGTGGCTCCTGGGGCAGCGTGGACAGGCAAATTATATCTCCAATACCATTGTGCTGGTGCTTGCGGTGGCTGCAGTCCTTTTACTGTGGCGTGAGCGCTGCTGTCTGCCTGGGCGGGCGCGTGGTCTGATGCTGGTGCTGGTATTGACGTATATGGTTTTTATTTATCAGATCACATTGCCGGTGATGGTGAGCCTTCTTCTGATGGGAGTGGCAGCTGTGTCTATTGTTGTCGGTTTCATCCGCAGGGAGACAGGACTTCGAATCTTCGGGCTGTGCCTGGCATTGTTTGTCTGTGCCAAGGTGATCGTCTATGATTATTGGGATCTGGATCTGTTGCCGAAGAGTATCCTGCTGCTGGTAGTTGGGATGATCGCCATTGCCATCTCGGTGATCTACGCCGTGCTGGAGCAGAGGCAGAAGAAAATGAAGACGGAGGAGAAACAAAATGAGACTGTTATTTAAGCAGAGATTTTTTTCATGGTTGGACAGTTATGATATTTATGATGAGGCCGGCAACACTGTTTTTACGGTGGAAGGGAAGCTGTCCTGGGGGCATTGCCTGCATATTTTAAATGCATCGGGGCAGCATATCGGTACGGTGAAGGAGATTGTGCTGACCTTCTTGCCGAAGTTTGAGATCTACTTCCAGAATGAATATATGGGCTGTATTTCCAAGGAATTCACTTTTTTTAAGCCGAGGTTTCATATTGACTGCAACGGCTGGCAGGTGCAGGGACAGTTCATGGAGTGGGATTATCAGATCACGGACAGGACGGGAGCTGTGGCAGCGACGGTCAGCAAGGAATTGTTCCATATGACGGATACATATGTCATTGACGTGGTGCGGCCGGAGGATGCGTTGATGGCGCTGATGGTGGTGCTGGCCATCGATGCGGAGAAGTGTTCGCGGAATTAGGAAAAGTAGAAGAGGTGGATAATATGCTGCAGGTAAAACATGTAACCATTACGCACAAGAAGGATCTGCGGTATCTTGTGAAGGATATGTCCTTCACGCTGAATCCAGGTGATAAAGCCGCCATTATTGGCGAAGAAGGGAACGGAAAGTCCACAATATTGAAACTGATCTATCAGGAAGAATTGGTGGAGGATTATGCGGAGTACACCGGGGAGGTTATAAGAAACCAAGAACGATTGGGTTATCTGGCACAGGAACTGTCGCCGGAGGAGAAGGAAAAGAGTGTCTACGAATTTCTGACGGCCGAGCCTGCTTTCTATGATATGGACACCGGGGAGCTGGCGCGGTTGGCGCAGCAGTTAAAGCTGCCATTTGAACTGTTGTATGAGCAGCAGACTATGGGAACTTTGTCTGGCGGGGAGAAGATCAAGGTGCAGTTGGTGCGTCTTCTCTGCACCCATCCTACGATATTTCTGCTGGATGAGCCATCTAATGACATCGATATTGAGACGCTGGAATGGCTGGAAGCCTTTATACAGGAATGTCGGGAGCCGGTGCTGTATATCTCCCACGATGAGGTGCTGTTGGAAAATACAGCCAATATGATCATCCATTTGGAACAGGTGAAGCGCAAGACGGAACCACGTTATACGGTGCAGAGGGTGGATTATCGAACCTATGTGGAGCAGCGAATCTATGGGCTTGTGCGTCAGGAACAGCAGGCTCGGAATGAGCGGAGAGAGCACGAGAAGCAACAGGAGCGTCTACGGAAGATCCAGCAGAAGGTGGAGCATCAACAGAATGCGATTTCCAGGCAGGATCCTCATGGCGGACAGCTACTGAAAAAGAAGATGCATGCGGTCAAGGCCTTGGAGCATCGTTTTGAACGGGAATCATCGGACCGGACCGACGTGCCGGATGTGGAGGATGCTATTTTCTTCAAGCTGACAGCAGAAGCAGAACTTCCACGGAGTAAGCAGGTGCTGGAAATCTCTCTGGAGAAACTGATTGCGTCCGGCTCTGCGGAAAGGATTCTGGCAAGAAATATTGAGTTGCGCATCACTGGACCGGAGAAAATCTGCATTGTGGGAAAAAACGGGGTTGGAAAAACGACTCTGTTAAAGAAGATTGCAGAACTTCTTTTGCCGCGGACGGACATTAAAGCGGCCTACATGCCTCAGAATTATGAGGATCTTCTGGAACTTGATAAAACGCCGGTGGAGTACCTGAGCGAGAGCGGGGATAAGGAGGAGACAACCAGACTCCGTACTTATCTGGGAAGCATGAAGTATACAGCGGACGAGATGAGTCATCCGGCTGCAGAATTGTCCGGGGGTCAGAAATCAAAGCTTTTGCTCCTTAAAATGAGCATCAGTGGGGCAAATGTGCTGATTCTTGATGAACCGACCAGAAATTTCTCGCCCCTGTCCAATCCGGTTATCCGCCAGCACCTGCGGAATTTCGGCGGAGCCATTATCAGCATCTCCCACGACCGGAAGTTTATCCGGGAGGTGTGCGAGAAGGTGTACGAGCTGGATGAGGCGGGACTGCATGAATGCTGTTTAAAGAGCAGAAGTTTCCGTTAAAGGAGATTAAGAAGATTCCCCCCGCCAGCCTGATTTCATTTCAGGCCCGGCGGGGGATTATAATTCATGATTGTTCCATCCGAACAATCCGCACTTCAAACGGATCCAGCATAGCACCGGCCGTAAGTGTCTCGCCGGTCAGCACATCCGCATATCCGGCGAATGTGGCCGGAAGCGGTAATACCTGCTTCTTAAAGTTGATGATAAAGTAATACTTGCAATCGTCCGCTCTGCGGCAGGTGACTTCAAGTTCGGTAGCTTCCTGAATCACCGGTTCCACAGCAGCATCGGAGACTGCCATATCCATCACCTTCGCGATTCCGTCTGCGCTCATATCCGTTCCGATATAATAGGTACAACCCTTTCCAAACACATTCCGTGTCACGGCGGGAGTCTTTGCATAGAAGTCCTGTCCGTATTCTCCCAGACATTCCGCACCCTCCAGGTGCATCAGGTCGCATACCAGACCGCAGGAGCTTTCGGTTCCGTCTGCGAAGACCACGGTATTGGACTGCTCAGGTGGCAGAGCATCGATTTCCTCTACCCACACACCGGCAAGCTCCCGCAGGGGGCCGGGGTATCCGCCCAGGTGTACGTTGTCTGTCTCACCCACGATTCCGCTCATGTAGGTGGTTACAAAAACACCGCCGCCGCGTACATAGGATTCCAGTGCTTCCTTCACCCCTTCCTTGGCCATGTAGAGTACCGGAGCCACGATCATTTTATATTTGCTGAAATCCCCATCATAGGGAACCATGTGCACCGGGATGTTTCTTTCGTAAAAATATCGGTAATATTGATGAATCTGATCGATATAGGTCAGATCCACCGTTGGACCGCTGATGTATTCCAACGCCCAGTAGTTTTCCCAGTCAAAGAGGATTCCGACTTCCGCATCGTTGACAGAACCCAGCGTGGAGGTTCCAAGACGTTCCAGCTCCTCACCCAACTGCTTCACTTCCCGAAATACCCTGGTCTCATTAGTTCCGGCATGGGCGATCACTGCACCGTGGAACTTCTCACAGCCGCCGATGCTCCGGCGAAGCTGGAAGAACTGGATGGTATCCGCACCGTGAGCGATGGTCTGATAGCTCTGGGCACGCATCTGTCCGGGTCTTTTCAGAGAATTGTATGCTTGCCAGTTCGGCTGGCTGGGCGTCTGCTCCATCAGCATGAAAGGCTCCTCCTTCAAACCGCGCATCAGATCATGTGCCATGGCAGTTTCGCTCCAGGGCGAGTTGTAGGCGGGGTAATTATCCCAGGATATGATATCCATCTCCTTCGCCCATTTGAAGTAATCAAGATCCTTGAAAAAGCGCATAAAATTGGTGGTGATAACAGCCTTGGAATCATATTTGCGTATGATATCCCGCTCCATCTTATAATTAGCCAGGCGACTGTCGGAATAGAATCTACGGTAGTCAATGGATAAGCCGGCAAAAGCAGTGCCGCCGTTATTGCCCATACCGTCACCCAGAGCATTGGGAACTACGATCTCATCCCAGTCGTAGAGGGTATGTCCCCAGAACTCCAGGTTCCAGGCACGGTTTACTGCCTCAATGGTACCATATTTCTTCCTGAGCCATACGCGGAAGGCTTTCTCGCAGTTCTCGCAGTAGCAGATATTGCTGTATTCGTTGTTCACATGCCAGCAGGTTACATGTTCGTTACTACTGTATCGCTTTGCCAGCTCTTCCACCAGCGCACCGGCATATTTCTGATAGACCAGCGAATTGGGACAGGCGTTGTGCCGCCGGCCGAATTTGTGGTGCCTTCCTTCGTAATCTGTCTGGGCGACCTCCGGATATTTCTTCACAAGCCAGGCGGGCATTGCCGCGGTAGATGTGGCAAGCACGATGTCATAGTTTTCCCGGCTGAGCATGTCCACAATCTCATCCAATTCCCGAAAATCATATTCTTCCTCGGATGGCTGAAGCTTTGCCCAGGAAAATACGTTGATGGATGCGCTGTTGATGTGAGCGTCCTTAAAAAATTCCATGTCCTTTTCCCAGATCGTTTTGGGCCACTGATTGGGGTTATAATCCCCGCCGTAGAGAATTCTTTTGAATTTTGCCTGCATTACGTTCCTCCTTATATGATAAATTGAACCAGATTTTCAGTTGCAGCTTATCTTTATTATAACTCTTCTGGACAAAATCCGATATGCTATGTTAAACTTAATAATATCACATTTTGAAACAGAAGAAGGTGACAAAACATGCCAATGTACTTTTCTTCGGGAAGCCAGGTGAAGGCTCCCTTTGCCATTGCGTCCATTGGCCGACAGTGGGATCAGAATCCGATTCAGCGCCCCTTGGGTTATCCCGACTACCATTATCTTCAGACCGAAGAAGGCTGTGGCCGGATTGAGGTGCAGGGGGAACCCTATATCTTGCACCAGGATGAGGGGATCCTTTTGGCTCCGGGCATCAGTCATGCGTATTGGAGCGTGACGGAGCATTGGATGACAACTTTTTTTACAGTCAGCGGGACCATGGAGACGAGCATTGACATCCTGCTGGATAACCGGAAGATGATCCTGACGCGGAAGGAGCAGGGGAAGCGGATTCGGCGGCTGATCACCGATGCCGTTGAGAAATATGAGAATCCGCCGGCGGATGCAAAGGCCCTCTCGGTGGATTGTTATCGCCTGCTGATGGAATTTGTGGAGGGAATATCCGCAGAATCATTTACCGAAGATCCGTTGTATCGTCAGTATGTGGTGCCGGTAATAAAGGAGATTGAGACATCTTATGACACGCGGCTGACGATCCCGGAACTGAGCAGGAGCGTCTATATCACGCCCCAGTATCTCTCACGGCTGTTTCGACGCTTCCTAGGCTGTTCGGCATACGAATACCTGATGACCTATCGGATCTCCCGCGCCAAAGAGCTGCTGTTGGGCAGATCAGGAATGGGAGTGGCGGACATCGCTCACCTGGTGGGATTTGAAGAACCCAGCCATTTTATTGCGATGTTTAAGAAATCGGTGGGGATGACACCGCTGGCATTTCGAAATCTGTATCGATAGAACGATATAATTTTGCAGTTGACAGATATCGGTTCTCTGCGTATAATACCTAGATGTAGGAACCCGAGAGGCGTTCCAAATATAATAAAATAAGAAGTTCTTCGGGGCAGGGTGATTTCCCTTGGATTGTGAGTATTCAGGAGGAGAGATTCCCGACCGACGGTGAATCCTTTATGGAAAGTCCGTGAGCGGCCTGTGGCCGTTGATTTGGTGCAAATCCAAAACCGACAGTATAGTCTGGATGAGAGAAGACACATCGTTTTGCGTCAGCAGATGGTTTTGTGAAGCGACAGTCCCCCGGAATATTTTCCGGGGATTTTTTTCGCGAATAAGCAGAGAGAAATGCCTTGCATTTCAGAAGCCACTGCTAAAACAAAAAGATGCGCGCACCCACAAAGAACGAAAACAAAAAGGAGTGTGTGTAAGTATGAGTAAAGCAACAACGAATGTAAGAAAAATGACCGTGACAGCGATGCTGTCAGCCATCGCCTTTGTGCTGATGTTTCTGGATTTTTCCGTACCCTTTATGCCGTCTTTTATTAAGATGGATCTGTCGGAGCTTCCGGCACTGATCGGGTCCTTCGCATTAGGGCCGGTCAGCGGTGTGGTGATCTGTCTGATTAAGAATCTGCTGCACCTGTTTGTGGGCAATACCGGAGGTGTAGGCGAGCTCTCCAATTTCATTCTGGGTACCTGCTTTGTGCTTCCGGCAGGACTGATCTACCGGAAGTGGAAAGGAAAGAAAGCAGCGGCGCTTGGCGCTTTACTGGGAGCCTTCCTGATGGCAGGAGTCAGTGTTGTATCCAATTACTACATTGTTTATCCGGTATATTATGCACTGTTTATGCCGGAGGAAACTGTCCTGGGGATGTATCAGGTCATCGCGCCCGGCATGAACAGTATTCTGGAGTGCCTGGTTAAGTTCAATATGCCGTTTACCTTTGTAAAAGGGCTGTTCAGCGTGGGGATCACACTGCTGATCTACAAGCCACTGTCGCCTATTCTCAAAGGCACACAGGAGTAAGCAGTCCCCAATCAGCACCAAATCCGCCTCAAATCCGCGCAAAAATTTCTGTTGAGATAAATGTGAAAAAAGTTTATAATGTTAACGGTGGCAATGAGCCGTGCCAAAATGGCGAGCACGGGAAGGGAGGCCAAACCATGCCAACTGAATTTGATATCAAGATCACCGACAAGGACATGTACCGCTTCAACATGCACCATGCCTACACCGGGTTTCAGGGAATCTTCGCAACACTCATAGGCGTTGCGGTTCTCGTGGTTGCCTTTCTGACCAGGGGCAAGGTGGACATGACATATACGCTTCTGTATATTTTGTTCGGAGTGATATTTCTGGTTTACACTCCGGTCAGCCTGAAGCTGCGCTCCAAACGGCAGATATTGACGACGCCGGCTCTGAAGGAAAACCTTCATTATAAAGTAGATGAAGAAGGAATTCATGTATCCATCGGAGAACAGAGTGCTGATCTTGCATGGAATATGATCTATAAGATGGTGTCCACCAAGAGCAATGTGCTGATCTACAGTTCCCGTGTCAACGCATATGTGATTCCGTTGGAGCAGTTGGGCGACAGATATGGAGCAGTGAAAGCACTGGCGGAGACGAAGCTTGAGCCCTACCGCAGGAAGCTAAAGTAAGATCAAACGGTTGTTTTGTCTGTTCCCCGTCATGTGAGTGGAGAGACTGTGAATAGTAGCATTATAAAATAAGCGAGCATATGAGGATAGATTAAGATGGTTACAGAGACATATTCCCCAGAAGAAACCTTCGCTCTGGGTGAGAAAATGGGAAGAGATGCCAGGCCGGGGGAGGTCTATACATTGATTGGTGATTTGGGTGTCGGCAAGACAGTATTCACCCAGGGAATCGCCAGCGGACTTGGAATTACGGAACCCGTCTCCAGCCCGACATTTACCATCGTTCAGGTGTACGAGGAAGGGCGCATGCCCTTTTATCATTTCGATGTATACCGGATCGGGGATATTGAAGAGATGGAAGAGATCGGCTATGAGGACTACTTTTACGGAGAGGGACTGACCCTCATCGAATGGGCGGATCTGATCGAAGAGCTTCTGCCGACGAAGCGGAGAGAGATACGGATAGAGAAGGATCTTGAGAAAGGATTCGACTATCGGAAAATAACAGTAAGCGAGGTGCCATAGCGTGAAAATATTAGGATTGGACAGTTCGGGGCTGGTGGCCAGCGTGGCAGTGGTGGAGGACGATAACCTGCTGGCGGAATACACGGTGAATTATAAGAAAACCCATTCCCAGACATTGCTTCCCATGCTGGATGAGATTGCAAAAATGATAGAATTGGATCTGGCGACGATAGACGCGATCGCTGTCGCGGGGGGACCGGGATCCTTCACCGGTCTTCGTATCGGCTCTGCCACAGCCAAAGGTCTGGGACTGGCTTTGGACAAGCCTCTGGTCTCGGTGCCTACGGTGGACGGTATTGCATATAACCTCTGCGGAGACAGAGATCTGGTATGCCCGCTGATGGATGCAAGAAGGAATCAGACCTATACCGGACTGTATGCATTTGACGGAAATGAGATGGAAGTATTGGTAGCCCAGCAGGCTGTGGTCATCGATGAGATGATAGATACCGTGAATAGCTTTGAACGGGATGTGGTATTCCTGGGTGATGGCGTCCCCGTGTTTCGAGAGTATATCAAGGAGTATTGCCAGGTGGGTTATCGCTTCGCACCTGCACACATGAATAAGCAGCGGGCTGCCGCACTGGCAGTTCTTGCACAGCAGTATTATGTGCAGGGCAAGACCCAGACAGCAGCGGAACACCGCCCGGATTATCTGCGTCTGTCCCAGGCGGAACGCGAACGTCTGGAACAGCAGAGACAGGAGCAGGAGCAGAATTAAAAGCAGGAGCAGAATCAAAAGCAGGAGCAGAATCAAAAGTAGGAGCAGAATCAAAGCAGGAGCAGAGATGAGAGCAGGAGAGCCGAAAACAGGAACAGCGGTTATTGCGGACACTTTACCGGGACTTATCATACGAAAAATGGAACAGGAGGATGCCGCCGAGGTCAGTCGGCTGGAAGCTGAGATTTTTACCCAGCCCTGGAGCAGGCAAGGCTTTCTGGATGCACTTTCCGGTGAAAAAGTGATCTTTCTTGTAGCAGAACTAGAAGGAGAAATCGTGGGATACTGCGGCATGTACTGCGCGGCAGATGAGGGGGAGATCACCAATGTGGCCGTCACTCCAAGGGTGCGAAGACATGGAATCGGGAAGCAACTGATGGAGCGCTTCCTTATGGAAGCGAAGGATGCCGGCGCAAGACAGGTAGTCCTGGAGGTGCGCATCTCCAACGAAGCCGCCATTCACCTGTATGAGAGGTTCGGTTTTACGATCCGGGGAACTCGTAAGGATTTCTACGACGAACCCAGAGAGGATGCCTATGTGATGATACTCAGCCAGTAATTTCCACTATACCTGCCCGCGGTAGATTGGTTATAATCTGAGTAACTATTCAGAGCCATGCAAAACTGCTCTCTGCGAATGGGGTTCTGAATAGTTACTAATCTGGTATATCGGAAGCTTTGCAGAGACTTCCGGTTCTGCGCGGAATATGCAGAGAATATGAAGCAGGAGGAAACCAATATGGAAAAAAGAATCATCTGTAATTGCTGTGGAAAAGAAATTAAAGTAGCGGGCGGAATTGCCATGGAGGACTATCTTCCTATTAAGAAGGAATGGGGATACTTCTCCGGTAAGGACGGAAAGCTTCAGGAGTGTATTCTTTGCGAAGCCTGCTGGGATACGATCACCAGCCGTTTCCGGGTTCCGGTTTCTGCCACGGAGATTACCGAACTTGTATAGAGAGCCCGCAAGGGCAGTTGGAAAGGAAATAGTATGTTAGATGTTTGTTTGTTGGGGACAGGAGGCATGATGCCCCTGCCTCGCCGGTGGCTGACCTCGCTTATGACGAGATTCAACGGCTGTAGCCTGATGATCGACTGCGGGGAAGGCACCCAGATTGCAGTGAAGGAAAAGGGATGGAGCTTAAAGCCCGTGGACATCATGTGTTTTACCCATTATCATGCGGATCATATCAGCGGTCTGCCGGGAATCCTTTTGACTATGGGAAATGCGGAGCGGACAGAGCCGCTTATCATGATAGGCCCAAGGGGGCTGGAACGCGTGGTAACTGCGTTGCGGACTATTGCGCCGGAGTTGCCCTTCCCCATCGAATACCGGGAACTGGAGGAGCCGGAGCAGACTTTTTTGCTGAAGGGATACAAGATCACAGCCTTCAAGGTGAATCATAATATTCCGTGCTACGGCTACAGCATTGAGATTCCGCGGGCCGGACAGTTTCAGGTGGAGCAGGCGAAGAAGCTGGAGATTCCCATCAAGTGCTGGAACCCGCTGCAGAAGGGAATGACGGTGGAGTCGGATGGTCGCGTCTTTACACCGGACATGGTGATGGGGCCGTCCCGCAAGGGAATCAAAGTCACCTACTGCACCGATACACGGCCTACCCGCTCTATTGTGGAGCATGCAAAGGCATCGGATCTGTTTATCTGCGAAGGAATGTATGCGGAGAAGGACAAGGAGGCCAAGGCCAGGCAGTATAAGCATATGACCTTTTACGAGGCGGCCAGGCTTGCCAGGGATGCAGAGGCTGCGCAGATGTGGCTGACACATTTCAGCCCGTCCCTGGTGCGCGGGGAAGACTACATGGAGCAGGTGCGTGCTATTTTCCCGGAGAGCTATCTGGGAAAAGACGGAAAAACGGTAGAACTGGACTTTGAATAGGAACAATGAAATAAGAAGGAATCGAAATTATGGGCGAACAGAAGGAAGATATTTTTATACTTGCCATTGAAAGCTCCTGTGACGAGACTGCGGCTGCCGTTGTGAAAAACGGAAGGTGCGTTCTTTCCAATGTTATCTCCTCACAGATTGAGCTGCACAAGCTGTACGGCGGCGTGGTGCCGGAGATTGCTTCAAGAAAGCATATCGAGAAGATCAACCAGGTCATCGAAGAAGCTCTGAAGCAGGCAAAAATGGAACTGAAGGATATGGATGCCATCGCGGTCACTTACGGACCGGGACTGGTCGGCGCGCTCCTGGTTGGGGTGGCGGAGGCCAAGGCGATCAGCTATGCGGCGAAAAAACCGCTGATCGGCGTGCATCATATCGAGGGCCATATCAGCGCCAACTATATCGAGAACCCGGAGTTGGAGCCGCCGTTTCTGTGTTTGGTGGTTTCCGGCGGGCACACACACCTGGTGAAGGTCAATGATTATGGCGTGTATGAGATTCTGGGAAGAACCAGAGATGATGCGGCCGGGGAAGCCTTCGACAAGGTGGCAAGAGCCATCGGGCTGGGTTATCCGGGCGGACCGAAGATCGAGCAGCTGTCCAAGCAGGGGAATGCGGATGCGATTGCCTTTCCCAGAGCCAAGGTGGCAGACAATTCCTACGACTTCAGCTTCAGCGGCGTGAAATCCGCGGTGTTGAACTACATCAACGGCTGCCGGATGAAGAATGAACCGATTGTGGAGGCAGACATCGCGGCATCCTTCCAGAAGGCGGTAACACAGGTGCTGATCGACCATGCTATGGCAGCAGTGGATGAGTTCGGACTGGATCGGTTTGCCATCGCCGGCGGAGTGGCAGCCAACGGAACATTGCGCGAGGGGATGCGGGCAGCCTGTGAAAAAAAGGGGATCCGTTTCTACCATCCGTCACCAATCCTCTGCACAGACAATGCGGCGATGATCGGTGCAGCGGCTTACTATGAATATCTGGCAGGAACGCGCCACGGATGGGATCTGAATGCGGTGCCGAACCTGCGGCTGGGTGAGCGATAGGAGCATGCGAAGATATGGCAGATAAGGATGATATGGAAAAAAGAAAAACAGCGGCAATCATACTTGCGGCCGGATGCGGCAAGCGTATGAATTCGTCCGTACAGAAGCAGTTTCTTCTATTAAAAGGATATCCGGTACTCTATTATTCGCTGAAAGTATTTGAAGAAAGTGAAGTTGACCGAATCATTCTGGTGACCGGTCAATCGGATATAGAGTATTGCAGAACTGAGATCGTGGAGCGATATAGATTCCGAAAGGTTGCGGCCATTGTGGCGGGCGGAAAGGAACGGTATCATTCCGTATATGCCGGCCTTCAGGCAGTGAAGGATGCAGACGATGTTCTGATCCATGATGGCGCACGGCCTTTTGTGACGCAGGAAATCATTTGCCGGACGCTGGAGGAGGCCAGAAGATACGGAGCCTGCGTGGCAGGAATGCCGGTGAAGGATACCATTCGGCTGCTGGATGAACAGGGCTTTTCAGAATCCACACCGGATCGGAGCAGAGTCTGGATGATGCAGACGCCCCAGACCTTTTCCTTCCCGCTTATCTATGACGCATATCAGAAGCTGATCCTGCAGGAAGAAAGCGGAGATGCGATTGCTGTGACGGATGATGCCATGGTGCTGGAATGCATGACCGGGAAGAAAGTAAAGCTGACAGAGGGCTCCTATGAAAACATCAAGATTACCACACCTTCGGATCTCCTGGTGGCTGACGCCTTCCTTGCAGAAAAAAGTTAAAAAACAGTATTGACAGGTTTGGATAATGATGATATCATAGTTTGTGCGCTGGTCAAGAGCGGCACAATTTGGAGAGGTGTCCGAGTGGTTTAAGGAGCTGGTCTTGAAAACCAGTGATTCCGAAAGGGACCGTGGGTTCGAATCCCACCTTCTCCGTTGGAACGCGGAGCAATCCGTGGGCTTTTATTTTTAATAGTGTCTGTAGTTGCAGGCATGAAGGTTTCGTTAATCAGTCTGGAGAAGTACCCAAGAGGCTGAAGGGACACCCCTGGAAAGGGTGCAGGTCGTTAATAGCGGCGCGAGGGTTCAAATCCCTCCTTCTCCGTTTGCTTGATGGCACAACAGGAAGCTTTGAAAATATGTATAAAAAGATGTTGACAGAGCAGAATGAGTGTGATAGAATAATCAAGCACTTGAGGTCAGGATGACCTCAAAAAAATTAAAAAAGTTCTTGACAAACAACAATATATCTGATAAGATGTAAAAGTTGCTGGAATAACGCAGGAACACATGAGCACATTGATAACTGAACAGTGAAATAACCTTGAAAGATTCAAAGAGAATTGTT
>CAVGED010000021.1:0-13961 GCA_963628035.1 Paludibacteraceae bacterium
TATCGTGAAAAGGATAAAATACAAATACCCTTTTGACTACCTAATCATATAATGACTATGGAAAAACAACTTTTAAAGCTTAGTTTCAGCTCATAAAACGTATTAGGGGAAAAGATGACGATAACAGTGGTCGAAAACGGAAAAACAATTCAAATATCAGATAAAGAGGGCACTTCTCTTCAGGAGTTGTTGCGCAGCCAGGGCGTATATGTCAGTGCAGCCTGCGGCGGGAAGGGAACCTGTGGCAAGTGTAAGGTTCAAATGCTGTCCGGAGCCACGAAGATCGGCGAGATGGATCGGAAACATCTTTCGGAGGAAGAACTGGAAGCCGGCTGGCGGCTGGCCTGTATGGCTTATCCGAAGGATGATTGCTGTGTGAAGCTGGGCGGGTCGGACGAATCCGGGTTTGAGGCCGTGGCGGAGCATAGCCGGGACGGTGAGAGGAAGAACCTGGTCGGAGACCGGACAGGGAAGGTCCCGATAATATCAGATATTGCAGACGCAGAAGCTGCTCCAGAAGCCACCGCCACGGTAGCCATTGGTTATGACATAGCCATCGATATCGGAACTACCACGATCGCCATGGAACTGATCGAAAGAAACACTGGCGAGGTGTGCCATACGGTGACATCAGTCAACCATCAGCGGGCCTTCGGAGCTGACGTGATCTCACGTATCCGGGCGGCCAATGAGGGACATGGAGCGGAATTAAGGGAGAGCATTCGAAGGGATCTTCTGGAAGGAATCGGGAGGTTGCTTAAGGAGAGTGGAACAGCAGGCGTTAGTATTCGACGCATCGCCATTGCCGGGAATACCACAATGGGTCACCTTCTCATGGGATATTCTTGCGAATCTCTTGGCGTATATCCTTTTACACCGATAAATATCGATATTATAAGAACCGAAGTTTCAGAGCTGTTTGGTGGGCAACTGGCAGCGAAAACAGTATCAGAAGATGTAGGGGATAAAGCCGTTTCGATTGCCCTGGATCCGGCAACAGACGTCGTACTCCTGCCGGGAATCACCACCTATGTGGGAGCAGATATCGCTGCAGGTATGTTGGCCTGTGACTTTGACCGGAGAGAAAAGCCCTGCCTGCTGATTGATCTTGGAACCAACGGAGAGATGGCAGTGGGGAATAGAGAACGAATCCTGGTGACCTCCACGGCTGCGGGACCGGCCTTCGAGGGCGGCAACATTTCCTGTGGTATGGGGAGCGTTCCGGGAGCGATCTGCCGTGTTGAGATCGACGATACAGTAGCCGGAGAACCGGGAGCCCGGATTCAAACCATTGAAGAGACGGAAGAACGGTCTCGAAGTGCCGCTCAATCCAGAGTTCGTTTTCAAACCATCGGGGGCCGTCCGCCAATAGGACTCTGCGGAACCGGCGTCATCGAGACCACTTACGAGCTGGTGAAGGTCGGCTTCGTGGACGAGACGGGAATGCTGGAGGAGGATTATTTTGAAGACGGCTTTGAACTGGCAAGAACGCCGGAGGGTAGACCCATCGTCTTCACCCAGAAGGATGTGCGGGAAATGCAACTGGCGAAGTCTGCGGTGCGCGCCGGTCTGGAAACGCTGCTGAAGCGGTACGGCATCACCTATGAGGACGTAGACCGTGTATTCCTGGCCGGAGGCTTTGGGTATAAGGTTGACCTGGAGAAAACAGCCGGCATCGGTATGCTCCCGGAAGAACTGAGAGCAAAAACCACGGCTGTCGGCAACAGCTCCCTGGCGGGAGCCGCCCGCTTCCTGACTTTTGCGGACGCCGAAGAACGGTTGAAAAAGCTGGTGGAGATTTCCACGGAAGTAGAACTGTCTTCCGATAAAGATTTCAATGATTTTTATATGGAGTATATGTTTTTCTGAGACAAAGATAGAGGACCCTTATAATGAAGATTTTACTGACAGCCATCAATGCCAAATACATCCATTCAAACCTTGCGGTATACAGCCTGAGATCCTACGCAAAGCCCTTCCGCAATCAGATCGAGCTGGCAGAATATACCATCAACCACCAGATGGATGATATTCTTTCGGATATCTATACGAGAAAGCCGGATGTTCTGTGCTTCTCCTGTTACATCTGGAATATTTCGGTCATCCGGGCGCTGATCCGGGAGCTTAGGCTTCTGCGTCCCGAGCTGCCTATCTGGGTGGGAGGCCCTGAGGTATCCTACGAGTGCGGTGAGTTCCTGAAGGAAAATCCCAGAGCGACGGGGATCATGCGTGGGGAAGGGGAAGCGACCTTCTTGGAATTGTGCGAATATTATGTAAACCAAGAGGGCGAATTGTCCAAGATCAGGGGACTGGTGTTCCGGGATGAGGAAGAAAATATTGTTTTCACGCCGGAGCGTCCGCCATTGTCCCTGGATGCATTGCCCTTCTGTTATGAAGATCTGGCAGACTTTGAACACCGGATCATCTATTATGAGAGCAGCCGGGGCTGCCCCTTCCGCTGTAGCTACTGTCTGTCCTCCGTGGAAAAGAGCCTCCGCTTCCGCAGTCTTTCTCTGGTCTATCGAGAACTTCAGTTTTTCCTGGACCGGAAGGTTCCCCAGGTGAAATTCGTGGATCGCACCTTTAACTGCGATCATGCGCATGCCATGGCGATCTGGGAGTTCTTAAGGGAGCATGACAATGGGATCACGAATTTCCATTTTGAGATATCCGCGGATCTTCTGACGGACGAGGAGATCGCGCTTCTGGCGACGCTTCGACCGGGACTGATCCAGCTGGAGATCGGTGTTCAATCCACCAACCCACAGACCGTGGAGGAGATCCGCCGCAGCATGAACCTGGAACGGCTGGAGACTGTGGTGCGGAAAATAAAGAGTCAGGGGAATATCCATCAGCACTTAGACTTGATCGCAGGTCTGCCTTATGAGGATTATCAGAGCTTCGCGAGATCCTTTGACCGGATCTATGCGCTGCACTCCGAACAGCTGCAGCTTGGCTTCCTGAAAGTACTTAAGGGCTCCTGGCTCTATGAGAATCGCGATGCATACGGCATCATCTGTCACGAAGCGCCGCCCTACGAGGTGATGGCCACCAGGTGGCTGTCCTACGATGAGCTTCTGGAGATCAAGAAGGTGGAGGAAATGCTGGAGGTCTACTACAACAGCGGTCAGTTCACGCGCACCATGCAGGTGTTGGAGCAAGCCTTCGACAGCCACTTTGCGATGTTCTGGGAACTGGGGCAGTATTACGAACAGAACCACCTGTTTGCCGTAAACCATTCCAGGATCCGCCGCAGTGAGATCCTTCTGGATTTCGTTCGGGAAAAAGGCCTGGAACCAATAGAACTGTATCAGGAGACGCTTACCTTCGACTTGTACTGCCGGGAAAAAATGAAAAGCCGTCCCGCCTGGGCGCCGGAACCGTCCTTATTTAAGGAAGAGTTAAAGCACTTGAAGGAAGAAAATCCAAGTTTAAAGGGCAGGAATGTGCATCTGGAACCATTTTATTATGACCTGGAACATTTGCCGCAGTGCCGTCGAACATGTGGCGAAGAACAAGACTTCCCCACGCGGAAACCGAAATGGAGTTACTACCTGTTCGACTATGAGGATCGAAATCCATTGACAGGACAGGCAAATGTAACAAGGCTATACGGAAAGCAGGATTCCCAATGAATGAATACATCGCTGTCGACCTGGAAATGACCGGCTTAAAGCCTGCCAGGGACAAAATTCTTGAGATCGGGGCCGTTCACATGAAGGACGGGCAGCCCATTGCAGAATACCAGACGCTGGTAAATCCCAGAGTGCAGATAACGGAAGAAATTACTGCTCTCACCGGAATCACACAGGCAATGGCGGAGAGTGGTTCGGATATCCGTCCGGCCATGGAGAGCTTCCTTGCCTTTGCAGGCAGTCTTCCCTTGGTGGGACACAATATCCTCTACGACTACAGCTTCCTGAAGCAAAACGCAGTGAATTTAGGACTGCCGTTTACGGCACAGGTACTTGACACCCTGAAGCTTTCCCGAAAGCTCCTGACGGAGCCGGAGAAGAAATCGCTGGAATCGCTGTGCACCTATTTTCACATTGAGCGGAATCGGGAACACCGGGCGCTTGACGATGCGTTGGCGGCGGCACAGCTGTTGGAACTGCTAAAAAGCCGCTATGAATCGGAGCAGCCGGAGCTTTTTGTGCCGAAAGAGCTGCAGATCAAGGCAAAAAAGCAGGGGCCGATCACATCTTCACAAAAGAAATACTTGAAGGAATTGACAGTTTATCATAAAATAGAGTTGCCTGCCGAAATCGAGGGGCTTTCCAGAAGTGAGGCATCCCGATTGACCGATCAGATTCTGTCGCAGTATGGCAGGCTGCCGAAGAGAGAGAAAACGAGGTGAATAGCATGGATTTGCGCAGTTCAAAGAAGAAAAGAGTGGTAGCAGCAGTTGTGGTACTCATACTGGTTGCTTCTATGGTACTTACTACAGTTCTGGCTGCATTTATGTAGAGAGCGGTATGTTCATAATACACAGAAAGCCCAGGCTTCTGCCATGGATATTAGTTTGAATTATATCTTGAAAAAGGCAGTGATTATGTGTAGAATATGGATAGACTGAAAGCAAAGTAGCATCTGTATCATAGAGAGGGAAAAGAATGAAGAATTGGAGACGATATCTGTCTGTCGGAATGTTTGCTGTCATAGTGGCAGCAGCGGCAATGCTGACATTTACCGTGAGGGCTGAGAAGCCGGAAGACAATACCATACCGGATCGGGTTTATTTTGGAACCATCAGCGGCGGCGGCCTTACGAAGGAAGAGGCGACGCAGCAGATTGAAGCATACGTAGAACAGCTTAGCGGCACCAAGGTGACGTTATCTGCCGGAGAGAATACATTTGAGACCACAGCCGAGGCGCTGGGACTGTCCTGGCGCAATCCGGAGATCGTGGAAGAGGCCGCGGGTCTGGGCAAATCCGGGAATCTTGTGGTGCGTTACAAGGCTATGAAGGATCTGGAGCACGAGGAGAAGGTGTATACCATCGCCTATGCTGTGGATACGGAGAAGATCACCCAGCTTCTGAATGACAATATGGGGAAGCTGGAGAAGAAGGCAGTTGACGCAGGTCTGAAGCGGGAAAACGGGAAATTCACCGTGATTCCCGGAAGCCAGGGTGTAACCGTCAATGTGGCGGAGTCCGTCAAGGCTGTGGAAGAGTATTTCACCACACTCTGGAAGGAGGAAAAGGAGGTCTCTCTGGCACTGACTGCAGAGATATTAGAGCCGAGAGGAAGCGCAGAAGAGCTCGCCCAGGTGAAGGATGTACTGGGGACCTACCACACGGATTATTCCAGCTCCGCCGCAGGACGATCCACCAACCTGTCCGTGGGAGCGGGGAAGATCGATGGCACGGTACTCTATCCGGGCGACCAGTTCTCCATGTATGAGGTCTGCAGCCCATTCAATGCGGAAAACGGCTATAAGCTGGCAGGTGCTTATGAGAACGGAACCACGATAGAATCCTACGGCGGTGGGATCTGCCAGGTGTCCACTACCCTGTACAATGCAGTGATCCGGGCAGAGCTGGAGATCGTGGAGCGGTATCCCCATTCCATGACAGTCAGCTATGTGGATCCTTCCGGGGATGCGGCCATAGCCGGAACCTATAAGGATATGAAGTTTGTCAATAACACGGATGCTCCCATCTATATCGAAGGATACACCAAGGGAAAGGTCATCTATTTCACGGTATACGGACATGAGACCAGGGCGGCGAACCGCAAGGTCTCCTTCGTGAGCGAGACATTGGAGAGCATAGATCCGGAAACGGAATTCCGGACAACCAGCGCCCCTGTGGGTACAGTCAACAGGGTTCAGGGCGCACACAAGGGCGTGAAGGCGCGGTTGTGGAAGATCGTGACGGTGGACGGTGAGGAAGTGAGCAAAGAGGTATTTAACACCAGTACCTACCGGGCTTCTTCTGCCATCTATGAGGTGGGAACCTCCTCCTCCAATGCGAATGCGGTAGCTGCCATCAAGGCGGCTCTTGCCACCAAGGATCTTGCTACCATCAAGGCGGCGGCAGCGGCCTGGAGCGACGAGGCTCTGGCAGCACAGCAGCCCCAGGAGCCTGCGACACCTGATCCGGGCGCTGCAGAATCGGGAACAACACCGTAAGTCAATAGTTCAGCGGGCCGAAGCAATGGGCGTACGCTGGTCTGCTGCAATTTATGAAAAACAGGCTGCCTCAGAAGTGAGACAGCCTTGTACTATAATAGGAAGTGCGATATGTTAAAAGTTGGAAAAGTACCGGAGAGCGTGTTGAAGCGTTCCATATTTCGACAGATTCATACAAGACGTAAAGAGGTCCTGCTGGGAGCCGGTGTGGGAGAGGACTGTGCGGCCCTAAAGCTTGCACCCGGTGAGATCTTCGTGATCTCTACGGATCCCATCACGGGAACGGTAAAGGACATCGGGGATCTGGCGATCCACATCACATTGAATGATCTGGCCTCCGCAGGAGCGGAGCCGGTGGGCGTGATGCTGACGATCCTTCTGCCGGAGGGCAGCGAGGAGCAGGATTTGAAAAGTCTCATGCGCCAGATGGAAGAAGGCTGTGCAGCGGCGAACGTGCAGATCATGGGAGGCCATACGGAGGTTACGCGTGTGGTGAACCAGCCGGTCGTTTCTGTCTGCGGCGTGGGAAAAGCCAGGGAAGGACAGCTTGTCTCCACCGGAGGGGCAAGGCCGGGACATGATATCATTATTACGAAGTGGATCGGGCTTGAGGGAACCTCCATCATTGCCAAGGAGAAGGAAGCAGAGCTTCTGACCAGATACCCCGGAGATCTGGTGAAGACAGCCAGGAACTTTGACAAGTATCTGTCTGTGGTGCCGGAGGCCGCAGTCGCCGTGAAGTCCGGCGTCAGTGCCATGCACGATGTCACCGAGGGTGGGATATTCGGAGCCCTCTGGGAGATGGCAGAGAGCTCCGGCGTCGGACTTACCATAGACTTAAAGAAGATACCTGTACGGCAGGAGACCATAGAGGTGTGCGAGTTCTTCGGCATCAATCCCTATGAGTTGATTTCCAGCGGAAGCATGCTGATGGCATCGCAGGATGGCAATCAGCTGGTACAGGATCTGGAAAAGGCAGGGATTCCTGCTGTGGTGGTGGGAAAGGCCACTGCCGGAAATGACCGGGTACTGCGCAACGGCGAAGAACAGAGATTCTTAGAACCGCCGAAGACAGATGAACTGTATAGGGTGGTATGACAAAGCTGACTGTATCAGGGATCATCCGGCATGCAGATATGATAGGAAGCGTGTCTGAAATTGGAACGATAAGCTGCCGGGCAGCATAGGAGGATAAGAATATGGAAATGAGAGAGAAGATACTGACTTTTATTGAGAAAAACAGTAGAGTGGACTTAAAGGAGCTGGCCATCATCCTTGGTGTGGACGAGGCAACCGTGGCTAATGAGATGGCAGCCATGGAGGAGGAGCATATCATCTGCGGTTATCATACACTGATCGACTGGGAGAAGACCAGCATAGAGAAGGTGAATGCCCTGATCGAAGTCCGGGTGACGCCCCAGAGGGGACGTGGCTTCGACACGGTGGCGGAGCGTATCTACAATTATCCGGAGGTAAATGCCGTGTACCTGATCTCCGGCGGATACGATCTTCTGGTTACCATCGAGGGCAAGACACTCCGTGAAGTGGCACAATTCGTGTCGGACAAGCTGTCCACCCTGGATTACGTGCTGAGCACCAAGACGAATTTTATTTTGAAGAAATACAAGGATCACGGCACGGTGATCGCTGAACATAAAAAGGATGAAAGGATGCTGGTGACACCATGAGAAATCCACTGTCAGAGCGAATCGTAAAGATCGAGCCATCCGGCATCCGCAAATTCTTCGATGTGGTGAACGAGATGGAGGACGCCATCTCTCTGGGCGTTGGCGAGCCGGATTTTGATACCCCCTGGCATATACGGGACGAGGGAATCTATTCTCTGGAAAAGGGAAGAACCTTCTACACCTCCAATGCCGGACTGAAGGAACTGAAGATTGAGATCGCCGCATATCTGAACCGTCGGTATGGCTTGGACTATGACTATAACCATGAGATCATTGTGACGGTGGGCGGCAGTGAGGCCATTGATATTGCCATGCGGGCTATGCTGGATCCCGGAGACGAGGTGCTGATCCCCCAGCCCAGCTATGTGTCCTACGAGCCCTGTGCTATTCTGGCGAACGGTGTTCCTGTGATCATTGAGCTGCAGGAGAAGAATGAATTCCGGCTGACTGCGGAGGAGCTGGAGGCAGCCATCACGCCGAAGACAAAGCTTCTGGTATTGCCCTTCCCCAACAATCCTACCGGTGCTGTTATGGAACAGAAGGATCTTGAGGCTGTGGCGGATGTGGTAAAAAAGCATGATATCTATGTGTTGAGCGATGAGATATACAGTGAGCTTACGTACCTGGAGCACCATGTCTCCATTGCGTCCCTGCCGGGCATGAAAGAACGCACGATCCTGATCAACGGATTCTCCAAATCCCATGCCATGACCGGCTGGCGTCTCGGCTACGCCTGCGGCCCCAGGCTGATCCTGGATCAGATGCTCAAGATCCACCAGTTTGCCATTATGTGTGCTCCCACCACCAGCCAGTATGCGGCTGTGGATGCTCTGCGCAATGGGGATGAGGATGTGGCAAACATGCGGGAACAATACGATGGACGAAGAAGATTCCTGATGCACCGCTTTCAGGAGATGGGCTTGAAGTGCTTCGAGCCTTTCGGTGCATTTTATGTATTTCCCAGCATCCGGGAGTTCGGTATGACCTCGGAGGAGTTCGCTACGAGACTCCTGGAGGAAGAGAAGGTGGCGGTGGTGCCGGGAACAGCCTTCGGCGCTTGTGGAGAAGGATTCCTTAGAATCTCTTACGCCTACTCGCTGGAGAATCTGAAGGTGGCGCTGGATCGGATGGAGCATTTTATTAGCCGCCTGCGCGGGGAGAAGTGAGATGGCACAGTTGAATGTAGTACTGTTTGAGCCGGAGATACCGGCCAACACCGGAAATATCGGGCGCACCTGTGTGGCTACCGGAACCCGGCTGCATCTCATCGAGCCGCTGGGTTTTCGCCTGAATGAGAAGGAGATTCGCCGCGCCGGAATGGACTACTGGAAGGATCTGGATGTCACACGTTATGTAAACTATCAGGAGTTTCTGGACAAGAATCCGGGGGCTAAGATTTACATGGCTACCACCAAGGGACGGCAGGTGTACACGGAAGTACAGTATGAGCCGGACTGTTACCTTATGTTTGGCAAGGAGAGTGCCGGAATCCCGGAGGAGATTCTGGTAGAGCATCCCAAGGAGTGTGTGCGGATTCCCATGATAGGCGAGACGCGCTCCTTAAATCTGTCGAATTCCGTAGCTATCGTGTTATATGAGGCACTGCGCCAGAATCAGTTTGACCATATGAAGCGGATGGGAGAGCTGCATCGTTTAAGCTGGGAGTAAGAGGAAAAGATATGAATTTTATAGAAGCCAGAAAACTGGTGCATGAGTACGTCCGCAGGGACGAAGCGGGAAATGTGGAGAGCATCAATACGGCGCTGGACGGCGTGGATATCGATATTCGGTCCGGCGAGTTCGTTGCGGTCTTAGGGCATAACGGCTCCGGAAAATCCACGTTTGCCAAGCATCTGAATGTGCTGCTTGCGCCCAATGGGGGAACCCTGTGGGTGGACGGCAAGGATGCGGCGGATGAAAAGAATCTCTGGGATATCCGCAAGAATGCCGGTATGGTGTTCCAGAATCCCGACAATCAGATCATCGCCAGTGTGGTGGAGGAAGACGTAGGGTTTGGACCGGAGAATATCGGAGTTCCCACGGAGGAGATCTTAAAGCGTGTAGACAGAAGCCTTAAGAGCGTTGGCATGCAGGAATACCGGGAGCATTCGCCCAACAAGCTGTCCGGCGGTCAGAAGCAACGGGTCGCCATAGCAGGCGTTATGGCCATGGAGCCCAAGTGTATCATTCTGGATGAGCCTACAGCCATGCTGGATCCCAATGGACGGAAAGAGGTTCTTAGGGCCGTACGTGAGCTGAACAAGGAGAAAGGGATCACCATCATCTTCATCACACACTATATGGAGGAAGTGGTGAACGCCGACCGGGTCTATGTGATGGACAGCGGCAAGGTGGTGTTGGAAGGAACGCCCAGGGAGATCTTCTCCCAGGTGGAGCGCTTAAAGGAACTCCGGCTGGATGTGCCCCAGATCACGCTTCTGGCCCACGATCTTAAGAAGGCAGGTCTGGATCTTCCGGAAGGGATTCTGACGAGACAGGAATTGGTGGAGAGCTTATGTCAATTATATTAGACAAGGTCAATTACAAATACAGTCCCGGCACAGCCTACGAGAGGCAAGCCTTGAAGAATATCAGCCTGGAGCTTCCTGACGGCCAGTTTATCGGGGTCATCGGCCATACGGGTTCGGGGAAGTCCACGCTGATCCAGCATCTGAACGGTCTGATCCGGGCAACCTCCGGGGCGATCTATTATAATGGAGAAAATATATACGATAAGGGCTACGACCTTAAGAAGCTCCGAAATAAGGTTGGACTGGTATTTCAGTACCCGGAGCATCAGCTGTTTGAGACAACCGTGTTTCAGGATGTGTGCTTTGGCCCGAAAAACCAGGGGCTTTCCAAGGAAGAGATATACAAGAGAGCCGAGGATGCGCTGCGGGCAGTTGGATTTCCAAGGGATATGTGGCAGCAGTCGCCCTTCGATCTGTCCGGCGGTCAGAAGCGGCGTGTAGCAATCGCAGGGGTGATTGCCATGAAGCCGGAGGTGCTGATCTTAGATGAGCCTACGGCCGGGCTGGATCCCAAGGGCCGGGATGAGATCTTAGAGCAGGTGGCAGCCATGCACCGGGAGCTTGGCATGACAGTGGTTCTGGTGTCTCACAGTATGGAGGATGTGGCACGCTTTGTAGAACGAATCATTGTCATGAACCATGGAGAGGTCATGCTGGACGGAACACCGCGGGAGGTGTTCACCCATTATCGGCAGTTGGAGGAAGTAGGACTGGCAGCGCCGCAGGTGACCTATCTCATGCATGAACTGAAGCAGAAGGGAATCCCAGTGGATGTGGACGCAACCACGGAGGAGGCAGCCAGGGCTTCGATCCTATCGGCATTTGCGGCGAAGAGTAAGGGTGAAGAGAGATTATGTTAAAAGATATAACCTTAGGACAATATTATCCGGCGGATTCCGTGATCCATAAGCTGGACCCCAGGACAAAGCTGTTTGCGACGCTGCTCTATATCATTTCCCTGTTTCTTTTTCAAAATGTTGCGGGATTTGTTGTTGCGACGGTTTTTCTGGTGGTCTTTGTTGTGCTGTCAAAGGTTCCCTTCCGGTATATGGTGAAGGGATTAAAGGCCATTGTGATCATTCTGCTTATCACGGCTGTATTCAACCTGTTCCTGACCCCCGGCGAGACGCTGGTACAGTTAGGGATCTTTAAGATCACCGATGCAGGCCTTGTGAGTGCCGTGCGGATGGCAGTGCGGCTGATCTATCTGATCCTGGGAACCTCGGTGATCACGCTGACCACCACGCCCAACGCGTTGACGGATGGGCTGGAGAAGGCTCTTCGCCCCTTAAACAGGATAAAAGTGCCGGTGCATGAGATCGCCATGATGATGTCCATTGCCCTGCGTTTTATCCCGATTCTGGTGGAGGAGACCGACAAGATCATGAAGGCTCAGATCGCCAGGGGCGCGGATTTTGAGTCTGGGAACCTCATCAAGAAGGCGAAGAATATGGTGCCCCTGCTGGTGCCGTTGTTCATCTCCGCATTCCGCCGGGCCAACGACCTGGCTATGGCCATGGAGGCCAGATGCTATCATGGAGGCGAGGGACGGACGAAGATGAAGCCCTTGCATTATAAGAGGCGGGATGGGATCGCGTATCTGATCGTGATCGTATATTTTGTGGTGATGGTTGTGACATGGGTGGTGATATAGATGAAACGAGTAATGCTGGTGGTGGCTTATGAGGGGACGAATTATCGCGGGTGGCAGATCCAGAACAATGGGATCACCATCGAGAGTGTGCTGAACGAGACATTGTCACAGCTTCTGGGAGAGAGAATCACGGTGATCGGAGCCAGTCGGACAGATTCGGGAGTGCATTCGCTGGGAAATGTGGCGGTGTTTGACACAAACGCCAGAATGCCGGCGGATAAGATTTCGTATGCGTTAAACCAGCGTCTGCCGGAGGACATCGTGGTACAGGCCTCCATGGAGGTGCGGCCGGATTTTCATCCCAGAAAATGCAGGAGCACGAAGACCTACGAATACCGGATCCTGAACCGGAGATTTCCGATGCCGACCCTTCGGCGTGATACTTATTTCTACTATTATCCGTTGGATGTTCAAAGGATGGAGCAGGCTGCCGGGTATCTGGTGGGCGTTCATGATTTTAAGAGCTTTTGTTCCATCCATACCCAGGCGACGGATACGGTCCGGGAGATCTATTCCTGCCAGGTAGAGAAGCAGGGAGATGTCATTGTCATAAGAATCTGCGGAGCTGGTTTTCTCTATAATATGGTGCGTATCATCGCTGGTACGCTGATCCAGGTGGGAA
This sequence comes from Paludibacteraceae bacterium, assembly GCA_963628035.1. GTDB lineage: Bacteria > Bacillota > Clostridia > Lachnospirales > Lachnospiraceae > 14-2. Next base: position 12,630 of record CAVGED010000021.1, read on the forward strand.
GCGGGGAGCGCGAGCCGGAGGATATACCGAAGATCTTAGCGGAGTGCGACCGCGCAGCGGCAGGGCCGACTGCCCCGGCCCATGGCCTTACGATGATGGGGATTGTGTTTGCTGAGGAAGCTGATCCGGCTCTGGAATATAAGGGTTAAGATGCATCGAGTTCCGGCAGGGCAGCTTTCGTTATTTGCGTTTATATTGCACCGGAGTCATGGTCTCATTCAGACTCTCGAAGGAATAGCCTTTATCTTTCAGATTCTTCAGCACAGTGGGTAACGCCCGAAGTGTTGCGTGCTTTCCGGGGCCGTCATGCATAAGCACCACCGGAAATCCCTTACTTCCTACGTTGGTGGTGATATTTTCTATGATATCGTTGGAGGTGGTGAGATTGCTGCCGTCGCCGGAGCTGACGTTCCAATCATAGTAAATGAAGCCGCGTCGCTGCATCTCTTCCACAATTTCATCTACGATGGCGCGCTTGCCGTTGGTGCTCCCGCCGGGAAAGCGGAATAGGGTTGGGCGCTGGCCGGTCTCGTCATAGACCCAATCGTAAACCTTCTGAAAATCCTCTAAGAATGCATCCACGGATGCATAGATCTTCTTATAATTGTGACTGTAGGAGTGCAGGGCCAGGGTGTGTCCTCGTTTTACAATCTCCGATAGGTATTCCGTATATTCCTTTTCTTCCTTGTAAACGACAAAAAAGGTGGCTTTGGCATTGTATTCGTCCAGAAGGTCCAATACCTGGGGCGTTAAGTCAGAGGGACCGTCATCGAAGGTCAGGTAGACGGCTTTGGCCGTCTCAGTATGTAGCTTGTCATATGCTGCCTGAGCGTACAGCTCCGGGTATTTTTCCTGATAAGAGGGCGTTTGACCGGAGCCCGCCCCGCCGATCGGCTTATCCCCGGCCCAGGCAGTCATATCGTCGATCTGTGCAGTCAACTCCTGCACATATTCCTTCTGATCCCGGACGCGGTCATTGGCTTCTTCCAGAGAGCTTTTCAGATCATCCAATTCCTTGTCCTGTTCATGTAGCGTCTGCTCTAAGGATGCTGTTTTCTTCAGACTGCGTTGGCGGTCCAGGTAGAGAAATATGCAGGCACCGGCCAAAAGGATCAGGCACAGGGTGCAGATGATGCGGAAGGTTGTTTTTTTCATGACGGCGGATACTCCTTTTAAAGTCTGTAATTCCAGTATAGAGTAGATGGAGAGATTCGGCAAGGGGGAAATTCGTGTGGTGGAGGGGGAGACGAGTTTTGCCAGTGAGTGTTTTGGGCTGCAGTAACAGTTCAGCCTTGTAACGAAATCAACAAAAAAAGTTAGAGTAAAAATGCT
>CAVGED010000022.1:0-15716 GCA_963628035.1 Paludibacteraceae bacterium
GACGGCAGCGGACCATACACCCCATACGGCTCTCCGGGATAAGTGAGGAATCCGTCTCCGGCAGGTGCCGATGAACTGTTATAATAGCGGTTTGGATTCGCATATATATCCAGGAACTCTCCGTCCGTTGCACCGGTATACCCGGAAGCCGACCAGTATAAGAGTCCTGTGACATCATACTTGGACTGATACCAGGAAAACGAACGCGCACTCAGAAGATTATCATCTCCTATATCGAAGTTCCCATATGGAGCGATCGGATAATTGCAGGTATACCACCACAGTTCGATTGCCCTTGATCCGGTAAGCGTCACAAGCTTCTGCATTGTCGCATCATCCGAAAACTTTACACAAATGCAATTCATTGCGGACAACAGTTCCTGCCCTTGTGCCGTATTCTGGTTCTGAATCAGCCAATCTACGGCATACTCCACCAGTGTCACTACATTCGGAATATCTGTAATCGATTCCTTCCAATTGGGAATCTTCTTAAAATCAGAATACTGTCCTGTGGTATCTGCGTCGATGATCTCAACACAGCTTTGCAAAACCTCTGCGACTAAATTCATCTTGGTCAGAACAGACTTCCTGGTACTTTCCTCTCGAATATCAGGCTCATCAATAAAATAAATCATAGCCTTTTCGAACAGATTCCGCTCCGAAGTGCTTGCCTTCGCTACTGCCAGTATCTGTTCTGTTACTTTTTTCTCCTTGCTGTGCAACGATGAGCCAACCTGCCCCTGCGTTTCAAGAATGGTGTAGGTAGACAGTTCATCCCAATATTTTGTTATCGCATTCACATATTCATCGCCCGATAACGTCTCTATCGGAAGCGACTGCAAAGAGATACGGTAATCCTTAAAGAACTCATAATAGGCTTCCATCATCCGAATGCTTCCATCCAATTCTCCTGTCGCCACTTCATCATAACGCCAGGAAAACAGACTCTTGGCTGTCGGCTCATCTGGAAGTGTATAATCATATACCCGTACAGAAACCGGTATGTCAACAGTCGTTTCACCTGCGGCACCGTCTAAGATCAGCTGGAATTTTCCTTCGTAGGTGCCTGCCATAGTTCCCTTCGGAATATAGACCGTCACCCACAATGCCCCATTCTTATTTGCGGATATTGTATTTTCCTGATATTGCCCTGCCGCCTCCATTGGCAGCAAGGCATCCGGCATCTGGAGCCTGCCATAGGTATCAGAAACAGATGTATATTTCTGTACATACACCGTAAAATTTGTATTACTTAAAACATGGTTCCCGCATGTCAGATCCGCCGTTTTAAGTTCAAACCTTGAGATATCCTTCGTTGCCGTGATCAGTAATTGGGCATTTTCATATTCGTTTCGCACCCCCTGATAAGAAAGAGCTGCCTCCCCCTTTGCCTTGTAATTGATATCATTCTGCTTAATCTTTATCGTATTCGGCGCAGACCAGATCTTCCCATAGGCAGAATCTGTCCCGGCTTCTTTGGCATTCACATTCTGTTTCGATACATGAAAGACAGATCCTGTAAGCATCAAGGATACCATCAAGAACAAAGTGAGTCTTTTTATCGTTTCTTTCTGCATATTACCTCGCTCCTTCTCTGGATAAAGCTATCTTCTACAGCCTTGGAATCTCATTCAGATATTTCCGGATCAATTCGGGCTTAATTCCATTATTCTGAATGATTTCGCGATAAAAATCCCGGCTTGGCTTTGGCGTACGCTCAAAGGTCTCAAAGTTCACATCATACAGTCCAAATCGCGGCTTAAAGCTCATCCATTCATAATTGTCCAACATCGACCAGTACAGATATCCGCGTACATCTACACCAAGGTTTATCGCCTCACGCACTGCCGCCAGATACTCTGCAATAAAAATGATACGGAATCTGTCATCATCACAACAACAGCCGTTTTCTGTAATATAGACCGGCTTATCGGTCAGACGGCTCAGATTACAGATTACACATTCCGGATCAAACTCCTCCAGGTAAAAATCCTGCTGAATCATCTTCATTTTCCGGAAGGAAAACCTTTCCCCAAAGGAACTTGCCTTGCGGGCATCGACCAAGTCCCTCACATAGGTATTGATGGCCCAGTAATCCACGGTATCCTTAACCTCCGGAACATACTTTCCTTCCCGGTACGGATACAGGATCTCCCCGGTACGCATGGCATGGAAGAAAAACTCATGATCTCTCAGATCATTATACTGTGCCATTACCATATCCCAGCGATCCCACGGGCGTTTCGGCATATATTGCACCAACGCATGCGCAGAGCTTACCGGTTTATCGGAATACTTCTTTATGATATGATAGCCCATTGCGTGATACTCCAGGCTGCACAGCTTGAAGTCAATCCACTCCGGCGTATTGCGCAGGTTAAACTCGTTCAACACATTCCAGAAGTCTACATATGGAGCAATCTTCGGCACGATAAATTCCAAGTACCGCTCAAAATACTTACGGTTATCCAATGTGGTAAAATGTCCCTTTTCCTCAAACCACTGTGGATGTGCAATATGCACCAGCGTTGCAAAGACCTTAATTCCTTTTTCCTTCAATCCTGCAAACAATGCCACATAATGCTCTGCTGCTCTTTCATCGAACACCCCTTCTCTCGGTTCAATACGGCTCCACTCTACAGAGGTGCGGAATGCCTGTAAGCCCGCCTGTACTGCCAGGTCAATATCCGTCTGCCATAGCTCATAGCTGTTACAGGCCTTTCCTGATACCGCCTCATATCCTTCTCTGATTTCACGATAGTAGCTCATGCTGTTCACATTATCGCCCTCTACCTGATGCCCGGCATAGCCGGCGCCCCAGAGAAAGGCGTCCGGCATCTTGAATTCCGGTAATGAATAAATATCGAACATATTACTTTTGCTCCCTTATCGGATCTGAAAATCATCCAGATACAACGTAATATTCCCTGATCCGATCGTCTTCAGCGCTGCTTCAAAATTCAGGAACGGATTGACGTATCCCTGGTTGGCCGGTATTGTGACAAAGGCCTCTTCCCAACAGTTGAATTTATGCTTCGTCGGATCATTATCCCCCACATAAAACACCTGATCGGCAGCCGTACTTTCATCCGCTTTTGCGTACACTTTAAAATATAAAGTTTTCGCTTCTGTATATGCCTGCGGCAGCGCCATATAGATATTGGGCCAGTTCTGACCGACTACCATCTTCATAGCGGTTGTCCCGTCAAATTCTTCGAACGAATAATCTGCATTTCCCTTCCAGAACACATACTTCTCTGCCGGATTTTCAAAGGTAAGCCCTTCCTCCACATTACCGGTTGTCAGATAGAAATCATCCAGGTACACCGTAATGGGCGTGGAGGCACCGATCGCATTAATGGCCGCATCAAAATTCAAATATATCTGTTTATCCGTGCTGCCATTCGCTACGCTCACCCAGCCTTCTGTCCATTGATTAAACGGATGTCTGGTTCCATCATCGTCACCCACATAGAACACCTGGTCTTTTACGAGAGCTTCATCAGCCTTCACATAGATCCGAAAACACAGTCTCGTGGCAGCACCGGTATAAGTCTTATTAAAACCAGCCTTAATATATGGCCATCTCACACCGGTCGAATCATATTTCAGGGCTGTCGTACCATCAAACTTTTCAAATGTATAATCTACATTGTTTTTCGAGAACAGGTACTTCTCCGCCGGATTCTCGAAGGTAATTCCTTTTTCAAAGTTTCCTTCTGCAATATAGAAATTATCAAAATATACCTTCATCGGTGTATCTCCAAACATCGTACTTCCGGAACCTCCATCAAAGTTCAGGAAGAAATCCAGTTTGTCTGTCGAGTTATCTGTCAGCTGAAAACTTACATCGATCCACTTATTGAACTCCGTGATCTTCGCTGTCTTTTGGGTTGCATACCAGGAATCTGCCCAGCACCACTTGTCCTGAGCCACATCCGGGTCTACCTCTACATACATCTTAAATGTCAGGTAAGAGCCGGCTGCATAAGTCCTATCGTAGGTAATATAGAAGTGTGGCCAGGTGCTTCCCGTCACATTTCCTGCAATTCCATATTTTCCATAGGAATTCTCCTGCGCCCCGATCGATGTTTCATCATATTTTACAAGTTCCGCATTCGTAATAGCTTCTGCGTGCAATGGCTTTTCAAAGGTTACACCCTTTGTAAAATCTGCAAGCTCATCACTAATCACGACATTCTTTGCTCTTCCGGTAACAATTGTTCCGTCAAGCGTTGTCCAGGTTGGTGTGATCTCTATGCTTGTCGAAAAGATACGATTTAAAATATCCGTGATCTTATAGGACATAATATAATTAGAAGCTTCACAAAATATATCCGGTTTAAAGCTTTTAACAACACCACCCTCGGTAGCCGTAACCGTTTTATAAACGATATTCGATGTTCTGGTTGCTGTTTTTCCATTGATTCCGATCACAAATCCCACCGAGCTGTAATTCAAGCTGTCAACGGATGTCAGCATGCGCAGGCTTGTACTGGCGCTTGTAAGCGTTGTCCCCGAAGTGATCTGACATTTTACACTCAGAACATCTGCGTCCACAAATTTCGCATACGCCGGACCGCTTTTCACATCCTTTTCTATCGCATTTGTGAATGCTGCATCCTCGTACCATCCCGCAAATACGGTTTCTCCATCTGCTTCCGGTGCTGTATACGTATCTCCACGATATGCGGAGATATCCTCATAATAATTAGCTGCACTGCTATCCGCCGCATATGTAGATGCAGGATTTATCATAGCGGTAAGCAGAAGCGCTGCACAAAGCAGCAGGCTTAAAATCCCTTTTCTCTTATTTTTCATAACTTAAAGACCCTCCTTTTCTCAATGTTCTTGTCAAAAATCAGGAAACAACTCGTTAAAGCTTCCACTTTCGCCATCACCTGTTTCTTTCCCGTTCAGTCCTGTACTGGCAGTGATAACTTCTTCTGCGATAACCTCTATAATATCCATTTTGGGGATTTCATAGCTATTCTTCACACGATTCACCTCCTTCCCTGCAAATATAACCTGCCCTTTCCTGCTCGTTTTCCTATTGTTGCTCACCGGATCTGGAAATCATCCAGATACAACGTAATATTCCCTGATCCGATCGTCTTCAGCGCTGCTTCAAAATTCAGGAACGGATTGACGTATCCCTGGTTGGCCGGTATTGTGACAAAGGCCTCTTCCCAACAGTTGAATTTATGCTTCGTCGGATCATTATCCCCCACATAAAACACCTGATCGGCAGCCGTACTTTCATCCGCTTTTGCGTACACTTTAAAATATAAAGTTTTCGCTTCTGTATATGCCTGCGGCAGCGCCATATAGATATTGGGCCAGTTCTGACCGACTACCATCTTCATAGCGGTTGTCCCGTCAAATTCTTCGAACGAATAATCTGCATTTCCCTTCCAGAACACATACTTCTCTGCCGGATTTTCAAAAGCAAGCCCTTCCTCCACATTTCCGGTTGTCAGATAGAAATCATCCAGGTACACCGTAATGGGCGTGGATGCACCGATCGCGTTGATGACCGCGTCAAAATTCAAATATATTTGTTTATCCGTGCTGCCATTCGCTACTTTCACCCAGCCTTCTGTCCATTGATTAAATGGATGCCTGGTTCCATCATCATCACCTACATAAAACACCCGGTCTTTCACCAGTGACTCATCAGCCTTGACATAGATCCGGAAACACAGTCTTGTGGCAGCGCCGGTATAAGTCTTATTAAGATCAGCCCTAATATATGGCCATCTCACGCCGGTTGAATCATATTTCAAAGCTGTCGTACCATCGAACTCTTCAAACGTGTAATCCACATTATTTTTCGAGAACAGGGATCTCTCTGCCGGATTCTCCAAGGTAATTCCTTTTTCAAAGTTTCCTTCTGCAATATAGAAGTTGTCAAAGTATACCTTCATCGGTGTATTTCCAAACATCGTATTTCCGGAACCATCATCAAAATTCAGGAAGAAATCCAGCTTGTCTGTCGATTGGTCTGTCAGCCGGATGCTTACATCGATCCACTTATTGAACTCCGTAATCTTCCCTGTCGTTGAGGTTGCATACCAGGAATCTACCCAGCACCACTTATCCCTGGCCACATCCGGGTCTACCTCTACATACATCTTAAATGTCAGGCAGGAGCCAGCCGCATAAGCCTTATCATAGGTAATATCGACGTGTGGCCAGGTACTTCCTGTTACATTTCTCATAATTCCGTATTTCCCATAGGCATCCTGCTGTGCCCCAATCGATGTTTCATCGTATTTTGCAAGCTCTGCATTCGCAAACAGGTACTCTGCTGCCGCCTCTGTATCTTCGAACGTAATCCCCTTCGTGAAGTCATTATTCTCCTTCACTTTCGACGGCTTCACAATTCTGAAATTGTCCATATAGGCCGTGACAGGCAATGTTCCAAACATCGGATGTTCCGTTCCGTCATCAAAGTTCAGGAATATGCCAATCGTATCCACCGCCTTTTTCAACGGAATCTGCACCTGCACCCAACGATTAAATTCTTTCCTGTCATTGCTGACATCATGTCCATAAGCACCTACAAAGTATCTTTTCTCTGCCGCCTGGCTTTCGTCTGCTTCCACATACAGCATGAAGGTCAGTATATCCCCTTCATCATATTCTTTACAGAAATCTATGTTGAAGGCTGGCCACAGCGTGTTCGTTACGTCCCGTCTCAGTCCATACGTTCCCATCGATTCCTTCTGTTTCCCTAGGGTGGTTTCCTCATATTTTACAAGGTCATGGTTCGTAAACAGAGACTCTGATTCCGCTTCTCTGTCCTCAAATGTGATTCCCTTGGTAAAATCATTCTTCTTACGAATTTCTTCCTGTCTTCTTTCCTGCTCTTCCTTGGTCACGATCCGGAAATTGTCCATATAGGCCGTGACAGACGCTGTTCCAAGCATCGGATGCTCTGTTCCATCGTCAAAGTTCAGGAACATGCCGATCGTATCCGCCGCCTCTTTCAGCGGAACCTGTACCTGCACCCAACGGTTAAACTCCTTCTTGTCATTGCTGACATCATGCCCATAGGCGCCTACATAGTAGTTTTTCCCTGCTGCCAGGCTTTCGTCTGCTTCCACATACAGCATGAAGGTCAGTATATCCCCTTCATCATATTCTTTACAGAAATCTATGTTGAAGGCTGGCCACAGCGTGTTCGTTACGTCCCGTCTCAGTCCATACGTTCCCATCGATTCCTTCTGTTTCCCTAGGGTGGTTTCCTCATATTTTACAAGGTCATGGTTCGTAAACAGAGACTCTGATTCCGCTTCTCTGTCCTCAAATGTGATTCCCTTGGTAAAATCATTCTTCTTACGAATTTCTTCCTGTCTTCTTTCCTGCTCTTCCTTGGTCACGATCCGGAAATTGTCCATATAGGCCGTGACAGACGCTGTTCCAAGCATCGGATGCTCTGTTCCATCGTCAAAGTTCAGGAACATGCCGATCGTATCCGCCGCCTCTTTCAGCGGAACCTGTACCTGCACCCAACGGTTAAACTCCTTCTTGTCATTGCTGACATCATGCCCATAGGCGCCTACATAGTAGTTTTTCCCTGCTGCCAGGCTTTCGTCCGCCTCCACATACAGCATGAAGGTCAGCATATCTCCCTCGGAATATTCCTTACACAGATCAATGTTGAAGGCCGGCCACAGCGTGTTCGTTACATCCCGTCTCAAACCATATGTTCCAAGTGAGGCTTCCTGCTTCCCTATGGTGGTTTCCTCATATTTCACAAGATCATGATTTGTAAACAGATACTCTGATTCCGCTTCTCTGTCCTCAAATGTGATCCCCTTGGTAAAATCATTCTTCTTGCGAATTTCTTCCTGTCTTCTTTCCTGCTCTTCCTTGGTTACGATTCGGAAATTGTCCATATAGGCCGTGACGGACGCGGTTCCAAGCATCGGATGCTCCGTTCCGTCGTCAAAGTTCAGGAACATGCCGATCTTATCCGCCGCCTCTTTCAGCGGAACCTGTACCTGCACCCAGCGGTTAAACTCCTTCTTGTCATTGCTGACATCATGCCCATAAGCGCCTACATAGTAATTCTTTCCTGCTGCCAGGCTTTCGTCCGCCTCCACATACAGCATGAAGGTCAGGATATCCCCTTTATCATATTCTTTACAGAAATCAATATTGAAGGCCGGCCACAGCATACTCGTCACATCCCGACTCAGCCCATATGTTCCAAAGGAATCATCCTGTCTTCCAAGATCGGTCTCTTCATATTTTACAAGTGTATGACCGGTAAACAGAAACCGTTCCAGCGGATTTTCAAAAGTAACCCCTTTTGTAAAATCAAAGCTCTGCTTATCAAACATCTGGAAATTGTCCATATAAAAGGTAACCGGAACATCTTTGAACATGCTTGAGCCTGTTCCGTCATCGAAGTTCAAAAAGCACCATGTATTTTCCGTATCCTTTGTCAATTCAAATTCAACGGCCATCCACCGGTTAAATTTAAATTTTCCGGTATACATAGTCGTTCCGTTGGCCTCTATATAGAAAGCCGAATCTCCATACATAGCTTCATCCGCTGCCACATATACCATGAAGCTTACAATTTTCCCTGCCGGCTGCTCCTCATTATAATGAATCGTAAATCCCGGCCAGGTAGCTCCTTCCACGCTTCCCTGCAATCCGTATTCGCCAAATTCTGCTCCCTGTGCCCCAATCTCACTGTCTGCATAGGCAGTGCGGGTCAATGTCAGTTTATTTGCCCCGACGGTATCCGCTGTGAAGAGATATCGATCCAACACATTTTCAAAGGTAACGATCTCATTGAAATTGCAGGTAAACTCGCCTCTTTGCCGTTCCTCCTTCGCCAGATGCCCCCGCAGGTTGTCCAGATACAGGGATGGAACACTGTCATCCTTGTCGGCCTTTTTCGTCAGCAAGGTGACGTTCAGATAACGCACCTCCGTCAGATCAAGAGCCGCACTGTATTCTTCCCCGTCCAAGGCATACTCACAGGTTGTCCATGCATTTGGCTTTAATGTGCACGTAACCTTCTCTCCGCTGTCATAGGTTTCGAATGCATTCGTGACAGACAGGCAAAGCTCTATCTTTATCTCTTTGTCAGAGTCATTGAAAACATCCAGCAACATCTTGTCGTACGCATTAAAATCGCTCTTTGCAAAGCTGCTCTCGGTACAACGCAGCCGGAAGTAGGGATACTGACCACTTTTCGTATAATTTCCCTGTGGCTTTATAAGCCATGAGCCTTCGCCTTCTGTTATGTAATCCTTGTCCTTATTTATTTTCGTTTCACCGAACTGATTGCCGATCTTCAAGCCTGCTGAGGTGATCTCCTTATACGAATCAAACGAAAGCAGCAGCTCCGTATCCGTCTCTGTTACCGGATCCTTCTGATCCGGTTCCTCTCCCCTCTTTTTATCGCAGGCAGTAAACAGAACGGAAGAAAATATGAATGTAAATAACAATATCAGTCCAATGATACGGTGTTTTGAAACATTCTTTTTCATAAGCCTTCCCTCCCTTATTGCTTTCCGCTAATGTTATCCAGATAGAATTCATAGGATAATACATTGTCGTTGTCATCTGTGTTTTCAAATTCGAAAACAAGGCTGTCTGCCGACTCCATCTGGGCAAATTCATCTGCCTTTAGTTCCAAAGTGATCGTTGTTTTCCCGGGAGCGATTTCAAATTCGCCGAATCCCAGATAAGCTTCACCACTGTACAGACGAATCTCCGTCTTAAAGGCTTCACCCGGATTGTAGATATCCATGGTAAGCGCGGATACATCAGCCGGCTGAATCTTTCCAAATAATGAAGTTGCAATGGATACGTTTGGCTTATATGTAGCATCTACAAGCTTATTTCCTGTTAATGCACCCTGTATCTTTAAGTGCAGTGATGTTCCATCCGTGGAATATTGATCGGTCGCACTCATTTCGGCCGTGCAGCCGTCATTCACTTTGATTCCCTGCAATACAGCTTCCTCATCCAGACTGTTCATCACATAGCTGGGGTTGTCGATAAAGCGGTCATAGGACACCGACTGACCTTCACTGTTCGTCAGCACAACCTTCAGATTTGTCTCCTTGGTCAGATCTAAGGTGCATTGATACTTTGTACCTTCGACCGGTGCCTGCTCTTCTCCCTGTATCGTGACAGTTGCATCCTTCGAGGCAAAATAGGTAATTGCAGCAACATTATCTTCTATCTGCACATCTCCGATTGCAAATGTCAGACCTGCATCAAAGGATGTCAGCGTCTTCAATAATTCCGTGCGCAAAGTCGTAAAGTCCAGTCCGTTTTCTCCATCCTTGTATACATTATCAATCCCTGTACCCAGAGAACTGTAGAACGTGTCCATAACCCGATCCACAGAGAAGCCTTCTCCGAACTGATCTGCCATATCTTCAAACCTCTTTTTGACCTGCTGTAATAAGTCATATTCCTCCATTCCGTCACGGATACTCATCAAGCGCAGTGATGGCAACGGACCGTATATGCCATATGCTGCTCCCGGATATACTAAGAACCCATCTCCTGCCGGGCACCCCCTAAAATAGAACGGGAAGGTGTACACATCGTTGTATTCATTCTCAGCAGTATCATCCACATAGGCTGCTGCACGCCAATAAAGATTTCCCTCGATACCGTATTTTGCCTGATACCAGGACAGTGTCCGGGCACTTAACAGATTCACATCTCCTATATGATAGTTCGCTGCCGGAGCAATCGGCACGTTACAGGTATAGCACCAGACTTCAATATCATATTTTGCCGCAAGCTCCTTGATTGCCAGGATCTGTTCCTCTGGAATCGCCTTTAAGAAAATGCTGTCAAAGCTCTCCAAGAGCGCCTTGCATTCCTCTGTGTCTGCATTCTCCAGAATCCATTCTGTCGAAGTTTCAACCATCGTCATGATCTGCGTAATATCAACAATGGATTCTTCCCAGTTCGCGTTCTTTTTGAATTCCTCATATTTCCCGGTCTCATCCGCCTTGATCGTTTCTACGCAGCTCTGCAGGATCTCCTTGATTGCTTTCGCATTCGCTATTACTTTCTCTCTCGTTGCCGCCTCCCTGATATCCGGCTCATCCGTAGAATAGATCAGCGACTTCTCAAACAGATTCCGATCCACTGTGCTTTTTGCCGCCATTGCAAGAACCTGATTTGTTATCTGTTCCTTACACTGCTCCATACTGCCGGAGAGTGTGCCGACATCTCTCATAAGCGTGTTCGTCGTTATTCTGTCCCAGTATTTCTCCAATGCATCCACATACTCCTCGCCGGACAACGTCTCTAACGGCAGGTTCTGGAGAGAAATACGATAATCCAGGAAGAAATCGTAATAAGCTTCCATCATCTTCGTGCTTCCGTCCATCTCTCCAACCGCCAGACAATCGTAGACCCAGGTAAATACGGTTTTTGCACCGGACTCATCCGGCAGAGTATAATCATATACCTGGACAGAAACCGGAATATCCTGCTTCTCTTCGCCGTCCTTCCCATCGATGATCAGTTGAAACTTGCCTTCATATATCCCCGGCTTTGTCTCCTTCGGAACATATACCGTAATCCAGAGGGCTCCATTTGCATCTGTCAAAATATTGTTTTCTTCATACGCATCTGCCACTTCCATCGGAATCAATGCGTCCGGCAGGATATTGCTTCCGTAAAAGGAATCAATAAAGGAAACATATTTCTGCATATATACGGTAAAATTCTCACTCGCCAGAACGTCATCTCCATTTTTCAGATCATCTGTCTTTAGTTCAAAATGACTGATGTCCTTCCTGGCTGTGATCAGCAACTGGGCATTCTCATATTCATTGCGGACCGCCTGATAAGAAAGCGCTGCCTCCTTCTTCTCCGGGTAATCAATATCATCCTGCCGGATCTTTACCGTACTCGGTGCTGACCATACCTGACCGTATGATGTTTCTGTTACCTGCTCTTCATCATTACTCTTTCCTGTTTTTTGGCAGGACGCAGCAGAGAGTATTATGCAAAAGCATAAAGCAGCCGCTACAAATCGTCTGGTTTTTCTCTTCATCATAAAACCTCCTCGTATTTTGAAGTTCTGTATCTTAGTTCGAAACACCGGCGTTCTTCATCTTCGTATTCCATTCCGAAACATATTTCTGGTACTCATCATTCCAGAGCTGCTTCGGTGTTTTATACGAAGAAGATGTATCCACCACTCCGAAGCTTGATTCCAAAGAGGAAGAAATCGTTGAGATACCGCCCACATATCCCATAGGATAAGACAGGTTCTGGCCGATCAGTGTCATTCCGATATTGGAGGTCAGCATATCATACTTGGATTTCTGCAGACTGGACAGTGTATCATAGCTGTCAAATTGTGTGTAGTCGATCTCTAACGGAGCCATATTGCCATGACAATATTCCAGCATGATCTCCTGTCCTTCCTTTGAAACCATGAACAGAAGGAATTCTTTTGCTTCTTCTATCATATTACTGCAGGCAGGTATAAACGCAATGTGCTGATTGCCTTCGCAATGATACAGGCTTCTCGCTTCCGTGATACGTGCAAGATCTGCATCTGAGAGATAATCCGGGCGATTGCTTGTCTCACCGTCGATATAAGCGATTGTTTCCACCAGGCGTTCCTCCGTCGTAACAGAATCGCATTTCAGTATAATGTCACTGTTTACCGGAATACGCATAAATCTGATATTCATATCCTTCGTATCTACGTTGGAAGCCATCTCCTGCTCTAACCAGTCACCGCTGATCGTCATGAATGCCTGCTGATCCAGGAACAGCAACTGTGCATTTGTAAATGTGGTGGTAAAATTATTTGTATTTACATAGCCGTTCTTCTGGCTGATCAGTTTGGAAATATGCTCATACGCTGACAGTTTTCCCTGTGTCTTTAATGAATCTGCTGTATAAAGACCATTCGCATCTTTTCCCTGAAGCATATTGTGAAAGGTTGCCACGCCATCATACTGCGCCATCCAGACATCTGCCAGGAAACTACAATAGGACACCTTACCCGAATAAACAAACGGATATATCTCACGTCCATCCGCATTCTTGGGGTACGATCCACTGCTCAATGTCTTGATCTTGTCACATAGGGCAAAGAATTCTGTTGATGTCTTCGGTTCCTTCAGATCATACTTCTTAAACAGCTCTGCGTTATAGATAATGCCTTCAAGTCCTGTGGCATAAGACACAAAGTATTGTTTTCCGTCGCCATATCCTTCGTTGTCCAAATCCCATGTGCAGGCGGAGAGAATATAGTCTCCGACCAGTTCTTTTAATGTCTTATCTTCCTTATAGCCTTCCACCTTTGTTCCATAGATGTCGCTCAGGTCTGCATACGCACGGTCATATCCCGGAACATACCCCTTGACAGCAACATCCCGCATCGCAGTGTTTCGGATATCAAAGATCACATCCAGGTTGTTTCCGGATGTCCCGGCCTGCAGGCTGGCATTCACCCATTCTCCTTCTGCGGATGATTTTGCCACAGTCGTCTTAATTCCTGTCTTCTTCTCAAAGGCTTCTGCCATCTTATAGACATATTCATCTCCATAGCCCTTGGCCACAACTCCCAGCTTCAGCTCCGTCCCTTTGGACGCTTCTCCCCCATTATTGCCCCCTTCGCCTCCTGTTCCGCTGCCGGAACATCCGGTCATAAAGACCTGTAACACCATTGTTAATACCAATCCCAAAGCAACTAATTTTCTTTTCATTGTCTTATCCTCCTTAGATTTTTATAAAATATCATTGCTCATTACTTTCTGCTTCTTCAGCTTAACCTTTCAATCCCCCGCTGTGCAGTTGACCCATGATCTTGTCGGAAAACAGTGCAAATATGATCACAACCGGCAGCATCACCATCAATGCACCTGCAAAATAAGCCGGGGTATTGGCAACATATTGGATCTCCAGCTGGAATTTCCGCAGTCCGGTGGCAAGACTCGGGAGCTTATCAAAATACAGGATCGGCGTCTCATAATCATTCCACCTGGTAATAAAGCTCAACAGGCTGAGCGCAACAAAAATGTTTCTTCCCAGCGGAAAATATATCTTGAAATATGCCGTGAAATCATTTCCGCCATCCATATACACCGCTTCCCGCAGCTCCTTGGGAAGCCCCTTGTAATATCCGTATGTCAAGAGCATCGTGCCGTTCAGACCGCCTATGCATGTCACTACGGTGTATAAATAGGAATCATTCAAATGCAAGTCATAAATCAGCTTATACATCGATGGAAGCGAGCCGAATATCGGTAAGATCATCATAAAAATAATAAAGTTGAATAAAAATGATTTTCCCTTAAACTCATAATGCGCAAATATGTATCCGGTGGTACATACACAAAAGGTACAGATCAGCGCCCCGCCCCCTGCATACCACATGCTGTTCAGAAGCATTCTCACGAAGCCGACACCATTGTAAGTCATCTTCTCAAGCGCAACACTTATATTATGGAATTGCGGTTCTGCCGGAAGGGAAAGCGGTGTATTGACATATTCCATATTCGTCTTAAGTGAGCTTATTACCGTCCACAGCAGCATATATATGATAAGGGCGCTCCATATTACCAGGAAAAGAAACATTACTATAAAGAAGATATATTCCGGAATACTCCGTTTCTTATCCAGTAAATCCTTTGTTTTTTTCATTGCGACACCTCCCTATTCTGTAGAAAACATACTGTTCAGCCCTTTTTTCACCAGCAGGCTGATTGGAAACGTGATGGCTGTAAAGCATAACCCCAATGCCGACGGCAGATAGTAGGATCCCTGGTATTTTACCTGGTCAAAAATCCAATAGGACAAGGACCAGCTCTCTTCCATATTGGGCGCCAGTAACAGAATCGCCCCGGAAGCGTTGAAGAATCCTGTAACCATTCCGAGAATTGTCACGGAAAGTGTCGGCCACATCAGCGGAATACAAATATACCAGAGCTCCTGCCACATGCTCACACCGTCCATATGCGCTGCTTCAAAAATCTCTCGATCGATATTTGCCATCGCACCGCTGAACACAACATAGCTTCCTGCCATAGAGAAAAACCAGCCGTAAAACAGCAGGGATGGAATCACATATTCTGCCTCCTGAAACCAGCTCGGCACCCGCTCCACCCGGAATACATTCTGCAGAATATATCCAAACGCGCCGGTAACATCTATAATATTGGTAAATATTCCTGCAAGCGCTAACGGTGTTATGATGGAAGGAATATATAAAAGTATCCGGAAAAATTTATATCCCCACATCTTTTTGTGGAAAGCATAGGTAAGTAGAATGGAGAATGGGAATCCCCAGATGACTCCCGGCAGCCAATATATGAGCGTGTTTCTCGCATAGAGCAGAAGCGAGCCGTCCTGTGTTCCCTTTTTAAACAAATCGGCTATGGTTGCGAAGTTCTGCAATGTCCAGTATTCAACGCCGCCCCGGTTACGATCGATGTTCTTAAAGGCCATACAAAAGGAATTAAAATTCACATATACGTAAAACACCAGAAGTCCAACGATCGGCAATGCCAGCATAGCCCAGACAAATATCAATTGCTGCCGCCTTATTTTGTTTCCTTTCTTTTTTGTTTTCTTCAATTCATTTTCCTCCTTTTCCAGTTCATTCTCAGATATAGTGTCTACTGGTATCTGAAACCAACAAGGTTACTCCCCCTTCAGCCACTCAATATTGGCAAACATCCGAAAGTCCACAA
>CAVGED010000023.1:0-9950 GCA_963628035.1 Paludibacteraceae bacterium
ATTCTCAAACATTCTAACAATATTATATTGAAATGCCATGTCCTCATCTCCCTTCTTTGCCCAGCTTTCGAATTAATAGATGACTGGTATGGGGGAACCAGCCTGGGGAAATCCAGAATTTCAGAATTCTTTGCATAAGGAGAGCTTAGCATGTTTTGGAGGAATATTCAACCATAAAATTTGCCGTGCAATAAAAAAATCAAAAGGAAACTCAAGAAAAATTAATTCCTTGACGAAAAAAGCGAAACCAATTATAATAAGGACAGTTGATGCATTCAACTGTTCTTTTTCTTGTATATCGGTGATCGCGCTGTGGTTCCGGGAAACAAGGATACATAGATTGATTCAGTAAAATATTCCCCGAAAATAGTTGACAACCTGACAAAAATGTACTAATATTATGGAAAGGAAACGAACATAAGTTCGCAAAAGGAGAACAGACATGGCAAAAGACGATAAGCTGAGAGAGAAAGCAGACAAGTTAAGAGAAGATAAGATGAGAGCGTTGAATGACGCCATTGCCAAGATAGAGAAGGATTATGGCAAGGGTTCCGTTATGAAGCTGGGAGATTCCAATGTCAATATGAATGTGGAGACCGTTCCCACAGGATGCTTAAGCCTTGATCTTGCACTGGGACTGGGCGGAATCCCCAAGGGGAGAATCGTGGAGGTCTACGGACCGGAATCCAGCGGTAAGACCACGGTGGCACTCCACATGGTGGCCGAGGTTCAGAAGCGGGGCGGAATCGCTGGATTCATCGACGCAGAGCATGCCCTGGATCCTGTGTATGCCAGGAATATCGGCGTAGATATTGATAATCTATACATATCCCAGCCGGATAACGGGGAGCAGGCATTGGAGATCACAGAAGCGATGGTTCGTTCGGGGGCTGTGGATATCGTGATCGTCGACTCGGTGGCCGCGCTGGTGCCGAAGGCGGAGATTGACGGCGACATGGGAGAGTCACATGTGGGGCTGCAGGCGCGCTTGATGTCCCAGGCGCTGCGGAAGCTGACGGCTGTAATCAGCAAGTTTAATTGTATCGTGATCTTTATCAACCAGCTTCGTGAGAAGGTGGGAGTCATGTACGGCAGCCCGGAGGTTACCACCGGCGGGCGCGCGCTGAAGTTCTATGCCTCCATCCGTATGGATGTGCGCAAGATCGAGACGCTGAAGCAGGGCGGAGAAGTAGTGGGTAACCGTACCAGGATCAAGGTAGTTAAGAATAAGATCGCACCGCCCTTCAAGGAAGCGGAATTTGATATTGTATTCGGAAAGGGAATCTCCAGAGAGGGTGATATCCTGGATCTGGCTACCAAGTGTAACGTGATCAATAAGTCCGGCGCCTGGTTTGCGTACAATGGCAATAAGATCGGTCAGGGGCGTGAGAATGCGAAGCAATATCTTGCTGAGAATGAACTGATCCGGGATGAGATCGAAGAGAAAGTACGGGAGTTTTATCAGCTGAACGGAGTCCCAACAGACGGGGCTGCCGTGAAGGATGATGTGGAGGCAGCAGATAGCAGAATGGACGAAGATCTGGAGTAGGACAGCGGAAGGATAGCGTCAGGTATGTAGAAGGAGCGGTGTGACAGAAGATGATCATTACACAGATGGACTCATTTGGAAAAGATAAGCTGCTCATAACCCTGGATGAAGAGATCTCCTTCTGCCTGTACCAGAAGGAGGCGCATCACCTGCAACTGGAGCCGGGTGCGGAGCTTACGGATACGCAGTATCAGGAGATCCGAAAGGAGATCCTGATTCCCCGTGCAAGAAAGCGCACCATGTATCTCTTAGAGAGGATGGACCGCACCGAGGCCCAGCTGCGGGAGAAGCTTAGGCAGGGACGTTACCCGGAGGATATCATAGAGAATGCCATCGCTTATGTGAAGGGCTTCCATTATGTGGATGATCTTCGCTATGCCGAAAGCTACGTGCGCTGTTATAGCCAGAGCAAGAGCCGTCGTCTCCTGTACCAGGAGCTTGTAGGGAAGGGCGTTCCAAGAGATCTGATAGAGCAGGCTTTGGAAGAAGAATACGAGACAGAAGACGAGTCTTCGAAGATTGCCCGTTGGCTGGAGAAGAAGCACTACAGCGCTGAAGAGGCCGACCCGAAACAAAGACAGCGTATGTACCAGTTCCTTCTTCGCAAGGGCTTTCGCTCCGGGGATATTCTAAGATTACTCTGAATTGTTGCGTCTGTTATCATTCATGGTAACAGTTTTGTACAATAATGCTTGACATAATTCCTAAAAAAGTATACAATCTATTATGTTGTTATTCATGTAAAAACAGACAGTTTTGTTATATGTACAATGAAAATTAAATAAGGAGGTGCTCCTGTGCAAGGAATTACTATCGCTATCACAGCAGTTGTCACTTTGCTGATCGCTATTCCTGTCACTTATTTCATCACCGTTGCATATCGCAAGAGGGTGTCGGAAGCCAAGATAGGAAGTGCGGAAGATAAGGCAAGAGAGATCATTGACGAGGCTGTGAAAGCTGCAGAAACAAAAAAGCGTGAGTCGATGCTTGAGATCAAGGAAGAATCGATTCGTGCGAAGAATGATCTTGACAAGGAAATCAGAGAAAGAAGAAATGAGATTCAACGGAACGAACGCCGTATGGTTCAGAAGGAAGAAAATCTGGATCGGAAGTTAGAGGCGATCGAGAAGAGAGAGGCAAGTTTTGCAGCCAAAGAAGAGGACATGAACAAGAAAAGGGCAGAGGTTGCGAAGCTGCACGAAGAACGTGTACAGGAACTGGAGAGAATCTCTGGGTTAACCTCTGAACAGGCAAAAGAATATCTGTTGAAGACCATTGAAGACGATGTAAAACTTGATACTGCAAAATTAATCAAAGAAATGGAACACAAAGCCAAAGAGGAAGCTGGTAAAAAGGCGAAAGAGTACGTGGTTACAGCGATACAGAAATGTGCGGCTGACCATGTGGCAGAGACTACGATTTCCGTAGTTCAGCTTCCGAGCGATGAAATGAAAGGACGCATTATCGGAAGGGAAGGAAGAAATATCCGGACACTTGAGACGATGACTGGTGTGGATTTGATCATTGATGATACACCGGAAGCAGTTATCTTATCCGGTTTTGACCCAATCCGACGAGAAGTAGCCCGCATTGCATTAGAGAAATTGATTGTGGATGGTCGTATTCATCCGGCAAGAATCGAAGAAATGGTGGAGAAAGCACAAAAAGAAGTAGAAACCATGATTCGGGAAGAAGGAGAGGCTGCCACCCTGGAGGTGGGAGTGCATGGAATACATCCGGAGCTTGTCCGTCTGTTAGGAAAGATGAAATTCCGAACAAGTTATGGGCAGAATGCTCTGAAGCATTCGATTGAAGTTGCCCAATTATCAGGCCTTCTGGCTGCTGAGGTTGGTGTCGACGTTAGAGTTGCGAAAAGAGCCGGTCTGTTGCATGATATCGGGAAATCCGTAGATCATGAAATGGAAGGATCACATATTCAGATCGGTGTGGATCTGTGCCGCAAGTACAAGGAATCACCGATTGTGATTAATGCAGTAGAAGCACATCACGGAGATGTAGAGCCATCGTCACTGATCGCATGTCTGGTACAGGCAGCAGATGCAATCTCAGCTGCGCGTCCGGGTGCGAGAAGAGAGACGCTGGAAACATATTCGAACAGATTAAAGCAGTTGGAAGATATTACAAACTCTTTCAAGGGTGTAGACAAGTCTTTTGCTATTCAGGCAGGTAGGGAGATTCGGATCATGGTGGTTCCGGAGCAGGTCAGCGATGCGGACATGGTATTGCTGGCTCGTGATATCTCGAAGCAGATCGAGTCGGAACTGGAATATCCAGGACAGATTAAAGTTAATGTTATTCGTGAATCCCGTGTCGTTGACTACGCAAAGTAATAGCGCGTTGATTAGGAACAAAGAAAAGAGATTGTGCAAACAATCTCTTTTTTTCGTGGCGGTGTTCATTAACGTAGCGACGCGGAGTTCGGGTTTTCTATATTCAGGTTTGGGAAAACAATCGTAGAAGGGAGAAAGATATGGAAGCAATCAAGAGAATCAAACGGGAATTAAAGTATAAGGGAGCAATCGTTGATTTTTATGCGGATACCATGCAGTTGCCGGACGGCAAGACGGCGGTGTGGGATTACATCGAGCACAGGAAGGGCGCTGCTGCAGCGCTGGCAGTGCTGCCTGACGGCAAGCTGCTGATGGTGAAACAGTACCGGAATGCACTGGAACGGTACACGCTGGAGATTCCGGCCGGAGCCAGGGATAGTAAGGAGGAGCCGTATGAGGTGTGCGCCGCCAGGGAGCTTGAGGAGGAAACCGGCTATCGCTGTGGCAGCCTGGAGCATTTGATCTCTATCCGTACAACAGTGGCCTTCTGTAATGAGCGCATAGAGGTGTTTGTGGCCAGAGACTTGGAGCCCACACGCCAACACCTGGATCCGGATGAATATGTGGAGCTGGAGGCGCATTCCTTAGAGGAACTGTGTCAGTGGATCTATCAGGGAAAGATCCAGGATTCCAAGACGGTTGCAGCCATTATGGCCTACAGGAATATGGTTGATATGGAGGAAGCGTCAGTCTGACTGTCATGGAGATTTCCGGGGAATGAATGGGACATCACCTGCATAGGATGAAGGGAAGGCAGCAACAGGCCGGAAAGGTGCAGGTGGACATGAGGCAGCGTATAAGAGAATATTGGAAAATAAGAAAGCAGAGGAAGAGCGGCATTGAACGGCCGGGCGTCATACGGTACATGCGCCTGGCCGTACTTTTCTGCTTTGTTTTAGGAATCATAGGGGCGAACATTGTGGATAAGAGTAAAATGAGTGGTTTTGGTCTCTGGAATTCCTATTTTATTGAGAAGTTTAAATATGCTCGCATAAGGCCAGGGGAATTGTTTTATTATATCCTGGAGCAACGGTTGCCGATGATGCTGTTTTTACTGCTGTTGTCTGCCACCGGCTGGGGGCTTTGGGCCGGTGGGGCATTTTTGGCCTGGCAGGGGTTTGCCGCCGGATTTCTCATGGCAGCATCGGTTGTTTCCTACGGAGCGAAGGGAATCCTGCTGATGGGAACGGCATTCTTTCCGCAATATCTGCTGTATATCCCGGCATACATTTCGTGCATCTATCTGGCGGTGTTTTTTCGAGACAGGATCAAGGCCAAGGGAGGAAGCGGGATGGCGCACGGGAGAGAATATTTCCTGTTCCTGGCAATCTGTTTGTTGTTTCTGGGGATATATATTACAGGAATTTTACTGGAAAGTTATGTAAATCCATTTTTTCTCAAAAAAATCTTAAAAATTTTTTGACATGATTTTTACAATATCTGGTATTGGTCGAAAACCGGGCTGGCGATATCTTGTAGTTGTCGGAAAAACGCTGAAAATACGAGAAAAATTCCATTTGATTTTCTTGAAATATGTTATTATAATGGAGGAATAAGAGAAATTTGGTAGCGGGGTTAGCAAATTATGAAACAAGAGATAGAAGCATTTATACGGTACTTAAAAGAGGTCAGGCATGCGTCTGAAAATACGACAGATTCCTATGAACGGGATTTGCGGAAGTTGGAGCATTACCTATCCGAACAGGGGATTAGTCAGGTGACGCAGGTTACCGCTACCAATCTGAATTCGTATATTTTGTATCTGGAGAAGGAAGGGAAGAAGCCTTCCACAATTTCACGTTGCATTGCGTCCATGAAAGCTTTTTTCCAGTATCTTATGAAGCAGGGAATCTTGAAGGAAGATATTACAGAAGAGCTGAAGAGTCCAAAGATTGAGAAGAAGGTGCCGGAGATCCTGTCCACGGAGGAGGTGGAGTGCCTGCTGAAGCAGACCAAGGGCAGCTCGCCCAAGGAGCTTCGGGACTGCGCCATGCTGGAGCTTCTGTATGCCACCGGTATTCGGGTCTCTGAATTGATCGGACTGAAGCTTACAGATGTGAATCTTAAGATGGAGTACATAAAGTGTCAGGATGCCCACAAGGAGCGGATCATTCCTTTTGGAAACGTTGCGAAGGATGCTGTCTCCAGGTATCTGTTGGAAGGACGGACAGAATTGGTTCAGGAGGCGGAGAGTCCGTGGCTGTTTACCAACTGCTCCGGGCAGCCCATGAGTCGGCAGGGCTTCTGGAAGCTGATCAAGGGCTATGGGAAGAAGGCGGGAATCCATCATGAGATCACGCCGCACACGCTGCGTCATTCCTTTGCGGCGCATCTGGTGAACAACGGTGCAGACCTTCGGGCGGTGCAGGAGATGATGGGACATTCCGATATTGCTACCACACAGATCTACGCCCGCATGAACCAGACGCATATTCGGGAAGTGTATGCGAAAGCACATCCCAGAGGATAGAAGATAGAATATTATAGCGGTGTTACTATTCACAGCTAAATCGCCAATCAGCCTCTTACGAGCAAGCTCGACGATTCTGATGGCAGATTTATCTGTGGCTGTGAATAGTAACCTAGTGATTCATCTCTGCAATATCATAGATCAGCTTTTCCGATTCTTCCCAGCCCAGGCAGGGATCTGTGATGGATTTTCCATATATATGGTCATGTACGCCCTGGCTGCCGGGTTCAATATAGCTCTCGATCATCACACCTTTGACCAGCCTGTGAATGGGTTCAGACAACTGACGGTTGTGCATGACTTCCTTGACAATACGTATCTGTTCTGCATATTGTTTGTTGGAATTGGAGTGGTTGGAGTCCACAATGGCGGCAGGATATTTCAGATCCATTTTCTCATACATCGCAATGAGGTGGATCATATCTTCATAATGGTAGTTGGGAATGCAGACACCACGGGTATTCACAGCACCACGGAGAACCACATGTGTGAGCTCGTTTCCGGTGGTCTCTACTTCGTAGCCACGGTATACGAAATGATGTGGGTGCTGGGCGGCATACACGGAGTTCAACATAACGGAAAAGTCGCCGCTGGTGGGGTTCTTCATTCCGGCAGGAACGTCGAAGCCACTGACGGTCAGTCGGTGGTGCTGGTCCTCCACAGAACGGGCGCCGATGGCAACATAGGAGAGCAGATCCTCCACATAGCCCCAGTTCTCAGGATAAAGCATCTCATCTGCAGCAGGCATGCCGAATTCTTCGATGGAGCGGATATGCATGCTGCGCATGGCGATAAGACCTGCTAAGAGATCCGGTTTCTTCTCAGGATCCGGCTGATGGGCAATACCCTTGTAGCCTTCGCCGGTGGTGCGCGGCTTGTTGGTATAGATACGCGGTACGATCAGTACGCGGTCTGCTACTTTTTCCTGAACCCTGGCCAGACGACTGATGTAATCCAGTACAGCGGTCTCATTGTCAGCAGAGCAGGGGCCGATGATAACCAGAAATTTATCGCTGTTTCCCGTGATGATGTCCCGGATCTCGCGGTCGCGTTCCTGCTTGATGCGGGTGGCTTCGGAAGAGAGCGGGTATTGTTTTTTGATCTCCGAGGGAGATGGCAGTTCTTTAATAAATGTAAAACTCATGATGATAACCTTTCTTTCCTTATTTTACTTTTTAGAGTGATCCGTTAAAATATTTTTCCCGAATGATATCGACCGGCATGTCCTGACCGGTCCAACAGCGGAAGGACGCCGCGCCCTGAAAGAGCAGCATGTACATGCCATTAAAGCATTTGCATCCGGCTTGCCTGGCCTGCCAGAGCAGCTTCGTCTTCCTGGGGTGGTATATGATGTCGGAGACGACCAGCCCGGGATGCAGCATGGAACTGTCAGGAATGGGGCTGTGCTCCGTGTCGGGAGCCATGCCAACGCTGGTGGCGTTAGTCAGCAGTGTGCTTTCGGAAAGACTTCTTGCAAGCTGTCTGGAATCGCTGATATCATACAGGTGAATGGGACAGCCGGTTTCCTGGGTAATATGCGCGCAAAATGCGGCAGTCTGATCGAAAGTTGCGTTTTTGCGCTTGAACATATCGATGGCGCAGACACCGTCCAATGCGGCTTGTACACAGATAGCTGTGGCGGCACCTCCGGCTCCTAAAAGTGTCATTTTCTTTCCAATGACGTCGCACCCCGCATCCGCCACGGACTGCATGTAGCCGGTGCCGTCGGTGGTGTGGCCGATGTAGCGCCCATCCTTGCGGTATACCGTGTTGACGGCTCCGGTCAGCCGTGCGGCAGGGGTGAGCTCGTCCAGATAGGGCTGGATGGATGTTTTTAACGGCATGGTCAGATTAAAGCCTTGGATATCGATGGCCTTCAAGCCCTCGAATGCTTCCTTTATGCGTTCGGGTCGGACATCAAATGCGAGGTAAACATAGTCAAGCCCCAACTGCCGGAAGGCTTCATTGTGCATTTGCGGTGAAATGCTGTGGGCCACCGGACTGCCAAGAAGGGCCGTAAGCCGGGTATGTCCCGTAATCTCGTAAGTCATAGTCGTATCACCTTCGTTATGCGTTGTTATCTAAATCATATTACTTCACTTGAAAAAAAAAGTCAATGGCTTGCATGATAGGATTTTTTGAAGTACAATAGTAAAAAAATGAGGAACCGAAAATGAATATCAAAGGACATATAATAGGAGAAGGAATCCCCATCGTCTGCGTTCCGGTGGTGGAACGCACTGCGGAAGGGATTCTTGATACGATCAGGCAGATGACAAATAAACAGGTGGAGATGATCGAATGGCGCATGGACTGGTTTGCGGGAGTGCATGACGCAGATGCTGTGAGAACTCTGCTGGAACATATAAAGCCGCTGGTGCAGGAAACGGTGCTTTTGTGTACCTTCCGCAGCCGACAGCAGGGCGGAGAGGCGGAGCTGCCGCTTGCAGCATATCTGGAGTTGAATCAGCTTGTGGCGGAGAGTGGCGCGGCAGATCTGGTGGATCTGGAGTTCTATCCCATTGCGGCCGGACGGCAATGTCGGGATGTGATTGAGAGATTTCGGCAGTTTGGGGTGAGGGTTGTGTGCTCAAACCATGATTTTGCAGGGACACCATCCGTGGCGGAGATGGAACGGCAGCTGACGGAGATGGTTCTTATGGGAGCAGATTTTGCCAAGCTGGCGGTGATGCCGAGGAAGAAAAGGGATGTGCTGCGTCTGATGGAAGCGGTGCTTGCGGTAAAGGAACAATATCCTGAGAGCCATCTCATCGCCATGTCCATGGGCGGGGATGGTGTGATCTCAAGGCTTCTGGGCGGATGGTACGGCTCGGAGGTGACTTTTGCAGCCTTTGGCAAGGCGTCGGCACCCGGGCAGATCGCATACGAGGAAGTGGAGCAGATCCTAAAGCAGATACAGGAGAACTTTGATCAAAGGTAAATTTTTGACGGAGGAATGACAGGATGCACGAGAATATTTTTCTGATCGGATTTATGGGGACAGGGAAGAGTACGGTTTCCAGGCAGCTAGGGCGTCAACTGAAACTGTTGGAGATCGATATGGATCAGGAGATAGAGACAAGACAGGGGAGAAAGATCAGCGAGATCTTTGCGGCAGAAGGCGAGGAGTATTTTCGCTCACTGGAGACCGGGCTGATCCGGGAACTGGCGCAAAAGTCCGGCTATGTGATCTCCTGCGGAGGCGGAGCGGCTCTGCGGACGGAGAATGTGGAGAGCATGAAAGAGAATGGTATTGTGGTGCTGCTCCTGGCAGAGCCGGAGACGGTGTATGAGCGGGTGCGCTATCGGAAGAACCGGCCGCTGCTGAACGGAAATATGAATGTGGACTATATCGCAGAGCTGATGAAGAAGCGCGAGGCGGCTTATCGGTCAGCAGCCGATATTTCGGTAGTTACGGACCACCGGACACCGGAGGATATTGCGGCGGAAATTGTTACGTATGTGTAACAGTTCAGCCTTGTAACTAGAACAACGGGCATTGCACCGGCTAAAATATAGCCGGTGTACCCATAAACAACTTCTTTACATTTTCAATTGTATCCATTTTTCTTTTCTTTAG
>CAVGED010000024.1:0-3661 GCA_963628035.1 Paludibacteraceae bacterium
AGGGTTTGGACATTTTTTCAAAGATTGTGAAAGTTCTACAAAAATATCGGAAAGAAGCAAAAGCAGACACCTGCAAAGCCTGATAAAATGGGCATTTGCAGGTGTCAAAAGTATGCTTGATCTACATTCATCATAACACGGAAGCTCACAATTTCATCCAAAGCTTCTCCTGACAAGAAGCAACAGCCAGACCAAAAAGGGTTGCCAACCGGGGCGCACGTACTACGCCAGCATGACCGCATTCTGGAAATACGCGGTATAGTCCTGCTCCCGGCTTTTATCTGCAGTTAGGGTATACTCCATCCCCACCATACTGTACTTTGCCCCGGCAAAGGGATTGTAAGGCAACAATTCTGTGCGGCATTCTCCTACAATCCTGGCAATCGCCTTTAAGTTTTCTTCCGTGTCGGTGATTTCGGGGATCAGCGGCACACGGAACACAAAGGATTTGCCGCTGGTCTTAAGCCATTCCACATTTCTTAAAATCTTCTCATTGCTGACACCGGTATACCGGATATGCGCAGCCTCATCCGCCAGCTTGATATCCTGCATGACATAATCCATATGACCGATGACCCTTCGGTAAATTTCCGGTTCTGCATACCCGCTGGTCTGAATGGCTTTGTGCATATCGGGAAGCTGCTCTGCCAGCTGACAGACGAAATTCGCCTGCAGCATGGGCTCTCCACCTGAGATTGTAATGCCGCCGCCCAGAAGCCTCAGGATATCCTTGTGCTGCATAAGCTCCGCCGCCAGCTCCTCGGCGGACACCTCTTCCCCCGCCACGCCCAGGCACCCGTTGGGGCAGGCATGGATACAGCGGCCAAACCCCTGGCATTCCTTATGGGTGCAGGGCCTCCTGCAGGCACCGCAATGACTGCAGAAGGTACTCTTATACAGCAGCTGTCTGGCGGCTGCGAGACCCTCCGGATTGTGGCACCACCTGCATCGCAAGGGACATCCCTTTAAAAATACTGTGATCCGGGAGCCAGGTCCATCATGTACTGTGAACTCTTTCCGATCAAAAATAATCCCTTTCATGTATCTGCCCTCAATGTTCGTATCATAATGTCAAATAGCACCCTCGTATTAGCTACCGTTATACCCGGTACTGCTGACGTCTCAATACATGATCCTGGTATTCTTTATCCAGTTCCACGAAATAAGCACTCCATCCCCAGATCCTTACAACCAGCTGGCGATGCTCCTCCGGGTGCTCCTGAGCTGCTTTCAGCTCCTCCGTATTGACCGTATTCAGTTGCATCTGATGACCGCCCATATCGATGTATGCCTTCACCAGCGCCGCCACCTTCTTCACGCTGTCCTCATCCCGGAACATGGAGGATGCAAACTCCAAGGTCAGTGGGCCACCGTTGATGGTTTCCGTGAAATCCGGCTTCGTAAAGGACTGAATCACGGAGAGCGGACCGTTGATCCTGGCGAAAAGACTCGGCGAGAAATTCGTTCCGAATGGTTCTCCCTTCCGCCTGCCGTCCGGAGACGCACCGATTTCATTGGCATGCCACAGGTAAAACATGGCCGATCCGGTTCCCGCCCGGTAGATACCGCCGCGGCAGTTCCTTCTTCCCCTGAGACTGTCCGCAAACATCCCAAGGAGCTGCACTGCCATTTCATCCGGAAGTGCCTCGTTATTCCCCATTTTTGGCGCCTCGTACCGCAGGATAGGAAGCATCTCGCCATGAACCGAGAAATCAGAATCCACCGCTTCCATCAGTTCTTCCTTGGTAAATCGCTTCTCATCATAGATATATCTGCTGATCACAGCCAGCGAATCCGCCGCGGTTGCCACTCCGGTTCCATGAATGCCAAAATTATTGTACTTTGCTCCGTCATAGACACCCCCATCGATCATAAGGTTCATAAAAGGTGACGGCACGAACCACAGATCCTTAATCCCACCGCAGATAGCATCACATTCCCTTCCGATCTCTTCCTTCACTTTTCCCAGAAATTCTTCAAAGGTTTCACACGACATCAGATGCTTGTGCAGGCAAACATCAATGATCTTCGGGAAGGACAGCGCGCCGATATTCGCCACATCTGCGCCCACCTTGGGAATGATAAATTCCCAACAGGCAGCCACCACGTAGTCACAGGCATCCTTCCTGTCATACCCCAGCTTACAGAGCCCCTCGATCACCACATCGTCATTGGAATACTGGGGAAAACCAAGTCCAGCCTTGGTCAACTGGCTTCCCAGCTCGTAGATTTTTAAAGGTGTGTGCTTATTCACACGCAGATTGATCTTGGGATCGATCATCAGCAGATTTCTGCTGGCTTCCAGGCACAGCTCAGAAAGAATATTAAACACTTCCTCTCCGTTCTCATCTATACCGCCCAGCACCATGCTCTGCCCGTTATCTCCCTGCTGCACGCCCACATACAGATCGCTGTCCTTATTGAAGCTTAAGAAGAAATCCTCCAGAAGCTCCAGTGCAGTTTCTCTGGTATAAAGCCCCTTCTCCATATCCGCCTTCAGAAACGGATACATATATTTGTCAAAGCGGCCTACCGTGTTATGATAATTTCCCTCTAACCACAGGGAATAGTGAATAATGCGAAAGCTCTGAAGCGCCTCATAGAAGCTGGTGGCACCGTAAGCCGGTACACGCTTTAAGACCTTCGCCAATTCCGTCTTTCCCTCTTCCTCCGCCTTCTTCTGATAGCGGCTGGTCAGACCTAAAATGGCATCAATGATGCGTTTTCCATACGCATCCGCATCATCATAAGCGGCCAACAGCCCCGTTTTGATCATCCGCTCGTAATCCGGGGACAGATTGGACATATACCCCAGTTCATGGATAAAATGCTTTTGCCGAATCTCTTCCCATTCTTCTTCGGTAAAGCAGTCCGGTATCTTCTTTACGGTTCTCATAAAACAGATCTTCTCCTCCGGCAAGAGCACCGGCGTCTCAAGACTTGCAAGCAGCTCAAAACGCCGGGTCATCCGCTCCTTGGGTGACAGTCCAAGTGCCTGATACTCCTTCGCCAGATCCGCGTATTCATCAAAATCCTTTCGGTATTTGTGGTGCTCCTTATTTACAATATATTCCTTTAATGCACAGCTCATATAGCTCTCCGTCCTTTCTGTCAGATTCTGTTACCATCATACGTTCTCACGCCTTGACATTACAAGAAATTAGTTGTATTATCTTAGACAAAAGTTATCTTTTTTAGGAGGCTGCTTATGCTGATACATCAAGAGCACAATTCTCTGGGGAATCACAACTACAACGCATTTTTCTATAATAAGTGCGAATGGTTCTATCACTTCCACAAGAACTATGAGCTTGTATATGTATTGGATGGGGAAGTTCTGCTCACCTTAAATGGCAACAGGATCACGCTTAAGGCAAACGATTTTGCCCTGATCTTCCCCAACGAATTTCACGCCTATCACACACCGGACAATTCTTATGTATGGATCGGTGTTTTTTCTGCGGACTTCGTGGGCGAATTTGCCCGGCTGACGGAAACCAAACGTGCAAAAACTCCCGTCTTTGCGTGCGAACCGCAGATCCGGGAGTTTCTTCGATATTATCTGATCACAGACAAGACACCGGACACCTTCCTCCTGAAGTCTGCCCTGCGTATTCCGGCTCAACGGCGCGCCAAATCCGCTAATAGCGGCGTATGGATT
>CAVGED010000025.1:0-33524 GCA_963628035.1 Paludibacteraceae bacterium
ATGAAGCTCTTGGAGTAGAGGCGCCGACCTCGTCATGTTAATCCGAGAATCCAGGGTACAGGGACTTAGACTTACGGGAACTGAAAATAGCAGCAAAATTTCCGCATTCCAAGCGGAAATTTTAGACGGGTAGATGTTTGAGGAAAATAGGCATCAAGCCTATTTTCTGAGTTGCCCGCGGCTGCTATTTTCGGTTTCCGAAGACTTAGTCCCTGTTGGCGCAGCATCTGGAGCACTGGTACTTACTGCAGGATTCTCCGGCGTCTATTTCAAACTATGTAACAGTTCAGCCCACGCCCATTCGCAAAACCGTACCTTCGGTACTCTCCACTGCTTTCGCAGTTCCTTTTTGCTCATAAACGGGCGTTCCCTCAGACCGATATCAGTCCGCCAAACTTGTGCGAGCACAGTTTATCGTCCTTCTTCGGTCTGGCTGAACTGTAGAAAATAAGAAAAAATGCTTCCATCCATTGACAAATCCGGTATTTTATGCTAGTGTAGTTCGTGTCGACAGGAAAATAAAAACATACCTGCCGAACATACAAGGGCAAAAGGCCCGATATTTTCACATGTATTAGGAGGAAAAGCTTTTATGCAAGGAACTGTGAAGTGGTTTAACGCGAAAAAGGGTTATGGATTTATTTCCGATGCAGAGGGAAAGGATGTTTTCGTACATTTTTCCGCATTGAAGATGGATGGATTCAAAGAACTCAAGGATGGGGAAGCAGTGGAATTTGAAGTTGTGGAAGGCGATAAAGGACCTCAGGCTGCTAATGTAGTCCGCTTAGGATAATTCATCCAGAACAGCAGGGTTTTTCGTATATCAGTTTCTAAGATTACCCGGCAAGGATGAACGATAGAAAGAATACGAAATATAACCAGGAGGTTGTCTCTTATTCATGACGGTAGAGGCTCGCCGTGTGTGGCGCTTTTATTGTTCATGACGATGGAAGGCTACAGGCATTTCATCGCAGGGACAACCTCTTTGCCGTAATTGGCAGAATGGAGGAACCATGAATATTGAGAATTGCAAAGCATATGAACTGATAAAAGAAAAGCCACTGACGGATATCAAGTCAGAGGGCTATATTTTGCGTCATAAAAAGACCGGCGCGCGGGTCTGCCTGATCTCGAATGAGGATGCCAACAAGGTGTTTTGCATCGGCTTTCGGACGCCGTCGAGGGACAGCACCGGTGTGGCCCATATCGTAGAGCATACGGTTCTGTGTGGCTCGAAGAATTTCCCGGCGAAGGATCCCTTTGTGGAGCTGGTGAAGGGGTCTCTGAACACCTTCTTAAACGCCATGACCTATCCCGATAAGACCCTCTATCCGGTGGCAAGTGTGAATGATACGGATTTCCAGAACCTGATGCATGTGTATCTGGATGCGGTGTTTTATCCCAATATCTACCGCAGGGAGGAGATCTTCAAGCAGGAGGGCTGGCATTATGAGCTA
The DNA here is from genome assembly GCA_963628035.1 of Paludibacteraceae bacterium. Lineage (GTDB taxonomy): Bacteria > Bacillota > Clostridia > Lachnospirales > Lachnospiraceae > 14-2. The sequence continues at coordinate 1,458 of CAVGED010000025.1, forward strand.
GAGAGCGAGGAAGCCCCCATTATTTTAAATGGTGTGGTATACAATGAGATGAAGGGAGCATTTTCCTCGGCGGAGGAGGTACTGGAGCGCCAGATAGTGAATTCCCTTTACCCGGACACCTCGTATCGCTATGAATCCGGCGGCGACCCGGAGGTGATCCCGCAGCTGAGCTACCGGGAATTTCTGGATTTTCACAGCAGGTATTATCATCCCTCCAATTCCTATATCTATCTGTATGGGGATATGGACATGGAGGAGAAGCTTAATTGGATCGATGAGACATATCTTAAGAATTACGAGTATCTTGCCATCGATTCCAGGATTCGGAGGCAGGAGCCCTTCACCAAGCCGGTTGAAGTGAAGCGGACATACTCCATAGCAAGCACCGATCCGATGGAGGACAATACCTACCTGTCCTGCAATTTCTCGGTAGATACGGTGTTGGATGAGCGGTTAAATATCGCCTTTGATATCCTGTCCTATGTGCTGTTGGGAGCACCGGGGGCGCCTGTGAAGAAGGCACTTCTGGACGCAGGAATCGGCAAGGATGTCATGGGTTCCTATGAGACAGATTTCTACCAGCCTGTTTTTTCCATCATTGCGAAAAATACCAATCCGGATAAAAAAGAGGAGTTTCTGGCTGTCATAGAGAAGGCCTTGAAGGAGCAGGTGAAGTCCGGCTTGAACAAGAAGTCTCTGCGGGCGGCCTTAAACAGCACGGAATTCAAGTGGCGTGAGGCGGATTTCGGCCCATACCCCAAGGGACTGATGTATGGACTCCAATGCATTGAGAGCTGGCTCTACGATGACAATGCGCCCTTCAATCACCTGGAGGCATTGGATGTCATCGACTGGCTGAAGGAACAGGTGGAGACAGATTATTTTGAAAAGCTGGTTGAAACATATCTTATTAAGAACCCGCATCGATCTACGGTCATGATCCTGCCGGAGCGCGGGCTGAATGCGAAGAAGGATAAGGAGCTGGAGGAGAAGCTTCGCGCATACAAGGAATCTCTGACACCGTCCGAGATTGCGAAGCTTGTTGCAGATACCAGGGAACTTGAGGAATATCAGGAGACGCCTTCCACTCAGGAGGAGCTTCTTACCATTCCCATGCTGACACGGGAGGATATGAAGCGTGAGGCGGAGCCGCTTTCCACCCAGGAGCGGAGCGCCGAGGATACGAAGATTCTTTTTCACGATGTGGAGACCAACGGCATCGCTTATCTGAACCTGCTGTTCGATACTTCTGCTGTGGCGGTCAGCGATATTCCCTATGTGGGGATCCTGACAGCAGTGCTGGGATTCGTGGATACAGAGTGCTACCGCTATGGAGAGCTGGCGGATGAGATCAATCTTCACACAGGCGGAATCTACAGTGCGATCGGTGTTTACAGCCATGTGAAGGAGGAGCGTCTTGAGACGAAGTACGAGGTGCGGGCCAAGATCCTCTATGATAAGCTTCCCAAGGGCATGGAACTCATCGGTGAGATCCTTCGGAACACAAAGTTCTCGGATTCCCGCAGAATCTATGAGATCTTAGCGCAGCTAAAGTCCAGGCTGCAGATGAACTTAGGTGCTTCCGGTCACTCCATTTCCGCCACCAGGGCGATGTCCTATTTCTCCCAGGCGGCGAAATACAATGACATGACCACCGGTATAGATTTCTACCGGACAGTGAGCTATCTTGAAGAGAATTATGACCAGGAAAAGGAAGCCTTGGCAGCAAAGCTTCAGAAATTGACAGAGTTGATCTTCCGGCCTGAGAACCTGACAGTCAGCCTGGGCTGCCGTTCGGAAGGCTATGAGCGTCTGCTACAGACATTGCCGGGGCTTAAGGCATTACTGTGGGACACGGCGGTCACGCGGCATGAGGATGTTCTGACATGTGCCATAGCCAATGAAGGCTTCTATGATGCCTCCCAGGTGCAGTATGTGTCCAGGGCAGGTAACTTCAAGGAGGCAGGCTTTGCGTATACCGGAGCGCTTCGGATCCTGAAGGTGATCCTAAGCTATGAATATCTGTGGGTAAACATCCGCATGAAGGGCGGCGCTTACGGCTGCATGAGCGGATTTAACCGACGGGGAGACGGCTACTTCTCCTCCTACCGCGATCCCAATCTGGAGAAGACCAACGAGATCTATGAAGGAACGCCTGCTTACCTTCGGAGCTTTGATATAGACGAGCGGGATATGACAAAATATATCATCGGAACCTTCAGCGACATGGATACGCCGCTGACGCCTTCCACACGTGTGCAACGGTCACTGAGCGCATACCTCACCGGAGTCACCCTGGAGGATCTTCAGAAGGAACGGGATGAGGTGTTTGCCGCCACCCAGGAGGATATTCGGGCGCTGGCGGATCTGGTGGAGGCTGTGCTTTCAAAGAATGCCATCTGCGTCATCGGAAACGAGGAGAAGCTGCGGGAGCAGGCCGGAATGTTTAAAAAACTTAAGAGTTTATATTAAACCAGGGAGAATAGCATGAATCAGAATTTAAAATCAGGATTTGTAACCATCATAGGCCGTCCCAACGTGGGAAAGTCCACGCTGATGAACCGCCTGATCGGCCAGAAGATCGCCATCACATCGAAGAAGCCACAGACGACCAGAAACCGGATCCAGACGGTATATACCGATGAGGAGAAGGGCCAGATCGTGTTTGTGGACACGCCGGGAATCCATAAGGCCAAGAATAAGCTGGGCGAGTTTATGGTGGGTGTGGCGGAGCGTTCCCTAAACGAAGTGGACGCGGTTTTGTGGCTGGTGGAGCCCACCACCTTCATCGGGGCAGGAGAGCAGCATATCATCGAGAAGTTAAAGAAGGCCAATACACCGGTGATCCTGGTGATCAACAAGGTGGATACGGTGAAGCCGGAGGAAGTGCTTGCCGCTATTGACACCTACCGGAAGGTCTTTGACTTTGCAGAAGTGGTGCCGCTGTCCGCGCTGCGCGGGGAGAACACGGAGATCCTGTGTGATCTGATTTTCAAATATCTGCCCTATGGTCCGATGTTTTACGATGAGGACACAGTGACGGATCAGCCGGAGCGGCAGATCGTCGCGGAGATCATTCGGGAGAAGGCTTTGCATGCCCTGGATGAAGAGATTCCTCATGGCATTGCGGTGACTATCGAACGGATGAAGGAGCGGAAGGGCCAGCATATCATGGACATCGAGGCCACCATCATCTGTGAGCGGGATTCCCACAAGGGAATCATCATCGGGAAGAACGGCAGTATGCTGAAGAAGATTGGCAGCAACGCACGTTTCGAGATTGAACGGCTCCTGGAGTGTCAGGTGAATTTAAAGCTCTGGGTCAAGGTGAAGAAGGACTGGCGTGACAGCGATTTTATGATTAAAAATTTCGGCTATAAGGACGAAGATCAGTAAGGACTTGCCATTTTTTATCTGGTATATCCCATGCGGTACGGGAAAAACTATGACTATCATACGTGACGAAGAAGCAAGGGGGTATTTCCATGATAGAGCAGGAATGGATGCAGTTTGAAAGTACGGGCCATGTGGCCGATTACCTGGCTTACAGCAGGAGCCAGGGAACGGGATATGAACATGCGCATGCAGATTGCGATGTAAGGGAGAGAGAAGCGAGGGATGGGGCAGACCATTGTGCTTACCGGTATGGTGTTGGCGGCGATACCCATAGGTGAATATGACAAGAGGATCACACTTCTCACGAAGGAGCGCGGGAAGATCACGGCCTTTGCCAAGGGTGCAAGGCGGCAGGGAAGTACGCTTACGGCTGCCGCCAATCCCTTTGCCTTCGGCCAGTTTGAGGTATATGAGGGCAGAACCTCCTATACCGTTGTGCGCGCTTCCATCTCCAATTATTTCCGTGAGCTGGTGGCGGATTTCGAGAGTGTATACTATGGATTCTATTTTCTGGAGATCGCCGATTATTATACCAGGGAAAATGCGGATGAACTACATATGTTGAAGCTCTTGTACCAGTCCATGCGAGCACTGGAAAAAAAGACGCTTCCCAACCGGCTGGTGCGCTGCATCTATGAACTGAAGGCCATGGTGATCAACGGTGAGTACCCCAATGTATTCGCCTGCATGGATTGTAAGCGCGAAGACAGGCTGGCTTTTTTTGATGTGGAGAAGGGTGGCGTGCTCTGTGAGACCTGCGGGCGGACCGGAGCGATTCCGGTGGATGCTTCGACACTCTACGCGCTGCAGTATATCGTTACCTCCTCCATTGAGAAGCTGTATACGTTTACCGTGTCGGAGGAGGTGCTAACGACACTGGAACGCGTCATGGCGGCGTACATGAAGCGCTACATCGACCGGAGATTCAAGTCACTTGAGGTGCTTAAGGAGAATTTGGGGTTTGCGGTGCTGACGCGGGAATAAAAAAGGTTAAGGTTTTATTATAATTTTCAAGGCATAGTTATCCGAAAGAAATCCCGGACCTTGCTTAAGCCTTCTGCTCCCATGGGATAACAGTCCCGGATATCACCGTCCGACAGGTGAATGATATCCGTGCAGCAGGCGCAGATCAGCTCCGGATCATGCGTGATGACATATACGGTCTTGCCACTGTCGCGCAGAGCCTTCAGGATATCGGCAACCTCCAGCATATGCTTATAATCGAGGCCGCTTGTCGGCTCATCCAGGAAGATAACGGGTCGCTTTGAAGCTACGGAAGAAGCAATGGCGACCCGCTGTTTCTGTCCGCCGGAAAGGGACATGGGATGGCGGTCGCAATATGGAAGAAGATCCAATGCATCGAGAATTTTCTTTGCAGCCTCCTCGTCCTCGTTTTCCATGCTGATGAGCACTTCGTCAAGTACGCTCTCGGTGAAGAGCTGGTGTCCGACGTCCTGCATGACCATATAGCAGGCGTTCAGCCGATCCTTCGGACGGTAAGCCTTTCCCTTTACCGTAACCGTTCCGCACCGTCGCTCCAGGCCGCAGAAGCAGCGGGAGAAGGTGGATTTTCCGGCACCGTTGGAACCGATGATACCGATGATGCCGTTATAGGGAATATCACCATCGGCGATGTGCAGCCGTTCGGGTCCGTGTTTATAGGAGAAGTGAAAGTCTGACAGATGAGCGGTCTCGTCAGACGCAGAAACAATATCTGGGACAGTAAGTGCATTCAGGGACGGGGCGCGCAGACCCATTTTTTTTCGCTCATCATCGGAGAGTGCCTCAAATTGTGCATCGGTATAATCACCGACGACCTGTCCGCCCTTCAGATAGACAAATCGGTCAGCGATCCCCTGCAGATAATAGATCCGATGCTCGGACAGGACGATTGTTTTGCCGAGAGATTTCCAGTAGGCAATGATCCGGCGCAGCATAAGGATCGAATCTGCATCCAGATTGGAGGAGGGCTCATCCAGCACAAAGACCTGCGGCTGCATGATAAATGCCCCAGCACAGGCGATCTTCTGCTTCTCGCCGCCGGAGAGGGCGAAGATATTGCGATTCAGAAGCTTCTCCATATGAAGGGAAGAGACTGTATCCGAAAGCCGCTTGCGGATCTCATCCTCCGGCATTCCAAGGTTCTCGCAGCCGAAGGAGATCTCACTGGTGGTATCCACATTGAAGAATTGGGAGCGCGGATTCTGGAAGACGCTTCCCACAAGCCGGGCCGTATCGTAAAGCGGCTGCTTAGAGACATCCTGCCCGTCGATCACAACATTTCCGGTGAGCTCGCCTTCATAATAGTGGGGGATCAGACCGTTTATCAGCCGTGTAAGCGTGGTTTTTCCGCAGCCGCTCTCTCCGCACAGCACGACGACCTGCCCGTCCGGAATGGACAGATCGATATTTTGGACGCCTCCGGCGCCGCCTTCTTTTCCATATGTGAATGAAATCTGATTTATCTGTATCATCCAAGCCACCTGCTTCCCAGTGTGAGTACAAAACACAAAATGCAAATGAAAATGACTGCTACGTCCTGTCCATGGAATCCGATCCGGCAGATGTCGGTGCGCTTGACCGGTGCGCCAAGACCGCGGGTCAGTGCGGCGGCCGACAGCTCGTCCCCGATCTTTACGATAGAGATCATCAGCGGGATTAAACGGTATTCCAGCATTTTGCCGGGGTGTCTTCCTCCAAACCGGATACCCCGCATCCGCATGGCGTCACTGATCGCTGCATTTTCCTCTGTGATCGTAGGAAAGAAGCGAAAGATGACGGAGAGCGGGATAATGATCTTTTCGCTGATGTGCATCCGTTTCATGGCCGCGATAAACTCGCTGACGGTGGTTGATGCGATCAGGTACGCGCCGATCATTATGCCGGGCGCAAAGCGGGTCATCACCGAGCAGACCGCCAGCAGCAGAAAGGATGGAAGTCCCGTCAGCGAATACAGGGCGACCCGTTCCAGGGCAAAGCAAACGCCGTACAGAACCAGGTATTTTGCTGCCGTCATGACCTTGCGCTGGGTAAAAAGGAGAAGGAACGGAACGGCGCTCTGCACCGGCTTGACGATATTCATGATGCCATCGTTTCCGGTGCTGAACATGAGCGTTGTAGTTGTGATAAGCATCAGGAGCTTTGTCCGTGGATCAAAGCGCAATCCGCTTTTTTTTGACAGAGTTTGCTGCTTGCTCCATTAAACAATCCCGGCTTTCACAAAGTGTTTTTTGAGGATCGCTTTGCCGATCAGTCCGCCGAGCAGTGCGCAGACGAAGATTCCGGCAATAACTAAGACGATACTCCACATAGGCATGACAGACATGACCTTGTCGGCATATTCATCGCCGAAGCTCTTGGCGAAGTCCGCACGGGACTGTTCAACCATGAAATACATGGGGATATAGGTGCCAACCATCCAGAGGCTGAACACGCCGTAACCCAAAATGGTTTTCTTGGAGCTTGCATAGCTGCCGGATTTCAGAATGAGGTCACCCAGCAGTCCGAACACGGCACCGGTCAGAATTCCCCAGTAGCCCATACCGGTAAGCCCCATCAGCAGACCGCTCAGGATAGCCATGATGGTGACCATGCCGAACTTCCTGGCTCTTGTCGCGAAGAGCATAAAGGGGATGCCTGTGATCAGAGTCCAGAGTGCGCCGAGGATGGGAAGGAAGATCGGAACAAAGCCGATGGGGATCGCCACACAGCAGCCAAGCACGAAGTAAAGGACGGTAAAGAGTCCGATGTTGATCAGGTCTTTTGCCTGCATTTTGTTGTTGTTCATAGGAACACACCTCCACAAATATGAATTATGAATTGGTTAGTAATCACTAACCAATCGGCATTATAGCAAGAACACCTGCTTCCTGCTACCGCTGTTTAGCATTTTGGCTCCAAACAGCATCGAGTTGACGTTGACGAAACACACTGGGATCAATATAATAGAAGTGAGTAATTGAAGCGAGAAAGAGGTGCAGACATGAACACGGAGAAAGTGATTCAAAAGTGTAATGAATTTTCTGAGGTTACCGTGAATCCAACGGATTATGGCCTGGAAATGCGGCTGAACGGAAAGGACGGCAGCGGCAGTATGCGTTTTATTTCGTTATTTGACGGGGTTACGCTTGCTTATATTTCCATCCATGCTGCGTCCTGGCCGGCGCCGGAGCTGTCGGTGAAGCAGCCGGATGAAAGGGCTCCGTTTATCATCAACTACTGTGTCAGGGGACGCTGCGAGATCACGCTGAATACGGATCAATATGTTTTTCTCACACCGCGCCAGCTTTCGCTGACAGAAAGCTACGCACAAAAGGAATATCGGTATCCGCTGCAGGTATACGAGGGCGTGGAGATCTTCATCGATCCGGGGGCGGATCGGAGTATCCTCGTGCAGCTTTTCGGGATCGATCCGGATGAGCTGGCAGGAAAATATTGTCCCCACAGGGATACGTTTCTTGCAGAAGCATCGGCGGAAGCGCAGCATGCATTCTTATCCTTATGGAAAATGGGAAGCGAGGAGGAGCTGCCGATCCTGCATATGAAGACAAGAACGATTGAGCTCTTTTCCTTGCTGTTGCGCATGAAAACAGAACCCGGATCATCGCTGCCCGTATTTTATACAAGAACACAGATTGAAATTGCACAGCGGACGGAGAAGATCATTACGGAGGATCTGTCCGGCCATTATCCGGCGAAGCAGCTGGCTCAGCGGTTTTCCGTGAGCGAGACCAGCCTTAAGAACTATTTCCGCGGCGTTTTCGGACAGAATATATCGGATTATCTGCGTGAAAAACGGATGAATGCCGCAGCAGAATTGCTTGTTAAGACAAGTATTTCCGTTGCGGAGGTTGCCGAGCGGGTGGGGTATCTGAATCAGAGCAAATTTGCAGCGGTATTCAAGAAACAGTACGGAAAAACACCGCTCGACTACCGCCGTTTGGCACAGCTTGACCGGGTAAGTCAGATTGGTTAAAATAAATCAGGTTTCTTAACATCTTTTCTTGACAAACTGCCAAAGAAAGGCTATGCTGTTAACAGCAAAACACGCAGGAGGTGAAGAACATGGATAGTTGCGATAGTACGGGACGAAGTATGATCTGCGGTGCAGAACAGGAAATGTACATGACGCAGCTGTCTGTGGCTTTGCTTTTGTCTGTGTCTGTATAGGTCCTATGTAACTATTCAGAGCCAAGGCAATTTTCATAAAAAGCATGAATTATGCTTGCGTAAATGAATGCTTTTATGAAAATTTCTTTGGCGAGAAGCCAACATGAGCAAAAGCAAAGCCTCGAAGAGGCGATTTTGCGAATGGTGCGCTGAATAGTTACGATTCTTTTATTTCTGCCACCGTATCAGGCGCTGCAGCAGTATCTGCTTTATGCAGAATTCTTACTGTGCAGTCAGAATTCCCATACTACATAGCCGTAACAGGAGGCACGGTGTTTTTGGCATGCTATTTAGCAGGAAATGGAGGCAGAGATGGAAGAGAAGATTTTAAAAGAACCACATTACGTGGAAGAACTGGTCGCGCTTATTCGCAGCGGCCTTCCCAAGGAGGAGCTGTTAGAGCAGCTTTCCAATTATCATGAGAACGATATCGCAGGTGCGCTGGAGCTCCTGACGGAGGAAGAACGAAAGAAGCTGTATCCGATCCTTGGCTCGGAGCAGATCTCAGAGATATTCGCATATCTGGAGGACGTGGAGCAGTACGTAAAGGAATTGAATCTGGAGAGTGCGGCCAAGGTCATTTCCAACATGGATTCCGATGATGCGGTGGATGTCCTGGGGGAGATGGATGATTCCACCCAGGAGAAGCTGGTACGCCTGATGGATGATGAGTCCAGCCGGGATGTGCGGCTGATCCTTTCCTATGAGGAGGACGAGATCGGAAGCCGGATGACAACGAACTTCATTCTGGTGAAGAATAACCTGTCTGTACGCCAGACCATGCGGGAACTGGTGGAGCAGGCCGGCGAAAACGATAATATCTCGACGATCTATGTGGAGGACGAAGAAGAGCATTTTTACGGGGCTATCGATCTGAAGGATCTGATCCGGGCCAGAGATTACGTGGAACTGGATTCCCTGATCAGTACCTCTTATCCTTATGTGCATGATAAGGAGAAGATCAGTGCGTGTATTGAGCGTATCAAGGATTATGCGGAGGATTCCATTCCCGTATTGAATAATGACGGGAAGATCCTGGGAATCATCACCGCACAGGATATTGTTGAAGTGGTGGATGACGAGCTGGGAGACGATTACGCCAAGCTGGCTGGTCTGACTGCCGAGGAAGACCTAAAGGAGAAGCTTTTCGACAGCATGAAGAAGCGTCTTCCCTGGCTGATCGTATTATTGTTCCTTGGAATGGGGATCTCCTCTGTGGTAGGAATCTTCGAGACGGTGGTGGCAGTGCTTCCCATTGTGATCTGCTTCCAGTCGCTGATCCTTGATATGGCGGGAAATGTGGGAACCCAGTCCCTGGCTGTGACGATCCGGGTGCTGATGGATGAGAATCTGACGGGCAGGCAGAAGCTTATGCTTGTATTAAAGGAAGTGCGCGTGGGACTTGCCAACGGTCTGTTCCTGGGGATTCTGGCATTTGCATTGATCGGTCTGTATATATGCGTTGTCAAGCACAGCCCGGTGGGAACGGCATTCCTGATCTCCGGCTGTGTGGGGATCTCATTGATGGTGGCAATGATGATATCCAGCCTGGTGGGAACCGTTGTCCCCATGCTTTTCCATCGGATCAAGATCGATCCGGCCGTGGCTTCCGGCCCTCTGATCACCACCATCAACGATCTGGTGGCAGTGCTGACATATTATGGGCTGGCGTGTATCCTGCTGATCGAGGCGTTTCACATGGGATAATAGGAATAGCAATTCCGTATAAAAATTTAGCCGGGCTGAATAAGTTCGTGGGTTGAAATCGGAAGTAAAATGTAATAAAATGGAATTACAAATTTTACATGAATAGAGAGGAAAGCAAAATGGAAAAGCGAGCATTTGGTGAAAACTCCAAAGGAGAGAAGGCATCTTTGTACACATTTGAGAATGCGAATGGCATGCGTATGGCCATCACGGATCTGGGAGCGACCCTACAGGCCGTGCTGGTTCCTGATAAGGATGGGATACTTCGGGATGTAGTCTTAGGACACGATGACGCAGAAGGCTACGAGAAAGGAAGCGGATGCTTCGGAGCTACGGTAGGACGGAATGCCAATCGGATCGGGAAGGCCTCCTTCACCATCAACGGAAAGCAGTATACATTGGCGAAAAACAATAATCAGAACAATCTTCACAGCGGCCCGGATTATTACTTTTTCCGGGTGTGGAAGGTGACAGAGACCACGGATAACAGCATTACCTTCAGTCTTCACAGCCCGGACGGGGATCAGGGCTATCCGGGAGTTCTGGATATCAGCGTGACTTACACCCTTACGGATGACAATGGTGTGCGTATTGCGTATCACGGTGTTCCCACGGAGGATACCATTGTGAATATGACGAACCACAGCTATTTCAATCTGGCAGGGCATGCTTCCGGGTCGATTCTGGATCAGGTGGTATGGCTGGATGCAGACGCTTACACCAGGGCGGACAGCGAGTCTATTCCTACAGGCGAGATCACTCCGGTAGAAGGAACACCTATGGACTTCCGGCAGCCCAAGGCGATCGGCCGGGATATCAACATGGACTATGAGGCACTGGTATTCGGGAAGGGCTACGACCATAACTGGGCGCTGAATAACCACGGCGCTTATGCGAAGGTGGCAGAGCTGTCTGCGGCGTCCACAGGAATCACCATGGAGGTGTATACCGATCTGCCTGGTGTTCAGATGTACACCGGAAACTTCCTGGTGAAGGAACCCGGAAAGGATGGAGCCTTCTATGGAAAGAATCAGGGCGTGTGCTTTGAAACCCAGTATTTCCCGGATGCCATCAACCATGAGAACTTTGCAAGTCCCATCTGCGAGGGTGGCGAGACCTATCAGACGACAACGTTCTATCGGTTCCTGGTGAAATAGACGTGGGCTGAACTTTTACGATGACACAAACTTCCATAGAGTAGTTGCAAAGAATTGCGAAGTGTGCTAGTATACAACTATGATAAAAATTTAACAAACGTGTAAGAACCGGGAGGTAGTAACATGGATTTTTCGCAGGAATATAAGGAGAAGCTGGTATCGGCAGACGAGGCGGTGAAGATCGTCAAGTCCGGGGACTGGGTGGATTACGGCTGGTGTGTCGCCACGCCGGAGGCGTTGGATCAGGCGCTGGCAAAGCGCACGGATGAATTGGTGGATGTGAAGCTTCGCGGCGGCATTCTCTTAAAGACGCCGGCGGTATTTGAGCGTGAGGATGCGCCGGAGCATTTTAGCTGGAACTCCTGGCACATGGGCGGTATCGAGCGGAAGCTGATCGCCAGAGGCTGCGCATACTATGCGCCGATCCGTTATTCTGAACTGCCAAGGTATTACCGGGAGAATATTAAGCCGGCCAACGTAGCCATGTTCCAGGTGGCACCCATGGATGCTCATGGATTCTTTAACTTTGGCCCCAGCGCGTCCCATATGATGGCAGTGTGCGAGACATCGGCTCACATAATCGTTGAGGTCAATGAGAACATGCCCCGCTGCCTCGGCGGATTCGAGGAGGGCATACATATCTCCAGAGTAGATCATATCGTGGAGGGCAATAATCCGCCCATCGGCGAGTTGGGCGGCGGCGGAGTGGCCACCGAGGTGGATCAGGCGGTAGCCAGACTCATTGTGGATGAGATTCCCAATGGCGCTTGCCTGCAGCTTGGCATTGGCGGAATGCCTAATGCGGTTGGTTCTCTGATCGCAGAGTCTGACCTGAAGGATCTGGGTGTACATACGGAGATGTATGTGGATGCCTTTGTGGATATTGCCAGAGCGGGCAAGATCACAGGCTCCAGGAAGAATATCGATCGGTTCCGCCAGACCTTTGCTTTCGGTGCGGGAACCAAGAAGATGTACGATTATCTGAATGAGAACCCAGAGGTGATGAGCGCTCCGGTGGATTATACCAATGATATCCGCCAGATCAGCGCTCTGGACAATTTCATCTCCATCAACAATGCAGTGGATGTGGATCTCTACGGCCAGGTGAATGCGGAATCCGCAGGGACGAAGCAGATCAGCGGTGCCGGCGGACAGCAGGACTTCGTGCTTGGCGCGTATCTGTCCAAGGGCGGCAAGAGCTTCATCTGCGTGTCATCCACCTACACGACCAAGACTGGGGAAATGAAGTCGAGAATTGTTCCGACGCTGACGCCCGGCTCCATCGTGACGGATACCCGGCCAAACACGCATTATCTGGTGACGGAGTACGGAAAGGTGTGCCTGAAAGGCCTGTCGGCCTGGGAGCGGGCAGAAGCCATCATCTCCATCGCGCATCCACAGTTTCGGGATGAACTGATCAAGGAAGCGGAGAAGATGCATATCTGGCGGAGAAGCCAAAAATAGGTTCTCGTGCTGAGCGGTAGCGAATAATCATAGGAGGGCAGGAGTTATTCCTCGCCCTCCTTTGTTCCCTTCAGAAGACGGTAAATAAACCCATAGGCCCAGATCAGCACCGGAAGCATGATCGTTGTCACGATGGAAGCCATGAGCCAGTTCATAAATTCCTTCCCCAGTGCAGCGAATACCAGTGTGGACAGATACAGCAGTACCAATAAGACAACGCCGATCAGGGCTAATATACGTTTTACTTTTTTCATAATGCAATACCTCCTTTTGCTACACTATTTTAATGGATAGGAAGGGTTGCGTCAACAAATTAAATTGAAATAATTGTATAAAGAGCTTTTTTTGGTTCATACTATCATTACCGGACGAGAAATGTATGGCCCCCACCCTTTTCTCTCCGGCAATACCAAAGATGAAGTTAAATACTTATCCTCCCCTTTTAACAGGAGCGGCAGAACGTCTGAAAACATTGAGTTTTCGGCAATCTGCCGCTTCTCTTTTTGGTAAATGGGGCAGGAGTATTCATGGAAGGAATACACAGACTGTAAAGAGGAAGCAGGATGAACTGATGGGATTAAGGAAAATAGGTCTGGAAATTTCATGGTTTTTTCGATATACTTGTTGTATGCTTGATTTTGCGTTTGATGATGTATTGTGAAGGTGAAGAGGAGAAAAGGAAAAATGGATGGTTTTGGAATGCCACACATTAGTATGATTCTTGGTGATGATAGAGATAATCATGTACACGTTTATGACGAATTGGTATATGTGATAGATGGTGTTTTGGAATTACAGATTGAGAATGATGCATTCAAGATGCAGGAGGAAGATGTTATTATCATCCAGGCAGGCCAGCAGCATAGAATTGTATTTATGAGGAAAAATACGCTGGCTGTTAGTATCGTACTTGATATACATCAAGTGTATACAAATGAAAATTTGGGCATGATTGCATATAATTGTAATTCTGTGAAAGATATCTATGGTTCTTATGCCGAGTTGCAGACATGTATTAGGAAATTGTTAAATTATAGATTCCTGAATGAACCTAAAGATATGTTTATGTTAAATGCACAGTGGTATGTTTTGTGGAATTTATTATTTAATAAATTCGTTGAGAATGTTGAATTAAATGCGAAGGATGAGAGTGGTCTCGAACTGAATAAGAGAAAACAATATATATCAAATTATATATATATGAACTATGCAAAAAAAATAACCTTAAATGATCTTGCACAGAAAATGTATTTGTCATCTGATTACCTATCGAGATATATTCGACAGGAGTTTGGACGTGGTTTTATGAGTTACCTGATGGATGTTAGACTGGATTATGCGGTGGAAGATTTATTATATACAGATAAGTCTATGGTTCAGATAGCGTTGGATAATGGATTCCCCGGATCGGCATCATTTAATACTCAATTCAAGAAAAAGTATGGATGTACCCCATCTTTCTATAGAGAGAAAGAAAAAGATAAAAGAAGAAATCGGGTTGAGCAACAGAAGAAAGTGGTATATGCGCTTGAAAGCAAACTGCCGGAAATAGAAAAGAAAAAGAACGGAGAAAATCAGGAGTATCAAGAGGTTTTATTGGATGCATTTCATAGTGAGGGAAGCTGTAAAATGCATAAAAGATTGATCAATGTGGGAGAGGCAAAAGAACTTTTGCGTTCAGCTATGCAAAAACAGTTGCTTCATTTATGTGGCAGAGGCGGTTATCAATATGTTCGTTTTTGGAATCTTTTATCAGAAGATATGATGATTAGTGTGGAGGATATCAGGCAAGGAAAGATTAATTTTGACATGGCTGATCGATGTACGGATTTTCTTGTGGAGAATGGATTGAAACCCTACATTGAATTACACAATAAGCCGCATATATTGTTGCTGAAGCCTTTTGAGACTATCACATACCAAGAAGAAAGAGATGAACTGGATGATGAAGATGTTTTTGCACAATTGGTATTTCAGTATATTTTGCATATCGGAAACAGATATGGAATTAAAGAGATAGAGACGTGGTATTTTGAATTGTGGCACCGTCCGGCGCTTTATAGGGCTGTTCCTGAAAATATAATCAATTATTTTCGACTTTTTGAAAAAGTGTTTTCTGTTATAAAAACATATGCTCCAAATGCAAAAGTGGGAGGAGCAGGATTATCTTATATTTGTGATGTTGATGATGTGGATCATTTTCTGGAAATGTGGGCGAAAGAGGAATATACACCGGATTACTTAACAATGTATAGTTATCCATATGTTTGTTTTCCTGAAAATGGAAATTGGGAATGTAGTATAGATTATAATAAGGATTATATGCTTCAATCGGTCATTAAATTCAGAAAAGCGATGAAGAAAGCGGGTTTTGCTAATAAAGAATTGCATATCAGTGAGTGGAGTTCCAGTGTTGCAAACCGGAATGCCCTAAATGACAGTTGTTTTAAAGGTGCTTATGTGGTAAAGAATACATTGGATATTTTAGGGCTGGTAGATATGACGGGATATTGGATGGCATCGGATCTGTTTGCTGATTACTATGACAGTATTTCCATATTGAATGGAGGAGGTGGAATGTTTACAAAGGACGGGTTACCGAAACCGGTGTGCTATGCGGAAGAATTTCTTTGTAGTATGGAGGATGGATATCTGACCAAAGGAGAAAACTTTGCTTTTATACAAAATAAGACAGGATGGAATATTTTATGCTACAATTATAAGCATTTTGGATATCGTTTGAAATTTGTATCTGAAAATCATATAGATATGTTGGGAGAGGATAAGCTATTCGAAGATTTAAAGGAAAGAAAGCTGCATTTTGAAATAAAAAATGTAAAAAACGGAACGTATAGAATTCGAATATTCTCGGTTAACAGTAAGCATGGAAGCGTGCAGGATGAAGTGAAGAAAATGGAGTTAAAGAATGATCTTTCAAAAAAGGATATTGAGCATTTGCGAGAAATATGTATTCCTGCGTTGAAGATAAAAGATTGTGTTGTTCATGATCAACTGCTGACGATTGAGACAACAATGGAACCACATGAGATTCAATTGATACAAATACAATATTTTCTTTAATATAACAAATAGATTGGGTCGAAAATCGAACAATGATTTCCGACCCGATCTGTTTGTTATAGGGAAATAACTTTTGGAAAAGTTCGAAAAAAGAAGGTGGGTTGTCGGAAAAAGAAAAGAAACGGAAACATATTTGAGCTATAATCATTACACAGTTCAGTTATGTGGAGGCGATATCTGTGGAGTATTTTGTGATTGATGTGGGTGGAACGAATATAAAGGCTGGAGAAATATCAAAAGAAGCTTCTATTGCAGCACGAAAAATCGTACAAACACCTTACAGTACGCCGGAAGAATATATCGAAACTCTGGTATCGCTTGTTGAAAAGAAGTATAAAGGCATTGGTGTTTGTGTGCCGGGTTTTGTAGACAGCAAAAATGGTATATGTAAAACAGGGGGAAGTTTGGAGTATTTGCCTGAAAACTTTCCTTTAAAGAAAATTTTAGAAGAGCGGCTGGACTGCCCGGTGACGGTTGAAAATGATGCACGTTGTGCGGGAATGGCTGAACTGTGGAAAGGGGCATTGTCCGGGATAAGAAATGCGTTTGTTTTAGTGTTTGGTACGGCGATAGGAATGTCAGCGTTCTTGGATGGCAAAATGTATTGCGGCTCACATGGTCAGGCGATGGAACCGGGATATATGATGAATATTTCGGTACCAGGAAACATGTTTGGGATTACACATGGAGTGAACGGACTTTGCCGAAAAGTATCGGAGCTTACTGGTGTTGTTACAGATGGAAAGCAGTTAATGCACCTTTATGCGGAAAAAGATCCCGAGATTATGGAGATAGTGGATAAATATTTTGAGGAGATTGCAATGGCAATTTATAATATGCAGATGATTCTGGATGTGGACAGAGTAGCTATCGGTGGCGGTATTAGCCGGTCTAGTGTTTTTGTCAGTGGTATTCAAAAGGCTTTTTCGGATATTTATCGTAAGAGCAGATATCCTTTGCCTCAACCGGATCTTGTTCCTTGTTTCTTTTATAATGATGCAAATATGATAGGAGCACTATATAGGCATCTTTATTTATAACAATTCATTAACAGGAGGTATAAAAAATGCACTATAAGGATTCACCAAAATTCCCAGATAAATTCATGTGGGGAGCATCCAGCGCCTCGTGGCAGATTGAAGGCGCGGCACAGGAGGATGGGCGTACATTAGCCACTATTGACTTGAATACAAAGACAAAGGTTCCATATGCGGATGACTCGGTGGCCTCCGATCATTACCACCACGTGGATGAAGATGTAAAACTGATGGCAGAGTGTGGTTTTACTTCTTATCGCTTCTCACTTTCGTGGCCAAGGATTGTACCGGATGATGGTCAGGTAAATGAAAAGGGTATTGCGTTTTATAATCGTTTGATCGATGGGTTGATAAGGAATGGAATAACGCCAATTGTGACACTTTATCATTATGATATGCCTGTATGGGTAGAAAAGAAATATGGTGGCTGGCATGGCCGAGGCGTTATTCAGGCTTTTGATTTTTATGTAAGGACATGCTTTAAGGCTTTTGGAGACAGAGTAAAATATTGGTTGTCGATTAATGAACAGAACATGCAGATCGTGTATGGTGACTGGCTTGGTGTCAGTAAAGGGTGTGCTGATTGGTTCCGTGAAAAATGGGAGATTAATCATATCATGAATTTGTGTCATGCAAAGGCTGTTGTTGCATGTCATGAGATGGTAGATGGGGGGAAGATTGGCCCTGTTCCGGGTTATGTGCCGATATATCCGGAATCCTGCAAGCCACAGGATCAAATTGCTGCTATGAATGCGGAAGAATTGACTGAGAAAATATGGAATGATCTTTATGTATATGGCGAATATAGTAATTTTGTTAAAAGGTATTGGGCTGAAAACGGGATTGATCCAAATATTCAAAGTGGAGATATGGAATTGATTCGACAGGCCAAAATAGATTTTATCGGGGTCAATTGTTACCGTAGCAATGTAGCCAGACATGCACCGATTGAGGCAGAGTATAAGAAATTGGAATTAAATGCTTCAGGGAAAAAAGGAGGATATGTATTTCCTACGTATCCCGGAGTGTATGCGCTTGTAGCAAATCCTTATGTGGAAAAAACAGATTGGGACTGGGAGATAGATCCGATAGCTATGCGTTACTCTTTACGATACCTTTGGGATCACTATCATCTTCCTATGATGATTACGGAGAATGGTCTGGGAGCTCACGAACAGCTTGGGGCAGATGGGCGAGTGCATGATGATTATCGAATCAAATTTTTAAACGACCATCTATATCAGATTGGGCTGGCTATTGAAGATGGATGTGAGGTTTTATCCTATAATCTCTGGTCTGTTATGGATTTGCTTTCAACAGGGAATGGTATGGCAAAAAGGTATGGCCTTATCTATGTGGATGTTACAGATGAGGAATTGCGTGACGCGGAGAAGGCAAATGCGTTACCGGAAAAAAGATACCCGAAAGATTCATATTATTGGTATCAGAAAGTGATTGCTTCTAATGGAAAAATATTGACAGCAGAGAAAATTTGAAAAAGTGATAACGTACCTTTTTAAGACAAATAAAGAAGTATAACGCTGTGCCCTTGGCAAATAAGTGTCGCAAGACAAAATCATTTCCAAAGTACAGCGATGTACCTAATAAACCAAAAAAACAAAAAGTAAAAGGAGGTTTTATTTATGAGAAAGAAATGGGTTTCAATGATGTTGTTGGTGGTGATGGCGGTAAGCCTATTAACGGGATGTGGCTCAAATCCACCGGATAAACAAGGAGATGTCAATCAAGACGAAACTAATGGCAGTGTGAAAACAGGAGGAGTTTTGAAAATCGGTGTAGGTGACAGCCTGACGGTTGTTGGATATACACCGGAAATGGCAAGCAATACCTCTATTAATTGGTTACGCTGTGCATACGAGACTTTGTTATGGTATGAGAAAGATGGAAGTATCGTTGGACAACTGGCGACAGATTGGAGCACGGATGTAGATGAAGCAACCATTACATTTACATTGCAGGAGGGAGTAAAATTTTCGGATGGGACAGATTTCAATGCGGAAGCTGTAAAATGGAATATCGAAACCTATAAAGCAGCAGGAAGATCAGAAGCCAATTGCGTAGATTCCATAGAGATACCTGATTCGAAGACGGTAAAGATACATTTGAACGAATGGAGTTCATCAGCACTGGAAAGTATTGGAACATTTGTCTATTACATGTCGCCGTCGACTGTGGAGGAAAAAGGCGCTGATTACATGCGATTAAATACCTGTGGGACAGGGCCGTTTGTTGTCAGCTCATTTGAACAGGGTGTAAATGTAAAATACAAAAAGAATGATGATTATCGAGTAGAGGGACAGCCATATCTTGATGGTGTGGAATTTACTTTCTTTTCAGATTCAACTGCTTTGGAAAATGCTTTGAAAGCTGGTGAGATTGATGTGTATATGAATGCATCAAATAGTGATGTTATTGAGTATTTTACAAAAGCGGACGGGTATACGGTTGATACGAATAGCAATGGATTGGGTGCAGTGACAGGAGGTTTACTCCCGGCCAGTGCGAATGCGGATGATCCATTCTATGATGTTAAAGTTCGGCAGGCTTTTTGCTATGCAGCTGATTGGGATACAATCATATCAACATTGAGCAATGGAACTTATCAACGTACGAATCAGTGGGCGGTACCCGGTTCTGTTACTTATAATCCCAATGTGAAGGGATATACGTACGATCCCCAAAAAGCAAAAGAGTTGTTGACGGAGGCTGGATATCCAAATGGATTTGACACTACGATTTATACGTATGCAGTTGCTTTTTATGAGGATTGTGCGACTGCAGTTGCGGAACAGCTGAAGGAAGTCGGAATTAACGCATCAATAGAGATTGTGGATAGTACAAAAGGTAATGAAATGATGACCAATGGATGGAAGGGTATATTCTGGCATGCAGCCTCGGTTGGTCCGGACTTGGGGTTGTACATGAGTCGTCATTTGAATGTAGATGGTGCTTTTTATGCAAAAGCAATTCAGCACCCGCAGGATTGTTTGGATCTGCTCCATGAGATTATTGTTGCTGAGAATGAAGAGACAAAGGTTGAAAAGGAATGGGAGCTGCAGGAAAAAATATATGATGAATATGCGTTATTTGGCATACCTCTGTGGGTAAATCCAAATAGTCATATACGATATGACTATGTAAAGGATGCGGGATTCGGTCAGGCACATAGTTATGGCTGGTCACCGGCCACAGCATGGCTGAATAAGTAAAGTGCAAAAAGAATTTGTATCGCAGGCGCTGTGTAGTATTCGTTTGGCGTCTGCGATATAGCATGGAGGTTTTGATGGGAAAATATATTTTGAAAAGGCTGGGTCAATCAATCGCTGTAGTTTTTATTGTTACTGTAATGGTATTTGGTTTGATGCACTTGCTTCCGGGAGATCCTATCCAGATATATTTGGGGGAAAGCGCTACAGAAGAACAGATTACTTATTATACAGAGATGTTTGGTTTAGATCAACCGCTTCATGTACAATATGCCAGATGGTTAACAGGACTTTTTCGTGGAGAGATGGGACGATCTATTACTTATTTTGCTGACGTAAAGGAATTGCTATTTAAAAGGATTGCATGTACGATATCTATCACAGTTCCGGCTTTTGTTTTGTCATTGATTCTTGGTATCTGCTTGGGGGTTATTACCGCAACTCACAGGGGAAAGTGGCTTGATTCGGTAGTGACATCTGTTGCAAATGTTGGGATAGCAACACCTTCGTTTTGGATTGGAATGGTGTTAGTATATTTCTTTGCCTTGAAGATGAAGTGGTTGCCGACCCAGGGCTATACGCGTTTTTCTGATAATTCTTTGGAATATGTGAAGCATTTGGTATTGCCGGTTATTGTATTGGCTGTTGGCACATTAGCATCCAATATAAGGCAAACGCGGTCAGCTATGCTTGAAGTGATATCCCAAGATTTCATTCGGACTGCGAGATCGAAGGGAATTAGGGAAAAATCAGTGATATACGGACATGCGCTTAGAAATGCGCTGATTCCAATTGTTACGATGATGGGGGGAAGTATTGGGAGTCTGATTGGTGGAACGGTGGTCATTGAAAGTCTATTCAATATACCCGGAGTTGGTTCCTTGATGTATACAGCTATACTGAATAAAGATTACATGGTGGTTCAAAATATAACATTTATCATTGCAGTGACGGTTGTTCTTTGCAATTTGTTGATAGATATCTTATATGGTTATATTGATCCGCGTATCCGGATAGAGCAGGAGGCGTCATGATGAAAAAGGCAAAAAAGCAAAAAAACACTCCGGCAAGGGAGCGAAGAAGACAATTTCTGTCAGCCTTTTTTGCGAAGAAAACAGTATGTGTCGGATTTGGCATAATTGTATTTATGGTTATTTGTGCAATTTTTGCTCCTATGGTAGCGCCGTACGATCCTTATAAGTCAGATTTGAGCGCCACGTTGCAAGGAATATCATTTAAACATTTGTTTGGAACCGATTCATTAGGAAGAGATTTGCTGTCGCGTGCAATATATGGAGCAAGAACGTCGCTTGCAGTTGGTCTTGTATCTACCCTGATTGCAGGTGGAATCGGAATAATACTTGGGTTGTTCTCCGGGTATATTGGCGGGTGGTTTGATTCGGTAATCATGCGAATCATGGATGCGATGATGTCTATTCCAGTGGTCATATTGGCGCTTTTTCTGGGATCAATTCTTGGAAAAGGACTTGGAAATATAATGCTTTGTATTGGTATTGTTATGATGCCAGGTTATGCAAGAATGACCAGAGGACAGGTTTTGTCCGTAAAACAGTTGGATTATATAACAGCAGGAAAAGTTAGTGGTGCCACGAAAGTGAAAAATGCATTTAAGCATATCTTGCCGAATTGTCTGGCACCGAATCTTGTGTTGGCAACTATGAACCTTGGCGGCGCTATATTGACAGAGGCAGGATTAAGCTATCTTGGGATGGGAATCAATCCCCCGGCATCATCGTGGGGGTCGATGGTAAGTGACGGATACAGGTATCTGGAAAAATATCCTCATATAGCAATCATACCGGGTGTGCTCATCATCATCACTGTATGGGCGTTTAATGTATGCGGTGATGCATTGCGGGATGCAAGCGATCCAAGGCTTCGTGGAACAAGATAGGGGGTGTGCGTGTATGGAACACTTGATTGAGGTAAAAAATTTACATGTAGAATTCAAACAGTCAAAAGGGACATTAAAGGCGGTAAACGGAGTTTCCTATTATCTGGATCCGGGAGAGATTGTGGCTTTTGTTGGAGAAAGTGGAAGCGGAAAGTCCGTAACGCAGTATTCAGGACTTCAATTGATTGCGATGCCTCCAGGCAAGATCACAGATGGAGAAATTCTTTTTGAAGGAAAAAACCTTCTTAGTTATGGTCAGAACAGTGTGGAAATGCAACAGATACGGGGTGGAAAGATTGGTGTTGTCTTTCAGGAACCAATGACATCTTTAAATCCTGTTATGACCATTGGTAAGCAGTTAACAGAATCAATAGAGCTTCATCTTAAAATGAATAAAAAGGAAGCAAGGAACCGGGCAGCTGAACTACTTGCGAAGGTAGGGATACCAGATGCGGAAAGCCGTTTGGACGCATATCCACACCAGTTCTCCGGGGGAATGCGTCAACGTATTGTAATTGCAATGGCTTTGGCATGCAATCCAAAACTTTTGATCGCAGATGAAGCGACTACGGCATTGGATGTAACAACTCAGGCACAGATATTGGATCTGATGCAGGATATTGTTAAGGAAAGCAATACGGCGCTTGTTATGGTAACACATAATCTCAGCATTGTGGCTCGCTATGCACACAGAGTGTATGTGATGTACGCAGGTGAGATTGTGGAGCATGGAACCACGGAGCAGATTTTTAAGAATCCGTGTCATCCATATACAATAGGATTGATGAATGCAATTCCTGGATTGAAGGATCAAAAAGATAGAAAATTAATACCAATTGCCGGCTATGTGAAAAATCTAATCGACAGAGAAGACCGATGTGCTTTTGACGAGCGATGCCCATATATGCAGAATGAATGTATGGGAAAATCGGCGCCGTGTTTGAGAGAGGTGGAAGGAGAGCCGGGACACTTCGCAGCGTGCCACAGAGTGATTACGCGAAATAGTAAGGTGGCACGATCCTTTGAAGAAATGTCAAGAGTATATAAAGAGAAGGATAGTCATACCTTGGCGGAGTCTGACAAAATTTTGCAGGTAAAAGATCTTCGGGTTTACTTTCCGATATACAAAGGTCTGATCAAGAAAAAGGTCGCAGAGATAAAGGCGGTTGATGGAGTATCTTTTGATATATATAAAGGAGAGACCTTTGGCTTAGTTGGAGAGTCCGGTTGTGGAAAATCTACCGTTGCTAGAACTGTCTTACGCCTGAACCAGATTACGGATGGTCAAATTATATTTGATGGAAAGGACATCACGAGGTTAAATGATTCTAAAATTCGGAGGTTTCGCAGGGATATGTCCATGATCTTTCAGGATCCATATGGATCTTTAGACCCGCGGCAAAGAGCTGGAGATATTGTAATGGAACCTATGAAGAATTTTCATATGGGGCTGACAAAAGCAGAAATGGACCGAAGAGTAGATGAACTATTTCAACTGGTTGGTCTGAATCCGGATTATCGTGAGCGTGTACCGCATGAGTTTTCCGGAGGACAGAGGCAACGGCTTGTTATTGCAAGAGCCTTATCTACAAATCCATCATTTATTGTATGTGATGAAGCTATTTCAGCATTGGACGTATCTATTCAGGCACAGATCATCAATTTGTTGGAGGAACTTCAGGAAAAATTGAAGCTAACGTATTTGTTTATAGCACATGATCTTTCTGTTGTGCGTCATATCAGTGATCGGGTGGCTGTGATGTATTTGGGACAGCTTGTGGAGGTTGCAGATTGGGATTCTCTGTATTCGAATCCACTGCACCCTTATACAAGATCTCTGCTGGAGGCAGTGCCTATTCCAGATCCATCCGTTGAAAAGACGAGAGTGCGTCAAAATATAAAAGGAGAGGTGCCAAGTCCGATGCACAGGCCGTCAGGCTGTGCGTTTTATACGAGATGCCAATATGCTACAGAAAAGTGTAAGGTGCAGATGCCGGTATTAAGAGAACAGAGTGAGGGACATAAAGTGGCATGTCATTTATTCGAGTAGAAAGGCGTGAAGCTATGGAAAGGGAAGAACAGACTGCTATTATGCTACAGCGGATTGAGGAAGAATACGCCGCTACAGAGCTTCAGGTTCAGGAGAAAAATCTGGTGGAGGATGTTGTAATGATATCCATGCCGGATGGAATTAGGTTAAAAACCTATATATTTCATCCAGAAGATAGTTTCGGAAAAACGGACGCATGCTTTCCTGTTATACTGCAAAGATCACCGTATTATGAGAATATGACAATCTATAGAACTCATGCGAAGAATCTTGTGAAAAGAGGATTTGTGTATGTCTTGCAATGCTGTCGTGGAACAGGAGGATCTGAGGGGGAGTGGCAACCGAATGTGAATGAGCGAGCGGATGGTCTTGCAACATTAGAGTATTTGTCGCATCTCACATGGGTGAAAAATATTGGATATTGGGGAGAGTCCTATGTAGCCTTGGCAGGATGGTGTATGGCAGATGCAGTCCCGGAAAAAGTAAAAGGTATGTATTTAAGTGTATATGGAACGGAACGTTTTGTTTCTGCTTATGAAAAACATTCCTTCCGTCATGACATATTGACTTCCTGGGCTATGAGTTGTGCTGGATTTCCAATAACTGCGGATTATATGGAAAGTTGCAGATACAGACCACATATTGAAGTGGATGAAAGACTATGGGGTGAAAGGCTTCCGTGGTACAGGGAATGGATAACGAACGTTGATGAAAATGATGCATATTGGCAGGAAGGATTTTGGAAGCAACTTGCGGATATACCGCGAAATGTCCATATTCCGCTGTTTATCCAGGAGGGATGGTATGATCATCACTTAGGGAGTGCGGTTGTATCCTATGAAAAATTAAATGCGGATGCAAAAGAACATAGCGTATTACAGATTGGCTGTTGGAATCATCTCTGTCAAAATGTTCTTGAGTGGGACAGTCCTAAAAACCTTGAAAATTTTGTGGTGGAGCCGATGGTATCATGGTTTAAAAGTCTTTTGATTGATGAGAAAGTTCCGAAAAAGAGACTGGAAGCATATGTGATTGGTGAGGATCGTTGGGTAGCGCTGGAAAATTGGCCGCTTGTTCCAAGGGAGATAAAAAAACTATATATAGCAGATCAGAATATGCTATTCCAACCGATGAACAAGGAAAGCAGAAGAGAATTTGATTATGATCCAGATAATCCTGTACCTTCCCATGGAGCAGAAGCTATGTTGTTAGGTATGAGCAAGGTTGGAAGTCTGTATCAGCCAATGCCGGGGTACCGGATGGATGTCATAAGTTTTATATCAGAGCCAATCAAAGAAGATTTTATTATAGGCGGAAAAATAAAAGTTAAACTGACTGTTTCCAGTGATTGCTATGATACAGCATTTACCGCAAAGCTGATGGAGCAAAAACCTGATGGAAGATATGTAAATATCCGCTCATCCATAACAACGATTGCAGCTGATTGCCCGGAAAAAAGTTACAGGCCGGGAGAAAAAATTCAAGTGACGATAGAAATGTGGGATATTATATGGAAGGTAGAGGCGGGAGCAGTTTTGCGATTGGATATCTCTTCGTCGGATTTTCCGCAGTATTCCGTACACACCAATTATATGGGGATATGGTCTCATCAGGATAAATGCAGAATTGCGCATCAGACGATATACTGTGGCGGAGAAAATTCTTATGTGGAGTTACCAGTTATAAATATGAAAAATAGAAGAGAAATGGAGAATTAGAATGAAGAAAATTGCAATAGGCGGTGGTCAAGGTTTTTGGGGAGATTCTCCAGATGCCGCGATCCATATGATACGCAAAGGAAATATTCAATATATGGGGTGTGATTACCTGGCAGAATTGACATTATCAATTATGGCAAAACAGCGCTTAAAGGATCCTGGAAAAGGGTATGCTCCAGATTTTATAACAAGAATTCTAAAGGAAGCAGGCAAAGAGGCATGGCAAAAACATATTCGAATCTGTACAAATGCAGGTGGAATGAATATCGGAGGCTGTGTAGATGCTATTGTGAAATTTGCTAAAGAACAGGATATGAAAGGGTATCGAATCGGATATGTGATTGGTGATGATATTAAGGACAAAATACCGCAACTCCTAAAGGAGGGGTGGACATTCCCAAATCTTGATCAGGATGGGGATTTCATGGAAATCCGAGATAAGATATATAATTGCAATGCATACATAGGACATGAGAGGATTGAGGAGAGTCTTGCCAACGGCGCGGATATTGTTGTGACGGGGCGT
The DNA here is from genome assembly GCA_963628035.1 of Paludibacteraceae bacterium. Taxonomy (GTDB): domain Bacteria; phylum Bacillota; class Clostridia; order Lachnospirales; family Lachnospiraceae; genus 14-2. The sequence goes on from CAVGED010000025.1 coordinate 27,905, forward strand.
GTGGCAGACAGCGCTTTATTTCTTGCTCCGTTAGCATACGAATTTGGTTGGGCGGATGACGATTGGGATAATCTGGCAAGAGGAATTATGGCCGGACATCTTCTGGAATGTGGCGGACAAGGGTCTGGTGGTAATTATATGTATGATTGGCGGGGCGTTCCGCGAATGGATGAACTTGGATTTCCAATCGCAGAATTGACAGAGAATAATTTCGAAATTACAAAAGCACCGGATTGTGGAGGAATTATTTGTGAACAGAGTTGCAAAGAACAATTTTTATACGAAGTATTAGATCCGGCTAATTATGTGACGCCGGATGTGAATGTGGACATTAGCAAAGCTACAATCACGCAGGTGGGAGAAAATCGTGTAAAGATTGGAAATATCCATGGAAAAAGACGCCCGGATACGCTAAAGCTTTGTGTTGGATATCACAAAGGTTGGAAGACAGTGTCTATGCTGAGTTTTGCCTGGCCGGATGCATATGAAAAAGCACGGTATTGTGCGGATATTATTATGAAGAAAATGACACGGCGCGGTATGAAAGCGGATGATATACATATCAGTTATATCGGGCTTAACAGTCTGCATCTGGGAGTGGCAGATATGAGCGAAGAAGCGTTAAAAAATTTGAACGAGTGTGTTTTACGGATTGCAGTGTTTTCGGAGGATAAAAATGAATGCATGAAGATCATTCCGGAAATAAGTCCGATGCAATTGAATGGACCGCCCGGAGCATCTTTCTTTGGAGGAAGAGCCCATGTACAGGAAGTCATAGCGCTTTGGCCTACTACGGTTCCAAGGGAAGCTGTTCCAGTGGAATCACATGTTATTGAGGTTTGAGCTGCTGCATCAAGAGAGGAGAAAGTTATGCCGGAAATTTATTTGAATGATATTGCACATGGAAGAAGCGGTGATAAAGGCGATACAAGTAATGTTTGCGTATTCGCCCGTAGACCGGAATACTATAAAATTATTGAAAGAGAAGTTACGCCGGACAGGTTACATGAATATTTTGGCGATATGGTGAAGGGTGAGATTGTTCGGTATGAAGTGCCAAGTCTTTTGGGATTTAATTTTGTTATGAAGCATGCTCTGGGTGGTGGTGCCACTATGAGCCTTAGACTGGACAGTTTGGGAAAGTCAATGGGAAGCGCTGTGATGCGATTGAGAATACATGTTGAAAATGAAGAATTGTGAGTATAAATATTGTGAAGCATTATAAAATTGTCTGAGGATGAACAAATGGATTTGAAAAATACGAAAGGAAGTTGGATACAGCCACCGTTTCATAGTGAGGATGCTTGCCCGGTATTCCGGAAGACATGGGGAAAATGCAAGAACGTAAAGGCAGCCCGGTTAGCAATAACTGCCCTGGGTGTATATAATGCGGTTTTGAATGGAAGGCGGGTAGGAGATTACATACTGGCTCCTGGGTGGACGTGTTATCGGAAAAGGTTGCAATATCAGGTCTATGACATCAAAGAGCTACTTGAAGATGAGAATGAGTTGCAGATAGTTGTTGGAAAGGGATGGTTTTCCTCTCCTATGCCGGGATGGACAGAAACGGCCGATAAAAAGCGGCGGACAGAGCAACAAAATGGAATCATTGCGGAATTGTATCTGGAATTTCAGGATGGTACTGTGGAGACAATTGTAACGGATGATACCTGGCAGTGTGCGAAGAGCGGGATTTTATTTAGTGAGATATATGATGGGGAAACCTATGACGCTCGTTATGAAGTTGACGAATGGCTTCCAAGTAAAAAGTTAGATTGGCCGAAGGATATCCTGATTCCGCAAGAAGGTGAAGTCATCAGAGAACAAGAGCGAATTGCTGCGAAGGCGGTGTTTGTTACTGCGGCAGGAGAAACCGTTGTTGATTTCGGCCAGGAGATCACCGGTTATGTGGAATTTACGGTGCATGCCAAAGCGGGAGAAGAAGTACGGTTTTCACACGGAGAAATGCTTGATAAGGATGGAAATTTTTATAATGAGAACTATCGTACGGCAAAAGCACAGGTTCGATATATTTGTAAGGAGGGCAAGCAGACGTGGCATCCACAGTTGACTTTTTTCGGCTTTCGGTATTTGAGACTGGATTGTTTCCCGTATCCGGCAAAGCCGCAGCAGTTTACAGCTATCGCAGTCTATTCTGATATGGAGCGAACAGGTAAGCTTGCGTCCTCAAACACAAAGTTAAACCAATTATTTTCAAATATCATATGGGGACAGAAGGGAAATTTTCTTGATGTGCCAACTGATTGCCCGCAGCGAGACGAACGATTGGGGTGGACCGGAGATGCACAGATATTTATAAAAGCGGCCAGCTACAATTTTAATGTAGAAAGGTTCTTTCGAAAATGGTTGCATGATCTGGCAGCAGAACAGCGAGAAGATGGTTCTGTTGGGATAGTGGTTCCAAATTATCTCCCGGAGGAAGAAACGTGTGCAGTGTGGGGGGATGCTGCAGTGATCTGCCCCTGGCAGATTTATATGATGTATGGTGATCTTGATGTATTGCGTGAACAATTTTCAAGTATGAAATGTTGGATCGATTATATTACGGAAACAACAGATCAGAAATATTTATGGACGAATGGTAGACAATTGGGAGATTGGTTGGCACTTGACGCGCCGGAACATAGCAGGATTGGCTTAAGTCGTCGGGATTTTATTGCTTCAGCTTATTATGGATATTCAACCGGGTTGCTGGTAAAAGCAGGAAAAGCATTGGAGAAAGATGTTGAAGTATACGAAAGGCTACACCAACGGATTGTTAAAGCTTTCCGAAAAAGATATACGGAATACTTGACGCAGACAGAGTATAGTCTTGCAATTTGTTTTGACTTGGCAGAAGATCCGCAACGGGCTTCTGATGAATTATGCGAAATGATTCGTAAAAATGGAAATCAGATGCAAACCGGATTTGTAGGGACAGCTTATCTTTTATATGCCTTGAGTCGCTATGGTCATGCAGAAATGGCCTATACGTTATTACTGCAGGAAGAGTATCCATCTTGGCTTTATTCAGTGAAAAAGGGAGCAACTACAATATGGGAGCATTGGGATGGCATCATGGAAAATGGAGAATTTTGGAATTCGGAAATGAACTCCTTTAATCATTATGCATATGGCGCGGTGGCTGGCTGGATATATGAGGAGGCGTCAGGAATCCAGCCGGTAGAAACAGCTCCGGGTTTTCGTAAAATTCGGATTGCGCCAAAACCGGATAGGCGTCTTACTTGGCTGGAAGCAGAGGTGAAAACCAGATATGGTAAAGTAAGGTCAAAATGGGAATGGAAAGCAGAAGGAGTGTGGCTTGAAGTAGATGTACCATGTCCGGCGGATATTGTATTGGGAGAAAAACAGACGATAAACGTTGAATCAGGAAAATATTGTTTTTGGATGTCGTGATATATGAGGTGACAAAACTATGGAAAATCATAAGGAAAAAGAGAATATACAGGCATTGCAGAATCTTGTCGTTTTAGATCTGACCAGAGTGGTGGCTGGGCCTTATGCAGGTTCTATTCTGGGAGATATGGGAGCTGAGGTGATTAAGATTGAGATGCCACGACGCGGAGACGATGCCAGATCCTATGGCCCATATGAAAATGGAGAGAGCATGTATTATGCAAACCTAAACCGTAATAAGAAAGGTATCACGTTAAATTTAAAAACGCAGCTTGGAAAAGAGATACTTATTAAGCTGGTCGAAAAGGCAGACATTCTTATAGAAAATTACAGGCCAGGCGTAATGGAGAAGCTGGGAGTCGGTTATGATGTCCTGAGGGAGATAAATCCACGATTGATCTATGGAGCCGTGTCTGGATTTGGCTCTTATGGTCCTTATGCACAGCGTCCAGGGTATGATATCATCTCACAGGGGATGGGAGGACTTATGAGTGTCACCGGTGCAAAAGGCGGGCAACCCACACGATCAGGAAATGCGATGGGGGATATTCTGGGTGGCATGAATCTGGTAATTGGTGTACTTGCGGCGGTGAATGCAAGAAATATAACAGGAAATGGCCAGCGAGTGGATGTGTCTCTGGTGGATTCTGTGGTTGCCAGTCTTGAAAATGCATATATCCGTTATTCTAAATCAAAGAAAGTTCCAATCCGTAATGGCAACGCATATGCCTCCATTGCACCCTATGATACATATCAGGCAAAGGATGGACTGGTTATTATTGCCTGTGGAAATCAAAAGCTTTATGAGAAATTCTGTAATGATGTAATTGGAATGCCTTGGATGATAACGGACGAACGTTTCTTGACTGTCCCTCTTCGTGTACAAAACAATGAGATACAGAAAAAATATATTGAACAGTGGACTATGCAATATACAGTGGATGAGGTAGTTGAAACAGTACTTTCAAATGGAATACCTGCGGGACCAATTTATGATGTAAAACAAATTATGGAAGATAAACACATTGCAGGTGCAAGGGAGATGTTTGTCGATATAGAACATCCGGTGATTGGAAAGATGAAGGTAAATGGAAATCCTGTGAAATTGATGGATATGCAGCCACGCATTAGTCGGCCAGCACCAACGCTAGGACAGCATAATCAGGAGATATTGGGGAAATTGGGATATACAAAGGAAGAAGTGCTAACATTTCAAGAACAGAATATAATATGAAGTTGTTATTGCTACAAATAGGTTTGATATGGTAAAATAAAAGAAAATGCAAAGCACTTACCGATAAGCAAACCTAACGGAGCGAAAGATGAAAATTACAATCGTAGATAAAAAGTACGAAGATGTTATAGCTATGCCCAAGGACAGGCGTATAAAGCCACAAAAGCAGTAGACCTTTCTCCGGTTTCTGATGAAAAGTCTGGCGTATTTTGACTTGCGGGCAACAAATTTTAAGTATAAGCGAATCAATATGGAATTACTGGGAAAGAACGAACCGTGCCTGGTCTTGATGAATCATTCCAGCTTTATCGATTTGGAAATTGTAGCCACCATATTACATAAAAGAAATTTTAATATCGTGACGACCTCGGATGCCTTTGCAGGTATCATGAAGCGGATCATGTATCTGATTGGCTGTATTCCCACCAAAAAGTTTGTTTCAGATGCAAACCTCATACGAGATATGTTGTATTGCATAAAACAACTGAAAAGTACCGTAGTTATGTACCCGGAAGCCAGTTATAGTTTTGACGGAACAGCGACACCATTGCCCGACAGCGTGGGAAGATGTATAAAGTTACTGGGTGTACCTTTGATCATGATCCGTACCTATGGAGCGTTTACGAGACAGCCGCTTTATAATAGTCTGCGTAAAAGGAAAGTAGATGTTTCGGCGGATGTGAAATATTTAATTTCGCCCCAGCAGGTGTCTGAAATGGATGCGGATCAGATTAATGAAATTATCAACCGTGAATTTACATTTGACAATTTTGCCTGGCAACAGGAAAATGAGATTGATGTCAGGGATAAGGAACGTGCAGAAGGACTCAACCGTGTTTTGTATAAATGTCCGCATAAGATTGCGCGGAGAGGATTAAAGAAAGCGGCGAGAAAAAGCAGCTGAGTTTTTTGCCCAGGGTTGTTTCATGAAGATATTTTAAAAGTCTAAAAAGATCAGATTTCATCGAG
>CAVGED010000026.1:0-22985 GCA_963628035.1 Paludibacteraceae bacterium
GCCCCATGCTCATGCTCCCAGTAAACACCGGGTCGGCTATGTTGGCTTTCTTGGCATCCAAGGTTTCGTAGTTGTCATTCTCCAGCTTTTCCAACTTTTTCATATACTCGTCCAAGAAGTTACTCTTATTCTCGGACTCCGGCACTTCCCCAGGCACCTTGTTGGGGCTTACGTCCACCTCCTGGCTAAAGGTGATGAGCGTCTTATCTCCCAGCTTCACCGATGCCTGGATCTGGTTCGTTCCGGTCTCGTCAAACATGGTGGTTTTGGTGTCCACCAGTATGCCGTTGTCCTCGATGGTGGCTGTGTCATACTCGCCCTTGCCGGAGGGTTTAAGTACGTACACACGCGCTGTAGCATCCTCTGGGATGTCATAATCCATAAGTGTCAGCATGATTGGTACTGCACTCGCTCCCTGGACGTACTCGATTACCCTTGGTTCTCTGTTTTTTAATACGTAGATTTTGCGTTCAATTCGATTCGCCATCCTCTACTCCTTTCTGCGCTTCCAGCGCATGTTTATTTCCAATAACCATTAAACACAAATTGTACGGTACGAAAAGTATCGGAGTGGCTACCAAGGTCTCCGTTAGTAGTCTGTAATCCTAGTGTGACACTTTCAATAAGACCGTCTGAATTAGTATTATGTGCGCCGCAAAATGGCACTACAGGAAGACCGGCCGCGGCATTTCCAAAAGAATTACGAGTTACCATTGTAGCATAGGGTTTTGTGGTTATTGCAAGTACCGGAAAAGCAACTGCTTTTTGCGCCACATAACCATTGGCATTATCAACAACAAGTTTGCCAAATATAGTTAATCTTCCATCTGCATATTTCCAAGAAGCTACATTGCCATCGCTTGATGTTATGGATTCAGCTAAAGGCGTTGCCATCACCCACGCGCCCCATGATTCGCCGTAGTAATGCCGTTCATACACATAGGCTTTCCCTTTCTCGCAAAGCGTTAATCTCTGGGTCAGCGCCTTGCCGTCCGTATCATCTGGATTTGTACCCAAGACTTCCAGCGTAAACCTTCCAGACGTTATCGGGCAGTTCGAATAGCCCGCCGTGGACGCTTCCAAGCCGGTATAGGTATTTGGTGTCAGAACTTCGTCAAGGTCTGTTTCCGCCGCGATCTCCGGCTGAAGAATGCCGCCCTCAAACCGCGTTTTGAAAGCAATGTCAAATACTCCTTCCAGCTCCGCGATCTTACCTATGGCCATTCCGAGGCCTTTATGTAGCCACGACCACAACTTTGATACGGTGGCGCCAACTGCCCGCTTGTATGTACTGCCGTACTTCTCTGCGAATCCATCCGCGATATAGAGGGTGATCTCATAGCTCTTGGTCTGATCTGCCGGAATGACGTATACCGTGTCTGTATGCTCATAGGTATTGGCGTAATCCGTCAGTTCAACCGGCTCACCAGCCGTATCACCCTTTTTGTGGTATTCCAGCTTATAGGTTGCCGTATTCTTGTTGTCCAACGCTGTGACCTTGGACGAGAACGTGACCGCCAGATAACTGCCGCTGGAACTCGGCGTACCGTCCGCACTGCAGCGTTTTGCGGTCAATGCGCTTATGGTCGGTGCTGTGTACGAATAGACCGGGATAACCACGCTTGTGCTCCCGGTACGTCCACGGCTGTCCGTGACGGTGGTGGTGACAGCAATCGCGCTCCCGGACGTTATAAGATCAGACGAGATCTCCTGCCCGGAATACGTCTTTCCATCCACAACGGTGCTGTAGCTCCTTATGGTGGATCCGCTGACACCTTCCGCCGTTGCAGAAACCTTCACGGCTGACCGCCCTTGGATGTACTTTCCAAAGGTTCCGGCATATCCGTTCACGTCTGTCACCGATATGCTCACTGTTGGTACGAACTCGTTACTAAGCTGCATTTCAAACGATACGGTTGCATTCCCAATGTTCGTGCCGCCGTTGAATGTGTACAGCCGGATATACCCGCTGGCTCTGCCGGTATTCGGCATCTGCTCGGCCAACGAATGTGGAAAATACCAGTCGTAATAATCCGTGACGCCACTCGCCAGCCCTGTCTCTGTGCTACCATTGAATGAATAGTAGACGTGGTGCGTGAAGCCGGATTTCCGATTCGTGTATATCCGCATAAAGTTGATGTCTGTCAGTGTGATTGTGAACAGCGACGCATTCAACGTTGGCTGGCTCACCCGCGGAATGGTAGGCAGGTCAAGAGACCCGCTCCCGGTACACCAGCCATCATCATAGTTATAGCTCGCTTCTATCCGGCCGGAAGAACCATCGGCGTTGTGCGATACCGTCAAGGAGATGGAGAACAGCGTCGTTGTCGAATTCTTGGCCGCGCCGGACGTGAAGGAATCGCTATAGATCACTGTGCCGCCCTGCGTGACCGTAAGCGCACCAGTCCGCTGATTACCGCGCCAGGAATCGCCGCTGGTCGTTATATAGCCTGTAACGTTGATATCCGATGTGTTGTTGTTTATGCTGTACCCGGTACGGGATATACTGATACTGCCTGTTTTCGCCATGCTATCACTCTCCTACATATCCGCAATTTACATTTCCATCCGCATCCTGGTCGATCATGTACCCCAGCAACTCAAAGGCCTTAGTGACTGTCAACTGCTGGATATATGACCATCCATCCGCGGTAAGCCACAAGCCCTCTGTGTCATCCACCATCATGCTGTAGCGGTTATCACTGACAACCGTTTTAAATTTGCCGCCTGGTGTCGCAATAACCAATCCGTCCGTGCCAAACTCGAAGTATTTCGTGATGGTGTTGATCTGGTCTTGCAAGCCGGTCTGTGTGGAGCTGATTGATACCTCTAGCCCCTCTGCTGTCTGCTTAATGGACGAAGAGACATCCTTCTGGAACTCCCCGAATTCGTCCTTGCTCGTATAGCTTGCTGACACCTCACTTCGGATCTCTGATACGCTCTGATCGATCTTGGAGTATATGGTACTCATGTTCTTGCTGTCAGCGTCCGTCATGGCTTCCTGCAAATCGTCCACGGCGGTATCAATATCCTGCTGCCATACCTTGCTGGTTATGCTCCCTTGTACGGCGCTGATCTGCGTCCCCTGTGAGGTGACTGTCTCTCCCAGATCTGTGACCGTGGTGTTGAGGGTATTGAACAGGATGTCCAATGTCTGGCTTTCGCCATCGATCAGTATCTTGCTTCCCTTGATCGTGCTTGTGCCGTTGTTTATCTCCGTCACAAGGCTTTCCAGGTTGATCTTTTTTCCATCAATGTTGGCGGTGTCTGACACCATATCATCCCGGATGATCGCCCGCTGTATACCGTCCGCTGTAAGCCCCAGAGCGTCAAACATCAGCTTCCCGGTTGCGTCCCAGATATACATGTTGTAATCGTCCTGCGCGTCCTTCCCCAGCTGTACACGTACCCGCGTCCCATCGGAAAACTGCATGGTGTTGTCAGACAGGAGCGTGTTGCCACTGTCAGAGACAATACGGAACTTATTCGTGGAAATATCCCCGGCCAGAACCTTTGCAACGGATAGCGATTCGATCATCGCGTCCTTGATGGTGCCTGTCCCCACAAGGCTGACAACGCTGTTTGCAAACTCCGTAGTGAGGGTCTTGCCCGTGGCAGAGCCGAACATAAGCGTGTTGATATCTGCCACGCCAGCCTTCAGCGTGTCGAAATCACCTTCCACAAAATCCGCAAAATCGCCTTCCACCTTATCGACCTTTAGGTTGGTCGCGTTCAGCTGTTCAATGGTGGCATAATTCGCTTCCAGATAGTCCGTAGTGACCGTTTTTGCTTCAAGGGTATCTATCTTCGCGTCTACCGCCGTAAGCTGTTTGATGGTCGCATAGTTGGCTTCCAGGTAATCCGCGCTGACCTTATCAGCCACCACGCTCTTAACGAGAAACAGTTCTGTATACACTCGATCAAGTGCTGTTGCCGTGGGTCCCTTTGGCAGATTTTCCTCAACCGCAGTCTTTCCGCTGCTCTTAACCGTTGTGGTAACACCGCCGTCAAACTCCTGCGTAAGACTCATGACAGGTATCTTGACCGTGGTCTTATCTCTCTTTTTTACAGAGATGATATCGCCCAGATCCAGCCGGATATCCCCGAAGAAGGAACAGCTGGCCGGAAGATACTCCATGCCGCCGATCTCTTCGTATACATCATCCAGTATGGCTTGCGTCATAACTGGATTTTCGATGGTGATCCCCGTTGTACCGGTCCCGGCTGTTAAGGCCGTTCCATTGACGTTGCAGGTGATTTTTCCAAGCTTATATGTCAGCTCCGCACATTCCGGCTCCGCGTATGCACGATTGGTAGAATAGCCGCTCTCCGTGTACCAGCGAAATTCCAACTTTCCAACACGGTTGAACGTGGCAAACTTGCCATACATCTGCGCCAGATAGCCAACCGCTTCCTGGTATGTATATCCGTCAAAGGGATTTGTTGTTTCCGTGCCGTCACCGCCGGTATTTGCCCGCGCCGGGACCATCACGCCATCTGGAAGATCTGATATGTTCGCTGTATCAATCCCAGCCTTTGCGGCGATCTCCAGCAGGATCGTCTTACCATCCGCCGGATAGCTGGTGATGTCCGTAAAATACGGATCCGATAACTTGCTCACCATCCGGTCATAGGCCGTAAACGTGGTGACACCATCCGATTCCTTCGGGGACTGCGGCATAAACACGCCCATCGGCACCCATTCAAGCTCTCCGGCTACCAGAAGGCCGATATCCAGCCGCCATTCCTTCCCTATGAGCATGGTGGACGGTGTGTCCATATTCACTTCGATGTAGGCCGACACGGTGCCGCCAATGGATATGGTGTCGGTGCTCTTGTTGGCCTGCGCTGTCAGCTTCACACTCCGAAATCCGGTAATGGTCTCATTCCCACACACCATACGCGCACGGAAAGTCCGGCTATCACCGGCTATGGTGTTGTTAAATGCTGTTGTAGTGCCCTGGTACATATCGCACCACCTCCCTTATTACTCCGTCAGCATGAAATCACAGCTGTAGAGCATGTCCGCGGAGATAGCAAGGCCATCCAGTACAGATACGCTGACCGGATGCACCGGAACCTCCACTTCGATATCCAGAAGCTCCTGCATGGACTTCTTCCATTCATCCACGCACCCTTCGGCAATCTCGATCTTCCCGCTTGTCTTATAGGCCGGTTTGCCCTCTGTGTCCTTCACGTTATAGCAGTCAAGCAATGCGTTCCGGGCTTCCTCCAGATCTGCGCCGGCTGTCTGCAAAGCTTTCAGGTTCTTCACCAGGGCGAAGGAAAACTTCACCGGGTACTTCTCACCCTTGCGGATGATCCCCGCCAAGGTGCTGCACCTGGTAAGCACTTCACTATTCTTCATTTTCATGGGTTGGTTCCTCCTATTTCTGAATTATGGACGCTGACACACTCCGATAATAGTAGACGCCATCGCCGATATAGCCCATATGCTCCTTCGACAGGCTGCCGCGGTATGTCTGGATAGTAAGTTCCACTCCGTCATCCCGGAAAGTGATCGGGAAAAAGCCGGATTTTAAATTCGTCTTTATGAGCGCCACGTCCGTTTCCGGCAATATGCCCCACTGGATGTCCAACGTCTTTTTTTCTGCAACAATGTCCCCCACCATCTCGCCCGTGATTATACGGCCGGTACTTGCGGACCATATCAATTCATCGTTTACAGATAAGGAGACTGGGGACGGTAATTCAACCGTCCCTGCTTTCAATATCGCCATGTTCATCACCCCTTAAGTAATGATCTCACATACACCCGTTGCCGTGGTATGCTCATTGATCTTACTGACAATCATATCCTTCAGTTTCACCCCGTCCACAGAGATGTTCGGGTCTATCTTCAGCACTGCTGCCAAAAGGGCTTTCAGAACTTTAAGAATCTCCTCGTCGTACCTGCCGCCGCTGACCGTCTTCGCTGCCTGCATAGCCATCTCTCGGAGCTTATCCTCTGGGGCCACAACCTCGCCCTGGTGTCGGTTATCACCGATCATTGCAAGCTGTGGAGTGTTGGGCTTTACGTAAGCGCCCTGTGCCAGCTCTGGAATCTTACCGATGTTGATGCCGAACTTTTTCCCGCCGATCACAGGCACCCATTCAGGGATATCAAACTTGATCTTGCTAAGTCCGCCAATCAGTTTATTAAGTCCACGGATGATTGCATTAAGCGGTGTTTTTATGATTCCGACCAGCATATCAAAGATACCCTTAAATACGTCCTTCACTCCGTTCCAGGCCTTTTTCCAATCCCCGGTAAATACGCCTACGATAAAATCTATCAAGCCTTTGGCGGTTTTGGCGAAACCTCCAACCACCTTACCAATCGCCCCGAAAACATCCATAAATACATTGCCTATCTCTTTTACGATTGGCGCAAGCACCGGCACAAGATGAGCAATGAGCCAGTCAAAGATTGGCTTTATGAACATTTCGTACCTTGTTTTGATGTAGTCCGCCACAGTTCCAGCAAGTTCCATGATGTTTTCCATGCATGGCTTCAGATTATTCTCGTACACCTCCTGGAACTTCGCCGCCCACGCGTCCAGCACCGGCGCTACGTATGTGTTATACAGTTCCAAAAGCTTACCGAGGCTGTCGCTTGCCCCCTCTTTGAATGCCGTAAACAGAGGGGCGATATGCGCGTTATACACTTCATCAATCTTGGCAAATGCATCCGAAACGGCATCCTTTATGGTTCCTACCACAGTGGAAATAGGTTCCAACGTGTTTGTGATCGCTTCGGATATCTTATCCTTGTTGTTGACGATTGGCTGTATGAGGAAAGCCGACAAATCATGCCCTGCACGCGCAAACAATTCCGCACCGCCAAGCACGCCGGTTGTCAGCATGTCCAGAACGTCCGCGGTGATCCGTTTTCCTGCCTTACTGTCGAATACTCCACTTATGATGTCGCCCATAGCTGCTGCGAAATCTGTCTTTAGCTTCACTACGTCAGACTTGATACCGATGATCCCGGCAAGCTTCTTCTTGATAAAATCTTTTTTCTTTTCCAGCGTTTCGGATATGCCGTTCGTCAGATTCGACACAACGGAAGAACCGACTTTTCCGGCAATCCCGACCAGTCTGCCAAAACTATACGTGACAGTTTCCACCCATTTCCCGGCTGCACCCTGCACTTCATCCGACTGGAAGATATCTTTAACGGATTTCCCTATGCTCTGGATATTCTCTCGGATGTCAGCAAAGTTTTTCCCAGAATCTCCAAATTCCAAAGAAAATCCCTGCTTGAACAGTTCTTTTAATCCCCGGAGCTTGTCTTTCAATCTATCAATGGATGATCCTGTCTTATCAATAACAGTTTCTCCCGTAGCAAGACTGCCAAAGTCTATGCTTCCGGCACTGGCACCGGAAGAACTCCCGGAATCAGTGCTTGGACTATCCTGCTTCTGGATCTTATCAAATCCCATAAGACCCTTCATTTCTTTGGCTGTCTTTTTTGCCGCGTCCCCTGCGGCTTCCGTGGAGTCCGTTAAGGCATCCGCCGCGCCAACTGCGCCACTCAAACTCTTCTCCGCTTCCGCCCCCGTGGACTTGTTGCCGGTTATCATCTCTGTGAATGACTTAAAGGCATTCGCAAGCGTTGCCAACTTCCCGATGAGCGTATTGATAACCTTAAGGACGGGCGCAAACACATTGATAAGTCCCTGGCCTATGGTGGCTTTAAGGCTGTCAAACTGAAGCTTTAGCACCCTTACCTGGTTTGCCCATCCGTCAGATGTCCGCGCAAAGTCGCCCGTGGCGGTTGCAAGCTGATCCTGTACAAAAGCGTATCGGAGAGCAACCTTTTCCGCTTCGGTCATCTTTGCCACTGTCTTTCCAAATCCCTTCGTCAGCGCAAAGGAATCAAGCGCTGTCTGTGTCATAACAACACCCAAGTCTTTGAGGGACTCCGTTTCGCCGGTGAACACGGATTTCAACTTTACATACGCTTCATCCTGGGAAATGTTATAGAAAGAAGCTACATCTCCGGCCAACCCGGTGAGCGTTGTACTCATGTCGTAAGCCTGGCTTTCCGCGAAACCAAACGCCTTTGCCATTGCCCCGAAAGTACCAGCAAATTTCTTCGCCATCGTCTCCGACAGGCCATAGGTGGCAGCCGCACTCTGCGCGAACTTATCCACCTGCGCCGACATCTTAGGAAACGTAACATCTACTACGTTCTGTACCTCCGACAGGTCGGAACCAAGCTCAATGCACTGTTTCCCGAAATCCACCAGTTTCTTGATGGAAAAAGCTGCCGCAATAACCGCCCCAGCCTTCTTTGCCGTGCTGGTTATGCCGGAAAGCTGCTTGTCATATTGTTTTTTGTTGATGTTAAGATCAAGGTCTATCTGCCCTACGCTCTTACCCATGACTTCACTCCTTTCCCGCCATAGCGATAAATACCTGCTTTAATTGATCCAGCACGTTATCCAGTTGTTCTTCCGTCATGGCCTTTGCCCTCCGGTTTCTCCATTCGCTCCGGATCCGGCGCTGTTCCTTTGAAAAATGTTTGAGGATTTCCCGGTCATTCTCTGCCCGGATGGAGACGATCCTTCCAAGTGGTGTTTCCGGGGATATCCCACACAGCAATGCCTTAAATTCATTCCATTTCATGCCTGCCAGATCTTTAGACAGGCGTAACCCATATTGTGCCTGGAATGAGGCTTGTATGAGGTCAAAATCATCAATTAGATCATAATATGGGTCACTGCTCCCCCTGGTCGTCCTCGCCGGTAACCAGGTTTACAGCTTCTGAAACGAGAACCTTAAAATCATCAATGGAAAGCTTGAATCCATCAATTACCTTGCGCGTCTTCTCGCTAAACAGGATCTCGTATACATCGAATACGTCCTTCACTGACACGCCCTCGCCATCTCCGACAATCCCCATGATCTTAAGGACGGTCGTAGCGTCCGCGTTGACCTCCAGCTCCTTCCCCTTGATGGTCAGCTTCGGGTTTTCATTGAAACTAAGTTTATCTGTAATGTCCACAATTTTTGACATAGTGTTCTCCTTTCGAAAAAGAGCCAGGGTTTTGCCCCTGGCCCATTGTTACGCCGCCGGTGTAATGGTCGGCTTACCGTTGCTTAAAACGTCAAATTCCAACGGTGCAACGCCCGTGGAATCGCCTGCACCAATGTTGGTCACATTGATAATAGCTGAATCCCAGGAAATGACCGTGCCGTCCTTGAACGTCCACGCAAAATACGCTTCCACATTGCGTCCGTTCTTAAGGGCTTTATCTGCAACGAAATCATTCCCGGTATCTCCGATGTTCCGCTTGCCGCTCACCGATATGGTGACTCCCTTTGCGGTCATTAACCGCCGTACCCAACCTTCTGTGTCGAAGGGTGTCCACTCCTCGACGCCGTTATCAAAAGATACAGCGAAGCTTTCCATATCCTTGATCGTGGCGGCAGAATCACTCGCTGCGCCCACCTTGAACTGGTTTTCATAACACGGGTACACGCCCGAAAATGCTGTGCTAGATGGTGTCTCTGACATAATCTTCTTACCTACCTTTCGCAATAAAATAAGCACTCGATCACGTATTCATAGATCCCGTTATCGTCCGTATCAACGGGGATAGGCTCATCATAAGCCACGGATATGAATTTGATCGTATGCTCGCCTATATGTTCCTCTCGACAGGACAACAACTTTTGCTGTAATCTTGCCGCTGCTTCCTCACTCTCTCCAGGGATCCGGTTCCAATGGATCAGGAAGGATATCCCCTTCGCGCCATATGAGGCATTTTCCAGGCCGCCAATCGGGACGTTGCATGGCTGCCTGTTTTTCAATGGATACACGCCAATAGACTTCTCCTTTTTATCCGGCATTTTGCCGCAATAGCAGTGTTCGTCCTCGGCAATCCCCAGTGTCGCTACATAATCTCTGATATCTTCCAGTGTCATCATAATCCGGCATTCCTCCTGTATAGCTCCTTGAAGGTATCTGGAGCGAAATTCGTCTCTTTTCCGCCCGGCAACCAGTCCTCAAACCACTTGCCTTTTGCGTTCGGGTTCCCGTCATGCTTTCCGCCTTTCTGGTCCGTCCAAGGCTCACGGTGGAAATTGTATTCGGGATGGAAATACAACCGCCTGGAATACGGCGTGCTGTGTACCAGCGTGGCCGTGCCTTCATTAGCCTGAGAATAGTCGGCGAAGAAACCTTCTCCCTCCAATAATCCGGTGTCACGCGGGACAACCTCTGCCCGCACAATCTCCGTGTGAAGCGCTTCTGTGGTCTGTTCAAGAGACCTCACCGCTCCCTTGGAGAGCTGCCGGATCGCCTGCTGGTTTATTTTGATCTTACTGGTGCATTTCATTAGATCAGCTCCAATCCCGTGTAATTCACAGTCCCATCCGGGTTTCTGGCCTTGGTTCCCAGCGCGATCCTGCGCTCCACACCAAACACCGTCACAGACCCACCACTTATCACCGCCAGGGAAGGCGCGATATCACCAGGAAACAGAGCCGTCCCGGTTACTTCAACCAGCTTCTTTTCGGCGGTGAGAACCGTTTTTGCCCTGTCCTGATAATTGCATTTTCCCACGTAGGTTACTGGTAAGAGCGGCCTGCCGTACTTGTCCACACCTCCGGGGTCGATCTCCACGCGAATATCCGTCTTACACTGTCTCTTATCAACCAGACATGGGTACCGCATAAAATCACCTTCTCCCCAGCGACGCACAACACAATCCCGTCTGCGCCAACTTCTCGTAGATGTCTGACCGGATCGCCACGCCAGATATCACCTTGACATTCCAGGAATTCCCGAAACTCATGGAAACGCCGTTGATGGAGTAGCTCTGTAGCACGTTCTGTATGAGATCTTCGTTCTCATACTCAAACTCGGCCAGCTCACAGCACACTTCCCGGATGATATCCTGCTGAAACTGCGTCAAATTGGAAAATCCCCGGCCTACAATCCGGTTGTAGGTCAGGGAATCAATATGTCGGCTGGCGGCACGCAGATACTTGTCTACATCATCCTCGATGATCTCACCGCCAACCTCCCGGGAGTAATACCGTTCATCCGCATATGGTTCGTATGCCATAGGGATCCCCCTCCTTACTCTCCAGCGTACTCTTCGGTGTCCACATCAACATAGATACTGTCGATCTTACCGTCCCGGCCATTCGGGAACACAAACACGTCCGACAGAGAACGGTTCTGATACAGATAACCATCCCCCTCCGTGTGTGCGCCCGGCTCAAAGTAGTAAATGCTGGAAATCTTCGGTACGGTCTTACAGGTCTGTCCGCACGCCACCAGCACGTTGATCTTATGTGCACCGGCTACCTTCTCGTAGTAGCTTCCAAGGCTTGCTTTTGCTGGAGAAGTAACCTTCGTGTAAGTTCCACTAGACTCCGTATAGTAATCCTTGCCGGATACGATATCCGTGTCCGCAGTCTTTACGTAGGTTGCTTTCTGTGGCACAAAACCACCGTCCTCCGTGTTCCAATCGAAGGCATCATAGAAGCGTTCATCGTCGATAACTTCCATGATGGGCACTCCGTCAATGTCGGTCACCCTGGTCTCGATACCAAGCCCGCCCTCGGCGATCTGTGTCATCTCGATCTTGCGGGTGAACTCCGTGGACTGCTCCAAAGCGTCCATGATCGCGCTCGTGACGTACATGATCAGCGAACCGTTAGCCTTATAGCGGCGAAGCTTTCCTTTTGCAAGGATATCCTTCAGCGCACCGAACACCTTCGCCTTAGTGTAGCCAGTAGCCGCTGCCGTGCTGGAATGATAACCGGCTACCGCCAACGCTGCCTGCGCCACCTTGGAGAAGAACAGCGCGTCTGTCTCCGGCACAACCTGGGTCTGCTCGAAGATCCGGGAAATGTTCTGGATGGAAGATGTGGAATTGGTCTCGTCCACGTCTGCCTTGTCCACCATGAACTGGATATCGCGGTCATGGGTGAGTGTGAAGGGTACATCCTTCTGCACGTAATCACCCTTGTTCCACCCGCCGTTCCGGCTGTGGTTCTTATATCCACTGGTAGACATCTGGGTGAAATGGAACGTCTTAGCGTCCAGCCATCTCACATTGCTGGTGATAAACGGAGAAGTCAATGATCCCTGCATCAAAATCTCCAGGAGCTCCGGGCTCCATACTTCTGCGTAGTTTAAATTCGGCATATCTTATGCCCTCCTTTCTTGATGTGCCCACTTTTGGGCGTTAATTCCACCGGTTCCACCGCTTGGTTGGCACCTGCGGCTGACCTTGTGGCGGTGTCTGCGGATTTGTATTTGTACCGCTGCCCCCGATCTGGAAACCCTTCTGCGTTTCCTGTGCGGGTTTTAACTGCGGCACCGCTTCAAGCACCGCGTTCAGCGCGTTCTTGATGGCCTCCTCACTGATCTTCCCATCCTGTCCGACCGCCTGGCTTAAATCTGCCATCTTAAGGACGTAGGGGATGGTCTTGGCGTCAATTCCAAGGGATACCGCTGCCATTGTGGCCGCTGACTGTAACTGCGCCTGCTGCGCAACTGCATTGGCCTGCGTGATCTGGGTCTGCGCCTGTGCAAGTTGGGTCTGCATACCTGCTACATCCGGCTGATTGGCTGCCTTCTGCGCCTTAAACGCTTGGATGGCCTGTGTCATCTCTTCCTGGCTCAAGCCCTGCTGCTTAAAGTAGCCTTTCAGTACGGATTCCTCCGTGACTGTCTGCTTACCAGCTATCAAGCTTGCCAGCTTATCAAAATCAAACGCTGGTGCTGGCGGATTCTGGTTTACGGCTGCCCCGCCTGCTGGTTGCGGATCTGCTGGCGGATTTCCGCCTGCTCCACCTGCTGCGCCGCCATCTGCCGCAAAAAATACTCTTACAAATCTGTTATTCATGGTTACTCACTCCTTCACAGTTTTTCTTGTGCTGTCTGCACGTACAGTTTTATGTGTGTCTCACTTTTACAGTTGATAACCCGGTGTCTCCGTGTAGTTTCGTGCCTTCGGGCATAAAAATAACAGCCTACTTGGCTGCCGTTTCCTTTGATTCTTTCTTTTCCGGTTCCCGTATCCGTTCTGCCAGACCAAGCGATTCCAGCGTCACCGCCCGCGCTCCGTCTACTTCCAGGACTTCATCTTCCTTACGAAGCACAAGGTTGGCTGTGCGGTCGCGGAAATCGTGAAGCACCTTCACTTTCATGGTATTCTCACCTCCCTCTCTTTGATTTTTGGGTACAAAAATACCACCGGCCGTTTCTGACTGGTGGCATTAAATCCTTCCCTGTTTTCTCAACTCTTCAACCTCTTCCGTGGTTAGTTTTCTTGGCTTACTTGGCAATGATATTCTATCTAAGTATGCTTCATATGCCTCTTTCTCTTGCTTTGTCATTTTCTCCCTCATACGATCACCTCCAATTCAATTTCGCTTTCTTTCTTTGATATTACTCTAAAAACATTGTTTTTGTCAAGTAAAAACTCTCTTTGCCGTGGATATTTACTAACCTTTTCAATATATGCGCCTTTGCTACCTTTTGATGCGTATATTGTAATCTTATACGGCTTATTC
This sequence comes from Paludibacteraceae bacterium, assembly GCA_963628035.1. GTDB lineage: Bacteria > Bacillota > Clostridia > Lachnospirales > Lachnospiraceae > 14-2. Next base: position 13,546 of record CAVGED010000026.1, read on the forward strand.
AATGCTGCTCCCGGAACTACGGATGTGCTTATAAATTGGGGTTCCACAAATATATCTCCTGGTTTATAGTCAGCATAAATATCTATGTCCATGTTCCGATAGCAAATCACATCTCTTTCTAATCTGCTTTTCTTTATGGCTTCCGAAATTGTGTCTGCGTATCGCCGTAAACTTTCATTCTCTGGCGCATCGCCCCTTAGCATTGCATTGAGCCTCTCAAAAAACCTGTTCGGCTTCTCGTCTCCCGAATTATATGTATATTTCTTGATAGCGCGTTTTTCCGCATCCGTCAATCCGGTTATCCAATCTTCCGAGTCTCTCCTCAACACATCAACAACTTGATCCTGCGGAACCGCTCTAAAGTTAGCCAGCGGTCGTTTGGATTCTGCATATTGGCGGCTATCCATATCTCCTGTTCTAAACCTTACGTTCTTCCATTCCTGCTCCTTCCTTCGGTACTGCTGCTGATTCCATTCATCCAGTGAATACCTTGCTAGCCGCCCGAAGCGTTCTTCCTGTCGCTTGGCGTACTGTTCTTTCTGGCCCTTTCGGTAGTCATCCTCTATATTCTGTAGCTCCGCCTTGGTATAAGACGCTCCCGGCCTGGTTATTCCCTCAAAGTAGGTGGTATGGATATCCTTACACCTTGGATGATAGAGACCGGCTGCAATGGCGGATGACATCAGTGGATACGGACCATCTGAAGCTTTTCCGCCGCTCCACACATCATCTATCAGTACCTTACCAACAAATGGAAGGCACTTGGGACAGGCGTTTCCACGCTTTTTCATGATAACAAGGGAAATCCCCCATTCCTGCCGCTTCTCCCCCTCTCCGGTGAGGTAGGCGCGCTTGCTGGCTGTCTTTATCGCCATCGTAGCGTAATCGGTGACGGTATGCCTTGCACCGTTGGCATACTCAATACAGTTGATCCCACGGCTTAGGAAGTCCTTGGTTGCCATGTCCACGGCCTTTTCGTATGTACCGGCTCCGGTGTTCGCATACACCTGGGCGTTGTAGATCACCTTTCGGTATTGATCCTCTGCCATTCGCAGCATAGCATGTTCGGCTTTCTTAAAATCGTTCTGTGTTGCCCGGATCAGAGCGTCAAGCTTACGGTCGTTTATTCGGAAGAATCCCGCCATCGTTGTAACGCTGTTCTTGGACGCTTTGGATGGCTTGAATCCCTTCTTGATGGCATTCAGGATCTTAATCTCCTGCGCCATGCCGCCCTGCGCCCTTGCTTCGGATATGATGGAAGATATCGCTCCGTCAATATCACTGAACTTCCCCTGGAACCGCGTTTTGTTCGCTTTCTTGTACTCTTCCAAGGCCTGTAGTTGGAGTGCCTGCCACATCTCCCATTCTTTTCCCTCGTCGATCTCGTCCAGACGATGCCGCTTCATATTGCGGATCATGGATTCCATCAACTCATTTTCGACCGCCCGGAAGGCTTTTTCGATATCGTAATCTGCCAATGCTATCACCTGCCATTGTAACGCACTTTAAAACCGGCTGCCTTAAACTGCCGGATCAGCGCCTTTAGCTGTGTCGCACTCTTGCACTTGTCGGCTCGAAGCTCCGCATAATTTCCCTTCTCAACAGCGTACACACCAAAGGGAACCTGTTCACTGGCCACTTTCAATAAGCCTTGATATTCGCCCTTGCTCATTTGATAGGTTTTGTTTGCCACCTGCACCTTCATCTGTTTCACCTCCGAAGCCTTGTATTACAAAACTTCCAGCCTCCTGGTTCACCCCAGGTTCTTCCATGTTCTGGATCCCCTGCTCCGCTTTCAGCCTGGCGATCTCTTCCTTCTTCCAGCCATCGTCCTTTGAATCACCGTAGAGTTCCTCAACCGAAGCCTCCACTGACATGATCTGGCCTGTCCTTGCTTTGGATATGGTCTCCACCTGACTTTCGAAGGACGGGTTCGCATACTCCCCGAAGGAAATATCCACATTCACATCTTCTATTGTCTGCTTATTCCACACAGCGTTCGCTTTGACAACATTTGCAATGACCTTCGGGACCGTATTCTGAATAGCTTCGATGATCTTGTTCCGGGTGTACAGCGTTGCCTTTTCCTTTTCGCGCTGTGCGTCCGCATTGTCAAGCTTCTTCACATCGATTCCGAGAGTGGACGGACTAATGATTCCCTGTAGGCACAGGTCAAGGGCAGTCATATATGTACCGAGATAGCTCTCTACCGGGATCGCTGGCTGAACTGTCTCAATCTTCAGTGCCACGCCCTCTGCCATCGGCGAATCATGCCGGATATAGGCATTGTCGAATGCGTTCGGTGTAAGCACCTCGCCGGTATTTGGGTTCCTTGGAAGCATACTCTCCGGGATATACTCCTTTGAGCGGCCTTTGCGTAAGGCATCCATCCACTGAGACCAGCACTCATCCAGGCTGTCGTAGCAATCGATCTTTTTATCGAAAATGGATCCGCCACGGCCTTTGTATTTGGAACTGTTAAAAATCTTAAAATGCTCTGCCAGCATGAAATCTCCATCAAAGGTGATGGATGGGGAGAGCTTTGCAGTCTCCGGTATGGCGTTCAGTGGTTGCTCCTTGCCGTCCAGGAGAAGTGCTGATTTGATGTATCCCTTCCCATAAACCTCTTCCAGGATGTATTCCTGGCTACCGTGCTTGTACGGTGTCCTGAAGGTGATTTCATAGATCCTTCCGCGCCTGTACTCCACATCTATCCACTCACCGGAAATAAATTCCAGGATCGGCAACGCGGAAGTGTTCGGATCAAAGCTGATTCGGAATGCGCCGTCACCAACGACCAAAGCGGCATTGATTGCTTCTTCCAGGATCTCTTTGAACGTCCTTTCCTTCTCCATGCTGTCCCATAGCGCCTGGTGCTTTCCTTCCAGTTCCACGCCGTTCATGTCACGAAGCACAATTGCGGTCAGCGTATCGACCGTGATACCCGGGATCCCGATATGGTCCTTCTTGATCTCCATCCCGGCCGTCGGAACCGCTTTCCAGAACATCGTGTTACTGCCAGGAAGAAGCTTGTACAGCTCTGCCAGCTCGTCTGAATCACCGCGATACCAAACCTGGTTCTTCGCCGCGTTGGTGTTGAAATCCATCTTCTCGTGGATGTGTATCACGGATGCCTGTGCAGGTTCAATCCTTAAAAAACTCCTTAATCCCCTTCTTGCTGCTTCTGCCATTCTATCAATCACCCTCATTCTTTCTTCACTCCAATCTTATCCCGGTATGGGATCCAGCCATATTGTGTGCTGTTGACCATGTGGTCGTTGCCATCCTCCGGCGTGTTGTCTTTGTCTTCCTGCCAACTGTACACTTCCAGCTCATGAATGTAATTCTCGCAGGTATCAACAACAAAATAGTCGGGCTCCTTCCCTTTGTCATTCCAGGAAAGCCAGCCAAGCTGTAAGTTGATTCGGTCGATGATCTCGACCTTTTTATAAGCATTATTAAACAGATACAGGCAATCATTGTGGAGCCGTTTATACTTTCCGAACTCCGTCATTGTTGCCTGGTCTGCATTATCTATGAATACATTCTTTGCGAAGCCCCATTCCTTCCGGTTGCGCTCCAGAAAGGCAATGTAGTTAACCACCGTGTCCGATGGAGCTATGGGGTTTTCCAGATTGGCGTTGTTATACACTTTTTCATCCAGTACAAACAGCTTGCCCCTATTGGTTATACCCATGAAGCTCATGGCAATGGTATCGGGACTCTCCGTGGAGTATGCGGTGTCCAAGCCGGAGGTGAACCACTCAAACCATTCTGTCTGGTTCTTATTGCCCTTGTCCCGAATGAGAGTCTTAGCATATTCCTTAGTGACTACATGCCTGCGTCTGGAGAAGTTGCTGAACACAAGCCCGGTTGCCCGACCACGCAATCCCAGGATTTTGTTCTTCCAGAGTTTGGTGCCCTCCGGCGTGTTAAGCTTGATCTGCTCAATCTTCTCCTGTGTCAATCCTGCGTTATCTCGGAAATTAAAAAACCAATGTGTCCATCCAGGCTTTGCGGGCTCTGTCAGAAACGCATTGATCTCTTTTGGTGCATCGTCCTTGTACTGCTCCAGTGGGCGGCAGCAGTTAATGTACTCTTTATACACCGGCAGGCTCGGATCATCCGGGTTGAGCGTTCCCATCGTGTAATCAGCACGCATGACTGCTTCTCGGACAAAATCAATATCCGCCGTGTTGATCTCATCGATGTAAAGGCATCCATACTGACCACCAAGGGCTTTCTGCCACTTCTTTTTATCACCATAGCCCATGACGTACACAATCTTCTCGCCGTTGTTGGTATGATAGGCTATGTGTGGTATCTTTTCATCCTTGGTGCCGTTGCCGTTATACTCCGTGAGCTTTCCAAAATCATCAATGATACCAAGATCCTTGTTGATGATATTCTTTTCAGCTGTACCAGTGTCTTTGGCTGCTATGATGTGGTACTTCTTGGGCGATTCCAGGACCCGAAGCATAAACTTAAATAAGCCGACCGTGGTCTTTCCTGCAGCCGTGACACCCTCAAGCATTTCCACCGGGGCTCTATGCCGCAGAAACGCTTTGTACTTGTCCGACAAGATAAGGCCATCGTTCATCACCCATCACCACACATTTGCCGCAAGATATCATCCAGTTTGGATTTCTCTGCTTCAAGGCCGGACACATCCAGCTTGTCATTCCACATGCCAAGGTGACGCCCCAGGAGTTCAAGTGCCTTCTCCTTGCTGTTCAGCTTCACCTCTACACCGTTCGCACCTTCCTTGATTCCGGCAATTGCCCGGATCTGCTGTTCTGTCAATTCATCCGTGTTTTTTATGTACACACGGCCATTCACAACAGTGACGTAATCCGTGGCTTTTGCAAATCCAATCGCCGCCAGCTCTTGCACAACCATGTCCTGTGTCACTTCGGTGCGCTTCTGGCGATCAGCCATGCGTTCGGAAATGTATGCCGCAACCTTGACATTTCTCAACATCCTGCTACCGGCCTGCGCTGCTGTTTCATCCTTCTTTACTCCCGGATAAGCTACCTTGTAAGCCCTCGTAGCATTAAGGTCTATCAGGTATTCATCCGCAAAGATTTTCTGTTTTTCTGTTAATGCCACTTGGCTCACCTTCTTTCTGGATATAAAAAGAGATGACCGAAGTCACCTCTTAAAAAAATAATTCTGATTATAGTCTTTTACGCTTACTTGTTGATATCTGCATCAATCACTCTGGAAATCCTTTTAATAATCATCAGCAAATTAACAACCAGCAAGAATAATAATCCGTATATTAAAAAGCTCTGGATGAAACTAAAAATGTTTGTAAATATATTCAGGAAGCAAAGTATAAGGAGCACAACGCTTACTAAAACTTCAAACATAATAGCATAATAGGTTTCCACTAGCGCCCTTTTTGATATTTTTGCCTCCGTGCTATAATACTTCGGATTAGCTCTTATCTTTGATTTCATATCGATAACAATTGTTAGTAACGTAAAGAACATGGCTGTCAAAATAGAGACTATAACCGTGATAATGTCTATTACGTCCTTGTCAATTTCTTTGACATATGCGGCTGACGCCCCCAATAACATCGGAACAATAAAATAATTAAGCACAGGAAGTAGCTTTATCTTTCCGTCTTCCTCACCCCTAAAACAATTAAAATGATTTTTGATTATGCTGTATACTGAAAGATATTTTAATCCTACTGCAAACTTGCTTATGATCAAAGTAATTAATATCAAAATCCATATGATTACCTCTGGCTTTTTTATGAAGGATAACATATACTCTCCTTTCGTCAGGCCAATAACCCCATTCCAACCAAATATTCTTTGGCTGTTTCCCTTAGTACAGTTCTTAATGAATCATACGTCGGGTTACCGCCTTTAATCGTGACCGCATCCGTGATATCCTCATTGACGCGGAGCCCACTTGTATCTGCAAGGCTAATAGTTTTGTTTGTTCTGCCTAATTTAAACTCCAGTTTCATATCGTCATATTCGAAATCTTCAAGTTCAACAATATTTGTGCAGCTCCGCTGCCCTGCCATCCATTCACTAATTTCTTGTTTTTTTCTTTCAATAAAACCTACTGGTCGGCATATAATTCTTTCTTCACGCGTTTGCTTTACTCCATAGTTTATCCCATATCTGTCAGACACATCTTCTGGTATCTCGTATCTAATGAGCCTTATCCTTTCTAACCTACCCTTCTCAAAGATTTTAAAAAGGTAGGCTCTGGGAACTAATTGCCCCCATATGACATTATAATCACTTTCATAGCTATCCATGCATTCTTGTAATTTTTTTTGGAATACAGACTTCATCCCAAGGTTTCCAAGAGTCTGCAGAATAATTATCCCCTTGTCAACCGTTCCTTTCGCTACCGCGATGCAAAAACCAAACGGCAAAACATCGGCTTGGCTCTCCTTTCGTTCTATTACTGTCCCGTTTTCAACGTCAACTAGTTCCGATTCTGTTCCGTATTCGCCAGTTTTTACTCTTCCTAGGAGAATGTCAAATTCTTTTTCCCCGTTCTCATTCACCGCCTCTACTGATTCTACGCTATCAAATGTAAAGACAACTTCTTTCGTTTTATCGGTAGAAAACTTTCTTGCATTTTCTTTTGCAAACATTTCCACTAGCTGCAAGAAACTCATTCTGCCAACAACATTGTGTAATTCTGGCTTTCCATCAGTCCTCCATAAACTAAATGAATAGATATTAAGTCCTACCTTTTTCGCCATAACGCATTTTCTCCACCACAAAGAAATATTTTTCTTAATAATATACCATAATCTTCCATTTTTCAACAAATTTCGCTACAGTGGAGAACTGAACTCCATTATAGAACATTTGTTCTAGTTTGTCCACTCGTAATTTTGCACAAAAAGAACGCCAGACTTTAATTAGTCCAGCGCTCTTTCAGATTGTGGTGTAAGGAGAAATTCAAGGAAATGGTATCTGTTTATCTTTTCCTGCTGATTATATCATATCACGCGTACCCGACGGACGCAATGAAAATTACGGACATTTCGGACATGTTTTGACGTAGTTGTAAAATCTCCTTGATGTGTTCCGTCCAGTGTATCCTACTTCTGCTCCGATTTCCTCCCAGCTCATATCATTAATCACTCGAAACCGAATGATATCGCATTCTGGATATGGTGCAGCCGCTATGTATTCATCCAGTATCCGGCGATCCTCCTGGAGCTTCTCCTTGTAAATCTCAATACGCTTCAGAATCCGTTCCTTTTCCTCAGTATACCACTCTCCAATATCCTTGCCCCCTCCCCCTCTTGGCATATCAGTGATGATATTGGCCTTAAAGGGATTGAGATTCTCATGGTTTGCCAGTTCCAGATAGAGTGATTTTAGTGTGTTCTTATCGCGCTGTACCGCGAATAGTTCGTATAGTGTCATCTACTACTCCACCTCCTTCCAATGCTCTTCAAAATCCTCCCTTGGTATCGTTATAGATACGCCCTTTCGCGACAGCTCAACGTATCTTCCGTCTGTGCCCGCTTGCTTGGCTTCCCATAATCTAATCCAATGCAGTGTTTAGCTATTTCCACGTATTTGTTATGCATTCTTATTCTCCTTTCACGCAAACCGGAGCTGTCCGGTCTGCTTATTTTACTTCTTCCCTCAAATAGTCCATGTACCCCATAGACTGTTCAAGGACGTATACTGATATTAAATTTGTCATCCTGTCCACAGGATCGTCCGAATCTTTATAGCGTTCGTAAGCTTCTCTCACCACTTCCTTGATCTGCGTGTACTGTGCTTTTCCTTGGCTATTAATCCATTCAGTCAGATCCTTTACCTTCTTGCGCTTTATCTTGGATATCAGAAAATCCGTAATTTCTAATTGTCCCTCGCACTGTATCACGGCATCACCTCCGGGAAATCGGTTATCTCCATCTGGCCGGCAAGATTGCCCGCGGCCTTTTCGCTCTCTTCGCAAGCTGCCACCATTTCAGCGTCCATATTGGATTCTTCGCCAACTTCAATACAGAAAACTGGCTGACCAAATCCCGTGCCGCACATGACTTCATCCACCTCATACAGTTTCCGCTTTTTGGGATTTGCAAGAATAACGCTGATAGGTGCGTCATCTTGAAATTTGTTTAAATATTCCTTTAATTTTTTGGTTGTCATTTTTCTTTCCAGGAACCTGCTATAGCGTTACCCCGGCCGGAGGTTCGGCTCCTTTCTTTAATTCATAAAATCGTCAAGGCTCATTTGCCCCTCTGTATTGACTGCCTTTTCCTTTTCTTGTGACATCCTTATCTGCTTATACTCGTTATATTTCCTTCTGTATTCATAGCTTTTCCCGAAAATATTCCATGCGGCTTTGACTACATTTGGCTCATATGGGCGAATCAATTCCAGATCATCAACAGCCTTATAAGATATCGGGCATCCGCAACATCCCGTTCGTGTCAGTCCGTATACTTCGTAAGCGTCCGAGTACCTTATGCCGTAATACTCTTTGTACCAATCCTTGTCTTTGTCGCTGACATAATAGAGCGGACGCAGGCGGAATTGGCCGCTTGAAGTCTCCGTGAAGCACAACGCTGTATTATCCTTTCTGGGAACTGATCTCATTCCTCCTTCATCTCTACGCTCACCAGTGATTACCATCTCATAGTCTTTCTGCACCTTGTGTGCGACCTGCTTTTTGCAGTAATCACAACACCTTGCGCTTATTTCAAAATCCGGCGGGTACTCGGCAATAAAGTCGCGCATATATTTCGATGAATTGATAACCAACTGTATGTTTGGCCTTGGCTCTCCTGCACCGTTGCAGCAGCACAGGAAATTGATGACGCTTTCGCACTTTGGATAACGTTCTTTCAGTTCTTTCCGTTTAGCGATCTTATCCTCGGCCTGGTCGTATTCCTCCGCGATTGACAGCGGAATTCCTTTCTTCTGCCATTCAGACAGTCCGGCTGACATGATCTTTGATACAAAAGGTATCCCATACGTTCTCGTCGCATTAACGATATTAACTTTCGGTCTGTATTCTTCGATTTCTATGCCGTATTTTTTCTCTGTCTCCTTGACGTGATCCTTTATGGCTTTCATCTCCAATCCAGTGTTGAAAAAACAGTATTTGATAGGCGGCAGATCAAATGCCTTTCGCGTCCGTTCAACCAGATCAAGCATGATATCGCTATCGGATCCTCCCGAATATGAGCATATAGCGTTCGGATGTTCACGAAGATGCTTAGCGATAATGCTTTGGATCGCTGTAAATTTTGCAGGTGCTTCAAAGTCTGCATAATCCGGTCTATCTGTATAGACCCTACTTCTAAATTCCTCTTTCATTTCCTTTCTTCGGAGTAAAGAGCTCTTTTCCGCTGGCCAGCAAACCTCTCACTCCTTTTCTTTTTACTTTAAGATTTCATCCAAACAGGCATTCCAGCCTGCAACGATACC